>PHCQ01000129.1 GCA_002840835.1 Betaproteobacteria bacterium HGW-Betaproteobacteria-16 | reverse complement strand
CGCCTGCCCGCACCGGGCAGCTGGCAGCTCAGCCCCGATGCGCAATACGTGCACCTGTGCAGCAACGAAACCATCCATGGCGTTGAACTGCACGAATTGCCCGACCTGAAGGCACTCGGCAGCAACGCGCCGCTGGTGATCGACTTCTCTTCCCATGTGGCCTCGCGCACCGTGGACTGGCGCCGCGTCGGTCTGGCTTTTGGCGGGGCCCAGAAGAATCTCGGGCCGGCAGGCGTCACCCTGGTGGTGGTGCGGGAAGACCTGCGACCAGGCGACGTGATTCCCGGGCCGGCCATCATTGCGGAGAAGAACGCCACCACGGTGGTGGAACCCGGCTGGGAGGCTGTGCTTACCGCGCTCGACCATCTGGTGCTGGACCGCCGGGTTCCGCGCAACGCTTCGTTTGCGGTGGGCACCACGGCCGACCCGGTGCTGCTCGAAGTGTTCAACAACCTGTTCATGAACATTGCCGAGCAGATGGGGCTGCAGTTGCAGAACACCGCCTACTCGGTCAACATCAAGGAGCGGCTCGACTTCAGCTGCGCCCTGTTCGACGCCGACGGCAACCTGATTGCCAACGCGCCGCACATGCCGGTGCATCTGGGCTCCATGGGTGAAAGCATCAAGACCGTGATCCGTGAGAACGCGGGCAAGATGCAGCCGGGCGACGTGTACGCGCTCAATGACCCCTACCACGGCGGCACCCATTTGCCCGATGTGACCGTCATCACACCGGTGTACCTGGCGGCCGCAGGGCAGGACAAGCCGTTGTTCTACGTGGGCAGCCGCGGTCACCACGCCGACATTGGCGGGACCACGCCGGGTTCCATGCCGCCGTTCTCCACCCGCATCGAGGAAGAGGGCGTTCAGATCAACAACGTCAAGCTGGTCGACCGGGGCGCACTGCGCGAAGCCGAAATGATCGCGTTGCTGCAGAGCGGTGAATACCCTTCGCGCAACCCGCAACAGAACATGGCCGATCTGAAGGCGCAGATCGCCGCCAACGAAAAGGGTGTGCAGGAACTGCGCAAGATGGTCGACCAGTTTGGCCTGGACGTGGTGCAGGCCTACATGGGCCATGTGCAGGACAACGCCGAGGAGTCGGTGCGCCGCGTCATCACGCGGCTCAAGGATGGCGAATACACGCTGCCGCTGGACAACGGCGCGCAGATCCGGGTGGCCATTCGCGTGGACACCAAAGCCCGCAGCGCCGAGATTGACTTCACCGGCACTTCCGAGCAGCAACTCAACAACTTCAACGCGCCTACGGCGGTGTGCATGGCGGCCGTGCTCTACGTGTTCCGCACGCTGGTGGATGACGACATTCCGCTCAATGCGGGTTGTCTCAAACCACTGAAGGTGATCATTCCGCCAGGCTCCATGCTCAACCCCAACCCGCCGGCATCGGTGGTGGCTGGCAACGTGGAAACATCGAGTTGCATCACCAATGCGCTGTACGGCGCCCTGGGGGTCATGGCCGCCAGCCAGTGCACGATGAACAACTTCACCTTCGGCAATGCCACCCACCAGTACTACGAGACGATCTCGGGTGGCAGTGGCGCAGGGGAGGGCTTCGACGGCACCAGTGTGGTCCAGACCCACATGACGAACTCAAGGTTGACCGATCCTGAAGTGCTTGAATTCCGCTTTCCGGTGAGACTGGAAAGCTACGAGATCCGTGAGGGCTCGGGCGGAAAAGGGCAGTGGCACGGCGGCAACGGTGGCGTTCGCCGTGTCCGCTTTCTTGAGGACATGACCGCGAGCATCCTCTCCAATGGTCGGGTGCACGGCGCCTTCGGCATGGCAGGCGGGCAGCCCGGCCAGGTTGGCATCAATCGCGTGGTGCGCAGCGACAGTCGCACCGAGGAACTCGCCCACATCGGGCAGGCCGAAATGCACCCCGGCGACATCTTCGAAATCCATACGCCGGGCGGCGGCGGGTACGGTACACCGTAGCGCGTCGTAATCACGATGCAGGAGCGGGTCAAACTCTCAGGAGCGAAGAGTCCCCTTCAAAGGATACCGTCGGGCCGGCTTTGCCGGACGACTGGTATCGCCCCCTTGAGGGGGTGACGCGCTGCAAGCGCGGCGCGGGGGTGGGTCAAAGCTCTTCGACCCGTCTCGCCGGGTAGCTGTCCCAGGTCTGGCATCCTGGGCAGTGCCAGAAGTGTTGCTGTGCTTCAAACCCGCAAGCGGCACACCGGTAGCGCTTGAGCGGCGTGCTGGCCTGTGAGAGAGCAGCTTGCACGGGCGCCTGCGCGGCGGGGTTCGAAAACTGTTCACCCGCCAGCCATTGGGCTGCCAGCACCAGAGAAGATTCGCGGCCCAGATGGGTCAGGTACTGCGTGCGTGCAAGCTCTTTGTCCTCACAAAGGCTGGCCAGGGCCTCGGTCACGTCGATCGATGGTGCGCGCTGGTCGCTGGCCGTGAGCAGCTGTTTCGCCTCGTCCAGTCGCCCTGTCTGTCGAGCCAGATCGGCAAGGGATCGGGCGGCCAGCGGCATGGCGGACGGTGTCTGTTTCTGCAGTTCGCGCAACGCATTGAATGCTGCATCGGGCTGGCCTGCTTGCGATTTCAAGGACGACAGCGCCAGCCAACCACGCGCCAACTGCGGTGCCCGCGCCACGGCATCGTTCAACAGGTTCAGCGCCTTGTCTGTGTCACCGGTGCGCACTGCCTGCTCGGCTTCTTCGCAGAGGTAGTGCGCCAGACGGTTGGAGAAGCTGCCTTGTTCGGCCGTTTCGAGCTTCTCGGCGATCACCTTGGCTTGCGGCCAGTCGCGCGAGCGTTCGTAGATTGAAAGCAGTGCGAGCAAAGCCTCGGCCTCGTAGGCCGACCCTTCCAGACGGTGCAAGGCAGACTCCGCTCGGTCAAGCAGGCCCGCTTTCAAAAAGTCCAGCGCAAGGGCATGTTGGGCCCGATCGCGCTCCTTGCGCCCGATGTCGGCCCGCGAAAGCAGATGTTCATGGACGCGCACGGCCCGGTCGTAGTCCCCTCGGCGGCGAAAGAGATTGCCCAGGGCAAAGTGCAGTTCGGCGGTGTCCGGATCGCCTTGAACCGCTTCGATGAAGGCGTCGATGGCCTGATCCTGCTGCTCGTTGAGCAGGTGATTCAGGCCCCGGAAGTACGCCTTGGGTGCTTGTCGACCCTCAATGCGCCACTGCCGCAGGTCCAGTCGGGAGGCGATCCAGCCCAGGGCGAATGCCAGGGGCAGGCCCCACAGCAACCATGTGAAATCAAAGTCCATGCCGCGGATCGTGAGGCTCTGGGAACAGGCTCGCGTCGATCTCGGTTACCGGCGCGGCAGGTGGCTGGGCTCGCCTTGCCTTGCGCGCACGCAGCCACAACGGCAGCATCACCGCCACACCGAGAAACACGCCGGCGATCAAGGCCAGCAACAGGATCAGCACCAAGGGTGCCTGCCAGCTCGCCCCAAAGAAGAGCCGCAGCGTGACATCGTCCTGGTTGTTCAGGGCGAAAGCGAAAAGTGCAAAAAAAATGGCTGCGTTGAGCAGCCACATCAGGTATCTCAAATCGTCCCCTTTGTGGTGGAACGATTGTAGCGATCCGAGCAACAGGTCGGATCAGCCATCGGCCATTTACACAGGCTTCTGGGGTTCGCGTACCAGCATTTCAGCCGTTCGGGCATCCACATGCTCGCGCAATGCCTTGCCTGGTTTGAAATGCGGCACGCGCTTCTCCGGAATCATCACACTTTCACCCGAACGCGGATTGCGACCGATTCGGGGTGAGCGGCGATTGACGGAGAAACTGCCAAACCCACGGATCTCGATCCGATGACCTTTGACCAAGGCGTCACCCATGGCGTCCAGAATCGCCTTGACGGCGAACTCGGCATCACGATGGGTCAACTGCACAAAGCGGTTGGCCAGAGCTTCAACAAGGTCTGATCGGGTCATTGTGTTGTGATTGAGCGTTGGACTTGAGACGTCCGGCATGCATGCATCGGGCGGGGAAAACCCACCCGATGCATCAGGTCAAACGCCGTGCCTCGGCTATCAGTTGTTGTTGTCCAGCTTGGCGCGCAGCAGGGCGCCCAGGCTCGTGGTGCCGGCGTTTTCGCGGGAAGACTGCTGGCTCAGGCTGCTCATGGCTTCCTGCTGGTCAGCGGCGTCCTTGGCCTTGATGGACAACTGGATGTTGCGGGTCTTGCGATCCACGTTGGTCACCACAGCGCTCACTTCGTCGCCTTCCTTGAGCACGTTGCGCGCATCTTCCACGCGGTCGCGGCTGATCTCGCTGGCACGCAGGTAGCCCAGCACGTCTTCGCCCAGGTCGATCTCGGCGCCCTTGGCATCCACAGTCTTGACCTTGCCGGTCACGATGGAACCCTTGTCATTCACCGACACGAAGGTGGTGAACGGGTCGCCGTCGAGTTGCTTGATACCCAGGGAAATGCGCTCGCGCTCCACGTCGATGGCCAGCACGATGGCTTCCACTTCCTGGCCCTTCTTGAAGTTGCGCACGGCGGCTTCGCCGGTTTCGTTCCAGGAGAGGTCGGACAGGTGCACCAGGCCGTCGATACCGGCAGCCAGACCCACGAACACGCCGAAGTCGGTGATCGACTTGATCGGGCCCTTGACGCGGTCGCCGCGCTTGGTGGCTTCAGCGAACTCGTGCCAGGGGTTGGCGCGGCACTGCTTCATGCCCAGAGAGATGCGGCGCTTGTCTTCGTCGATGTCGAGCACCATGACTTCGACCTCGTCGCCCAGCGACACCAGCTTGTTCGGGGCCACGTTCTTGTTGGTCCAGTCCATTTCGGAGACGTGCACCAGGCCTTCGATGCCAGGCTCGAGTTCCACGAACGCGCCGTAGTCGGCGATGTTGGTGATCTTGCCGAACATGCGGGTGCTCTGTGGGTAGCGGCGTGAAACGCCCATCCATGGGTCATCGCCCATTTGCTTGAGGCCCAGTGAGACGCGCTGCTTCTCGGTGTCGAACTTGAGGATCTTGGCGGTGATTTCCTGACCAGCCTGAACGACTTCGCTCGGGTGGCGCACACGGCGCCATGCCATGTCGGTGATGTGCAGCAGGCCGTCGATACCGCCGAGGTCAACGAATGCACCGTATTCGGTGATGTTCTTGACCACACCATTGACGATGGCGCCTTCTTTCAGCGTTTCCATCAGCTTGGCGCGCTCTTCGCCCATGGAGGCTTCCACCACGGCGCGGCGGCTCAGCACCACGTTGTTGCGCTTGCGGTCGAGCTTGATGACCTTG
>PHCQ01000050.1 GCA_002840835.1 Betaproteobacteria bacterium HGW-Betaproteobacteria-16 | reverse complement strand
ATCCAGAGATTTCTTTGCGCGAAATCTTCGGCTGTCATCAATTGTCCGATAACAGGAAAAAGCTCCGGAGTGTTCCCGGAGCTTTCTTTTTATCTCATGGCGTTGAGGCGTTTAAAGCTGTCGAAATGCTTGCCCCAATAGCTATCGTTCAAGTTGGTGATTTGGACGCGGTCTCCGCCGGCGTGGATAAAGCTATTGTTGCCGATGAAAATGCCGACGTGCGAGATGCCTGGACGGTATGTGTTCTTGAAGAACACGAGATCGCCCGGCTGCGGCGAGCTGACAGTAAATGAGCTGGCGTAATAGCCGATTGTATTCGTGCGAGGGATCGTGATTCCAGCGCGGTTATAAACGTAGAACAGGTAACCGCTGCAGTCGAATCCGCTCGCTGTTGTTCCGCCCCAAGCATAAGGGACGCCGAGTTGTGATCTGGCGATGGAAATCACTTGGCCGGCTTTAGAGGCAGCTGGAGCCGGGTTGGAAACTTGCACAGGTGAGGACGGTGAAACTGTCGCTCCGCCTTGGATTCTCAAGGTTTGCCCTACGTGAATGGTGCTTGAATTCAAGTTGTTCCAGCTCATCAATTGAGCGACGGAAACATTATAGCTTCTGGAAATCTTGCTGAGCGTATCGCCGCCGACAACGCGGTATGTACTAGTCGCTGGTGCTGGAGCCGGTGCTGGTGCAGTTACGGTTGGCGCCGGTGTAGGTGCAGAGACGACGACTTGTGCAGTACCAGCCACTTTCAGTTTCTGGCCGGGGTGGATAGTGGATCCGCTAATATTATTCAATTGTTGGATTTTAGCTACAGTTGTCGAGTGGCTGCGTGCGATGCTGGATAAAGTATCGCCGCCTTTAACGGTATAGGTGCCTGTTTGTGCAGGTGCTGAAGCGGCTGTGCTCAAGGAGCAAGATTTCACTGTGCCGGGGATCGGGTCACCAAAGACACCGTTCGAGCAACTGGCAGGGCCACTGAGTGTCCTGATGCTGTACCGCCCCTCGGCACCATATGCCACATCCTGTTGACCAGCGAAGTTGCAGGTCTGACTTTCGCTGGCACATGCCACGTTGACGAATGACCGGCCATCGATGATTTGGGTTCCAGGAGCTGGAGCTGGAGCTGGAGCTGGAGCTGGAGCTGGTGCTGGTGCTGGTGCTGGAGCTGGTGCTGGTGCTGGAGCTGGTGCTGGTGCTGGAGCTGGTGCTGGAGCAGATGCGCTAAGGTAGCAAGACTTCACAATGCCGTAGATGGGATCGCCAAACACGCCCGTGTTGCAACTCACTGGGCCTGAAAGCGTTCTGACACTGAACCTGCCCGAAGCCCCGAAAGCCACCGCGCGTTGCCCGCTGAAGTTGCAGGTGCCACCTTCCGTAGCACAAGCGGCGCTGTTGAAGAGTTGTCCGTTGATCAGTTGGGTACCCGGTGCTGGAGCAGGAGCTGGAGCTGGAGCTGGAGCTGGAGCAGAAATGGCCAGATAGCAGGATTTCCGGACATCGGGGATGGGATTGTCGAATGTCTTGCCGCTGCAAACAACCGGCCCTGTCAACGTGCGAACTGTGAACCTGCCACTTGCTCCGTAGGCTACCGTTCGTGTCCCTGTGAACTTGCAGGTATTGGGCTGGACTGCACAGGCCTTGGAACTGAAAGTAATTCCACCAATGGTCTGCTGGGCATGTGCCTCAAACGATGCCGCTGAAGCCAGTACCAAGGATGCCAGTACGATCCCGCTGGAGTGCAACGATTTGAGTTCGGAGATTTTCAGATAAGTCATGGGGTCAATGTCGCTTTAACGAAATTCAAATACGGTGCAATCGATAGTCGCCAAATAAATCCTGCGCTGCACATCTCGGACAGGTGTTGCACCCGTCAACGTCCAAGACAAACCTTCCCTCCGCGAGGTACAGCACCCCCGCGAGAACTTTGATACCAGTTCGTGGGACATGTGACTCAGGAGGCAGAACAGCTCGATCAGATCCAGCTGAACCAGGTACCCGTGATGCAAGTGCCGTACCAGTGCACAACACCTGCTTCAAGGCCCTCACTGCAGTCATTGCAGGGCTGGTGGGCAAACCCTCAGTCCTTCACATATCCTCGTGAATCTCTGATTGCTGTTCGAAGCAGCTTTCAGAAAATCCACAACGCCAATGTATTCAGGCCAGGTCTGAGGTTGGCCCCCTCGCCGCTGAACGGATTATCCAGACGCTTGAGCGGGGAGGCCTGTAAGAGGACGTAAAAAAACCGGCTGAATGCCCAGTTAAACCGCCGTTTTGTTAGCCAATGGAACTGCAACCCAAAGTGTTGTTTTCGTCAGCAGACATTGTCAAATGGATCACTTCGGATGCCCGGCAATACAGAAGGTATTCAAACCGAGTTGCAACGAATGTGACGGAGCTACTTTCTTTTACAGCCCTATCTGACTGGCAAGAACCTCGCTTGCCCGCTTTCGGGGTGCACCACCGGTCTGCATTGCCGCATCGGGAGACGCTTGTCTGGGCCGTGTGATTGGGAGCTTGACTGCGCAGAACCTTGCTGGCGCTGTCTCTCGTGACCTGCGCGGAGCAGGCCATGTCCGCAGCCCTAGAATCTCGCCCTATGCTCAAGATCAAACAAGAACTGCTGGCGGGACTGGCCACCGCACTGGAAATGCGTTCCCCCGGCGCAGGTGAGAAGGCCGCGTTCGAGTCGCCCAAAGTGGCGGCCCACGGCGATTTCGCTTGCACCGCCGCCATGCAGATGGCCAAGCCGCTCAAGCTCAATCCGCGTCAACTGGCAGAAGGCCTGCGGGCCGACCTGCTGGCGCAGCCCGTGTACGCACAATGGGTGTCCGACATCGACATTGCCGGCCCCGGGTTCATCAACATCCGGCTCAAGCCAGAGGCCAAGCAGCAGATCGTGCGTGACGTGCTGGCAGCCGCCGAGCGCTTTGGCGTTGCCGAGCCCAATGGACAGCGACTCATGGTCGAGTTCGTTTCTGCCAATCCCACAGGCCCCCTTCACGTGGGCCATGGCCGTCAGGCCGCACTGGGTGACGCCATTTGCAGCCTTTACGAAACCCAGGGCTGGAGCGTGCATCGCGAGTTCTACTACAACGACGCAGGCGTGCAGATCGGCACCCTGGCCACCTCCACCCAGCTGCGTGCCCAAGGGTTCAAGCCAGGCGACCCGAACTGGCCCGAAGCCGCCTACAACGGCGACTACATTGCCGACATCGCAGCCGACTTCCTGGCGAAGAAGACCGTGAAAGCCGACGACCGCGAGTTCACAGCAAGCGGTGACATCAACGACCTCGACGGCATGCGCCAGTTTGCGGTCGCTTACCTGCGCCACGAGCAGGACCTGGATCTGCAAGCCTTTGCGGTCAAGTTCGACCACTATTACCTCGAATCCAGCCTGTACACCAGCGGTCGGGTCGAGGCCACGGTGCAGAAACTGATCGACGCCGGCAAGACCTACGAGCAGGACGGCGCGCTCTGGCTCAGGTCCACCGACTACGGCGACGACAAGGACCGCGTGATGCGCAAGTCCGACGGCTCGTTCACTTACTTCGTGCCCGATGTGGCCTACCACATCAGCAAATGGGAGCGCGGCTTCACCAAGGTCATCAACATCCAGGGCACCGACCACCACGGCACCATTGCCCGGGTGCGTGCCGGCCTGCAGGCGGCCAACGTGGGCATTCCCCCAGGCTACCCCGACTACGTGCTGCACACCATGGTGCGTGTGGTGCGCGGCGGCGAAGAAGTCAAGATCAGCAAACGGGCCGGTAGCTACGTGACGCTGCGCGACCTCATCGAGTGGACCAGCAAGGATGCCGTGCGTTTCTTCCTGCTCAGCCGCAAGCCCGACACCGAGTACACGTTTGACGTGGATCTGGCGGTGCAGAAGAACAACGACAACCCGGTCTACTACGTGCAGTACGCCCATGCGCGCATCTGTTCGGTGCTGGCCAGCTGGGGTGGCGACGTGGACACCCTGAAGGACGCCGACCTCTCCGCACTCGACAGTGCACCTGCACAGGCCCTGATGCTGCTGCTGGCCAAGTACCCTGGCATGCTGAGCGACGCCGCGCGGGACTTCGCACCGCACGACGTCACCTTCTACCTGCGTGAGCTGGCCGCCAGCTACCACAGCTACTACGACGCCGAGCGCATCCTGGTGGAAGATGAAGCGGTCAGAACCGCTCGCCTGGCCCTGGTCGCTGCCACGGCGCAGGTGTTGCACAATGGCCTGAATGTGTTGGGTGTGAGCGCGCCCAAAAAGATGTGAAGTGGAATCCTGGTCTATGAAATCCCCATGTTTGAACCGACGCCGTGAGCAAGGCGGCACCCTGCTTGGCTTTGTCGTTGGGGTGCTGGTCGGGCTCGGCGCTGCGCTGGCGGTGGCCGTGTACGTCACCAAAGTACCGATTCCCTTTGTGGACCGGGGCGTGTCGCGAAACGCGAACCAGGATCTGATCGAGGCCGAGCGCAACCGCGGCTGGAACCCCAATGCGACGCTTGGTGGCCGGCCCGACACCCAGCCGGTGGCACCCGTGGTGGTGCCTCCCGCTGATCCGGCAGGCGCCATCGTGGTGCCGCCTGCCGACGGCCGATCCCTTCCGCCTGCCGGTGCGCCAGCCGCCGCGGCTAGTGACCCCTTGGGCGATCTGGTGCAATCTCGCCTGGGTCAACCGGCCACCACTGCGCCCGCCGCTGCCAGCTCCGCAGGCGGCTCCGCGTACTTTGTACAGGCGGGTGCTTTTCGCAACCCCGATGACGCACAGGCCCAGCGTGCCCGTTTGGCCATGCTCGGCATCGATGCCGCCGTGACTGAGCGTGAGCAGGCAGGGCGCACGGTTTACCGTGTGCGCGTCGGCCCATTCGTCGACCGCGCACTGGCGGATGTCACCCGTGAACAGCTCACGGTCAACGGGGTGGATGCCGCCCTGGTTCGCGTCGATCGCTGAGCCCGGTGAGTCGACGGGAACCAAAGACCCCGCCGAGGCACCAAGTGCGGTCAACATCAGGAGTCTGAACACATGCAACGTCGAAATTTTTCCCAGGCCCTGCTGGCCGGTGGTGGGCTGGCAGTAGCTGGCACGTTGGGCTGGGGCACCGCCCAGGCCCAGGTCGCTGGCCTCAAGGAAGGCACTGACTATCTGCGTCTGGCGCGGCCGGCACCGGTGGACAGCGCCGCAGGCCAGGTGGAGGTGGTCGAGTTTTTTGCCTACACCTGCATCCACTGCTACAACTTCGAGCCGCACATCACCGAGTGGCTGAAGAAGAAGCCGGCCCATGTCACCTTGCGCCGCATCCCTGTGGCTTTCAGCGACGCCTTTCTGCCGCTGCAGCGCCTGTATTACGCGCTTGAAGCCATGGGACAGGTCGATGCCCTGCATGACAAGGTGTTCAAAGCCATCCACATCGACAAGCAACGGATCACCACCCCAGACGCCATCACCAACTGGGTTGAGAAGCAGGGTGTTGATCGGGCCAAGTTCACCGAGTTCTACAACTCGTTTGCGGTGGCAGGCAAAGCGCGGCGCGCCACGCAACTGCAAGAGGCCTACCAGGTCGAAGGAACGCCGGCACTCGGCGTGGCTGGCCGGTTCTACATACCAGGGCAGGGCGCGCGCACGCTGGCTGTGGCCAATGCCTTGATTGCAGAGGTGCGCAAAGGCTGAAAATGCCGTATCCCGGATCGTCCGGGTGTCGGCCGGAATTCACGCCAGAAGAAGCCCCGCCCTGCGGGGTTTTCTGTTTCTGCGCCGGGCTCCCATCAGGGGTGAAAGTGACACAGGAATCCGGATTCACGCCGTTACAATGAATGCAAGTTTCGTGCCCCAAACCGTCATGCCCTCATCTATGCCGACCCAAACCCTGACCCGATTTGTTTCCGTGCTGGCCGCCAGTCTCTTCTGCATGGGCGCGGCCCAGGCAGAGGCGGCCGACAAGGACAAACCCATGAACATCGAGGCCGACGCCCTGCGTTATGACGACGCCAAGCAGACCAGCGTGTTCACCGGCAACGTGGTGCTGACCAAGGGCACCATCATCATGCGGGGCAAACAGATCGAGGTGAAGCAGGACGCGCAGGGCAATCAGTTAGGGGTGCTCACCGGTACTGCTGCAACGCCCGGTTTCTTCCGCCAGAAACGTGAAGGGCTGGATGAATGGATCGAGG
The DNA here is from genome assembly GCA_002840835.1 of Betaproteobacteria bacterium HGW-Betaproteobacteria-16. Lineage (GTDB taxonomy): Bacteria > Pseudomonadota > Gammaproteobacteria > Burkholderiales > Burkholderiaceae_C > Hydrogenophaga. The sequence goes on along the minus strand of PHCQ01000050.1, from coordinate 30,782 downwards.
GCGAAGGGGTGCGCATTGACTACGACAGCAAGTCGGAGATCATCCGGTTCAGCGGCAGTGCCGTGCTTCGGCGTTACCGGGGGGAACAGATCAACGACGAAGCCCGTGGCAACCTGATCGTCTACAACAGTGCCACAGAGGTGTTCACCGTCAAGGGCAACGAACCGGGGCGCGATGCGGCCAATCCGTCCGGACGCGTGCGTGCCATGCTCACGCCGACGCCGACCGAAGGGGCTGCACCCACCCCCACCCCCGCCGACCCTGCCACCCTGCGCCCCAGCGGCCAGATCAAAGAGAAAAGCCAGTGACGACAGACGCGGCCGCCCGGCCGCCCGTGTCGGTTGACCGCAGCACGCTGGAGGCCCGAGGGCTGAAGAAGGCGTACGGCAGCCGCAAGGTGGTCAAAGATGTTTCGCTCGCCGTGGACAAAGGCGAGGTGGTGGGTCTGCTCGGGCCGAACGGCGCGGGCAAGACCACCTCGTTCTACATGATCGTGGGCCTGCTGCGTGTCGACGGCGGGCAGATCCTGCTCGACGGGCAGTCCATCGAGCGCCTGCCGATCCACCGCCGTGCGCGCCTGGGACTGGGCTACCTGCCGCAGGAAGCCTCCATTTTCCGCAAGCTCAACGTGGCCGACAACGTGCGCGCCGTGCTGGAGTTGCAAACCGATGAAGAGGGCAAACCGCTTTCAGAAGCAGAGGTCAGCAGCCGGCTCGAAGCCCTGCTGAAAGAACTGCATGTGGATCACCTTCGGGATTCGCCTGCGCCTGCGCTGTCCGGTGGCGAACGTCGCCGTGTGGAGATTGCACGGGCATTGGCCACCAACCCGCGATTCATTCTGCTGGACGAACCGTTCGCCGGTATCGACCCCATCGCCGTGATCGAGATTCAGCGCATCATCGGCTTTCTCAAGGGGCGCGGCATCGGCGTGCTGATCACCGACCACAACGTGCGCGAAACCCTGGGCATCTGTGACCGTGCCTACATCATCAACGACGGGCACGTGCTGACCAGCGGCACACCCGCCGAGATCGTGGAGAACGCAGACGTGCGCCGGGTGTACCTCGGCGAGCACTTCCGGATGTGATGGTCAGTCTGTCGCTCGCATCATGAAGCAAGGCCTCTCACTGCGTGTTTCGCAGCATCTGGCGCTCACACCGCAACTGCAGCAGTCGATCCGCCTGCTGCAGCTCTCCACGCTGGAAATGGCCCAGGAAGTCGAGCAAATGCTCGATGAGAACCCGTTTCTGGAGCGCACAGAAGAAATCGCCGAACGCGAAGCGTTTGGACTTGAACAGACCGACACACCCGTCAGTGCCGGTGAACAGATTGCAGACGCCTCCCCGCCTGGCGAAGAACCATCGGCTGCGGGGCCGGTCGAGCATGAGCGGGCCTCGATGGAACGGGACGGCTCGACCAGCAGCGACACCGCACAGAGCGAAGAGGTCGAGAGCCGGATCGACGGCGCTTCTCCGCTGGAAGAGAGCTGGGAAGGCGATGGCTCGGTGGACATCGCGCCCGACGATGGTGAGTGGGGCGGCGAGGCGCCGGCGCGCAACAGCGGCGTGTCGGACGGCGACGAGACCGCCTCGGCCGCTGACCTGGCGCGGGCCAACGTCAGCCTCCAGGACCACCTGCACGATCAGGCCCGCTGCCTGCGGCTGAGCGATGAAGATCGTGCGGCGCTGTACTTCCTCATCGAATCCCTCAGCGACGACGGCTATCTGGAAGAAAGCCTGTCCGACCTCGCAGCCGCCTGGTTGCGCATGAGCGTGCTCGCGGGCGAAGACGGCAGCCACGGGGCTGGTGCGCAACCCAGCCTTGAAGACCGGGAGGCCCTGGAGCAGCGCCTGAGCACGGCCTTGCACTGGTTGCAGCACATGGAGCCGGCCGGTGTGGGCGCGCGCGACCTCGGGGAGTGCCTGAGGCTGCAGATCCTGGAGTTGCGCAACACGCCCGAAGCCCGCGCGGCCCTGGCCATCTGCAACCAGCCTCTGGAGCTGATCGCCAAGCGCGACGTGAAGCGCCTGTGCAGCCTGTGCGGACTGGAGGAAGAACTGGTGCGTGCCGCTATGGCGCTGATCGCCAGGCTGGAGCCCAAGCCGGGTCGTCAGTTTGTCGACCTGGAACGCAACCTGGTGGTGCCCGACGTGATCGTTTCGCGGGCCGGGCGGGGCTTCAAGGTGATCCTCAATCCCGAGGTGATGCCGCGCCTGCGCGTGCACGACGTGTATGCCAACGCCATGCGCCAGAACAGGGGCGGGCGCGACAGCGGGGGGGAGGCCGGTCACGCCGCCATGCAGCAACGCCTGCAGGAGGCGCGCTGGTTCATCAAGAACATCCAGCAGCGCTTCGACACCATCCTGCGCGTGTCCAGCGCTATCGTCGAACGCCAGCGCAACTTCTTCATGCACGGCGAGCTCGCCATGCGTCCCTTGGTGCTGCGCGAGATCGCCGACGAACTCGGCCTGCACGAATCCACCATCAGCCGGGTGACCACCGCCAAGTACATGGCCACACCCTTTGGCACTTACGAACTCAAGTACTTCTTTGGTTCGTCGCTGGGAACCGAAACCGGTGGCAACGCGTCCAGCACGGCCGTGCGGGCCCTGCTCAAGCAGTTCATTGCGTCCGAGACGCCTTCCAAACCGCTGTCAGACAACCAGTTGTCGGACCTGCTGCGCGAACAGGGTATTGAATGTGCCCGCCGCACCGTGGCCAAATACCGCGAAGCCTTGCGCATTGCGCCGGCCAATCTGCGCAAACGCTGACGGGACTCGGTCTCGTCGCGGGGGCCGAATACGCCGTCTATGGCCCACCTCTTCACTCTTTTGACTTTCTGCCCTACGCTGTCAGCCCAGCGTCTGCCTTTTCCATGAACCAGCTCCAGCTCTTTCTCCCCTGCGCCGCCGGCGTGGAGGACATGCTCAGCGCCGAAGTGCAGCGCATCACCGGTGAGTCCGTGCAGCACAAGGCGCGTGGCGGCGTGGGGGTGCAGGCTTCCTGGCGCGATGCCATGCGGCTGAACCTGTACAGCCGGCTCACCCAGCGCGTGCTGGTGCAGCTCTGGCATGGCGAATACCGCAATGAGCAGGACCTCTACAACGCCGCTGGCGACGTGGCCTGGGAGATCTGGTTCACACCGGCCCAGACCATCAAGGTGGAGATCACGGCCCAGCACAGCCCGCTGACCAGCCTGAATTTTGCGGCGCTCAAGATCAAGGACGCCATCTGCGACCGCTTCCGCCACAAGCGCGGCGAGCGCCCCAGCGTGGACACCACCTGGCCCGACGTGCGCATCTACGCCCACCTCACCACCGACACGCTCACGCTCTACATCGACACCTCGGGCGAGCCGCTGTTCAAGCGGGGCTGGCGCGAAGACAAGGGTGACGCGCCCCTGAAAGAGACCTTGGCTGCAGCCATGATCGCCGCCACCGGCTGGGACGCCTGCGCCGACCAGCCGCTAGACGACATCGTGCCGCTGTACGACCCCTGCTGCGGCAGCGGCACGGTGGTGATTGAAGCCGCACAGATCGCACTGGGTATTGCACCCGGTCTGCGCCGCCGTTTTGCCTTCGAGAAGATGCTGCCGTTTCAGCCGCACGTGTGGCAGGCGATCAAAGACGATGCGGTGCGCGAGCAGCGCGAGTGGCCAGCCGGCCATGCGCCCATCGTGTTCGGCAGCGATGTGTCTTTCCGCATGGTCGATTTCGCCCAGCGCAACGCCGAGCGGGCCGGTGTGGCGCATGCGGTGGAGCTGCGCGGTGGTGATGCCCTGCAGCGACAGCCGCCGACGACCCGGCCCGGTGTGCTGTTGCTCAACCCGCCCTACGGCGAGCGCATTGCGGCGGCGGGTGTGGCCGGCCAGAGTTCGGAAGACCGTGCCAGCGCCCGTGCCCAGCGCATGGCCCCGCGCGCGCCACGCACCTTCACCGTGGGCCAGGCGGCACCTCCCGCGCCCGGTTTGGGACGCGAGAGTGCACAGATGGCCGATGGCGGTGATGGCAGCGAGTTTTTCCAGCAACTCGCTTCGCACTGGAAGTCCCATTACGCTGGCTGGAGCGCCTGGCTGCTCACGCCAGACCTGAAGCTGCCGGGCAAGATGCGCTTCAAGGAGTCGCGCCGGGTACCTTTGTGGAACGGGCCGATCGAATGCCGATTGTTCCGGTTTGATCTCATGGCGAGACGGCAATGACCCCCCGCGCCGCCTTCGGCGTCACCCCCCTTGAAGGGGGGCGCACCCTTGGACCGGCGGAGCCGGATCTTCGGGTGTTCTGGACTGGGGCATTTCGCTCCGGAGAGGGCTGCTTGTGGTTCGGCGATTCGCGCGCAGCGGTCTGCGCGCCGCAATGAGGGATGGCTGACATGAGCGCGGTTGTTATCGACACCAACATCACGCTCGATCTTTTTGTTTTTCAAGATCCAGCCATTGCGCCGCTGCACGAGGCCCTGAAGAGGGACGCGCTCGACTGGCTGGCCACGGCAGACATGCGCGAGGAGTTGATTCGCGTACTCGACTATCCGCAGATCGTGCGCCGTCGGGTGGCGGCGGCTTTGTCGGAGCGCGAAGTGCTTGACGCTTTCGACCGGCACGCCCGCATCGTGCCAGCCGCTGCCAAGGCGCCTTTCACCTGCAAGGACCCGGACGATCAGGTGTTCATTGATCTGGCTGCGGCCCACGGTGCCACGCTGGTGAGCAAGGACGCAGAGGTGCTGTGCATGGCGCGGCGGCTCGAACGGTTGGGGGTCCGCGTGTGCCGTGCCTGGACGGTGACATCCATCACCACCAGCCATCTGGCTTGAGCGATCGCCATGCGCTTGCCAGCCCGCACCGCACGTCGAATCGGCCTTGGGGTGGCACTCTTCGTGGCAGGCACAACGGTGCATGCCTTGCCTCTGTGCGAGCTCAATGGGGAAGCGGTCAACCCCGCCAACGGGCACACCATTTCCGGCAAGAGCGGCGTCATGCGGTGCACGGACGAACAGGGTGAGCTGCGCTTGCGCGAACAGACGGTGCGCGAAGGACGCTTCGAAGGACCGGTGCGCCTGGAGTTGCGCGACGGCACCCGCAAGGAATACAGCGTGAACGAGCGGGGCAACCGCCACGGTGTGGCTCGTGAATTCGATGCCCGGGGCACGCTTCGCAGGGAAGAGCAGCTGGTTGATGGACAGGCGGTCGGCGAGCAAAAGCAGTTCGCCGAGGCCGGGCACTTGCAGCGGCTGGACTTTTTTGTGGATGGCCGGGCGGTGGTGACACTGGGGCTGCTGTCCGATGGTTCGCTCAGCGAACTGCGCTGTGCCGGGCAGTCGCTGTTGCCGCAGGACCGGACACCCTGCGGGCATGCAGGCGTGCTCAGCGACGTCACGCTTTTTCGCGAGCCGGGAACGCCCAGTGGCAAGTTGCGCTACCTCGGGGGGCAACTGCACTACCACGCCGTGATCGACGCACGCGGCGCGATCGTACGCACGGAAGAAGTCAAAGAGGGTCGACGCATCAAGCGTGTCTACTATCCCTCAGGCCAATTGCGGACTGAAGCCGACTTCCTCGAAAGGGACCCTTCCTCAGGCGAGGGGCGCGAAGGGGTGGCGCGGGAGTGGGCCGAGGGCGGCCAGCTCACGCAGGAAACGCAGTGGGCCGACGGTCAGGAGCAAACCATCCGGCAGTGGTACCTCAACGGGCGCCTCAAGCTGCGGCAGGCGATTCAGCGCGATGGACGCCATCAGCAACGCCACACCGAAAGCTTCTGGGACAACGGTCAGCCCGCCGCCATCAACATGGACCGCAACGGCCGCTTGCTGGGGTGGCAGAAGTATTTTGATGAGGCCGGTGTCCTGCGGCGCGAGGAAGAACACGGCGACCGCGGGGTGCTGTTGCGCCGCAAACAGTACGGCGCACAAGGGGCGCTGGAGAAAGACGAGCGCTTTCTGCCGGACGGCTCGCGGGTGTGATCAGGGGGCAGGGTTGCCATGCGTGAAATGGAACAGCCCATGATCTTCCATGCTGAATGCCGCGCCCGGACTGCCTCTGAGGTGCCTGCGTCATGATCCGCCGCCTTGCTGCCGAGTTGGTGCTGCTGCTGCACTTTGCTTTTGTGATGCTCGCGGTGTTCGGTGCGCTCGGCGTTCTGATCGCGCCTGGCTGGGTGTGGATTCACCTGCCCATCGTGATCTGGTCTTCAGTGGTGAACCTGGCGGGGTGGACCTGCCCGCTCACACCGCTGGAAAACCGGCTGCGGGCGGCGTCGGGTGGGAAGTCCTACGAGAGCGGATTTGTCCATCACTACTTTGGCCCGCTGGTGTACCCGATGGGCATGCCCCGGCGCATGGAACGCATCGCCGGCGTGTCGATCGTGCTGTGGAATGGCCTGCTCTACGGGGGCATCTACTGGTGGTCCACCCCGGTTGCTGCTGCAGCCATCTGACCGAACCCCGCCGCCATTTCACTCCAGCCCGAAATGCCCGGCGCTGGATTTGTCCCAGTAGGTGGTGAACACCGCGTGCTGGCCTTCGGCACCCAGCAGCAGCGAGCCGGCCGGCACCTCGGGCAACAGGTTGGCCAGCAGGCGCACTTCGTTTTCATTCACGCGCCGCACGATGTGGTGGGCGCTGATCTCGCTGGGGTGGTGCAGGCCAGCGGCTTGCACCAGCTCCCTGAGGGCTTCGAGGGTTTGCTGATGGAAGTTGAAGACGCGGGTGGACTTGTCTGGCACCACCAGTGCCTGCTGACGCACCGGGTCCTGGGTGCTCACGCCGGTCGGGCAGTTGCCGGTGTGGCAGGTCTGCGCCTGGATGCAGCCTAGCGCGAACATGAAGCCGCGCGCGCTGTTGCACCAGTCGGCCCCCACAGCCATGGTTCTGGCGATGTCGAATGCGCAGATGATCTTGCCGGCAGCACCGATCTTGATGCGGTCGCGCAGGTTCACGCCGACCAGGGTGTTGTGCACCAGTCGCAGACCTTCCTGCAGCGGCGCGCCCACGTGGTCGGTGAATTCCAGCGGGGCCGCACCGGTGCCACCCTCGGCACCATCGACCACGATGAAATCGGGCGTGATGCCGGTTTCCAGCATGGCTTTGACGATGGCGAACCATTCCCAGGGATGACCAATGCACAGCTTGAATCCGGTGGGCTTGCCGCCGGAGAGTTCGCGCAGGCGGGCGATGAACTGCAGCAGTTCGATCGGGCTGGCGAAGGCGCTGTGGGCAGCCGGAGACACGCAATCCTTGCCCACGGCCACGCCGCGCGCGGCGGCGATTTCCAGGGTGACTTTGGCGCCAGGCAGCAAGCCGCCGTGACCCGGCTTGGCACCCTGGCTGAGCTTGAGTTCGATCATCTTGACCTGCGGATCTTGAGCATTGGCCTTGAAGCGGTCTTCGCTGAACCGCCCTTCGTCATCCCGGCAGCCGAAGTAGCCCGAGCCGATTTCCCAGATCAGGTCACCCCCGTGCAGGCGGTGCCAGGCCGAGATGGAGCCTTCGCCTGTGTCGTGCGCGAAACCGCCGCGCTTGGCGCCCGCGTTGAGGGCCTGGATGGCGTTGGCCGAGAGAGCGCCAAAGCTCATGGCCGAGATGTTGAACACACTGGCGTCGTAGGGTTGCTTGCAGGCCGGACCACCCACGAGTGTGCGGAAATCGTGCGATGACAGCTGGCTCGGGGCCAGTGAGTGGTTGAGCCATTCGTGCCCGTTGGCGTTCTGGTCGACCTGGGTGCCGAAGGGGCGTTTGTCGGTCTCACCCTTGGCGCGTGCGTAGGCCAGGCTGCGCTGGCTGCGCGAAAAGGGCGTGGCCTCGTTGTCGGCTTCCAGAAAATACTGCCGCATCTCGGGGCGTATGCCTTCGAGCATGAAGCGCAGATGACCGATCAGCGGGTAGTTGCGAAGCAGCGAGCTCCTGGTCTGTTTCAGGTCTCGCAGGCCAAGCAGGGACAGTGCCAGAAACACCACCAGGTAAGCCCCGCCGACACCAAATGCCACCCAGGCAAACAGGCTCAGCAATGCACCCGCCACACACAGGGCCAGTGCGGTGTATCGGATGGGGTACAGGGCATTCAGACGGGCGAGCATGCGGGCTTTCAGAAGGGTGGGCCGCAGGGTCTGTTCAGAAGGTCATGCCAGGTACATAGGCAGTGGGAACAGGCCCTACACTGGCGGGCATCATAAAACCCTGCTCTTCCTCTTGAGATGAACACCCCTGCCACGCCCGCCGATCTGAACGCGCCCTTGACATCCGACGAATTCGAAGCCCTGGAAGACATCCTGGACGACCTGCGCACGCGTGGCGAAGATGTGCCGCAATGGGAGTTCTGCGAAGGCGCGATCGCGGCCCTGTTGTGCACACGCCGTCTGATCATGCCCAGTGAGTACTTCCCCGTGCTGCTGGGCACCGGCGACGATGGTGGCAACCAGTTTCAGGACGACGAGCAGTTCAACCGCTTCGTGACGCTGTGGACCCGGCGCTGGAACGAGGTGGCGCAGGCGCTGGGTGCCGACGTGGAGACGCTGGAAGACGAGCGCACTTACGAGCCCGAAGTGATGGATGTGCGCGGCGCGGTGGCTAGTCTGCCTGACGAGGCCCGTGCCGAGATCGGAGACCAGGAGCTGCCGGCGTTCGCGCAGGTGTGGGCGCTGGGGTTCATGTTCGTGGTGGAAAACTGGCCCGAGGAATGGGCGGCCCCGCGTGACAAGGAGGCCGCAGCGCTGCTCAATGAAGCACTGGGCAGCATCGTGTCATTGACCGAGGACGACACCGATCCACCGACGGTTTCCATGCACACCGAAGACGGCCCGCCCAGCGTGAGCGATGCGCGGCTCAACGACTTTGGCGCCGCCATCTGGGCGGTGTACGACCTGCGCGAACTGTGGCAGAGCATCGGACCGCGCGTGGAGACGGTGCGCAAAGCCGAGACACCGGGTCGCAACGATCCGTGCTGGTGTGGCAGCGGGAAGAAATACAAGAAGTGCCACGGTCTGAACTAAGAGGCTGAGAGTTTTTCGGTCGTGTCCGAGCAACGCGCCAAAAACGCACCCACTCTGCGTTGCAAATGCGCGCCATAGCCCAAGCTATGGCTGTGCTTTGCGCCTTGGTTGGGCACGTTTTGGCGCGTTGCTCGGACACGACCGAAAAACTCTCAGCCTCTCAGCCGAGCCCTTTAGTCATTGAGCGGTTCAGCCGCGCTGCAGCATTCGCAAGGTTTCCAGCACGCGGATGCGGCTGCGCTCGAAGTCGGTGTTGAGCAAGGTGCTGGCCAGGTCCATGCGGCCGCTGCGTGCATGCATCAAGGCCTGGCTGGCGAGTTCATGCAGGCGCTCGTGCTCGCGCCGCAGTTCCACAAACATGTCGTGATGGCCGATGAGCTGTTCTGCAGCCCGCGCCAGCCATTGGCCCAGGCCGCTTTCGTGGGCGTCGGGCAGGTGGGCCTCGGTCTCGGTGAGCAGGCTGTTGGCGCGGTGCAGGCGTTCGTTGAACACCACGCACCACTCCAGATGGTGCACCAGGGCACGTTGAATGTCGAGCTTGGCGATGTCCTGCGCCAGCAGTTCTTCAGGGTCCTGTGCCGACAGCGACGAAGAACGGTCCAGTTCCGAATGGCGCGAAGACGCGCTGCCGCCTTGGCCATGGTTGCTGGCCTGGTTCGACATCGGCCTGAGCAGGCGCTTGAACAGGTTCTGGATCTTCATCTCGACGACGTCCCTGCAAGAGGGGTTGCCATGCGCTGCAGGACACTGCCTTGCGTGGCGCTTGACCGCTGACTGTGAGCGTAACAAAAGGTGGCGGCTCTGGCGCCTGAGTCCGGCCAAGGATGGCCCGTGCGTGAACCTGTGCACGCTGGGCGTTCCCCCAAATGTGGTACGTGCCCGACAGGGACAGAGGGACGGTGGCGGGGGGAGCCCGCCCCGGACTCACAGCGCGAAGGGACCACCCTTGTCGATGGCGCGCTGATAGGCCGGGCGTCCGTGCACACGCTTGAGCCATTCCATCAGGCGAGGGCGAGTGGTATCGAGGCCCGCCCGCGCGGCGGCGGCTTCGACCGGAAAGCTCATCTGCACGTCGGCCGCGCTGAACCGGTCGCCAGCGAACCAGGGAGAGGCTTTCAACTCGCCTTCGAGAAAGTTCAGGTGCTGCGTGAGGTTGGGGGTGATGAAGGTGCGTTTCACCGTGGCGGAGATCGCCTTGGCCACCGGGCGAACGATCAGCGGGGCCTTCTCCACTTTGTCAAACACCAGCTTGAGCAACAGCGGTGGCATGAGCGAACCCTCGGCGTAGTGCATCCAGTAGCGGTAGCGCAGGTGCTCGGGTGTGCCGGGTGCGGGCGAGTAGCGGCCCTCGCCGTAGCGATCCACCAGGTACTCGAGGATGGCGCCCGATTCGGCCAGCGTGGCATCGCCATCAGTGACCACGGGTGACTTGCCCAGAGGGTGCACCTTGCGCAGCTCAGGCGGCGCCAGCATGGTCTTGCGGTCGCGCTCGTAGCGCTGGATTTCGTAGGGCACTCCCAGCTCTTCGAGCATCCAGAGCACGCGCTGCGAACGGGAATTGTTGAGATGGTGGACGGTGAGCATGGCGACTTTCAATGGCAGGAAAAGCAGGCAGAAAAAACAGGCAAGAACAACCAGCAGAAGTGTATTCAACCCAGGTGTTCCATCGCGCAGCGCGCGACCCACCCCGCATGAAGCGGCCCCATCCAGGGGCACCGCCGGGCCGGCTTTGCCGGACGGCCAGTGCCGCCCCCTTGAGGGGGTGACGCGAGGCGGCGCGGGGGTGTCTCCAGTCTCATTTCATGAAGGCACGCAGGGCATCGGCGGTGGCATCGGGCAGTTCTTCCGGAATGAAATGGCCCGCCGGCAAGGCCTGACCGGTCACCAGCGCACTGCATCGAGCTTGCCACAAGGCAAGGGGCTGGAAGAGCCTGTGCACCACGCCCCGCTCACCCCACAGCACCAGGGTGTCGCAGGCGATGCGCTCGCCCCGGCTGCGGCTGGCCCGGTCGTGCTCCAGGTCGATGCCGGCGCTGGCACGGTAGTCCTCGCAGGCGGTGTGGATGGATTCGGCACGGCAGAAGCAACGCTCGTACTCGGCCAGGGCCTGCGGTTCGATGTGGGGCAGGCTCACCGCTGCTGCGCCGTCGGCCGCCGGTGCCGTGCCCCAGGCGCCGAGTTTGTTGTACAGGTAGGCGCGCGCGTTGCCACCGATCATGAGCTCGGGCAAGGGTGCGGGCTGGATCAGGTGGAACCAGTGGTAGTAGGCACGGGCAAAGGCCATGTCGGTGCGTTCGTACATGTCCAGCGTGGGCGCGATGTCGATCAGGCACAGCTTGCGCACGCGTGTGGGGTGGTCCAGCGCGAGCCGGTGTGCCACGCGGCCGCCCCGGTCGTGACCACAAAGGAAGAAGCCGTCGATGCCCAGCGCGTTGGCAACCTCGACCACGTCTTGCGCCATGGCTCGCTTGCTGTAGTTGCTGTGGTCATGCAGGCCGGGGGCGTGCGACGAGTCGCCATAGCCGCGCAGATCAGGCAGCACCAGCCGGTAGTCGGCTGCCAACAGGCGAGCCACCCTGTGCCACATCACATGTGTCTGGGGAAACCCGTGCAGCAACACCAGCGCCGGACCATCTGCACGGCCACCCACCCGCACCGTGGTCTGCTCGCCCGCCGTCAGCACGGTGAGTCGCTCGAATCCTTCAAACCAGTCTGAATCCATTGGGTGCCGTGCTCCTGCTGCTAAGTGGGGGGTCAGGCCAGCGCCTGTGGCAGGGCATGGGCCAGAAAGTCCCATACCTGCCGGATGCGCGGGTTGCTGCGAATTTCGCGGTGCACCGCCAGCCACATGGGCAGCGGTGGAATGGCCAACAAGGGTAGCAAGGGCACCAGCTCCGGATTCAGGCGCGCCGCGTAGCGAGGCAGAAACCCCACCCCCAGACCTGCACCCACAGCGGCGTGGTAAGCATTGAGGTCGTCGGTGCGCAGGGCGAAGTCTTCCCGTTTGATCGAAAAACCCATCTCGGCAAAGCCACGAAGAATGTCGGTGTTGCGGTCGTTGCCGATCAGGTCGTGCGTCAGCAGATCGGCAGGTGCACGTGGCGTGCCCCGTCGGCGAAGGTAGTCGCGGTGGGCATAGGTACCGATGGCCACCTGGCCGATGCGCTTGCACACCAGCGACGCCTGATCGGGTCGTACCATGCGCAGCGCAATGTCGGCCTCGCGCTGCAGCAGGTTGCTCACCGCGTTGCTCGACACCAGGTCGATCTGGATGTCCGGGAATGCCAGGCGCATCTGCAGCAGCACGGGCGGAAGCAGCACGCAGGTCACCGGCTGGCTGGCACTGATGCGCACCGCACCCCGCGCCTCGTTCTGGGCGCCCGAGGCCTGTCGCGCGAGCTGGTCGGCTGCGCTGGCCATCGCACGTGCGGCGTCGGCCAGGCGCTGTGCATGCAGGGTGGGTTCCAGCCCGCGCCCGGTGCGCTCGAACAGCACCACCCCCAGTTGAGCTTCCAGTTCGCTGATGTGGCGCCCCACCGTGGGTTGTGTCGTGCCCAGCGAGCGTGCCGCCGCCATCAGGCTGCCCCGGTCGAGCGCAGCGAGGAAAGAGCGGATCAGCGTCCAGTTGAAATCACTGGTATTCATTCTTGCATGGCTGGTGTTTGCGTTTGAGCCATTGTGTATGAGGCAGGAGTTTTCGACAATGCATGTCATGGCGCCAGTTTTTGGTGCCCTGGGAGTCCTCCATGCACCGCAGACAGTTCATTCGCCTCGCCGGTGGTGGCGCCATTGCCGCCGCCACCGCCAGCACCCTGGTCGGCTGCAGCAGCGCGCTGCCACCCGAAGCCATCGCCGCCTGGAATGGCCCAGGCAACGAAACCGATCCCCGGCGCTGGGTGCTCAGCCATGCCATCCTGGCGCCACACTCCCACAACCTGCAGAGCTGGCTGGTGGACCTGTCGGTGCCCGACGTGATCACACTGCACATCGACCGCACCCGCCTGCTGCCCGAGACCGATCCGTACTCGCGCCAGATGATGATGAGCCAGGGCACCTTCCTGGAGCTGCTGGAGCTGGCCGCAAGAGAGAAAGGCCTGCGCGCCGACATCACGCTGTTCCCGCAAGGCGTGTTCGGGCCGACTGCCGTCGATGGCCGGCCCACGGCACAGATCCGACTGACACCCGATGCGGGCGTGAAGCGAGACCCCTTGTTCCAGCAGCTGTTCCATCGCCGCACCAACCGCGAAGCCTACGAGCCCCGCGAACCCGCGCCTGAGGCACTGGCCGCCATCGCCGCCAGCACGTCACCAGCACGCATGCGCACCGGCTTCGTGCTGGCGTCGCAGCTTGATGCCATCGCCGAGCACCGTCGCATCGCCAAAGACGCCTGGCGCATCGAGCTGGTGACGCCACGCACGGTGATGGAGTCGATCCAGGTGTTGCGCGTGGGGCCCAAAGAAATCGCCCAGCACCGCGACGGTCTCACGGTCAACGATCCCCTGATGCGCGCACTCGCCGCCGTGGGCCTGTTCGATCGCAGCAAGCCGCCAGGCCCCGATGATTCGGCCACCCGCATGCAGATCGACGATTTCAATCCCAAGATCGATACCACGCCCGCGTTCTACTGGCTGGTGACCGAAGGCAATGACCGTGTCACCCAGATCGAAGCCGGCCGCGCCTGGGCCCGCGCCCATCTCGCCGCCACAGCACAGGGCCTGTCGATGCAGCCCATCTCACAGGCCCTGCAGGAGTACCCCGAACAGGCAGAACTTTACCGGGAGATACACGAACTGGTGGGCGCGCCGTTGCCGCGCTTCACGGTGCAGATGTGGGCCAGATTGGGGCACGCACCGACGATAGGACCGTCACCCAGGCGAGGGGTGGATGCGCATGTGATGCGGGCGTAAACGTTGGGCAGTCGAGCGGAGCTCGGCGGGGGATGGTCCTACTCCACCACGGCTGTTACTTCAATCTCCACCTTCGCTCGCTCCTCCACCAGCGCGCTCACCTCCACGCAGGTCATGGCGGGGAAGTGTTTGTCCATCACCTCGCGGTAGACCGTGCCCAGTTCGCGCAGGCGGTTGTTGTATTCCACGCGGTCGACGATGTACCAGGTCATGCGCACCATGTGTTGCGGGCCGGCGCCGGCGCAGGCCAACACGTCGCGAATGTTGAGCAGCGCCTGTCGCGTCTGGGCGATGAAGTCGTCGCTCTCGAATTCCTGTGCCCCATTCCAGCCGATCTGGCCGCCCACGAACACCATGGTGCCCTTGGCGGCGACGCCGTTGGCATAGCCTTTTGGAGTGGCCCATCCGGGCGGTTGAAGCATTTTCATGTTGGAGGGAATGGGTTGAATTGACCGAAGGAAATCTGAGGAGGATCAGTGCGCGACGAGCACCACAGAACATGCAAGGGACACCGAGGGTCCGGCTCCGCCGGCCCGAAGTGTCGCCCCCCTCCAAGCCGAAGGCGCCAGGGAGGGGGGAGGCGCCGTCAGGCGACGCAGGGGGTGTCATCTCTGTGCTCGCAGTGCGAAGCGTTGCAACTTGCCCGTCTCGGTGCGCGGCAACTGGTTCACGAAGATCACGTCACGCGGGTATTTGTAGGGCGCGAGGTTGTGCTTCACGTGGTCCTGCAGGGCCTTGACCTGTGCGGCGTCTCCGGCCTCGCCAGACTTGAGAACCACATACGCCACGATGACCATGCCGCGCTCGTCGTCGGGCCTGCCCACCACGCCGCATTCGGCCACTGCCGGGTGCACCAACAGCGAGGCTTCCACTTCGGGGCCGGCCACGTTGTAGCCGGCGGTGATGATCATGTCGTCGGTGCGGGCCTGGTAGAAGAAATAGCCGTCGGCGTCCTGGCTGAAGGCGTCGCCGGGGTAGTTCCAGCCATCGACCACGTACTGCGACTGGCGCGGATCGTCGAGGTAGCGACAGCCGGTGGGTCCCTTCACCGCCAGCCGGCCCACCTGGCCGTGTGGCACGGGCTGACCTTGCTCGTCCACGATGCGGGCTTCGTAGCCCGGCACCACCTGGCCAATGGCGCCACGCCGCACTTTCTCGGGCGGTGATGAGATGAAGATGTGGAACATCTCGGTGGCGCCGATGCCATCAAGCATTTCCAGGCCGCTGGCTTCTTTCCACAGCTGGCGTGTGGCATCGGGCAGGCCTTCGCCCGCGCTCACGCTGATGCGCAGTTGGCCCACGCCGTGTTGCTGCGCAAAGGGTGCCATCTGCCGGTAAAAAGTGGGAGCGGTGTAGCAGATGGTGGCGCCCACGCGGTTCATCAACGTGACCATGGCTTCTGGCGTGTAGGGGATGCTGGGGAAGTACACCGAAGCGCCGGCCCACATGGGGAACACCAGCAGGCCGCCCAGGCCGAAGGTGAAGGCCAGCGGTGGTGAACCCATGACGATGTCTTCCGGCGTGGCGCGCAGCACGTGGCGCGGCCAGGTTTCGCAGGCGGCCATCACGTCGTGGTGGCTGTGCACGGCGGCCTTCGGCTTACCGGTGGTGCCGGAAGTGAAGGCCAGCAAGGCGATGTCGCTGGCCGCGGTGAGGCAGGCTTCTCCCGTGGCGCTGTGGTGGCGAGCCAAGGATTCAAGTGAGTCGGTCAGGGCCGCAGCGGCGTCGCCCACATTGAACACACGCAGGGGCAGCGAGGCGGTGGTCGGGTCGGCTGCCAGCGCGGTCTTGAGTTCGTCCTGCAGCTTCACATCGCACAAGGCCGCGCTGGGCTTCGATTTGGCCACGATGGCTTGAAGTTCACTGGAACGCAGCAGCGGCATGGTGGCCACCGCGATGCATCCCACGCGCACCACTGCGAGCCAAGCCAGGGCCATGGCAATGGAGTTGCCGCCGCGCAGCAGCACGCGGTTGCCGGGCACCAGCCCAAGGTCCTGGGAGAGCACATGGCCCATGCGCTGCACTTTGGCCAGTGCCTGCGCGTAGCTCAGTGTGCGTTCGTCGCTGCGGAACAGCGGGCGATCACCGTAGCCGTTCGCGAACGCGCGATCAAACAGGGCCTGCACCACATTGAACTGCTCCGGCACGCGCAACTCGGGCGAGTCGTAGCGCATCTCCGGCCATTGATCGGCGGGCGGCAAATGGTCATGAACAAATCGGTCGGTCTGGGCAGAAGGCATGGCTGGTTCTTTCATTCAATACGCCGGATGCGGGCAGTGAGGACAAGGTGCGTCAGACCATGCTCAGAACATGCCTCGCGGGAAGCGCGGCGGGGGTGTTCATCTCAGTGCTGCCTTGCCAAGGATCAGCAACTGCACCTCGCTCGCCCCTTCATAAATGCGCAGCGAACGGATGTCGCGGTACAGGCTTTCCACCTTCTCGCCCACCTGCACGCCGCGTCCGCCGAACATCTGCAACGCCATGTCGATGACGCGCTGGGCGTTTTCGGTGGCGGTGAGCTTGGCGCTGGCCGCCGCAGCGGTGTAGGCCGGTGTGCCTGCGCCTTGGGTGGCACTGCAGTCGCGCATCCAGGCAGCGCGGTAAGTGAGCAGGGCGGCGGCGTCGATGAGCGCGCTCATCTCGCCCAGACGCGCCTGGGTGAGCTGGAAGTCGGCCAGGTGCTGGCCGAACATGCGGCGCTGCCTGGCCTGGTGCACGGCTTCCGCGAAAGCGCGGCGCGCCATGCCCAGCGCGGCGGCGGCCACCGAGGCGCGAAAGATGTCCAGCGTCTGCATGGCGAGCTTGAAACCGCCGTTGACCGCACCTACCAGGGCGTCCGGGCCGAGTTGGCACTCGGCAAAGCGCAGCGTGGCCAGCGGGTGGGGCGCCATCACATGGATGTGCGCGCTGCTGTCGAGTCCGGCTTGCGGCGCATCCACGATGAAGGCGCTGATGCCGCGTGATCCTGCGTCCGGATCGGTCTTGGCAAAGGTGACATAAAAGTCGGCCAGGTCGCCATTGCTGATCCAGGTCTTGGTGCCGTTCAACATCCAACCGGCTGTGGTCTGGGTGGCCCGGGTGGCCATGGCCGCCACGTCGGAGCCGGCGTCGGGTTCGCTGAGCGCAAAGGCCGCGATCTTTTGCCCTGTGGCCACGGCGCTCAGGTATTTGGCCTGTTGTTCGGGCGTGCCACCCAGCGTGATGGCGCCGCTGCCCAGGCCTTGCATGGCAAAGGCGAAATCAGCCAGGGGTGAGTGGAAGGCCAGGGTTTCGCGCAGGATCACCAGCGAGCGCGAATCGAGCGCGGGTAATGCGCCCCCGTGCGCGGCGGGCACGCAGTAGCGCAGCCAGCCATCACGTCCCAGGCGCGCTACCCAGTCCTTGCAGGCGGCACGGTCGTCGGCTTCGTCCACGTTTTGCAGCGCGGCCCAGTCGGCCAGTTGCGGCGCCATTTCGCGGTGATGGGCGTCAAAGAAGGGCAGTTCCCACTGCGCTTGCGGTGGGTGCATACCGTGGGGGTGTTCAAAAGCAACCATCAGGACTCCCGGCGGGCCGCCCCAAGGGAGGCCGGTGCCCCCTCGGGGGGCAGCAAATACACGAAGTGATGAGCGTGGGGGTTCATGTTCAATCTCCCTCAAACTGCGGGCGCTGTTTGGCGGCAAACGCCTCGTATGCACGCGTGAAATCCTGTGTCTGCATGCAGATGGCCTGTGCCTGCGCTTCGGCTTCGATCGCCTGGTCCAGTGTCATGGCCCATTCCTGGTGCAGCATGGTCTTGGTCATGCCGTGGGCGAAGGTGGGGCCCTGGGCGAGCTGGGCGGCGAGCTTGTGCGCGGCAGCTTGCAGTGCGTCGCTTTCATGCAGCGCATTGAAGAAGCCCCAGGCGTGTCCTTCCTGGGCGCTCATCGCGCGGCCGGTGAACAGCAGCTCGCTGGCACGTCCCTGGCCGATCATGCGTGGCAGCAGGGCGCAGGCGCCCATGTCGGCACCGGCCAGCCCCACGCGCGTGAACAGGAAGGCCACGGTGGCCTGCGGCGTGCCCAGGCGCAGGTCGGAAGCCAGCGCCATCATGGCGCCAGCACCGGCACACACACCGTCCAGCGCGGCCACGATGGGTTGCGGGCAGGCCCGCATCGCGCTCACCAATGCACCCGTCATGCGGGTGAAGGCCAGCAGCTCCGGCATCGTCATCTTCGTGAGCGGCCCGATAATCTCGTGCACATCGCCACCCGAACAGAAGTTGCCGCCAGCCCCGGTGACCACGACCGACTTCACATCGGTGGCCCGCTGCAAACCCAGGAACCAGTCACGCAGTTCGGCATAGGAATCGAAGGTGAGCGGGTTCTTGCGCTCCGGCCGGTTGAGCGTGACTGTGGCCACGCCATCCGCCACGCTCAAGGCGAAATGCTTGGGCGCATGACCCGCCACCGCAGTGAACTGGCCGCGCATGGGGTTGTGATCGGGGATGGGGTGTTTCATGGCAATCGACAATCAATAAATTCCAAATCAAGAAGGAAAGCAGCACTCATCAAGAGAGCTTCCGGAGCGCGATGCCCCAGGTCCAGACACACCGAGGATCTGGCTCTGCCAGTCCCAGGTGTGGTCCCCCTCCGGGGGAAGACGCGAAGCGGCGCAGGGGGGCGCCAGTCCTGGGGGTGTCACTTGAGCCCACCCTTGACCTTGCCCAGCAACTTGTACAGGTGGTCGATTTCGCGCGAACCCAGGCCGTCGAAGGCCTCCACGATCCATTGTTCGTGGTGCTGGGCCATGTCGGCAAAGCTGACCCTGCCGCGTTCGGTCAGTCGCACACGAAAAGCGCGGCGGTCGCCCTCGACCTCCGTTCGCTCCACCAGCCCTTCGGTCACCAACTGGTCGGTGATGCCGGTGACGTTGCCGCCCGTGACCATGAGCCGGTGCGAGAGTTCTTTCATCTTCAGGCCGGCGGGATGGCGCTCCAGCTGGGCCATGAGGTCGAAGCGCGGCAGGGTGGTGTCGAACTGTTCGCGCAGGCCGGTGCGCACCCGTTTCTCGATCAGCTGCGAGCAGGTCAGCAGGCGCAACCACAGGCGCAACTCGTGGGCGTGTTCGCTGTGGGCACGTGCTTCGAGGTCGAGGGTGTCGAGTGGGGCGGTGGTCATGTGGTCTCCGCAGGGTCCTGTGGGATGGCCGTGCCTTGCAGTGCCTGTTGGCGCGCGATTTCGCGGTAGAGCTGATCGCGTCCGCTTTCGTAGGGGCGCGGCCAGTCCACGGCGCGTGTCTGCAATTTGGCGGCCTCATGCAGCGTCCACGCCGGGTTCGCCAGGTGCGGCCGCGCCACGGCGCACAGGTCGGCGCGGCCGGCACCGATGATGCTGTTGGCGTGGTCGGCCTCACTGATGGCGCCCACGGCCATGGTGAGGATGTCCACCTCATTGCGGATGCGATCGGCAAACGGCGTCTGGTACATGCGGCCGTAGACCGGTTTGGCGGCGCGCGTGGTCTGGCCGGAAGACACGTCGATCACGTCGCAGCCCGCAGCCTTGAACAACCGCGCCATGGCCACGGCGTCGTCGGGCGTGTTGCCGCCTGGCGCCCAGTCGTGCGCGGAGATGCGCACGCTCATGGGCTTGTCTGCGGGCCACACGGCGCGCATGGCGGCAAACACCTCCAGCGGGTAGCGGCAGCGGTTTTCCAGCGAACCACCGTAGTCGTCGGTGCGCTGGTTGGTGAGCGGGCAGATGAAGGCCGATAGCAGGTAGCCGTGCGCGCAGTGCAGCTCCAGCCAGTCGAATCCGACCTCCGCCGCACGCCGGGTGGACTCGACGAAAGCAGCCGTCATGACGTCCATGTCGGCGCGCGTCATGGCACGTGGCACCTGGTTCTTCGCGCCGTAGGGCACAGCGCTCGCAGACAGGATCGGCCAGTTGTCTGCGTGCAGCGGTTCGTCGATCTGTTCCCAACCCAGCTGCGTGGAGCCCTTGGGCCCGCTGTGGCCGAGTTGCAGGCCGATATGGGCGCTGCTCTGTCCGTGCACGAAATCGACGATGCGCTGGAAAGCGGTTTTCTGTTCCGCGCTCCACAGGCCGGGGCATCCGGGCGTGATGCGGCCTTCCGGCGTGGGGCTGGTCATCTCCACCATCACCAGCGCAGCGCCACCCACGGCGCGTGCACCCAGGTGCATCAGGTGCCAGTCGCCCACCACACCATCGGTGCATTTGTACTGCGCCATGGGCGAGACAACGATGCGGTTCTTCAGTTCCACGCTGCGCACTTTCAAGGGTAGCAGCATGGGGGGGGTGGGGTGCTTCTTGGGTGTCGTGCCTGGTACAGCCTTCGTCTCTAGCCAAGCCTCATACCCTTCAAGCCACTTGGCATCGCGCAGCCGCAGGTTTTCGTGGCTGATGCGCTGGCTGCGCGTGAGCAGCGAATAGCTGAACTGTTCGATCTCCATGCCGGTGTAGCGGTCCACGTTCTCGAACCACTCGGTGGAGTTGCGCGCGGCGTTCTGGATCTTCAGCACCTCCACGCTGCGCCGCGCCTCGTAGCCTTGCAGCACTTCTTCCATCGACTCGCTGCGCCCGGCGGCATCGCGGAACTCGTCGGCGAGATCAATGGCGTCTTCCAGGGCCAGTTTGGTACCGCTGCCGATGGAGAAGTGGGCGGTGTGTGCAGCATCGCCCATGAGCACGATGGGTATGCGTCGCACGAGATCAGCCCCTGGACCCGGCAAGGACCGGGACCCTTCCCCGTCCTGGGGCAGCGACCCGCGCAGCGGCGGAGCGTGGGGGCCCAACTCTTGCCAGTGCACCCAGGTCTTGCAGATCACCCTCGGAAACTGGATCCAGTTCGCCGAACCGCGCAGGTGCTTGGCGTTGCTGATGAGGGCGTTGCCATCCAGGTATTTGGCGAACAGCTTTTCGCAGAAGGCGATGCCTTCGTCCTGGCTCATGTCTTCAATGCCATGCGCCCTCCACACTTCCTCGGGCGTTTCCACGATAAAGGTGGAGGTCTCGCCATCGAACTTGTAGGCATGGGCCTGGAACCAGCCATGCTCCGTCTGCTCGAATGCGAAGGTGAAGGCGTCAAAAGTCTTCTTCGTGCCGAGCCAGACAAAGCGGCACTGACGGGTGTCGATGTCGGGCTGGTAGGTGGCCTCATAGCGGGTGCGGATGCGGCTGTTGAGGCCGTCGCTGGCGATCACCAGGTCGGCATCGTATTGCCGCGCCAGGGCCTGGTCGTCGGTCACGTCGGTCTCGAACACCAGGTCCACCCCCAGCGCGATGCAGCGTTCCTGCAGGATGTTGAGCAGGCGCTTGCGGCCAATGCCGCAAAAACCATGGCCGCCGCTGCGCACGCTGCGGCCCTTGTAGAACACCTCGATGTCGTCCCAGTGGTTGAAGGCATCACCAATGAGCTGGGCCGACTCAGGATCGGCCACCTTCAGGTTCTGCAGCGTCTGGTCGGAAAACACCACGCCCCAGCCGAAGGTGTCGAACGGCCGGTTGCGTTCCACGACTGTCACCTGCAGGTCGGGGAAACGGCGCTTCATCAGCAGTCCAAAATACAGCCCAGCCGGGCCGCCGCCAATGCACAGGATGCGCCGCAGCGCAGGGATGGGGGTGTTCATGCTGAAATAGTTTAGACCTAAACGATTTTCAGCGTATCGGGAAAACCCGAAGGGTTTCGTCAAAACCCGAAGGGTTTCGGAAAAAGCCCGAAGGGCTCCGGTAAGGCCCGCAGGGTTTCACCAGAGTTCGCCAAGGCCGCATCGGCGAGACCGAATGTTGACCCATGACAAGGGACGGAACAGAATGAATGCTCAGTCTGCGGATGCCGGATGTCCGATCACGTCTCTTTGATGCAAGAATGACCTGACCACAAAAGGAGGTCCAGAACATGTCCGTCTACCGATTCAAGTCCCGCGAAACCGGGGATCTCGTGATGCTGCAGCCTCACGGCAAGCGCGTGCTCGAGATCATTGGCAAAGACCCGGCGCCCCAGGGCATCGTGCTGCCGCAGCAGATGCCGGCCGCTGTGCAGGCCTTGCGTGACGCGGCGGTTCAGGAAGAGGCCGAACAGACGCGCCAGCGCGAAGAGGCCCAGGCCAAGGGCGAGCCCCCGCCCGAATTCGATCACGTCAGCCTGCGCATGCGCAGCGCGCCCTTCATCGAGATGATGCAGCGCTGTGAGCAGGCGGGGGTTGAAATCGTCTGGGGAGTCTAGAGAACTCCCCCCTGCGCAATATTCGGATCTCCCCCCTGCGCCGCTGACGCGGCTTCCCCCCTCTGTAGCGCGCCGCTGCGCGACGCTTCGAGGGGGACGCACCCTGTGGCCCGGCAAAGCCGGTTCCACGGGAGCCCTGGATGGGGCATTTCGCGCCGGACCTATTTTCGGAACACCCTCCGGCGCCGCTGACGCGGCTTGATTCAAGCGCGTACTCGGAGAGATTTCCGGCACTCACAAAAAACTCCTCGGTCCGGACTCATCCTGGAGTGAGGTGTCTCCTTCCAGGGGCAGCACGGGACGGCTCCGCCGGCCCAAGATGCCGTCCCCCCTCCAAGCCGAAGGCGCCAGAGAGGGGGGAAGCCGCGTCAGCGGCGCAGGGGGGTGTTCCGATCTCAGGGGGGTGTCAGTCGACCCGTGCTCCAGCCGCCTTCACCACCGGTGCCCATTTGGCGATTTCGCTGTCGATCAGGCGGGCAAATTCCTGGGGGGTGTTGCCGCTGGGAATGGCACCGAGACCTGCCAGGCGGGTATTGATCTCGGGCAGTTTCAGTGCCTTGGCGATTTCGGTCTGCAGGCGTGACACGATGTCCGGCGGGGTGCCGGCCGGGGCGAGCATGCCGAACCAGGAACTGGCTTCAAAGCCGGGCAGGTTGGCGGCTTCGGCCACGGTGGGGATGTCAGGCAGGGCCTGTGAGCGCGTGGCGCTGGTCACGGCGAACGCTTTCAGGCTGCCGGCCTGGATGTGGGGCATGGCCGATGGCAGGTTGTCGTACATCACGTCCATGGTGCCACCGATGAGGTCGCGAACCGCCGGCCCGGAACCCCGGTAGGGAATGTGCGTCATGAAGACGCCGGTCTGGGCCTTGAACAGCTCACCCGCCAGATGGATGGAGGTGCCGTTGCCGCTGGAAGCCATGTTGAGCTTGCCTGGGTTGGCCTTGGCGTAGCGAATGAAATCGGGCACGGTGTTGATGCCGAGTTCTTTTGCACGCGCGGCGTTCATCACCATCACGTTGGGCACGCCGGCCACCAGGGTGATGGGTGCAAAGTCCTTCTGGGGGTCATAGGGCAGCTTGCTGTACAGGGCCTTGTTGATGCCATGTGTGCCCACCGTGCCCATGAGCAGGGTGTAGCCGTCGGCGTCTGCCTTGGCCACGTGGTCGGCACCGATGTTGCCGCCGGCACCGCCTCGGTTGTCCACAATGAACTGCTGCCCGAACGCCTTGGAGAGTTCGGGCGCCAGCACGCGAGCCAGGATGTCGGTGGTGCCGCCGGGTGCGAATGGCACGACGATGCGCACCGGCTTGGTGGGCCAGTTGCCCTGTGCCAGCGCCGCGCCGGGCAGGGCCATCGCTGCGGCGATGGCCATCAGGGTGCGTCGGGTGAAGTTCATGTTGGTCTCCTGCTGAGGTGTTCAATCTGAGGCCGCAAGGCTTGCCCGGTGCGAATGCCGAGCGCCTCTGCAGCTGCGTTGGCATGGCTGACCACACCGCCGTCCAATGTACTGGCGGCCAGCCCGATCCGCGCGCTCATATGAGACACCGCACAGGCTGCCAGTCCATGCGCCTGCAAAAAATCGAGGCCCGCAATGCCCGCGTCATCCAGGCCCACGCCCGCATCATTGAACACCGACAACAATGGCCGCGCCGCCAGTGCATAACGCGCCGAACTCAAGCCCCCGTGCGAACCACTCAAAGCAATGCAGCCCGCATCGGCGGGCTGCAATTCGGTGATGGAGTCCACCACGCGGAGCGGGATCATGAACTCACCTCACGCCGCATAGCAATGGCAGAGTCTCCGGAGAGAAGTGCCCCATCCAGCAGACACCGCCGGGCCGGCTTTGCCGGACGGCTGGTGTCGCCCCCTTGAGGGGGTCGCGCGAAGCGCGGCGGGGGTGGGCCAAAGTCAGTCAGCGTACTGACCAGCCGCATCAATCACGGTCTTGAGCTTGGTGATCTGATCAGCCACATAGGCCTTGTGGCCTTCAGGGGTCACGCGGTTGTCGGTGACCACCACGGCGCCCAGCATTTCCTGGCCCTTGATGAACTTGGGATCCTTCAAGGCGACCTTGAGCGCATCGTTGATCTTCTTGGTCACGTCGGCCGGCGTGCCCTTGGGTGCGTAGATGGCGTGCCAGATGGTCAGGTCAAAGCCTTTCAGGCCCATTTCCTGCAGCGTGGGGTAATCCTTGAGCAGCTTGTGGCCGTCCAGGCGCTTGGCGGTGGTGACGGCATAACCCTTCACGCGGCCGGCTTCGATCTGGCTGGTCGTGTTGGTGGTCTGGTCACACATCAGGTCCACCTGGCCGCCGATCAAATCGTTCATGGCAGGTGCCGTGCCGCGGTACGCGATGGCGGTGAGCGACTTGTCCAGCTTCATGGCCGACTGCCACATCAGGCCGCACAGGTGGGAAGCCGAACCCAGGCCGGCGTGCGCGAGGTTGACCTTGCCGCCGTTGGCGCGGATGTAGGACTCGAAGTCGCGATACGTGTTGGCGGGCACTTTGGGCGAGCCCAGCAGCGTCATGGGCACGTCGTTGATCATGCCCAGGTACTCGAAGTCTTCCAGTGCCTTGAAAGGCAGCTTGCGGTACAGGCCGGCGGTGGACGCCATGCCGATGTGCCAGACGAGCAGGGTGTGGCCATCAGGGGTGGCGCGGGCGACCTTGTTGGCACCGATGGTGCCGCCGGCGCCGGCAGCGTTTTCAACCACGATGGTGGCGTCGCCCAGCGGCGCGCGCAAGGCCTCAGCCAGCTGGCGGGCCACGGTGTCGGTTGGGCCACCAGCGGCGAATGGCACCACAATGGTGATGGGCTTGCTCGGGAAGCCTTGTGCAAATGCACCGGCGGACACGGCAGCAGTCAGTGCCAGGGCGAGAATCTTCTTCATGGGTGGGCTCCTAGGTTGAACGGGAGACGGGATCGTATCCCCAGCCCGGACACGGGGAATCGCGGAAATTACGTAGCGTTGCACCGGGGAAAACCCTTTATCCGGCACAAAGAGGCCTGGCTCGCCGTCCCTAGCAAAGACGGTTGCCACCCAAGTTCCGGCGCGAAACCCCTACCCAAGCCGCGTCAGCGGCGCAGGGGAGCGCCAAACGCCCCCCGGCGCGAAATGCCTCCTTCCAGGGCACCCGTGGAACCGGCTTCGCCGGGCCACTGGGTGCGTCCCCCCTCCAAGCGCCAAAGGCGCGCAAGGGAGGGGGGAAGCCGCGTCAGCGGCGCAGGGGGGAGTCACGTATAACTTCTGGCGTCCTCGATCACCTTGCCGTCGTTGGGCAGGCTGCCAGGGCTCAGCAGCTCAACCGTCCCGCGAAGCTTGGTGACTTCGCGGATCGCCTCGCCCACACGCTGTTCCAGGCCTTCCGCACGGCTGCCGTCGGTCTCGACCTTCAGCATCATCTGATCGTTGGCCATCTCGCCACTGACCACCAGGCGCGCGCGAACGATCTCGGGGAAACGGCGCACGATCTCCGCCACCTGGGCGGGGTGCACGAACATGCCCTTGATCTTGGTGGTCTGGTCCGCACGGCCCATCCAGCCCTTGATGCGCGGCGCGGTGCGCCCGGTGGGGCAGGGGCCCGGCAGCATGGCCGAGAGGTCGCCGGTGCCGAAGCGGATCAGCGGGTAGGCCGGATTGAGCGTGGTCACCACCAGCTCGCCCACTTCACCCTCTGGCACAGGATCGCCCGTGCCGGGCCGCACGATTTCCACGATCACGCCTTCGTCCAGCACCAGGCCTTCCCGCGCAGCGGTCTCATACGCCACCAGCCCCAAGTCGGCGGTGGCGTAGGTCTGGTACACGGCCACACCCTGTTGTTTGAACCAGGCGGTCAGGCTGGGTGGGCAGGCCTCACCGCCGACCGATGCCTTGGTCAGGCTGTGGATGTCGGTACCGGTTTCCACGGCCTTCTCGATCAGGATGCGAAGAAAGCTGGGTGTGCCGGTGTAGCCGTTGGGCTGCAGTTCGGTGATCGCGTCGAGCTGCTGTTCGGTCTGGCCAGTGCCGGCCGGGAACACCGTGCAGCCCACGGCGTGGGCACCGGACTCAAGGATGAATGCGCCCGGCGTCATGTGGTAGCTGAAGGCGTTGTGCACCAGCTCGCCGGACCGGAACCCGGCGGCGTACAAGGCACGCCCGGCGCGCCAGTAGTCGCGCGTGCTGCCTTCGGGTTCGTAGATGGGGCCAGGGGAGGCGAACACGCGTGACATCTGAGGTCCGCGCACCAGCGCAGAAAATCCCCCGAACGGATCGCCCCCTGCCGCACGCGAGGCCTTCTGCCGCTCCAGCAACTCGCTCTTGCGCGTCACGGGCAATCGGGCCAGGGCCTCACGGCTGTTCACATCGGCCGCGCGCACGCCATCGAGGATGCCCGCGTACGCCGCACTGTGTGCCTGTGCATGCGCCACCTGACCCGCCAGCGAAGCCATCAGCTCGGACTCACGCTGGTCAGGTGAGCGGGTTTCCAGTGCGTCAAAGTAGTCGGTCATGTCGAAAACCACATAAGTGAGAGAGAAGTGTCTTTGTCCAGAGATGCCGCGGAACCGGCTTTGCCGGGCCGCAGGCATCGCCCCCTTGAGGGGGTGACGCCGAAGGCGGCGCGGGGGTGTGCGGAAAGCGCCCGCTGGCTCGCTACGCGAGCCAGCGTTTCCGGCGCTTGTAGCTCTTCACATCCTTGAAGCTCTTGCGTTCCCCCCCGCCCATGCCAAGGTAGAACTCCTTCACGTCTTCGTTGTTGCGCAGGTCTTCGGCCGCACCGTCCATCACGATCCGGCCCGACTCCATGATGTAGCCGTAGTCCGCATAACGCAGCGCCATGTTGGTGTTCTGCTCGGCGAGCAGGAAGGTGACCTTTTCCTTGGTGTTGAGGTCCTTGACGATCTCGAACACCTCTTCCACGATCTGCGGCGCCAGACCCATGGAGGGCTCGTCGAGCAGCATCACGCTGGGGTTGGTCATCAGCGCGCGGCCAATCGCGCACATCTGCTGCTCGCCACCCGAGGTGTAGGCCGCCTGCGAGGAGCGGCGCGTCTTCAGGCGGGGGAAGTAGTTGTAGACCTTCTCCAGGTTCGCCGCGATCTCGCCCTTGTCCTTGCGGGTGTACGAGCCGGTGAGCAGGTTCTCTTCGATGGTGAGGTGGGCAAAACAGTGCCGCCCTTCCATCACCTGCACCACCCCCCGGTTCACCAGATCGGCCGGCGTGAGGTTTTCAATGCGTTCGCCGCGCAGTTCAATGCTGCCCTTGGTCACCTCCCCCCGCTCGGCCCTGAGCAGGTTGGAGATGGCGCGCAGCGTGGTGGTCTTGCCGGCCCCGTTGCCACCCAGCACCGCCGCGATCTTGCCCTGAGGCACGTTGAGCGAAACGCCCTTGAGCACCAGGATGACGTGGTTGTAGATGACCTCGATGCCGTTGACGTTGAGAACGATGTTGGGAGTGCTCATGTTGCTTCCTTAGGGATCCCTTGTTTGGACCATTCACAAGGCACGGCAAGCCGGCCTTGTGAATGGCAACTGAAACAGTTGCCGGGGGAAAGACCCGCCACGAACGAGGTGCTCCCATCCAGGGACACCGCGGAACCGGCTTTGCCGGGCCGCTGGTGTCGCCCCCTGGAGGGGGTCGCGCGAAGCGCGGCGGGGGTGATTCCCTACCTTGCGCGGGGGTGGGCTTAACTCTGGCAGTCCGCAGGGGTGCGACGCGTCAGCTTCTTCTCGGCGGCGTACTTGTCGGCTGCGGTCTTGACCATGGGCTTGATGATCTGCTCATCGGCCTGGTACCAGTCGCTGCTGAATGCCCACTTGCTGCCGTCCCAGGTGTGGATACGGGCCAAGGCCGCACCCATGTGGTCCTGGCAGCTGGTGGAGATCGGGCGCATCACGCCCTTGAAGCCCAGTGCGTCGAGCTTGGCCTGGGTGAGGTTCAGGTTTTCGAAGCCCCACCGTGCTTGCTCGCCGGTGACAACTTTGCCTTTACCGTACTTTTCCTGTGCCTGACGCACCCCTTCCACGCCGAACATGGCGCTGATCAGGCCGCGCATGTAAAGCACATCGCCCACTTCTTCCTTAGGTCCGGTGCCCTGGCCCTTGTCGTGCAGCTTGGCCAGGATCTCCTTGACCACATCGGCGCCTTTTTCGGTGCCGTGCTGCATGGTGATGGCGTTGTAGCCCTTGGCGCCCGCGCCCACGTCTTTCACGTCAGGCTCGGCACCCGCCCACCACACGCCGTAGATCTTCTCGCGCGGGTAGCCGGTGGCCTGGGCTTCCTTCACCAGCGTGGAGTTCATCACCCCCCAGCCCCAGTTGATCACGTAGTCGGGACGATCGCGGCGAATCTGCAGCCAGGTGGCTTTCTGCTCCACGCCGGGGTGTGTCACGGGCAGCAGGCTCAGCTGGAAGCCGTGCATGGCGGCGCGTTCCTGCAGCAGCGGAATCGGCTCCTTGCCGAACGGGCTGTCGTGGTAGACCAGTGCGATCTTCTTGCCCTTGAGCTTGTCCAGGCCGCCTTCCTTCTTGCCGATGTGCTGGATCAACACGTCGGCCGCCACCCAGTAGGTGCCGGCGATCGGGAAGTTCCACTTGAACACGCCGCCGTCGGCCGACTCGCTGCGACCGTAGCCTGCGGTGATCAGCGGAATCTTGTCGACAGGCGCCTTTTCGGTCAGCGCGAAGGTGATGCCGGTGGACAGCGGCTGGAACACCGTGGCCCCGCCGTTCTTGCCTTTCAGGCGCTCGTAGCACTCCACGCCGCGGTCGGTCGCGTAGCCGGTTTCGCACTCTTCAAACGACACCTTCACACCGTTGATGCCGCCGCGCGCATTGGTGAGCTTGAGGTAGTCCGCATAGCCGTTGGCGAACGGCACGCCGTTGGGCGCGTAGGCGCCGGTGCGGTACACCAGCGAAGGGAAGAACTGCTCCTGGGCCTGGGCGAAGGCAGCAGGTGTGACCAAGGCAGCCGAAAGGCCTGCACAGGCCACCGACACGGATAGAACCAGATTACGCATTTTCATCACTTGTCTCCTATAGGAAGTTCACACACACACGAAAGCACAACAGCAAGAAGCGGCCGAACCAACTCTCAAAAACCCAAACAACCGACGCTCATTCAAAACACGCATCTCCGAAGCGCATGCCCCGAGGCCACGGCTCCCGTGGAACCGGCTCCGCCGGGCCACAGGGAGCGTCCCCCTTCCAGGGGAAAGACGCGAAGCGGCGCAGGGGGTAGCCATATCTAGTGCGGGAAGGGCCACAACCGCAACTTCTGTTTGCCGATGCTCCACAGCTTGGCCAGTCCATGGGGCTCGACGATGAGGAACCAGACGATGAGCGCACCGAAGACCATGAACTCGGTGTGCGAAATGGCAGCGGTGGAAATGGTCAGACCCACCAGGCTGCCCAGCCAGGGCAGGAACTGGTTCAGGAAAATGGGCAGCACCACAATGAAGGCGGCGCCAAAGAAACTGCCCATGATCGATCCCATGCCGCCGATGATCACCATGAACAGCAGCTGGAATGATCGGTCGATGGAGAAGGCGGCGGGCTCCCACGAGCCCAGGTGAACAAAGCCCCACAAGCCACCGGCCACGCCGATGATGAAGGAGCTCACTGCGAAGGCGCTGAGCTTGGCGTACATGGGGCGGATGCCGATCACGGCGGCGGCCACGTCCATGTCGCGAATCGCCATCCACTCCCGACCAATCGCCGAGCGCACCAGATTCTTGGCCAGCAGCGCGAACACCACCAGGAACCCCAGGCAGAACAGGTATTTCTCCACCGGGGTGTTGATGGTCCAGCCCAGCACGTTGAGGTTGGACACCGACACCGAGCCCGAGGCTGTGTTGTTGGTGAACCAGCCGATACGCAGGAAGGCCCAGTCGCAGAAGAATTGCGCGGCCAGCGTGGCCACCGCCAGGTAGAGGCCCTTGACGCGCAAACTGGGGATGCCGAAGAACATGCCCACCAGGGTGGCGAAGAAGCCACCGGCGAGCAATGCCACGATCAGCGGCATGCCGTCGATGCGGATGTAGGTGTTGTAGGCCATGTAGGCGCCCACCGCCATGAAGGCGCCTGAGCCCAGGCTGATCTGCCCGCAGTAGCCCACCAGGATGTTCACCCCCAGCGCCGCCAGCGCCAGGATCAGGAACGGAATCAGGATGGCGCGGAACATGTATTCATCGACCAGCAGCGGCACGCCGATGAAGGCGAACGCGATCAAGGCCAGGATGAGCCAGCGGTCCTGCGCGATCGGGAAGATCTGCTGGTCGGTGCGGTAGGAGGTCTTGAACTGACCGTTTTCTCTGTAGAACATCCGATTTTTCCTTTGTCTCAGCCTATCCGGCGAGAAGTGACTTGTCCCTGGCTCCCGTGGAACCGGCTTTGCCGGGCCACTGGGTGCGTCCCCCTCCCGCCGAAGGCGAGAGAGAGGGGGAAGACGCGAAGCGGCGCAGGGGGTGCCTCATATCTAAACGCGGTCAATAATTTTTTCGCCGAACAACCCTTGCGGCCGGAACAACAGGAACACCAGCGCGAGCACATACGCAAACCAGATCTCGATGCCTCCGCCCACGTAAGGGCCCAGGTACACCTCGGAGAGCTTTTCGCCCACGCCGATGATCAGGCCGCCGATGATGGCGCCGGGCACCGAGGTCAGGCCGCCCAGGATGATCACGGGCAGGGCGCGCAGGGCCACGGTGGTGAGCGA
>PHCQ01000128.1 GCA_002840835.1 Betaproteobacteria bacterium HGW-Betaproteobacteria-16 | reverse complement strand
GCGCCCTTGAGGCGTTGCGCCTGGTCGCCCGTGAGCATGCCCAGGGTGCAGCAGGCCTCCAGGCCCTCGTCCTTGATCACACGCACCAGCTCTTCGACCTTCTCCAGGTCGCGGTCGTTGGGTGCGCGCCAGGCAGCGCCCATGCAGAAGCGCGAGGCGCCGGCCGCTTTGGCGCCCAGCACGGCCTCGCGCACTTCCTCGGGTGTCATCATCTTGGTGGCGGGCACGCCGGTTTCGTGGTGCACCGACTGCGGGCAGTAGCCGCAGTCCTCCGGGCAACCACCGGTCTTGATCGACAGCAGCGTGGCCAGCTCCATCTCGGTGGGGTCGTGGTGCTCGCGGTGCACGGTCTGGGCGCGGTGCATCAGCTCGGGCAAAGGCAGGTCCAGCAGGGCCTGCACGGCGGCCACCGACCAGCGTTCATTCGTCGCGGGCGCGGGCTTGGCCTTGCGGTGCAGGGTCACGGGGGCTTCAGCAGCAGTGTTCATAGGTAGTTCGCTCCAAAGGGTCTGTCTTGATCGCCGTGTCTCGGTCAGCACACACCGTGGAACCGGCTTTGCCGGGCCACTGGTGTGGTCCCCCAGGGGGGAAGACGCGAAGCGGCGCAGTGGGGTCAATCTTCAATGCCGCGCTGCGCCGGAATTCCGGCGTTGAACGCGTGCTTGATCTTGGTCATTTCGGTCACGGTGTCGGCCAGCCCGATGATCTCGGGCGGGCAGCGGCGACCGGTCAGGCACACATGCACGTGCGAAGGCCGCTCGCGCAGGGACTGCAACACACCGTCCAGCGGCAACCAGCCGTAGATCAGCGGGTAGGTGATCTCGTCGAGCACGACGAGAAAGTGTTCACCGGCGCGGATGGTAGCGCGGGCCTTCTCCCAGCCGTCGCGCGCCAGCTGTGCGGAGTGTTCCAGGTCCTGGCTCTTCCAGCTGAAGCCGTCGCCCAAGCCTTCGATCGGGATGCCGATCTGTTCGAACATCCGGTGTTCGCCGAAACGCGCTGAGGGCACCTTCATGAACTGGTAGATCTTCACGGCCTTGCCGCGACCATGTGCGCGCAAGGCCAGCCCGAAGGCGGCCGTGCTCTTGCCTTTGCCATCCCCGGTGTTGACGATCACGAGGCCGCGGCGCTCGCCCTCGGCTTTGTCGTAGGGCTTCTCGCTCGGCGGGGTTTCAATCTGCATGGTGTGGTTTCACTAATGAAGAAGTAGCGCGCGGCAGCGCCACCCACTGCCCTTGCAGTGCGTGGACTTCGATGCGGTGGTCGAACACCGCTTCCAGCGCGCGGTGGGTGGTGGGCTCGGCACACAGGCCCTGGTGGGTGATGCGGCCTTGCGCCATCACCACCAGCTCGTCGGCGTGCAAGGCCATGGCGATTTCGTGCAGCACGCTCACCACGGTCTTGCCTTCGCACACGAGGACCTGCACGAGGTCCAGCCAGTCGGCCTGGTGCGGCGGGTCGAGGTTGGCCAGGGGCTCGTCCATCAGCAGCACCTGGGCCTCGACGGCCAGCGCGCGGGCCAGCAGCACGCGCTGGCGCTCGCCGCCCGAGAGCTGACCGAGCGAGCGGGCGCGCCAGTCCCAGGCCTGGGTGGCCCGCAGCGCGCGCTCCACGGCGGCGTGGTCGGCGGCGCTGGGCGGGCTGAGCCAGGCCTGGTGCGGCAGGCGCCCGAGCATGGCGACATCCCAAACGGTGAGGTCGTCGCCACTCGATTCGTTTTGTCCCAGCCAGGCGAGCTGCTGCGCCCGCTGGCGGCTGGGCCAGTCGGCCAGCGGCCGGCCCAGCAAGGCGACCCCACCGCTGTGCGGCAGCAGCCCGGCGAGTGCCTTGAGCAGCGTGGACTTGCCCGCGCCGTTGGGCCCGACGATGCAGGTCCAGCGCGCACGCGGCAGCGCCAGGGTGATGTTGTGCAGGATCTCGGTGTCGCCCAACCGCGCGCTGAGGCCGCGCGCTTCGATGGCAATGGCGTTCATGGGTGCGTTCACAGCCCCGCCCCCCGCGACACACGCGTGTTGCGTTGCATCAGCCACAGCAGGTAGCCGCCACCCAGCACCGCGGTGAGCACGCCCACCGGCAGCTCCTGCGGCGCGATCAGCCAGCGCGCCAGCGTGTCGGCCGCCATCAGCAGCGCGCCGCCCATGCAGCTGGCCAGCAGCATCAGGCGGGCGCTGGTGGTCTTGACCATGGAGCGCACCAGGTGCGGCGCGGCGAGGCCGACGAAGGCGATCAGCCCGGTCTGCGCCACGGCGGTGCCGGTGGCCAGCGCGAGCACCGCCACCAGTGCCGCGCGCATGGGGCCGAGCGGCAGGCCCAGGCTGCGCGCGGTCGCGTCGCCCAGGCTCAGGCCATCGAGCACGCGCGCCAGCAGCCAGGCCGCCAGCGCACACAGCGCCCACACGGCCACCATCAGCACGCAGGCGGTCCAGCCCACGAAGCTGGTCGAGCCCAGCATGAAGGCCTGCATGGCCTGCAGCGATTCGGGCGAGAACAGCAACACGAGGTGCGTCATCGCACCCAGCACCACGCCCACCACCACACCGGCCAGCAGCAGGCGCAGCGTGTGCTGCACACCGCGCGAGAGCAGCAGCGTGAGCAGCACCGCCAGCACCGCGCCGCCGAAGGCCGCACCGGTCAGGCCCAGGCGCACCCAGACGCTGCTGGAGAACACGCTCACAGCCACGCCGCTGTTCATCATGCCGGCGCCCAGCATGCCCGCGCCACCGCCCATGGCAGCCAGCGCCAGCGCCACACCGAGCGAGGCGCCAGACGCACTGCCGAGCAGAAACGGGTCGGCCAGCGGGTTGCGGAACAGGCCCTGCGCCACCGCGCCGGCCAGTCCCAGCAGCGCGCCCGCCCCCCAGGCGCCCAGCGTGCGCGGCAGGCGGATCTCCCACACGATCTGCTGCGCCATCGCGGTGGCCGACGGGTCGGCATCCGGGTTCAGCAGCGGGCCGATCAGGTTCTCAAACCCCGCGCTGCCCACGCAGACGCCGAGCACTGCCAAGGCCAGTGCGGTGAGCAAAATGCCCACCACCAGCCAGGAGGCCCGGCGTGCGTTCACGGACGCGCTCCGGCGGACGGTTTGGCGCCGGGCGCCTTGTCGGCCAGGCAACGCGCCATCAGCCGGGCCCCCTCGGCCATGCGCGGACCGGGCCGCACCAGGGTGTCGGACTCGTCGGCCGGGAACACACACAGACGCTGTGCACGCATGGCGCGCATGCTCATCCAGCCCGGGCGCTGGTTCATGCCGTCCACGCTGCGCTGGCCGACCATGATCAGGTCGGGGTCGGCGCGCACGATGTATTCGGGGTTGAGTTTGGGAAACGGCCCCAGCGACGCGGGCACGATGTTCTTCGCGCCCAGGCGCGTCAGGGTCTCGCCGATGAAGGAGCTTTCACCCGCGGCGTACGGCCCGGGGTTGACCTCGAAATACACCCGCGTGCCACGAACGCCCGCCGGCAGCGACTGCGCTGCGGCCATCACGGCGGCGTCGATGGCGCGCCAGACTTTCTGCGCGTCGGGCACCTCCAGCAGTTGGCCGATCTTGAGCATCACGCGTTGCACGTCGGCGTGCGTCTTGGGCTCCAGCGCCACCACCTTGAGGCCCAGCGCACGAAGCCGGTCGCCCGCGCGCGACGACGTGGCCATCAGCACCACGTCGGGCCGCAGCGCCACGATCTGTTCGATGTTCGGGTCCAGCCCGCCGCCCACCTTGGGCAGCGGCTTCACGCTCGCGGGCCAGTTGGTGTAACGGTCCACGCCCACCAGGCGCTGACACTGGCCGAGTTCGCACACCGTTTCGGCCAGCGAGGGCAGCAGGCTCACGATGCGCTGCGGCGAGCGCTCGAAGTTCACCACCACACCGAGGTCGTCGGTGATCTGGAGTGCAGCGCGGGCTTGCAAAGACAGCAGCGCCAGCCCCGCCAGTGCCACCAAGGCCAGGATGTTGCGCATCGGATTCATGGCTTGTCTTTCAAGGTCAGCGGCAGGCCCGCCGCCATCAGGGTGACGCACTCGCAGGCGGCGGCCACCTGCTGGTTCAGGCGTCCGAGCGCGTCCACGAACTGGCGCACCTCGCGCCCCAGGGGGATCACGCCCAGGCCGATCTCGTTGCCCACCAGCACCACCGGACCGGGCACGGCGGCGATGGCCTCGCACAGCGCGTGGCCCGCGGCGATCACGGCGGGTTCATCGATGGCATGCCCTGCATCGGCCGGCATCATCAGGTTGGTCAACCACAGCGTCAGGCAATCCACCACCACCAGGGCCTGCGCATCGCTGGCACGGCGCAGTGCATCGGCCAGCGCAACAGGCTCTTCGACCGTCGCCATGCCAGGCACCCGCTCTGCGCGGTCCCGCTGGTGGCGCGCGATGCGCTCGCGCATCTCGTCGTCCCAGGCCTGGCCGGTGGCGATCAGCACGGCACGGTGCGCTGTGTCGGCGGCCATCCATTGACGCGCCAGTTCTTCAGCGCGGCGTGACTTGCCGCTGCGCTGGCCGCCGAGGATGAATTCGCTGCGCGCCAGTTCAGCCATGCCGATTCATCCACGTTGCGACGATGCGGTGCATCTGCTCCACCCCGTCGGTCAACGCCGCCGGGCCGGGTTGCAGGATGTCGGCCGACTTGATCTCAAACAGCTGGCCGTTCTTCACCGCAGGCACGTCCTGCCATCCAGCGCGCGCCGCCACCTTCTCGGACCGGAACTTCTTGCCGCACCAGGAGCCGATCACGATGTCGGGCGTGCGGCGCACGATCTCCGCACCGTCGGCGATGATGCGGTCCTTGCCCAGCGACTGCACGGCCAGCTCGGGAAACACATCGTCACCCCCCGCGATGCCCAGCAGCTCGGACACCCAGCGGATGCCGCTGATGTGCGGCTCGTCCCACTCTTCAAAAAACACCCGCGGGCGGCGCTTGCCGGACGCCACCAGCGCGGCCACTTCGGCACGTATGGCCGCCAGCCGCAGGCGCATCACGTCGATGCGCGCCATGCCTTCTTCAGCGCAACCCACCATCGCCGCCACCTGGAACAGCATGGAAAAAACCTCCTCCACGCTGCGTTGGTTGAACACCGTCACCTGCACACCGGCGCGGATCAGCTGCGCCGCGATGTCGGCCTGCAGGTCCGAGAAACCGAACACGCAGTCGGGCTGCAGCGCGAGGATCTTGTCGATCTTCGCGCTCAGGAACGCGCTCACCTTGGGCTTCTCGTCGCGCGCGCGGCGCGGGCGCACCGTGTAGCCGCTGATGCCGACGATGCGCTGCTCCTGCCCCAGCAGGTAGAGCCACTCGGTGGTCTCCTCGGTCAGGCAGACGATG
>PHCQ01000049.1 GCA_002840835.1 Betaproteobacteria bacterium HGW-Betaproteobacteria-16 | reverse complement strand
TTTCCTGGGTGGCAAGAACCAGATGCCCATGGCCTACAGCCCGAAGACCGGCCTGTTCTACGTGCCCACCAACGAATGGGGCATGGAGATCTGGAACGAGCCCATCACCTACAAGAAGGGCGCTGCCTACCTGGGTGCGGGTTTCACCATCAAGCCACTGTTCGACGACCACATCGGTTCGCTGCGCGCCATCAACCCGAAGACCGGCAAGGTCGAGTGGGAAGTCAAGAACGAAGCCCCGCTCTGGGGGGGTGTTCTGACCGCTGGCGATCTGGTGTTCTGGGGCACGCCTGAGGGCTACCTGAAGGCTGCGGACGCCAAGACCGGCAAGGTGGTGTGGCAGTTCCAGACCGGCTCCGGTGTGGTGGCACCCCCCATCACCTGGACCGAAGGCGGCGAGCAGTACGTCAGCGTGGTCTCCGGCTGGGGTGGCGCGGTGCCGCTGTGGGGCGGTGAAGTGGCCAAGAAAGTCAACTTCCTGGAGCAGGGTGGTTCGGTCTGGACCTTCAAGTTGATGAAGTGATTCAGGCGCAGCGGGGTGGAGCCCGATGGGGCGACCCTGCCATGGCAGGCGGTGTCGGCCGCCGCATGTTCGCGAACGGTCGACATCGCCTGTCCTTTTTCTTTGAACTCTCATTCAAGCGGTTTTGCCATGCGTACCTTCCTGTTTCTTGCCTCCGCCCTGGTCGCAACCACCAGCACCTCCGTCAGCGCTCTCGACGTTGCTGCCGCGATCGAAATGGCCAAAGCCAACGGCTGTTTCTCATGCCACTCGGCCAACGAAAAACTGGTCGGACCAGCCTACAGCGCCGTGCATGAAAAATACAAGGACGACAAAGACGCCGTGGCCGCGCTGGTGCAGTCGATCCAGTACGGTTCCAAAGGCAAGTGGGGCCGCATTCCCATGCCGCCCCACCCCGGCATGAGCGCCGCCGACATCAAAACCCTTGCCGAATGGGTGATGACCATCAAGCCTTGAACCCGTCGCACGCACTGCCGGCCATCCAATCCCGAGCTGGCGCGGGAGGCTGTCGTGCGGTCTGCTTCCATCTGCGCTGACGCTGACCTTCGAACGGATCGGCGAAGACAATGCTGGTGGCCCTCGGCGCATGAAGGGGTTGATGCAGCGCATCT
This sequence comes from Betaproteobacteria bacterium HGW-Betaproteobacteria-16, assembly GCA_002840835.1. Taxonomy (GTDB): domain Bacteria; phylum Pseudomonadota; class Gammaproteobacteria; order Burkholderiales; family Burkholderiaceae_C; genus Hydrogenophaga. Next base: position 36,307 of record PHCQ01000049.1, on the reverse strand, counting down.
TCCGGTGGAGCACTTTTAAAGAATGCCGCGCATTTTTCCGTTAATGTGCGGTATGCGCTTCATCTCCCCGTTCAGATACGGACTTCTCAGCCTGTTTGCGGCGCTGGGCATGGTGGCCATTGTCAGTGCACCACCCGACACAGCCAGCGGCCTGCTTGTTGGTCGGATGCTCGAACTGCATCTGGTACTGGAGCTGTTTGCCATTGTGATTGCGGCGCTGGTGGTCACGGTGTCCTGGCACACCTTTGACCGCCAGCAGGACAGCAGCGCCAACGCTTTGCTCGCAGGTTTTGTGGTGGTCATCGGCTGCGATCTGATGCACGCCCTGACCTACGAAGGCATGCCGCCCTTGTTCACCGAGAGCAGCACGCCCCAGGCCATCTTTTTCTGGCTCATGGGTCGCAGCTTCGAGGTGTTGACTCTGGGTGCCGTCACGGCGGGGCTGGTGCTGCGCTGGTCCCGGACGGCCTTGCTGGGCGTTGGCCTGACGGTGGCGGTGGCCACCATTGCCTTTGGCTCTTTCGCGCTCGATCTGTTCCCCGTCACCTTTGTGCCGGGGGAGGGTGTGACGCCTTTCAAGGCGGGCTACGAATACGTGCTGGTGGCGCTCAACGGCCTGCTCGCCCTGGCCCTGTGGCGCCGGGCAATACGCGAGCAATCGCGTCAGCATGCGCTGCTCGCACTCTCCTGCCTCTTCATGGGCGTGGGGGGATTTGCCTTCGCGAATTACGTGGCGCCGTCAGATTTCCAGAACGTGGTGGGCCACCTCTACAAGGTGGCCGCCTACGCTCTGCTGTACCGAGCCACCTTCATCACCAGCATCCGCGCGCCCTTCGAAGCCTTGCGGCTCTCGGAAGCCCGGGTGCGCGAAAGCCAGACCCGCATGCACATGCTAGGCGCCAACCTGCCGCACTCCGTGCTGTACCAACTGGTGATGGAAGCCGACGGCCGCCGTCGATTTACTGAGGTGTCGGACTCGGTGGAGCGTGTGTGCGGCGTGACGGTGGCCGAGGTGCTGGCCAACCCGCTCGCCATGTACGGAAAGATCCACAAGGACGACCTGGCCGCGCTCACTGCGACCGAACAGCGCTGCGTCGAAGCACTGCAGGTGTTCGACTTCGAAGCCCGCTTCTGCCGACCCGACGGCAGCGTGCGGCGCGTGCACCTGGTGTCTGCGCCACGTGCACTGGACGGCGGCGCCATCGTTTGGGACGGCTTGCTTACCGACGTCACCGACCGCACCGAAGCGCAGGAGGCCCGCCGCCGGCTGGAGCAGCAGCTCGGCGAAGCGCAAAAAATGGAGTCCATCGGCACCTTGGCCAGTGGCATCGCTCACGACTTCAACAATGTGCTCGCGGCCATCCTGGGCAATGCACGCATGGCCAAGGAAGACCTCGAAGACGGTAACCAGACCGAAGTGTCGCTCTGCCTGGACCAGATCATCAAGGCCAGCGACCGCGCCAGGAATCTGGTCGATCGCATCCTCAGCTTCAGTCGGCGCGACGCCGTCCGGAGCGTGGTGCAGCCTCTGCTGCCGGTGGTACGCGAAAGCCTGTCGTTGCTGCGCTCCACCCTGCCAGCCGGCGTGCAGCTGCTCGAATGCACCGATGACCCCGAAGCCAGCGCCGAGATTGACCGCACACAGATGGAACAGGTGCTGCTCAACCTCTGCACCAACGCCTGGCACGCCCTGGGCGACAAGGGAGGGCGCATTGAAGTGCGGCTGGGCACCGTGGAGCTAGACGCCGCAGCTTCCATCCCCTTGGGTCTGCTGCCCGGGCGCCATGTGCGCCTGTCGGTGCAAGATGACGGCATGGGCATGGACGAGCAGGTGCGCCAGCGAATATTTGAACCCTTTTTCACCACAAAGCCTGTGGGCAAGGGCACGGGTCTGGGGCTGTCGGTGGTGCACGCCATCGTGCGTTCGCACGATGGCGCCATCGGCGTGCATTCGGAGCCCGGCCAGGGCACCCGGTTCGACGTCTTCATTCCAGCGTCGTTCTCCGCGACGGTGTCTGCCCCTGCCTCCAGACCAGGCCCGCAACCCGATAGCGAACGCAGTTGTGGTGAACGCGTGCTGTTGATTGAGGACGACCTGCTCATGTCCTCCATGTTGAAAAAGCTCCTCGCCCGCCACGGCTACGGCGTGTCACATCACAGCGACACCGAGCTGGCCATGGCCGCGGTACGTGCCGACCCGCAGGCGTTCGACGTCCTGGTGACCGACTACAACATGCCCCATCACTCAGGGCTTGAGATGATCACCGCCATTCGACGCATTCGCCCAGGCCTGCCCACCATACTGATCTCAGGCTACGTCAGCGACGAACTGCGTGCCAGCGCGGCCGCACATGGCGTGCGCCACGTGCTCGAGAAGACCCGCTCGCTCGATGAGCTGGTGAAGCTGCTGGCGGATACGCTGCACCCTGCGGGTGCGAAAGTAGCTGAAGCTTGAGCTTGCTGGGGTCACACGCCAGCGTTCAGGCCCCAGTCAATCCTCGGCGTCGTCGTCACAGTCCGAATTGCCCACGGCCTCGCAGCGGTCATCGTCGTTGCTGTCCGAGTCATCGTTTGGGTCGTCGTCGTTGTCGTCCGAACCGTCGTCAGAGTCGTCATCGGAACTGTCATCGGAATCGCCCTGATCTTCAAGCCTGACGCGGCTGGCCACCATCGTGCCGTTGGTCATCGCTCCGTACACCTCGACGCGCATGCCGACCGTCAGCGCGGTGGGAGCAGCGCTCGCGTTGACAGGAATGCCGTCAACGCTGAAGCGGGTGGGCCCTGAGTAGGCCGTCACACGGCCTTCAAGCTCGTTGGGGTCGGTGTTGCTGTCGTCGCTGTCGTTGTCGTCATCGAGCTCGACGCGTCGGGCCTGAAGCCTGCCATTGACCATCTCACCCTGAATCTCGACCCGGGTTCCCTCAGTCATGCCCTGAGGCAAGGCGTTGGCGCCACTGGCATCGACAGGTATGTCGTCAACGCTGAAACTCTGCATGCTGTCATAGGAGGTCACCGTGCCTTTGTACGACTTGGCACTGGCGGTTGTGCTGTCGTCGTCGCTGCCGCCGCCGCAGGCAACCAGGCTTGCCATGAGCAGTGAGGCAGAAAAGAGCTTCAGCGCTGACCATGGCAAACGGTGGGCGCGTGTGTGGGGTTGGTTCATGGATTTTTATCCTCTGTCGGAGTTGGTCTTGACGCGGGTGACCCGAATTCGGGTCGGCTTCTGGGGGGGGTGCCCTCGCACCGCCAACGCGACGATGTGGGCCGATGCTTAAGGCAACCTGAAGTTGCAAAGGCTTTTTCGGTGCTTACGTTTGATTACCTGCCCTGCATCTCTGGTCACAGCGCAACAGCGATACAGGACATCACATTTGCAGACCAGCCTGGCCGGTGTTGAGGATCTGGCGCGCCTGCGTTTTGACAGGCGCGGCACGAACGGACGGGAGTGGTCTATGGCGAGGGATGCAGTTGACGCGATTCCGCGTCGCTGCGGAACACGATGGGGATGTTGCGCCGCGTGGGCGCGTTCTTTACGACCTGCACCACCTTGTGGTGGTGGGTTGATTTGCTGCACACCGGGTCGGCTTCGGTGGCGTCGCCGGTGATCAGGAAGGCCTGGCAGCGGCAGCCGCCGAAGTCCCTGTGGCGTTCGTCGCAGGTCCGACACGGCGCCTTCATCCAGCTGTCGCCGCGAAAGGCGTTGAAAGCATTGCTGCGCTGCCAGATGTCTGCGATCGGCGTGTCTCTAACATTGGGCAGTTGCAGGCCGGGGAGGTCGCGCGCGTTGTGGCAAGGCATGGCCAGGCCGTCGGGCGCGATCGAGAGGAACACCGCGCCCCAGCCGTTCATGCAGGCCTTGGGGCGTTCTTCAAAGTAGTCGGGCACCACGAACAGCACGCGGCATCTGGGGCCAGCTTTGCCTTCCTGCTCGGCGCGGAAGGCGTTGACCTCGGCCTCGGCGACCTGCAACTCTTCGCGCGTGGGTATGAGGTGGTCGCGGTTGATCCATGCCCAGCCGTAGTACTGGGTGTTGGCCAGCTCCAGGTACTCGGCTTCCAGCGCCACGGCCATTTCGATGATCTTGCGCACGTGGGGCAGGTTGTGCCTGTGCAGCACGCAGTTCATCACCATGGGCCAGTCGTGTTGCTTGATGAGCCTGGCCACGCGCTGCTTGAGGTCGAAGGTCTTGGTGTGGCTCAGAAAGTCGTTCAGGTCCCTGGTGGAATCCTGGATCGAGAGCTGCACGTGGTCGAGCCCGGCGTCTTTTAGCTTCTGCGCGCGCACGGGTGTGAGACCCACGCCGGAGGTGATGAGGTTGGTGTAGTAACCCAGGGCGTGGGCCTCCTGCACCAGTTCTTCGAGGTCGTCGCGCAGCAGCGGCTCGCCGCCCGAAAAGCCCAACTGCGCCGCGCCGAGCTTGCGCGCCTGGGTCATCGCGTCCACCCATTGCGCGGTGCTCATCTCGTCGCGAATGCGCGCGTGTTGCGTGGGGTTGTAGCAAAACACGCAGTGCAGCGGGCACTTGTAGGTGAGCTCGGCCAGCAGCCACAGGGGCTGGCCGACGGTGGGGGTTTCAGTCAATCCAGCCACGGCGTTGTCCTTCTTCAAGCAGCGCCTGCACTTCGGGTGAAATGCCTTGCGCGTTGAACGCCACTTCCAGCTCGGCGACGATGCCGTCGAACGTGCGCACGCCGTCGCAACGCTGCAGGATCTCGGCCGCCGACGGATTGAGTTGCACCATTCCCTCGGGGTAGAGCAATACCCAGCGGCTCTGCGCTTCCTCGTACTGCAGGCGGAAGCGCCGCGAGAGCTTGGGTTGATTCGGCAGCGTACTCATAGCAACTCCGGCGCGCGTGTCAATCCCAGCACACGCCGAAGATCCGGCTTTGCCGGTCCAAAGGCGTGGTCCCCCTGGGGGGAAGACGCGAAGCGGCGCAGGGGGGAGTCCATCACTGACAGGCTTTCTCTATCGCGTCCAGCATGGTCCACAGAATGTCCAGCTTGAACTGCAGGATGTCCAGTGCATGATGCTGCGCTTCGCGCGTGTTGAAGTGGCCGAGCGTGACCCGCAGGCCGTGTTCCACGTCGCGGCTGGCGAGCGGAATGCGGTTGCGGAAATAGGCCAGGCCATCGGACTCGATCCACGGGTAGTGCGTGGGCCAGGTGGCGAGCCGGTCTTTGTGGATCTGCGGCGCAAACATCTCGGTGAGCGAGGAGCACACGGCTTCCTGCCACGGTGCTTTGGCCGCGAAGTTCACATAGGCGTCGCAGGCGAAGCGAACAGCGGGCACCACGCCCCGCAAAGACCACAGGTCTTCGCGTGCAATGCCGACCGCTTCGCCCAGCCGCGTCCAGGCCTCGATGCCGCCCGCGGCCGAGCCCTTGTGGTCGTCGTGGCCATCGTGGTCGAGGATGCGTTCGATCCACAGCCGACGGTCTGCGCGGAGAGGCATGTTGGCGAGGATGGCGGCGTCCTTGCGCGGGATGCAGATTTGGTAATAGAAGCGGTTGGTCACCCAGCAGCGAATCTCGTCGGGCGTGCAGCCGCCCGCGTTCATGCGCACGTTGAATGGGTGGTGGATGTGGTAGCTGCGGCCCTTGTCGCGCAACTGGGCCTCAAAGGCTTCAGGGCTCCAGGCGGGCAGGTGGTTGTCGTTGCGGATGGCTTGGGCGATTTCCATGATCAGGTTCCAGCAAAGGTAAATGTTGACGCGATGACTGACCCAGCACACACCGTGGAACCGGCTTTGCCGGGCCACTGGTGTGGTCCCCCTGCAGGGGGAAGACGCGAAGCGGCGCAGGGGGTCATGGCTCGACTTCCATACCGTCGTGGGCGACTTCGATGCCGTGCTGCGTGAGCAGCGCGCGCTCGGCCGAGTCTTTCACCAGTATGGGGTTGGTGTTGTTGATGTGGATGAGGATCTTGCGCACATGGGCGGGCAGGCGGTCGAGTTGTTCGACCATGCCCCCTGGCCCGCTTTGCGGCAGGTGGCCCAGGTCGGTGGCGCTCTTGCTGTGCAGGCCCATGCGCTGCATTTCGTCGTTGGTCCAGAAGGTGCCGTCGACCATCACCACCGAACAACCGGCCATGAGTTCCAGCAGTGCGGGTGTGACCTCGCCCAGGCCGGGCGCGTAGAACACGCGCTGGTTGTTCAGCGGGTTGGTGATCACCAGGCCGATGTTGTCGCCCGGGCGCGGGTTACCGCGAAACGGCGAATACGGCGGCGGCTTGGACGAGAGCGACACGCACTGCAGCTGCACACCGGCCAGGCCGGGCACGGGCAGCGTGCGGCCGTCGATGGGCAATTCGTGGCGGTCCACGCCGCAGAAGTGCGAGAGGATGCGGGTGATGGGGAAACCGTCCGACAGGTCCGAGAGCACCTCTGGCGTGGCCAGCAGGGGAAGGGGTGTCTGGCGCTCGCGCAGCATCAGGAGACCGGTGACATGGTCGATCTGCGCGTCCATCAGCAGCACGGCGGCGATGCCGCTGTCGCGGATGGCGCGGGCCGGTTGCAGCTCGGGGTTGTCGCGGATCTGGGTCAGGATGTCGGGCGAGGCGTTGACCAGCAGCCAGTCTTTGTCGTTGGCGCTGACCGCGATGGACGACTGCGTGCGTGCGCGCGCCTTGAGCGTGCCACGCCGAACGCCGTCGCAATTGGGGCAGTTGCAGTTCCATTGCGGGAAGCCACCACCGGCCGAAGAGCCGAGAACCCGGATGCGCATGTCAGTTCACCATGGAATGGAACAAAAAGAGGCGCACGTGTGACTCACCCGTGCGCCCCGTACACATCACGTTGCGCTCAACGGTTGGCGATGTACATCGTGATCTCAAAACCGAAACGCAGGTCGGTGAAGGCGGGGGTGGTCCATTGCATGGTGTGTCTCCTGTAGAGTGGGTTGGCATGAAACATGTCTGCGAACTTGTCAGCACCTCTGCATCTCAAGCCGCGACCATGTTCAGCAATATCAATGCCACGAAGGACCGTCCTAGGGATACCCCTGAGGTGGCGCCTGCCGCAGTTCGGCGTAGCGCCTGGCCGATGCCCACCGACCTGTCCGTCGGGCGCGGTCACCGCATGGCTTACCGGACTGTCGGCAACCCGCAGGGTGAACCCTGGTTGCTGGTGCATGGTGGCCCGGGAAGCAGTTGCCAGCCGGGCATGCTCGCCCCGCTGGATCTGGCGCGCCAGTGGGTGATCGCGCCCGATCAACGCGGCTGCGGCGCGAGCCGCCCCAGAGGGAAAACCGCCGCCAGCACCACCCAGGCACTGGTGGCCGATCTGGAGGCGCTGCGGCGGCATCTGGGGGTCGATTGCTGGTCGCTGCTGGCGGGGTCGTGGGGCACGGTGGTGGCGCTGGCGTACGCGCAGGCACACCCCGAGCGGGTGCGACGGCTGGTGTTGCGTGGTGCTTTTGCGCTCAGCCGGCGCGAGGTGGGTGGCCTGCTGCAGCCGTCTCGCCAGGTGCAACAAACCCTCGGCCGCGAGGCCGCCTGGCCCGCTGCCTCGGGTGTGTCACTGCCCGCGACGCTCGCCAGGCTGAGACAACTGCTTCAAAGTGGAACACCCGGTGTTGCAGGCTTGCGCGTGTTGCGCCGCTGGGCCTTGCTGGAATCGGCCTGCGTCTCGCACGGCATGCGCCGTGCGCTTCGGCAGGCGATGACGCAGGCCCCCGCTGCGCGGGCCGCCGCGATTCGGCGTGACTGGGCGGCGTTGCGGCGCCGGCAGCGAAAGGCACAAGCGAGCCGACACCGTATCGCCACGCACCCATCCGACCGGGCGGGGCTGCGCAAATTCCGCATCCAGGCGCACTACCTGCAGCACCGGGGCTTTGTGCGCCCCGGTGCGCTGGACTGCGCCGTGCTGGGCCTGGCGCGCCTGGGCATTCCGGTGGACTGGGTGCACGGCGCCTGTGATGCCGTCTGCCCACCCGCCAACAGCCGCACCTGGGCCGCGATGGGCCGTCGACTGGCGCCACAGCGCGTGACGCTGACCGAGCCCTTGAGCGGCCACCTGGGCGCCGAGCCGGGCATGCTCGCGGCCTTGCGTGCGGTGGTGCGGAGACACGGATGAGGACGCTTTCCATGCGCGCTCAATGCCGCGCACATCACGCAGGACAGTTGATGAGCGCTGTGCTGCGCCGCTGGCTCACCACGCTGCTGTGCCTCGGCGGCTTCGTCGCGCCGGCGCACGCGACCGGTCCGTCACCCGATTGCCAGGCGTTCGATGCTGTGCCCTGGCAGCTGGTGGCGCCGGGCATCTGGGTCTGGCCTGCGGCAGAGAATGGTGAGGTGTCGCCCGACAACGCCGGCCATGTGCTGCCCACCAGCGTGGTGGTGAGTCGTGGCGAAGCACTGGTGATCGACCCCGGCCCGAGCCATCGACACGGCCTGCGTGTGCGCGCGTCTCTGGCCTGCCGTTTCAAGGCCCGTGTGCGCTGGCTGGTGAACACCCATGCGCACGCCGAAAACGTGATGGCCAACTCGGCCTTTGCCGATCTGCTTGAAGCTGGCCAGCTGGAGATCCTGGCCAGCGTGGCCACGCGCAACGCAATGCAGCAGCGCTGCGCGGACTGCCTGGCGAGCCTCACCAACCGCGCAGGCGCAGCCGCGCTGGCAGGCACGCAGATCGTGCTGCCCAGCCGCACACTGGAAGCAGGTGAGCGGCTGCGCGTGGGCGCGCTGAGCCTGGTGGTGCAGGCCATCGAGCCCGGCCACACCGAAGGTGATCTGGTGCTGTGGAACGCCCGCCACCGCGTGCTGTGGGCCGGCGGCCTGGCGTACGACCACCGCGTGCCCGAACTCGCGCAGGGCAGTCTGGACGGCTGGCTCGCGGCGCTGCAGCGGTTGCAGGCGTTGCGGCCGCAGCAGGTGCTGGGCACGGTGTGGTCCCGCGCGGCCGCAGCGGGTGATCCACCCCCTGCACTGGCAGCCACGCAAGGCTACCTGACAGCGCTGCGCGCGCGCGTGCTGCGGGCCATGGACGAGGGCCATCAGCCGCAGGAAACCACCTGGGGCGAACTGCCCGCCTATCAGGACTGGGCCGGCTACGAAGCACGCCACGGCTTCAACCTGCAACGCGCCTGGCGCGAGCTGGAACCCGTGTGGATGGATCAGGGGGCGGCACCGACGAAGTAGTTCCTCTGGGGGTTACAACACATCCGGTGGGAGCAAATCCTTCTTCCGGTAGATCGTGTTGCGCGAAACGCCCAGCGCCTTGGCCGCGGCCGACACGTTGCCCTTGTGCAGGCGCAGCATCTGAGCCATGGCGCTCAGGGCCACGTCTTCCAGGCGCGTGCCTTCGGGCACCACCGGCTCGGGCATCGGGGCGGTGTTGGGCTCGTCTGGCAGCGGCTGGGCCGGGCCGATCGATCCCATCAGTCGCGGCGGGATGGGGTGGGGCAGGCCGTGCTCCAGTTCTTCCATGAAGTCGTCAGGCAGGTGACCCAGTTCGATCACACCCTGACAGCCCGCCATGACCACGGCCGTGCGCAAGAGGTTGTGCAACTGGCGGAAGTTGCCCGGCCAGTGGTAACGCTTGAAGATGTTCATGACCTCGGGGGAGATGCCGATCTGTTCGCCGTTCTCGCACAGGGCCTTGAGGATCTTGCGCACGACCAGTTCGAAGTCGGATCTCTCGCGCAGCGCCGGCAGGCGCACCACCAGGCCGTTGAGGCGGTAATAGAGGTCTTCGCGGAAGTCGCCGCGCGCGATCATGTCCTTGATGTTCTTGTGCGTGGCGCAGACCACGGCCACGTCCACCTCGACTTCCTTGCCCGCGCCCAGCGGGCTGACCCGGCGTTCCTGCAGCACGCGCAGCAAGCGTGCCTGGAGGTGTTTGGGCATGTCGCCGATTTCGTCGAGAAACAGTGTGCCACCGTGGGCTTGCAGGATCTTGCCGATGGCGCCCTTTTTGCGCGCGCCAGTGAAGGCGCCTTCTTCATAGCCAAACAGCTCGGACTCGATCAGCGTCTCGGGAATCGACGCACAGTTGACCGACACGAAAGGCTGTCCGGAGCGGTTGGAGTCGCCGTGGATGGCCTGCGCCAGCAGGTCTTTGCCCGTGCCGGTTTCGCCGAGGATCATGACCGGGATGTCCTTGCCCGAGACCATGCGCAGCTTGTGGATGACAGATGACACCTGCGGATCGCCCGTGTCCAGGTACTGCAGCGAGGAGAGCTGCGTGCGTTTGACGGCGGATCTGGTGGACTGGGGCGTTGACGCACCTGGTGCCGGTACATCGCCTGTGGCAGGTGCTGGTTGCTGATCCGGCGTCGACCGGACGGCTGACCAGGGGTGGGCCGTCTTGACCTTGACGCGGCACCACACCGAGACGCCGTTGTGCAACACCAGCTGTTTGGGGTTGGGCAGTGTGCCGCTGAAGAGGTCAAGCAGCGCCGAGATCGGGATGCCGAACAGCGAAGAAAAGGTGTGGGCCTTGAGCGCTGCAAAGGGCAGGCCAATCTGGAACTGCCCGCTGCGGTTGGCCGAAATGAATCGCCCTTCGGGCGAAAACACCGCGATGCCTTCGACCAGCGTGCCCAGGAATTCGGAGCGGGTGTGGAAGTGGATGCGGATCGCCTTGGGGAAGATGTCGGCGAACATGTGGTTCTCGATCATCTGCGCCGACATGCGCACCAGCGCCAGCGTGTGCTGGTGAAAGCTGCGGTGGTCGCCCGTGACATCGAGCGCCCCGATCACCTGGCCATAGGGGTCGAAGATGGGTGCGGCGGAGCAGGTGAGGAACTTGTTGGCGTTAAGGTAGTGCTGGCTGCCGTGCACCGTGAGCGCTTCTTCTTCGGTGAGCGCAGTGCCGATGGCATTGGTGCCCTTGTTCTGCTCCGACCAGTCCATGCCCGGCGTGAGCGCCACGCGCGAGGCCTTTTCCAGGAAGTCGGTGTCGCCCAGCGAGTGCAGCACCATGCCACGCGACGAGGTCAGCAGGACCATGCTGTGCGTGTTGACGATCTGGTCGTACAGCGTCTCCATCACGGGAGCCGCGTGCTGGAAGAGGAAGCGGTTTTCGTCCAGCGCGTCGTTCAGCAACCCGCGCGATGGGCTGGAGAAGTCGGGCTCTGCATGGGTCGTCAGGCCATAGGAGGCTGAGCGCTGGTGCGACTGGTCAATCAGGTCGGGGTTCGGGGAGGCGCCAGCCGGCGCAGTCCCGACGCGGCCACCGTCGGGGCGCGTGTGGATGCCTGCACTCATGTCGTCTCCAGGGTCGGTCGGAAATCCCCCCCAGTAGTCCATGCCCCATGGGGCATCGCGCGGAGCCAGGAGGGGTGTTGTCTCGTCTGTGTCTTGTTGGTCTTGGCTCATGTGATTCTCTTCATATCTGTCTCATGAATCAACACTGGGTATTCCCGGTATGAAACATGTTGTACCGACTGCCTCGTTGTGAGACATAGCAAGTAGTCCGCCAACGGGCGTGGCCCCCTGTGGCCCGAAGTCCGGCGCGTCGGGATGTCAGTCTGTGACAGTGCGCTGGTCCGATGAGGGGCAGATGATTCAATTTGGAACACCTGGCCCCCGGCGTGGCCGCTGGATGGCCGTCTGAGTGTGCGTCTGAAGATGCCCGGAGATGGTGGCCCGCATATTGCTGAAAGAGGGGTGAAGCCGTCAGACAACAGGAGACATCCCCATGAAATCCCCTCTCTTCAAGAAACCCTCGCGTACCGCGCTGCGTGTGCTGGTCCTGGCTGCCAGTGGCCTTGTCGCCGCCGTCGTCATGGCCCACGGTGATGTGGTGCCGCAGAGCGTGGACACCCACACGCTGCCGCAGCTCGGCGACAAGTGGCTCGACGCCAATCCCTACAACGAACAGAGTCCTGCGCGAGGCGAAGCGCTGCGCATCGGCAGCTCGGCATACAACCAGAACTGCGCGCGCTGTCACGGCCTGGAGGCCATTTCCGGCGGCATGTCCCCGGACCTGCGCAAGTTCGACGGCGACTGCACAGGGCTGGCCGATGCGGCCAAGAAAGCTGCCTGCTTCAGGGAGATGGACGACTTTTTCACTGCCACGGTGCGGCGTGGCCGCGTGCGCGATGGTCGCGTTTACATGCCACCGTTTGAAGGCACGCTGACGCAGGAAGCGGTGTGGGCCATCCGCACCTACATCGAGACGCGTCGCGAACCCTGATTCCTGCCCGCCGCCCCACCGACAACCACAAGAGAGACAACGCACCATGCCATCCGATGAAAAAAACTTCGAGGAGCCCAGGGCCGTGAGTCGCGGGCTCACCCGCCGGCAGACGCTGGCCATGTTGGTGCCGCTCGCGGTCGGGCACCACCCGGCGTTTGCCCAGAACGAACTCACCGACCTCGCGCGCATCCGCGCCAGTAGCCTGCTGAAGGTCGCGGTGTACAAGGACAACGCACCGTTCTCAGACGGTGCCGCGACCGACATGAAGGGATTGGATGTGGCACTGGCCGAAGGTCTTGCGCGGCAGCTGAACCTGAAGCTCTCGTTGCTCCCCTTCGATGCGGGCGAAAACATGGGCGATGACCTGCGCAATATGGTCTGGAAGGGGCACTACCTGGGCTATGGTCCCGCCGACGTGATGCTGCACGTGCCGGCCGACAAGTACCTGGCACAGAAAAATCCGCAAGTGATGATCTTCGCGCCTTACATGCGGGAGTCACTGGTGCTGGTGCACGACGCCCGCAAGCTCATAGGCGCAGCGGCGCCCGAAGACCTCAAGGGCGTGCCGCTGGCCGCCGAGCGTGGCGCAGGTGCGGCGAGTGTGCTCATGGGTTACGGCGGTGGGCTGTTGCGCCCGCAGGTCTCGATCCACAACACGGGCACTGAAGCGGTCCAGGCTGCGGTAGATGGCAAGGCCGTGGCGGCGTTTGTGACGCGCGCACAGGCTGAGTCGGTGCTGTCACGCAACCCGGACAGCGCCACCCACTTCCGTATGGCCAAGATCAACTTCAACAACGGCATCGTCGACACCGGCTGGCCGGTGGGCATGGCGATCAAGTCTGGCCACAAAGAGCTGGGCCAGGCGCTGGAAGCGGCGCTCAAGTCGCTGCGCGAGGGCGGGGAACTGCTGAAGATTTTCCAGCAGCAAGGCATGACGCTCACCGCGCCATAGAGACCGCCCACGCCGCCTGCGATCCCACGACCTCTGCGGAGCGCGTGCATTCATCCAACACACGCCGAAGATCCGGCTTTGCAGGTCCAAGGGCGTGGTCCCCCTGGGGGGAAGCCGCGAAGCGGCGCAGGCGGGTCATCTCCTCCCGATCTTGCGGTATACCGTGGCCCGGCTGATGCCGAGCACGCGTGCGGCTTCCATGACGTTGCCACGTGCTTCTTCAACCGCGCGGCGAATCAGCGCGGTTTCCACGTCTTTCAGGGGCTGCTGAGGGGTGATGGCGCCCGCGCCCCCATGGTTCAGTCGTGCGAGCACCTGCAGTCGCAGGCCTGACCAAAGAGGCAGTTCAGTGGCAGCGCGTTGGGCGCGTGCGGCATCGAAAAGGCTGTCGGGCGGTACGGCGAACACATCACTGCAATGTGGCCAGGGCAAGCCGGAGGGCAGGGTCAGCATGTCGGCTGCCGTGCGGTTGGCGCCGGTGATGCGGCCATCGGCGTCCACGCACACCAGGCCATCACTCTCTTCGCCCAGCCCGGCGCCTGGCCAGCTGATGCGCAGCAACAGGCGGTGCGGCTGTGCCAGCGTGAGCGCGTTTTCGATGCTGCGGGCAGACTGGGTGACCAGGTGTTTGAGGGCAGGGCGTTCCGGCACGTTGATGCCGGTCAGGTCCAGCATGCCCACGCATCGACCATCCGGGCCAAACAGCGGAGCGCCGGCGCAGCTGTAAACCGTGGTGTCGTCAAAGAAGTGTTCGCCCCGGTGCAGCCACACCGGCTGCAATTCGGTCAGCGTGGCGCCGATGGCGGTGGTGCCCACAGCCGCTTCCGACAGGTTCACGCCAATGCGGGCGATCGCAGTGGCTTGCGGATTCTGGTGGTCGATGGGGCCGTTGACGTCGATCACCACGCCCTGGGCATCGGTCAGCACGGCGAAATAGCGCGTGTCGGCCATGGCGCGGGCCAGCGAGCGGATCACCGGCGCTGCCGCCTTCAAAAGAGGCTGGCTGGCTTCCAGGGCGCGCCGGGCCTCGGCGGCCGACACGGCGTCGAACGACAGGCGCTGTGCAGGCCGGAAGCCCCGCGCCAGGCAGCGCCGCCATGACCGGTCGATCCAGGGTTCGACCCACTCGGTCGGGGTCAGCGCACCATCACTCAGGATGTCGTGGCGGGCCTTCTCGATCCGGGAGAGGCGCTCCCTTTCCGAGGGAGCGGCAGGCATGGTGTGTGGCGTCGTCATGGAACTTGTCTTCCGGTCTTTTCGCTGTGGCACCACCATTCTGTCCCGATGTGCGGACTCGCGCACGCACAGTGGGCGAAGGGCCAGTGTTTCATTTTGAGAATATCCGTTTGCATGCATGTCCAATTAGGGATAACCCTGAACTGAAAGCCCCGGTGGCGCTTGAACAATGGCTATGCACTTTCCCACATAGGCATGGCGCTGCATAGCTTGCGCCGCTACCCAACAGGAGACATACATGCAGAAAGTCCTGCACATCAACCCGGACAAATGCACCGGCTGCTTGCAGTGCGAAATGGCCTGTTCCTTCGAGAACTACGGCACCTACGCCACCTCCAAATCGCGCATCAAGGTGTTCGACTTTCATCACACCGGCAAGAAGGTGCCCTACACCTGCACGCAGTGCGACGAAGCCTGGTGTCTGCACGCCTGCCCGGTGGAAGCGATCACGGTGGACAAGATGACCGGTGCCAAGGTGGTCAACGAGACCACCTGCGTGGGGTGCAAGGTCTGCACCATCGCCTGCCCGTTCGGCACCATCAACTATGTGCAGGAAACCGGCAAGGTCCAGAAGTGCGACCTGTGCGATGGAGAGCCGGCTTGCGTCGAAGCCTGCCCCACGACCGCGATCACCTTCATTGATGCCAACTGGACCGGCATCGACAAGATGAAGCAGTGGGCCGACAAGCTGGGCAACCAGCCTGCCGCCGCCTGATCACCACGCACACAAGGAGAACCGATATGTCCTGGGCTGGAAAACTGCTTCGCGTCAATCTGACGGCAGGCACTGTGAAATCCGAACCGCTGAACATGGAGTGGGCGCGCGCCTACCTGGGCTCACGCGGTCTTGGCAGCAAATACCTCATCAGCGAGATCGACCCCAAGGTCGACCCGCTCTCGGCCGACAACAAACTGATCTGGGCCACCGGGCCTCTCACCGGCACCATGGCCTCTACTGGCGGCCGCTACACCGTGATCACCAAGGGTCCGCTCACCGGTGCCATTGCCTGCTCCAATTCGGGCGGCTACTTCGGAGCCGAACTCAAGATGGCCGGCTGGGACATGGTGATCGTCGAAGGCAAGTCCGCCAAGCCGGTGTACCTGCACATCAGCGACGACGAAGCCGAACTGCGCGACGCCTCGCACCTCTGGGGCCAGAGCGTGTGGAAGACCGAAGAGATCCTCAAGTCCAGCCTGCAGGACCCGCTGGTGCGGGTGTCCAGCATCGGCAAGGCGGGTGAGAACGGCGTGCTGTTTGCTGCCGTGGTGAACGACCTGCACCGGGCGGCCGGCCGTTCTGGCGTGGGTGCGGTCATGGGCAGCAAGAACCTCAAGGCGATTGCGGTGCGCGGCACCAAGGGCGTGGGCAACATCCGCGACCCGAAGGCCTTCATGAAGACCACCTTCGAGAAAAAGAAGATCCTGGCAGAAAACGCCGTGACGGGTCAGGGCCTGCCAGCCTACGGCACGCAGGTGCTGATGAACGTGATCAACGAGATCGGTGCGCTGCCCACCCGCAACCACCGCGACGTGCAGTTCGAAGGTGCCAAGGACATCTCCGCCGAAGCCATGGTCACGCCGCGCGAGAGCGACGGCAAGAAGCATCTGGTGACCAACCAGGCCTGCTTCGGCTGCACCATTGCCTGCGGTCGCATCAGCAAGATGGACGAAGGCCACTTCACCGTGCAGAACAAGCCGCAGTACTGGGGCGCCAATGGCGGCCTGGAATACGAAGCGGCCTGGGCGCTGGGCGCGGCCAATGGCGTGAACGACCTGGAGGCTTTGCAGTACGCCAACCTGCTGTGCAACGAAGAGGGCTTCGACCCCATCAGTTTCGGTGCCACTGTGGGTGCGGTGATGGAGTTGTATGAGATGGGCGTGCTGACCAAGGAGCAGCTCGGCATTGACGCGAAGTTCGGTTCGGCGCAGGCGCTGGCGCATTTCGCCGAGATCACCGCCAAGGGTGAAGGCTTCGGTAAGGAGATCGGTCAGGGCTCCAAGCGTTTGACTGAAAAATACGGCTACCCCGACCTGTCCATGAGCGTGAAAGGTCAGGAGTTCCCGGCCTACGATGGCCGTGCCATCCAGGGCATCGGCCTGGCTTATGCCACCAGCAACCGGGGCGCCTGCCACCTGCGCGGCTACACCATCGCGTCTGAAGTGCTGGGCATTCCGGTCAAGACCGACCCGGTCGAGAGCGAAGGCAAGCCAGAGCTCGTGAAGGCTTTCCAGGACGCCACCGCCGCGTTCGATTCGTCAGGGCTGTGTGTGTTCACCACCTTCGCCTGGGGCGTGGCCGATCTGGCCCCTCAGTTGCAGGCTGCGTGCACAGAGGAATTCACCACCGAAGAGCTGGAGAAGATCGGTGAGCGCATCTGGAACATGGAGCGCGAGTTCAACAACGCCGCCGGCTTCACCGCCAAGGACGACAGCCTGCCCAAGCGCTTGCTCACCGAAGCCGCCAAGACCGGTGCGTCCAAAGGCATGGTCAGCAAGCTGCCCGAGATGCTGCCCAAGTACTACGCCGCTCGCGGCTGGGACACGGAAGGCCGACCCACCGCAGAGACCCGGGCGCGCCTGAGCCTTTGATGCCTGGCCCCTCTTGAGCTTTGGCTGGAACCCAGGGGGCAGTTGTCACGCTGCCCCCTTTTTCATTTATTGAGGAGACCGACATGCACCACGTCATCCTGGGCGCCGGCCCCGCCGGTGTCATCGCCGCAGAGACCATCCGCAAGCACGCGCCCGAAGACCAGATCACCCTGGTGGGTGACGAAGCCGAGCCGCCGTATTCGCGCATGGCCATTCCCTACCTGCTGATCGGCAATGTGAAGGAAACGGGCACTTACCTGCGCAAGAGCCTCACGCACTACGCCGACCTGCGCATTGACCAGGTGGGTGGCCGTGCCACGGCGGTGGATGCAGCGGCCCGCACGGTGACGCTGGACAACGGAACCACGCTGTCCTTCGACCGCCTGCTGATCGCCACCGGTTCGCACCCGGTGCGTCCGCCCATTCCCGGCATGGACTCGCCCGGCGTGCACCCGTGCTGGACCCTGGATGACGCACGCGCCATCATGAAGCTGGCCAAGCCCGGTGCGCGCGTGCTGCAGATGGGGGCAGGCTTCATCGGCTGCATCATCATGGAGGCCCTGGCCGCGCGCGGCGTGGCACTGAGCGTGGTGGAAATGGGCGACCGCATGGTGCCGCGCATGATGGGCCCCACGGCGGGCAACATGATCCGCGAGTGGTGCGAGAAAAAGGGCGTGAACGTGTACACCGGCACCAAGGTCGAAGGCATCGAAGCCGGCAGTGGCGGCGTGGTGAGCAAAATCGCCAGTGCCATCGGCCTTGGGTCAGACGAACCTTCGGCGGCGCTGCGTGTGAAACTTTCCAACGGGCAAACCGTGGAAGCCGACCTGGTCATCAGCGCCACCGGCGTGCGCCCGGCGATCGGTTTTCTGAAAGACTCGGGCATCACCTGCCTGCTGGGTGTGCTGACAGACGAACACCTGCAGACCAATGTGCCCGGCGTTTATGCCGCAGGCGATTGCGCAGAAGCTTTCGACAAGGTCAGCGGCAAGACCATCGTCAGCGCCATCCAGCCCAACGCGGCCGAGCAGGCGCGCGTGGCCGCGCTCAACATGGTGGGCCAGAAGACCGAGCTCAAGGGCGTGACGCAGATCAACGTTCTGGACACGCTGGGCCTGATCTCCACCAGCTTCGGCAACTGGGAGGGCGTGCCAGGCGGTGAACACACCGAACTGACCGACAAGGCCAGAGGGCGCCACCTGAGCCTGCAGTTCAAGGACGACGTCATGGTGGGCTGCAATTCGGTGGGCTGGACCGAACATGTGGGTGTGATGCGGGGGCTGGTGGAAGGCCAGGTGAAGCTGGGCAGCTGGAAAGACCGCCTGATGCACGACCCCACCCGTTTGATGGACGCGTACCTGGCCAGTGCACAGGGACAAGGGCAATGGGCCGGTGCTGCCGACGAACGACGCAGGTGATGAGACCCCCACGCTCCACCGCTGCGCGGGTCGCTGCCCCCCGAGGGGGCTGGCCTTGCTTGGGGCGGCCCGGCGCTGCGGCCTTCTGGCCCCCACGCTCCACCGCTGTCCGTCCAGCACAATGTCAAGCATGAACATCACCTTCAAGCTGTTTGCCACCCTCACCGATTACCTGCCTGCCGAAGCACGACGCAGCAACCAGGTGTCGCTGGACATCGATCCGACCGCGCCCATCAGCCAGATCATCGAACCCTTCGGACTGCCGCCCAAGCTGGTGCACCTGGTGCTGGTCAACGGCAAATACATCGAGCCCGATGCGCGCATGAGCACCACGCTCACGGAAGGCGACGTGCTGGCCATCTGGCCTCCGATCGCAGGCGGCTGACCGATCCGGCACCATCGCCATGCAGTCCAGTTACGAGCCGGTGTTTGAACGCGAGATGGGATGCACGGAGGCCGAATGGCTGGGCTGGCTGCCGGCCGCCGTGGGTGCTTGCGCCTGGCAGCGCGACGGGCAAAGCGCCACGGTGGATGTGCCACCTGGATCGCTGGTGCTAAGTTGGGAGCCCCGTTCACCGCGCGTGATCGCGTTGATGCGCATGCCGGTGTTGCACGTGCGCTTTGCCTTCAGCGGACTGGACGATGCCCAGCGCTACGTCTTCATGCGCCGCTTTGACCTGTACATGCAGCGCGGCGGCGGCTAAGGCATTACTCCGCGCGTGCCGCTTACTCCAGAGTTCAGCCGATCTCGGCGATCAGCTCGATTTCCACGCAGGCGCCCATGGGCAACTGGGCCACGCCGAATGCGCTGCGAGCGTGTGCGCCCGCCGTCGGGCCGAACACTTCGCCCAGCAGCTCGCTGCAGCCGTTGGTGACGAGGTGTTGTTCGGTGTAGGTGGCCGTGGAGTTGACCAGGCTGAGCACCTTGACGATGCGCTTGACATGGTTGAGGTCCTTGTTGACCGCCAGGCAGGCGGCAGCCAGCGTGCCCATGAGGTCGATCGCCACCGCGCGTGCGGCCTGTTTGGCTTCTTCGGTGGTCATGGTCAGGCCCACCTGGCCGACCCAGGGCTTGCCATCCTGGCGTGCAATATGGCCGCTCAGAAAGATGAGGTTGCCGGTCTGCACGAAAGGCACATACGCAGCGGCGGGCACCGAGACGGGTGGCAATGCAATGCCAAGGCTGCTAAGGCGGTCGTAAACGCTCATGAAAGGCTCCTGAAAAAAGACCGGTTCATTCTATCGACGAGACTGCCCGCCCTGCCGGAGCGTGATGTGCCCCGCGCCTTCCATCAGTCGGAATCATGGCAGCGCGGTGGAGCGTTTTGAACGCTGGAGCAGGTTGTCGAACTCGTCGGGCGGGGCCACGGTGACGCCCACCTTCAGCGTGTGCTTGGCACCGCCCTGCATCACCCCGCGCATCGGTGACACATCGCCAAAGTCCCGCCCGGTGGCCAGCGTCACATAATCTTCGCCCGGGCTGCCCCAGCCGCAGCGGTTGTTGGTGGGGTCGAAGTCGAACCAGGTGCCTTTCGGCTCGAAGGCGGCCTCACTGTCGGACGCAGTCTCCACCGGCGGCAGGGGCAGGTAGAGCGATATCCATGCATGGGACGCATCCGCACCGACCAGCCGTGGCTTTCCCGGTGGCGGCTGGGTCAGCAGGTAGCCGCTGACGTACATCGCAGGCAGGCCCAGGCTGCGCAGGCAGCCCAGCATGATGTGGGCAAAGTCCTGGCACACGCCTTTGCCTTGTTCCAGTGCTTCCAGTGCCGGGGTGTTGACCTCGGTGCTGGCCGTTTCGTAGGTCAGCTCGGTGTGGATGCGCTCCATCAGCGCGCGCACCGCCTCCAGCACAGGCAGGTCGGGCTCGAAGGCGGGGCGGGCAAACGCGGTGAACGCATCGTCGCGCGGCACATAGGGCGACGCAAACAGGAACTCGGCCGCTGGGTCGTAAGGCGCCTTGGCCCGGTACCTGAAGTGCTCGCGAACCTGCTCCCAGGACAGGGCGGCCCAGTCCGGGCCATCGGGCAGGGGAAGTGGTTCCGATGTCTCGACCAGGCTTTCGGCCTCCACCGTCAGTGTGTCGTGTGGCGACTGCTGGGAAAAGAAGGTGCGCAGGTTGCCGAAGGCATCCACGGTCTGGTTGCGTGCAGCCGGCTCAGGGTGAATGCGCAGCGCGTGTTCAAGCAAGGTCTGGCTGCCCGTGTTCACCGGCGTGAGGTGCACCATGTGCTGCGCCATGTTGACCGAGCCGTGGTAGTCGTAGACCGTGCGATGGAGGATGCGAAGCAGCATGTCAGAGCTTCCTGATACACCGCGTGCGGCGACACACCATGAGCAGACTACGAGGGGGCGTCATATGGTTTTTCTGTCGGCATGGCTGAAATGCAGCCGGGTGATTTCGTCCGAAAGTTCGCCCGCCGCAATTTCGCATTGGTCCAGCAGTTCGGCCAGTTCGCCCCATGTGCGCAGACCCTCGGGGCTGCGCTGCCAGTTGCTCAGGTCGGCCAGCACCCAGGTATCGGGGTCCGGCAAGGCCATGGCGAGTTCGGCATCGTGTGGGGCGGCACTTTGTGAGAGTTTGGCCAGACGGGAGCGCAAGGTCTGCACCACCCAGGCCAGCGATCGGGGATTGTCGCGGTCCATCACCAGCAGGTCGATGAGGGCGACCATGTCGCGCCGCTGCTGGTATTGCGCGTGGAAGGTGATGGTGCTGTCGAACAGCGCCACCACGGCTTCGAAACCGGCCGCATCGTGCACGCAGCCGTGCTCCATGCCCAGCATCAGCGCGCGCGAAAGTGTGATCAGGCGCTCGATGTGGCGACCCACGGAGAGCAAACGCCAGCCGTCGTCACGCACCATGCGGTCTGTCTGTGAGCCGGTGATGGCGGCGAGCAGTTCGCTGGCGTTCTGCAGGGCAGAAAGGGCCTCCGCGTTGGTGTATTCGGCGTCGCTGGTCAAGGCTGCGCAATCACGTGCGAACTCGGATTCCGTTCGTTCGATCAGGTTCCAGTGCTCTTGCGACAGGCGTTCCCGCACCTGCGATGCAGACGACTTCAATGCGCGCAGGTTGAAACCCACGCTGAAAGACGTGGCCGCCATGGGGTCACCCTTGGCGGGCGACAAGCCAGCAATGAGACTGCGTGCGAACACCCGTGCCGACTGGCTGGCATCGGGCGCATCGGCGAGCACCAGCGAATGCTCGCGGGCGGTGGCCGACATCCAGGCCGTGAGCGGGCGCGAACTCGGTTCTTCGCCACCCAGGTGGTCCAGCACGATCTGCGCGAGCCGGATGCTGTTTTCTGCGCGTTCGGTGTAGCGGCCCAGCCAGAACAGGTTTTCAGCCGCACGGCTGGTGACGGGTCGCTTCTGATGCGCCAGCGCCAGCGTGCTGGGCGCGGACTGCAGCAGGCTGGTGTGGTCCACCTGGCCTTCGGTGATGGCCCAGCAATCGGCGCTGCTGCCGCCGCGCTGCATGGCCGCAATGAGCTGGCCACGTGGTGCCAGACGCACCATGCCACCGGGCAGTACGCGCCACGATTGCGGACCATCAGCCAGGGCGAACACCCGGAGCATGGCCGAACGGGGCACCAGGCGTTCGCCGCTCCAGGTGGGGGTCTGCGACAGGGGCAGCCACGATTGCACGGTGTAGTGATCCGGGTGGCGCACCATGCGGCCCGCCCATTCGTCGCGTTCGCGTGGGCTCAGGCTCTGCCCCATCACGGTGTCAAGTCCTGATCGCGGATAGGTGGGGCGGATCACACTCTGCTTGAGCAAGGGCAGCACTTCGCGCAGAGCGGCGTCTTCACCGCACCACCAGGTGGCCAGTGACGGCAACGTCAGTTCTTCACCCAGCAGATGGCGGCTGATGGCGGGCAGGAAGCCCAGCATGGCACTGGATTCGAGCGGGGCCGAACCCGGGGCGTTGGCCAGCAGCAGGTTGCCCGCGCGCAGCACCTGCAGCAGGCCGGGCACGCCCAGTGTGGAGTCCGAGCGCAGTTCCAGCGGGTCCAGCCATTCATCGTCCAGCCGCTTGATCAGGGCGTGCACCGGCTCCAGGCCACCGAGCGTCTTGAGGAACAGGCGCTGGTCGCGCACCGTGAGATCGTTGCCCTCGACCAGGGTCAGGCCAAGGTAGCGCGCCAGGTAGGCGTGCTCGAAATAGGTTTCGTTGTAGGGACCGGGCGTGAGCAGGGCGATGCGCGCGTTCTCACCTTCGGGCGCCATGGCCTTGATGCCTTCCATGAGGGCACGGTAGCTGGCCGCCAGGCGTTGTATCTTCATACCGGCAAACGCCTTGGGGAACTGGCGCGCGATGGCGATGCGGTTTTCCAGCAGGTAACCCAGGCCGGAGGGCGCCTGGGTGCGCTGGCCCACCACCCACCAGCGGCCATCGGGGCCATGCGCCAGGTCCATGGCCACGATGTGCAGCCAGGTGTCCCCGGGCGGACGAACACCCTGCATGGCGCGCAGGTAGCCGGGGTGGCCTTGCACCAGCGCGGCGGGCAGCAGTGCACGTTTGAGCAGCTCGCGCTCACCGTACAGGTCCGCCATCATGGCGTTGAGCAGGCGCGCCCTTTGCTGCACACCGGCTTCGATGTGTGCCCAGTCCTTGGGGCTCAGGATCATGGGGAACAGATCGAGCGCCCATGGGCGCTGCAGCCCGGTGGCCGCGTCGGCGTAGACGTTGTAGGTGACGCCGTTGTCGCGGATCTGGCGCTGCAGGTTGTCGGAGCGCCGGTTCAGATCGGCGAAACCGTCTGCCCCGATGTGTTCGAAGAAACTGGCCCACTGCGCAGACAATTCTGCAGGGGCGTCCGGGTCTTTGGGGTTGGCCCGACGCAGTTCGTCCCGGTGGCCAGGATCGGCCGGGAGAGACAAGGACAGCGCCCAGTCACCGGGCGATTCGGGACTGAGTTCGTCAAACAGGGAGTCGGAGGCGTCGTTGTTCACGGGTTCCGAGTATGCCTTCGCTTCCTTCGAAGGGCCTTTGGGCGAAACCCGGGGCACGGGTTTGCGTGTGTCGTCCGTCACGTCGAAAGCCCGCCGCAACTCGAAGACGCAGATTGCACGATGCCCGGAGCGCGCTCAGCCAAGAATGCAGAAGCCCCTTCCAAGGCCAGCGCGGAACCGGCTTTGCCGGGCCGCTGCTGGCGCCCCCCTTCAGGGGGGTGGCGGCGAAGCCGACGCGGGGGGTGCTCCGAATCAATAGCGCAAATCCAGCGTGAACGGGAACTCCCGGCTGTGAACAGCAGGCGCCACCGTCATGCGGCCAGAGGTGTGGCCCATCTGGAAGAAGCGCGACAGACGCCGACTTTCTGCCTCGTAAGCATTGATGGGGAAGGTGTCGTAGTTGCGCCCACCCGGGTGCGCCACGTGGTACTGGCAGCCACCCATGGAACGCTGCATCCAGTTGTCGACGATGTCGAAGGTCAGCGGTGCGTGTGAAGGAATGGAAGGGTGCAGGGCAGACGGTGGACTCCAGGCCTTGTAGCGCACGCTGGCCACGTACTCACCCACCGTACCGGTGCTCTGCAGGGGCAGGGCGCGGCCGTTGCAGGTGATGACGTAGCGGTTGTCGTTGTAGCCGCTCACCCGCACTTCGATGCGTTCCAGCGACGAGTCCACGTAGCGCACCGTGCCGCCTGGGGCACCTTCTTCACCCATCACGTGCCAGGGTTCCAGCGCGCTGCGCAGTGTGAGCTCTATGCCACGTGCGGCCACCTGACCGACCAGCGGGAAGCGGAACTCGAAGTGCGGCTCGAACCAGGCCATGTCCATGGGGTAGCCAAAGTCGCTCAGGTCGGCCAGCACGTCTTCGAAGTCCATGCGGATGAAGGTGGGCAACAGGAACCGGTCGTGCAGCTCGGTACCCCAGCGCGTGAGCTTGCCTTGCCAGGACTGCTGCCAGAAGCGCGACACCAGCGCGCGCAGCAGCAACTGCTGGGCGATGCTCATGCGGGCATGCGGTGGCATCTCGAAGGCGCGCAGCTCCAGCAGGCCCAGGCGGCCGGTGGGGCCGTCGGGCGAGTACAGCTTGTCGATGCAGAACTCGCTGCGGTGGGTGTTGCCGGTGGCGTCGATCAGGATGTTGCGCAAGGTGCGATCGACCAGCCACGGTGGCATGTCTTGACCGTATGTCTGGCGATTTTTCTCGATCTCTTTCAGCGCGATTTCCAGTTCGTACAGCTGATCGTTGCGCGCCTCATCCACGCGTGGGGCCTGGCTGGTGGGACCGATGAACAAACCGCTGAAAAGGTACGACAGCGACGGATGGTTGTGCCAATAAGCGATCAGGCTGCCCAGCAGTTCCGGCCGGCGAAGGAAGGGTGAATCGGCCGGTGTGGCGCCACCCATCACGAAGTGGTTGCCGCCGCCAGTGCCGGTGTGGCGGCCGTCGGTCATGAACTTCTCGGCACACAACCGGGTTTCGTGCGCGGCTTCATACAGGAACTCGGTGTGATCGACCAGCTCGCCCCAGTTGTGTGCCGGGTGGATGTTGACCTCGATCACGCCTGGGTCCGGGGTGATCTGCAGCACTTTCAGGCGCGGGTCGCGCGGTGGTGGGTAGCCCTCGAGCACGACGGCCATGCCCAGTTTCTCTGCTGTGGCTTCCACCGCCGACAGCAGGTCCAGGTAGTCCTCCAGGTGGGCCATGGGGGGCATGAACACATACACATGCTGGAACTTGCCGCCCATGTCCTTTTCCACCTTGGGGCCGTTCGAGCGGTGGGGGTCGCGCGCTTCCACGACGAGCGCGGTGCGGGTGAGCCAGGCGGCGGATTCGTCGCGTTGGGGATAGCGGGCCGCCAGGGCCTGGGATGGGGCTGCGCCAGGACCCGGTTGGCCCGGGCGCAGGCCATCCATGGCCGGTCCACCGGTTTCAAAATCCACGCCTTGCATGGATACTGTGCCGCCTTCGGCAAAGCCTCCGCCCACTTGGTGAGGCGCCACCTGGTGGCGGGTGGCGGCACCACGCGGCAGGGGATCGCGTGCCGTGTGCGGGTCTTGCTCGATGTGATAGGGGTAGTCGGCCGCCGAAACCCAGGGCAGGGAATCCAGCGGCAGGCGGTAGCCCATGGGCGAATCGCCCGGCACCAGGTACATGCGCTCGTCGCGGAAGAACCAGGGGCCGGTGGACCACACGGTGCCAGAGACCCGGTGGTAGGCGCTTTTGCCGTTGTTGGTCAACGCACCGCCATGCACGGCGGCCTGCAAGGGCAACACATAGCCCACAGTGGCTTCCAGGCCCTGGGTGAAGACGCGGCGCAGTCGCGCACGCTCCAGTTCGTCGTCCAGCTTGGCGTCGAACGGGTCCACGTTGACCGGCAGCCGGCGCTCGCGCCACAGGTAGTACCAGGTGTCTTCATAGCCCGGGGTGATGTACTGCGTCGACAGGCCGAGTTTGCGGGCCAGCGCCTGCGTGAAGCGCTGCGCATCTTCATTCGTGTAGTGAGCGTCGTCGCGTTCGTCGGCCAGCAGCGCGGGGTTGTTCCAGCAGGGTTCGCCATCGGCACGCCAGAACACCGACAGCGCCCAGCGCGGCAACTGTTCACCGGGATACCACTTGCCCTGGCCCATGTGCACGAAGCCGCCCTGGCCATAACGCTCACGCAGGCGCCCCAGCAACTCGGTGGCATAGCCGCGTTTGGTGGGGCCCAGTGCATCCGTGTTCCATTCGGGTGCGTCGCGGTCGGTGACGGCCACGTAGGTGGGCTCGCCGCCCATGGTCAGGCGAACGTCGTGGGCATCAAGGTCGGCGTCTACCTTGTCACCCAGGGCCAGCACAGCGGCCCATTGATCATCGGTGTAGGGCATGGTCACGCGTGGCGACTCGTACACCCGCGTCACGCCCATGTGGTGGCTGAACTCCACTTCGCACTTGTCCATGGCGCCTTCCACCGGCGCGGCGCTGGAAGGCTGCGGCGTGCAGGCCAGCGGAACGTGTCCTTCGCCGGCGAGCAGGCCGGAGGTGGGGTCCAGGCCGATCCAGCCAGCGCCGGGCAGGAACACTTCGCACCAGGCGTGCAGATCGGTGAAGTCTTTTTCCGGGCCGCTGGGGCCGTCGATGGATTTCACGTCGGGCGCCAGCTGAATCAGGTAGCCCGAGACGAAGCGAGCCGCCAGGCCCATGTGGCGCAGGATCTGCACCATCAGCCAGCCGGTGTCGCGGCAGGAGCCGCTGCCGAGCTTGAGCGTTTCTTCTGGCGTTTGCACGCCGGGCTCCATGCGGATGGTGTACGCAATGTCGCGTTGCAGCATCTGATTGACATCAACCAGAAAGTCGATGGTGCGGCGCTCGCTGCGGTCGATCTTCTTCAGGTAGGCATCCAGCAGCCCAGTGGATGGAGCAGTGACCAGATAAGGCGCGAGCTCCTGCTTCTGGGCTGCGTCGTAGTCGAATGGGAAGTTCTCTGCGCGCGGCTCCAGGAAGAAGTCGAACGGGTTGTACACCGCCATTTCCACCACCAGGTCGATCGTGACCTTGAATTCGGTGGTGGGTTCGGGAAACACCAGTCGTGCCTGGTAGTTGGCGAAGGGGTCTTGCTGCCAGTTGATGAAGTGCCCGCCCGGTTCGATCTTCTGCGAATAAGAGAGCACCTTGGTGCGGCTGTGCGGTGCTGGGCGCAGGCGGATCACCTGTGGGCCGAGTTTGACGAGGCGGTCGTACCGATAATGCGTGACGTGGCTCAGAGCAACATGAATGGCCATGCGAGTGCTTTCAACAGGGAGGAAAACAATGGGTCCGACAACGGGTCCGCAGGCAATCGGTTTGCCGTGCGGCTGGCAGCCATGCTAGCAAGTCTTGCGCCAAACGGCGATGACAATCGCTCCGGCTACACGCCGGGCAAGGGATCTGAGCCTTGATCGCCGGGCGGCACGGCCTGGCCTTGATGTCGGGTACCGTGGTGGGGTTGGCGTGGCAGTTGCAGCAGCCATGGCTTTGGTCCGGGAATCGCTACCTGGCCATGCTGGGCTGGAGTGGCCTGCTGGGCATTGGCGCCGTGCTCTGGTTGTGGTGGGTCCGATGCACAGGACGTCTCAGTATCCCAGGCAGTCGGCTTGCGGCTGGCGTTTTTGTGCTTGCGGGCGTTCTGGCGGGCGCTGGTTCAACGGGTTGGCGAGCGGCGGAATTTTCCAGCCAGGCGCTGGCGCCTGAGCTGCAAGGGGTGGACATCGAGGTGTCGGGGCACATTGCCTCGCTGCCGCAGCGCACCGCGCAGGGCGAACGCTTCCTGCTGGCCGTAGCGTCTGCCCGACACCGCGGCGAGCCGATGGATGTGCCGCAGCGGCTTCAACTGGGCTGGTATGGCGGCGGCGAGGGTGCTGCCATGTGGGCCCGCGGGCCGGGCAGCCCGGGCCTGCGCACCGGGGAAGAATGGCGTTTCACGGTGCGGCTGCGCAGCCCGCATGGCAATGCCAATCCCCATGGCCTCGATCTCGAGCGCTGGCTCTGGAGTCGACGCATCGGTGCCACCGGCTACGTGCGCAATGGCCCGCGCGACCCGGCGCCCGAAAAAATCGCCGCCGCCAGCGGCTACCCCTTGCAGGCCGCACGGCAGCAGGTGCGCGACGCGATCCAGGCAAGGGTGACTGACCCTCGCGCTGCGGGCGTGCTCGCCGCCCTGCTGGTGGGCGATCAGTCGGCCATCGAGCGCGCCGACTGGGCTTTGTTCCGCACGACGGGTGTCGCCCATTTGATGGTGATCTCGGGCCTGCACGTGACGCTGTTTGCCTGGATGGCCATGGCCATGGTGGGCGGCCTCTGGCCACGTCTGGGTCGTCAATGGCCCGTCCTGCTGCTCAACGTGCCCACACCGGTGGCCAGCGCCTGGGGTGGCTGGCTGCTGGCCGCGGGTTATGCGCTGTTCTCGGGCTGGGGTCTGCCTGCGCAACGCGCGGTCATCATGCTGGGCGTGGTGATGGCGCTGCGGCTGGGGGCGCGTCGCTGGCCGTGGCCGCTGGTCTGGGGCTGCGCCATGTGGGCGGTGCTGCTGATCGATCCCATGGCCTGGCTGCAGCCGGGTTTCTGGCTCAGCTTTTTTGCGGTGGGGGTGCTGTTTGCGTCAGGCAGGCAGCTGCCTGGCATGCCTTCGCAAGACGATGACACAGCGTCATCCGTGGCGCGTGATCGTTGGCGTCGCCTGCTGCATTCCTTCATGGGCATGATGCGCACCCAGTCCGTGGTGACCGTGGCGCTTGCGCCGCTCAGCCTCTTGCTGTTTGGCCAGTTTTCGGTGGCCAGTCTGGCCGCGAATCTGGTGAGCATTCCCCTTGTCACGCAACTGGTGATGCCGCTGGTGCTGCTGGGAACCGTCTTTGCCCCCCTGTGGGATGCGGCGGCATGGCTGGTGCAGGCGTTGTCGGTGTGGCTGGGCTGGTTGGCCCAGTGGCCCTGGGCGGCGGTGCATCGCCCGGCGGCGCCCTTGTGGCTGTCACTGACAGGTGTGTTGGGTGGGCTCCTGCTGGTGCTGCGATTGCCCTGGACGGTTCGCAGTGCCGGGCTGCTGTTGTTGTGGCCGGTTCTGCTCTGGTCGCCGCCTCGCCCGCCAATGGCTGCGTTTGAATTGATGGCCGTGGATGTGGGGCAGGGCAGTGCGGTGCTGATTCGAACCGCGAACCACAGCGTGCTTTATGACACCGGCCCGCGCCACTCGCCTGAGAGCAATGCTGGCGATCGCATCGTTGTGCCTTTGCTGCGGGCGCTCGGTGAGCGTCTTGATACCGTGGTGGTCAGCCACATCGATGGCGACCACGCCGGCGGCGCCGATGCGGTGCAGGCCGCTCACCCCAAGGCCCGGTGGCTCTCTTCCTATGACCCGGATCCCGAAAGGCGCTGCGTGGCCGGTCAGCATTGGGATTGGGATGGCGTGCGGTTCGAGGTGCTGCACCCCCACCCACAGCACTTTGACGAAACCGGCAAAGGACGCCTCTCGACCAACGACATGTCGTGCGTGTTGCTGGTGACGGCGGGTGAGCAAAGTGCCTGGTTGGGTGGCGACATCACCGATCGGCAGGAGGTGCGCATGGCGCTTGAACGGCCTGATCTGCGCGCGACCGTCATGCTCGCGCCGCACCACGGCAGCCGGTCTTCATCAAGCCCGGTGTTGCTGAACACCTTGCGCCCGCAGTGGGTGATCGCGCAGGCGGGCTACCGCAACCGCTTCAACCATCCGGCACCCATCGTGCTGGACCGGTACAGGCAGCGAGACATTCCCTGGGTCACCTCGGCCAACTGTGGTGCAGCCACCTGGCGCAGCTGGCAACCCGACACGGTGCACTGTCACCGGCAGTCGGAAAGGCGCTTCTGGCATCACCCGGGCGAGCCTGCGCCGGCGCCCCGTCCCGACTGATCCTTTGGCTTGTGCCGGCCCATCTGCGCTGGGTTTGACAGGAAATCCCCTCTGCTGGCCCAGTCCTTGCTATGCTGTGGGCAGGAGAAAAAACGCCCATGAGCCGACCCATGTTTGACGAAATGAATGCCTCGCCCAGCGAGGTCCGGGCCCATTATCAAAGCTACGCACGTTGGCTGGCGCAGCAACCGCCGGACGTGATGGCGGCCCGGCGCGAAGAGGCGGAAATGATTTTTCGGCGTGTCGGCATCACCTTTGCGGTGTACGGCGCCAAGGATGAAGACGGCTCCGGCACCGAGCGTCTCATTCCTTTCGATCTCATCCCGCGTGTCATTCCGGCAGACGAATGGCGGAGCATGGAGGAGGGGCTGGTACAGCGGGTGACTGCGCTGAACCGCTTCATCCACGACGTGTACCACGATCAGGAAATCATCAAGGCGGGTCTGATCCCGTCGGACCAGATCTTCCAAAATGCCCAGTTTCGTCCGGAAATGATGGGCGTGGACGTGCCCCATAACATCTATTCCCACATCTCTGGCGTCGACATCGTGCGCGCCCCCAACGCCGACGGCGTGGGCGAGTACTACGTGCTCGAAGACAACCTGCGTGTGCCCAGTGGCGTGAGCTACATGCTGGAAGACCGCAAGATGATGATGCGGCTCTTTCCCGAGCTGTTTGGCGAGAACCGCGTGGCACCGGTGGAGCATTACCCCGACCTGCTGCTTGAAACGCTGCGCGCGGTAAGCCCTGCCACCACCGCCGAACCCACGGTGGTGGTGCTCACACCCGGCATGTACAACAGCGCCTACTTCGAACACGCGTTTCTCGCACAGCAGATGGGTATTGAACTGGTGGAGGGGCAAGACCTGTTCGTCAAGGACAACTTTGTCTACATGCGCACCACACGCGGCCCCAAGCGGGTGGACGTGATCTACCGCCGGGTGGACGACGACTTCCTTGATCCGCTGGTGTTCCGGCCCACCTCCACGCTGGGATGCGCCGGCCTGCTGGGCGTGTACCGCAGCGGCAACGTGGCCATCTGCAATGCGGTGGGCACGGGCGTGGCCGACGACAAGTCCATCTACCCCTATGTGCCCAAGATGATCGAGTTCTACCTGGGGCAGAAACCCATTCTGAGCAACGTGCCCACCTTCATGGGCCGTGACCCGGAAGACCTCAAGTACATGCTGGCCAACTTGAAGGACCTCGTGGTCAAGGAGGTGCATGGGGCTGGTGGTTACGGCATGCTGGTGGGCCCGGCCTCCACCAAGGCCGAGATAGAGGAGTTCCGCAAGGCCGTGATCGCCAAGCCCGACGGCTACATTGCCCAGCCCACGCTGAGCCTCTCCACCTGCCCCACCTATGTGGAGAGTGGCGTGGCGCCCCGCCACATCGACCTGCGCCCGTTCGTTCTGTCGGGCAAGGAGGTGCAGATGGTGCCCGGCGGCTTGACCCGGGTGGCGCTCAAGGAAGGATCACTGGTCGTCAACTCGTCTCAAGGGGGGGGCACCAAGGACACATGGGTATTGGAATAGCAGCCCACCCCTGCGCCGCTTCGCGTCACCCCCTCAAGGGGGCGGCACTGGCAGCCCGGCAAAGCCGGTTCTGCTGTGCCTTTGGAATTGGTCTTCTTACGCGCTGTTTTTGTTGCGTAGTTTGCTGGAGTTATAAAAAATGCTTTCACGTACTGCCGACCACCTGTTCTGGATGTCTCGCTACACCGAGCGGGCGGAAAACACCGCCCGCATGCTGGATGTGAACTACCAGACCTCCATGCTGCCGCAGTCGGCCGAAGTGGCCCAGGTCGGTTGGGAAGGTTTGCTCACCATCAGCGAGCTCTTGCCCACCTACACCGCCAAGTACGGCCAGGCTATCACCCCGCGCAGTGTGCTTGACTTCATGGTGCGCGATGAGGGCAACCCGTCCAGCATCGTGTCGTGCCTGCGAGCCGCGCGCGAGAACGCGCGCGCCGTGCGCGGTGCGCTCACCACCGAGTTCTGGGAAACCCAGAACCAGACCTGGCTGGAGCTCACCCGCATGCTCAAGAGCAAGGACTTTGAGCGTGATCCGAGTCAGTTCTTTGAATGGGTCAAGTTCCGCTCGCACCTCTCGCGCGGCGTGGCCATTGGCACCATGCTGCAGGACGAAGCCTTCCACTTCTACCGCATGGGCACCTTTCTGGAGCGGGCCGACAACACCGCGCGCCTGCTTGATGTGAAGTTCCACGCTGTGCACAGCGATTTTTTCGGTGCCGCCAGCGAGCTGGATCAGGAGTACGACTTCTACCACTGGAGCGCCATCCTGCGCTCGGTTTCGGGCTTCGAGGTCTACCGCAAGGTGTACCGCGATGTGATCACGCCCGAGCGCGTGGCCGAGCTTCTGATCTTGCGCGCCGACATGCCGCGCAGCCTGGCCGCCAGCCTCAATGAGGTGGTGAACAACCTCAGCGTGGTGGCCAACGACCACTCGGGCGAAACTTTGCGTCGCGCGGGCAAGCTCAAGGCCGATCTGCAATTCGCGCGCATCGACGAAATCCTCTCCACCGGCCTGCATGCCTTTCTCACCCAGTTCCTGGACCGGGTGAACGAACTTGGTGGCCGCATCAGTCAGGACTTCCTGGTTCCCACGGTGCATTGATGTGCGTTGCCCGGCCCAGCCGGGTTGTCGGGTTGGGCACAAAGGTCATGGCCGCGCGCCATGACCCCATTTCTGCAGAACTTTGTCTTCGGGTCAGAATCCGAATGAGTCCTTTCATTTCAACCCAGGAGACAAGCTCATGCTCACAGGCAAACTCACTTCCGACCTGACCCGCGATGCCGAAGCGCTTTTGCCCGGCCAGTCCACCGCAGAAGGTGCCACGCGGCGCACCGCACTGAAAGTGGCCCTGGGCGCGGGCTATGCCGCATCCGTCTTGCCGGTGATGGCACAGACGGCCATCAAGACGTCGTCTGATGGTTTGACCGTGGGCGAGGTGATGATCGATGTGAACGGTTATTCGATGCCGGCCTACCGTGCCGCGCCGGCCGGCAAGACCGGCCTGCCGGTGGTGCTGGTGATGTCCGAGATTTTTGGCGTGCACGAATACATCGCCGACACCGCACGCCGGTTCGCCAGAGAAGGCTACCTGGCGATTGCCCCCGAGCTGTTTGTGCGCCAGGGCGACGCACAAAGCTACGGTGAGATGGCCAAGCTGATTGCCGAAGTAATTTCCAAGGTGCCGGATGCGCAGGTGATGGCCGATCTGGATGCCACCGTGAAGTGGGCTGGCGCCAACGGTGGCGATGTGAGCAAACTTGGTGTCACCGGCTTTTGCTGGGGGGGGCGTCAGGTGTGGCTGCATGCCGCCCACAACCCGGCGGTGAAGGCGGGCGTGGCCTGGTACGGGCGCCTGGTGGGGCAGAACTCAGAACTCAATCCGAAGCACCCGGTGGATGTGGCCGCTGGCCTGCATGGCCCCGTGTTGGGCCTGTATGGATCGGCCGATACGGGCATCCCGCTTGACACGGTTGATAAGATGAAGGCCGCACTGGCTGGCGGTAATGCCGCTGCCAAGG
Organism: Betaproteobacteria bacterium HGW-Betaproteobacteria-16; assembly: GCA_002840835.1. Classification (GTDB taxonomy): domain Bacteria; phylum Pseudomonadota; class Gammaproteobacteria; order Burkholderiales; family Burkholderiaceae_C; genus Hydrogenophaga. The sequence goes on along the minus strand of PHCQ01000049.1, from coordinate 3,064 downwards.
CGTCGACCTTCGTGGTCTATCCAGACGCGCCGCATGCCTTTCACGCCGACTACCGACCCAGTTACCGCAAGGAGCCGGCCGAAGATGGCTGGAAGCGTGCACTGGCCTGGTTCAAGCAACACGGTGTGGGCTGATCAGGCGCAGGCCCTGACAGGCCGGATTGAACAGGGTCGCCAGAAGGTGGCCCTTTTTTGTGGCTGAATAGGCATCACGTGGATGAGGTGACCGGATCCCGGGTTTGGCGTTCCGGGGCGTGCCGTGTGTGAGTTTGAACAGAACAGAAAAACATGACTTTGATTGCGATCCTGGTCGGAACCATTGCCGCAGGTGTCGGCAGTGTGTGGCTGGCGGCCTTGCTGGGCTTTTCCGTGCTCGCCCGGTACACCCAGCACATGCTCAGCCTGGCCGCTGGCGCGCTCATGGCCACCGCCTTCATGCACCTGTTGCCAGAGGCTTTCGAGAGCGAGGCCGGTGCCCATGAGTTGTTTGCCCTGCTGCTGGCCGGGCTGGTGTTCTTCTTCCTGCTGGACAAAGCCGAACTCTGGCATCACGGGCATGAGCACCACCAGGATCATGCACATGATCATGACCACGCGACGTCGGGCCCGGACCACGGCCACCACCACAGCCATCACCAACACGCCAGAGGCGAAGGCCGGTCCGGCGGTTGGGCTGTTCTGGCCGGCGACAGCGTGCACGCGTTCGGTGACGGCATCCTGATCGCCTCAGCTTTCATGGCCGACATGCGCCTGGGTGTGGTCGCGGCGGTGGCCGTGCTGGCGCACGAAGTGCCACACCACATTGGCGACCTGGTGGTGTTGAGGCAGGCTTCAGGCACTGCTCGTGCCGCGCTCTGGAAGGTATCGATGGCCGGCACGGTCACGGCCGTGGGCGGATTGCTGGGCTACTTTCTGCTGAACCGCCTCGCCGACTACCTGCCTTATTTTCTGGTCGCCGCTTCAAGCAGCTTTGTTTACGTGGCCTTGGCCGATCTGATCCCCCAGCTGCAAAAGCGCCTGGGCCTGCGGGAAACGGCAGCGCAAGTGGCCTGGTTGCTGACCGGCATCGGCATGGTCACACTGGTGAGCCGGCTGGCTCATTAAGAGGCACCCCCCGCGCCGCTTCGCGTCACCCCCCTCAAGGGGGGGGCGATACCAGTGGCCCGGCAAAGCCGGTTCCACGGTACCTCTGGAATCGGGTCACTTCGCTCCGGAAAAGGTTTTGTACACCCCCGCGCCGCGGAAGCATTCAGCCAGTGGTGCCGTTGCCGAAGCTGAAAACGAAGGTCGCACCACCGCCCGGCCTTCCAGAACCTGCAATGTCACCACCGTGTCGCTCAATGATGCGCCGCACCGTGGCCAGACCCACGCCTGATCCTTCGAATTCGGTCACTGCGTGCAGCCGGTTGAAGGGCTTGAAGAGGCGATCAGAACGCGACATGTCGAAACCCGCGCCGTTGTCGCGAATGTAGAACCGGGGGGCTCCCCCGACCGTGCCATGTATGCCCATCTCGATCAAGGCCGGCGTCTGGTGGCGGGTGTATTTCCAGGCGTTGCCCAGCAGGTTCTCCAGCACGATGTGGGCCATGCGCGCATCACAATTGGCCGTGAGGCTGGGCTGGATGCGCACCTCCACTTCTCTGCTCGCATCGGTGTGGTACAGACGGCGAGCCACATCCTCTGCCAGATCCGTGAGGCTGACCTCCATGCGCTGCAGGCGCCCCTGGCTCACGCGTGCCAGGGCAAGCAGATCGGTGATCAGGCTGTTCATGCGGGCAATGGCACCCTGCACCCGGGCGATCAGATGCTCGTCTTCCTGCGTGAGTCGACCGGCCATCTGTTCGCGCAACATGTGTGTGAAGCCGTCCATGGACCGCAGCGGCGACTTCAGGTCGTGCGACACCGAATACGAGAAGCTCTCCAGCTCGCGATTCAGGTACTCGAGCTGCTGGGTGCGCGCCGCCACCCGATGCTCCAGCGAGGCCTGCAGGCGGCGAATTTCCCTGTCCCTGCGCAAGCGCACCAGTTCGGCGTTGCAGCGGCTGGCGAAGATGGTGAGTAGGGCACGCACATCGGGTGTGGGGTCGCGACGCTCGCGCCAGACCACCGCCATCACACCAATCGCCGAGCCATCCGGGTCTCGAAGCGCCACCCCCGACATGGTTTGCATTGCATCCAGTTCCAGGGCGGGCACATTCAACACCATCTGACTCGCACGCGCATCGATGGTGACCAGTTCTTCCTGTGCCAGGATGCCGATCAAGGTGGTCTGGGCGAGAGCAAGACCTCGATTCGGCTGCAGGTCGCCTTCCTGAAGCAGGGCGAGCGTGTCGAGCTCACCGCTTTGACCAAGCTCGCCGATCAACACGCCATCCGCACCAATGCCTTCGGCCAGACGTTCGGCCAGTGAGAGGAAGAAGGCCTCGCCGGTCTTGGAAGACACGCCGCGAGCGACACTCATCAGCATGGCCTCCCGGCGTTGCTGCTCCGTGACATTGACGCTGTAGACCAGGTCGCAGGGTTCGCCGTCCAGGTCGATGCGGCGCGTCCAGAGTTTCACGTGAACGGGCTCTCCCCACTTGTTGCGCAGCCGCGTGGGAAAACCAAGAACCTCTCCGTGTTCGTCGAGTTGGCGGGAGTAGGCCTGGTGCTCCGCCTCTGTCACCCAGATGTTCAGGTCTTTTGACGTGTGTCCCAGCATTTCGTCGGCGCCATAGCCAAGCACCTGTTCATTGGCATCGTTGACTTCCAGGTACTGGCCATCACGCAATCGGCAGATCAAGGTTCCCAAGGGGCTGAAACTGAATGCCGTGGAGAACCTTTGTTGCGAGGTCTCCAGTGCCATGCGCGACGCCACTTCGTTGGTGACGTCCAGCACCATCACCAGGAGAAGACGCTCAAATCCCTCTTCCAGCAGCTCGGCGGAAATCTCCACATCGATGGAACGGCCGTCCTTGCACAGGCTGCGCGCACGCATGGCGCGAACCTCTCCGTGCTGCTTGAGCCGGGCCCGAAAAGTGCGATGCTCGTCAGCGTCAGCCCAGAGTGGCGGTGGCAGTTGCCCT
>PHCQ01000232.1 GCA_002840835.1 Betaproteobacteria bacterium HGW-Betaproteobacteria-16 | reverse complement strand
AAGTCGCCCATGCGCGAAGCGCGCGCCACGTTGCACGAGTCGTGGAAGGTGATGATGCGGTTGTCGTTCTTTTCCTTGTCGAACTGCAGCGCACCGCGCGCGATCAGGTCGTGCGTGAACTCGCAGATGTGCATGGGCTGCTTGTAGCGGTGGTCCAGCTGGTTCTGCAGCTCAATGGCAAACGGGTCCTTGCCGCCGGCACCGATGCCCACCAGCGTGTTCCAGAAGCTGTAGGCCACGCGCCAGGCGTGGCCGCATTCGCCCACCACGATGCGTTTGACGCCCAGCTCTAGCGCAGCCTCGCGGATGCGCAGGGCGATCTTGCGCAATTGTTCGTAGTTGCCGATGAACATGCCGAAGTTGCCCGCCTCGCTGGCCATGCTGGAGAGCGTCCAGCTCACGCCCGCGGCGTGGAACACCTTCGCGTAGCCGATCAGGCTGTCCACATGCGGTTCGCTGAAGAAGTCGGCCGACGGCGTGATCAGCAGCACCTCGGCGCCCTTGACGTCGAGCGGGAAGCGCACGTCCAGGCCGGTCTCGTCCTTGGTGTCCTCCTCCAGGCCTTCAAGGGTGTCTTCCAGCGCCGGCCCGGGAATGCCCAGGTTGTTGCCGATGCGGTGCACCTTGCCGATGATTTCGTTGGCGTATTTCTGGCCCATGCCGATCGAGTCCATGATCTCGCGCGCGGCCATGGTGACTTCGGCGGTGTCGATGCCGTAGGGGCAGAACACGGAGCAGCGGCGGCATTCGGAGCACTGGTGGTAGTAGCTGTACCAGTCGTCCAGAACCTCGCGCGTCAGGTCTTTGGCGCCGACGAGTTTGGGGAAGTGTTTGCCGGCAAAGGTGAAGTAGCGGCGGTAGACCTGTCGCATCAGGTCCTGGCGCGCCACCGGCATGTTCTTCGGGTCTTCGGTGCCGAGGAAGTAGTGGCATTTGTCGGAGCAGGCGCCGCAGTGCACGCAGGCGTCCATGTAGACGCGCAGCGAGCGGTACTTGCCCAGCA
>PHCQ01000127.1 GCA_002840835.1 Betaproteobacteria bacterium HGW-Betaproteobacteria-16 | reverse complement strand
GTTCAGCCCCGAGCTGCTGGCCAGCGAAGGAAGTCGCTGATGAACGATCGGCTGTCGCATCCCGGCGTGGCGCGGCGCCGTGCCCTGGCGGGGCTGGCGGGGCTGGCGGGCTGGGCCGTCGCGGGCCTGCTGCCCGCCAGCGCCCGCGCGGCGCAGATCGGTGCGGTCCCCGCTGCGCTCTCGCGCCCGGCCATGATGAGCCCCAAGGCACTGGGGGCCGCGATGCTCGCGGTCACCCGGGCCGGCAGCCGGCTGGTGGCCGTGGGCGAACGCGGCACGGTGCTGCTGTCGGACGACCACGGACAACACTGGCGGCAGGCGGCCGTGCCGGTGCAGGTGACGCTGACCTGCGTCACCTTCGCCGACGAGCGCCACGGCTGGGCCGCCGGTCATCTGGGCACCATCCTGCACAGCGATGACGGTGGCCAGACCTGGCGCAAGCAGCTCGACGGCATTGCCGCCGCCGCGCGCATGGCCGAAGCGGCGCGTGCGTCGGGCGACGCCGCGGCCCTGGCCGACGCACAGGCCCTGGTGGACGAAGGCCCGGACAAGCCCTTCTTCGACCTGAGCTTCATCGACGCGCAGCGCGGCTTTGCCGCGGGCGCCTACGGCCTGCTGTTCGCCACGGCCGACGGCGGCAAGACCTGGCAGCCGCTGCCGGCGCGCGCGGCCAACCCGCAGGGCCTGCACCTCTACGGCCTGCGGGCCTCGGCCGGTCAGCTGGTCGTGGCCGGTGAGCAGGGCCTGCTGATGCGATCGGTCGACAACGGTGCCAGCTTCGAGGCCTTGCCATCGCCCTACAAGGGCAGCTTCCTCGGGCTGCTGCAGACCCCGGGGGGCCACCTGGTTGCCCACGGGCTGCGCGGTTCGGCCTACCGCGCCGGCCCCGGCGAGGCGCGCTGGGAGCGGCTGGAGAGCCAGACCGCTGCCTCGCTGGGCGCCAGCGCCGTGCTGCCCAACGGCGGCTTCGTGCTGGTCAGCCAGATCGGCGAGGTGCTGATCGCGCCGCCCGACGCCGCCACCCTGCGCCGCCTGCCGGTGCGCGAAGCCGTGCCCATCGCCGGCGCTGCCCTGGCCGCCGACGGCGGCCTGGTGCTCGCCAGCCTGCGCGGCATGCGCCGCCTGGCTTCATTGCCCATCGAGTGAACCCGTTCCCATGAACCACGATTCCCCCCTCGACGCCCAGCCCGTCGTCACGCGGCTGGAGGACTTTGACCCGGCCTCGGGCTCGGTCATCGAACGCGCCTTCTTCAACCACCGCCCCTGGGTGCTGCTGCTCGGCCTGCTGCTCACCCTGGTGCTGGGTTGGCAGGCCACGCGGCTGCAGCTCAACGCCAGCTTCGAGAAGACCATTCCCACCGGCCACCCCTACATCGCCAACTACCTGGCGCACAAGGCCGACCTGGGCGGCCAGACCAACGCGCTGCGCCTGGTGGTGCAGGCCAAGGAGGGCACGATCTTCGACCGGCAGTACCTGGAGACGCTGCAGAAGCTCAACGACGAGATCTTCCTGCTGCCCGGGGTGGACCGCCCGTTCATGAAGTCGCTCTGGACCTCCAACACCCGCTGGGTGGCCGTGACCGAAGAAGGCCTGGACGGCGGGCCGGTGATCCCCGATGCCTTCGACGGCTCGCCGCAGAGCCTGGCCGAGCTGCGCGCCAACGTGGAACGCTCGGGCGAGATCGGCCAGCTGGTGGCGGGCGACTTCAAGTCCAGCATCGTCTTCGTGCCGCTGCTCGACCGCCACCCCGAGACCGGCCAGGCGCTGGACTACGGCGACCTCTCGCGCCAGATCGAGGCGCTGCGCACGCGCTACGACAGCGACACGCTGCAGATCCGCGTGAACGGCTTTGCCAAGGTGGTGGGCGACCTGATCGAAGGCCTGCACCAGGTGCTGCTGTTCTTCCTGCTGGCGCTGGTCATCACCACCGCCCTGCTCTACGGCTACACGCACTGCAAGCGCAGCACGGCGCTGGTGGTGGCGTGTTCGCTGGTGGCTGTGGTCTGGCAGTTCGGTACCTTGGCCCTGCTGGGCTTCGAGCTCGACCCGTACTCGGTGCTGGTGCCCTTCCTGGTGTTCGCCATCGGCATGAGCCACGGCGCGCAGAAGATGAACGGCATCATGCAGGACATCGGGCGCGGCACGCACCGCGTGGTGGCCGCGCGCTACACCTTCCGCCGCCTGATCGTGGCCGGCGCCACCGCGCTGCTGTGCGACGCCGTGGGCTTCGCGGTGCTGTTCATCATCCAGATCAAGGTGATCCAGGACCTGGCGCTGATCGCCAGCATCGGCGTGGCCATGCTGATCGTGACCAACCTGCTGCTGCTGCCCATCCTGCTGTCCTACGTGGGCGTGAGCCCCAAGGCGGCCGCGCGCAGCCTGCGCGCGGACTCGGCCGAGGCCCTGCAGCGCTCGTGGCTGTGGTCGGGCCTGACGCGCTTCACCCGGCAGCCCGCCGCCGCCATCGCGGTGGGCACGGGCGCGCTGCTGGCCGCGGCCGGCTTCGCGGTGAGCCTGCACCTGTCCATCGGCGACCTCGACCCGGGCGCGCCCGAACTGCGCCCGGACTCGCGCTACAACAAGGACAACGCCTACCTGATCTCGCACTACGCGGCCAGCACCGACATCCTGACCGTGATGGCCACCACGCCGCCCGACCGCTGCACCAGCTACGGCGCGCTGTCCACGCTGGACGCGCTGGCCTGGCAGCTGGAACAACTGCCCGGCGTGGAGTCCACCAACTCCATGGCCGCGCTGTCCAAGCTGGCCATGGTGGGCTACAACGAAGGGCACCTGAAGTGGTTCGAGCTGCTGCCCAACGAAAGCGCCCTGGGTGGTGTGCAGACCCGCGCGCCGCGCGAGCTGTTCAACCAGAGCTGCTCGTTCCTGGCGCTCTACGTCTACCTGAAGGACCACAAGGCCGAGACGCTGGAGCGCGTGGTGGCCGAAGTGGAACGTTTCAAGGCACAGAACGACACGCCCGAGCTGACCTTCAAGCTCGCCGCGGGCAGCGCCGGCATCGATGCGGCGACCAACATCGTGGTGCGCCAGGCCATGCGCGAGATGCTGCTGTGGGTTTACGCCGCGGTGGTGGTGCTGTGCTGGATCACCTTCCGCTCCTGGCGCGCGGTGATCGTGGCGGTGCTTCCGCTCATGCTCACCTCCATCCTGTGCGAAGCGCTGATGGTGGGCCTGGGCATGGGCGTGAAGGTGGCCACGCTGCCGGTGATCGCGCTGGGCGTGGGCATCGGTGTGGACTACGCGCTCTACGTGCTCAGCGTCACGCTCGCCCGGCTGCGCGCCGGTGACAGCCTGGCCGACGCGTATGCGCACGCGCTGCAGTTCACCGGCCGCGTGGTGATGCTCACCGGTGTGACGCTGGCGCTGGCCGTGGGCACCTGGGCGTTTTCGCCCATCAAGTTCCAGGCCGACATGGGCATCCTGCTGGCCTTCATGTTCGTCTGGAACATGGTGGGCGCGCTGGTGCTGCTGCCCGCGCTCGCGCACTTCCTGCTGCCCAGCGCACGCCACGTCTCCACCGGGAACGCCTCCCACGCCACTCCCACCGCCGCTCCCACCGCCGCTCCCACGACGTCGGTCCAAGGCGCCTGATCCCGGCCGGTTGACCTCCCATTTCGAAAGCCCATCCCATGACCCATGAAGCTCACATCACCGTCCAGGGTGTGCCGATCCGCTACCGCGACAGCGGTGGCCCTGGCATGCCCATCCTGCTGTCCCACGGCATTGGGGGCTCGCTGGAACTCTGGGATTCGCAGTTCAGCGAAGACCTTCAGGCCTACCGCCTGATCGCCTGGGACATGCCGGGCCACGGCCTGTCCGGCATGGGCGAGCAGCCCTACGACGCCGACAAGTTCGCCCGGTTTGCGTGGCAGTTCCTGGACGCCCTGGGCATCCAGCGCCTGGTGCTCGCGGGCAACTCGCTCGGTGCAGCGGTCTCGGTGCGCATGGCGGGTCTCGCCCCGGACCGGGTGGCCGGCCTGCTCCTGGCGAACTCGGCCTCTCTGGGGCGCGAGGTGTTCGCACCCTTCAGGGTCATGACGCTGCCGGTGCTCGGCGAGCTGATGAACAAGCCGGGAAAAGCCGCGGTGGAGCGTCAGATCCAGGCCATTTTTCACAAGCCTTCGGTGGCCACCGCACCGATCCGAGAAGCCATCGCCCGCAACGTTCACAAGCCCGAAGGCGGCAAGGCCTTCCTGGCCACTCTGCGATCCATGTCCGATCTGGGTGGTCAAAGCAAGAAGGCCTTTTCGCACACCCTCGGCATCTTGCGAGCGATGCAGGTGCCGGTGCTGTTTGTGCACGGAAGACACGACACGGTGCTGCCCCTTCAGCACTCCGTGGCGGCCCATGCCATCACACCCCGTTCAAGTCTGCTGATGCTGGAGGACTGCGGACACACGCCACAGCTTGAAAAGCCGACCGAGTTCAATCGTGAGCTGAACAGCTTTGTGAGCGCATGCGTTTGAAGACAAGCCGCGGTTCGCCCAAACACAGCACATGCCCGGTGTCCTTGCGCCACCTGCTGCGCTAGGTTCTCCAGAGTCCTTGCGCTTTTTCACCCCAACAGGAGACCCCCATGACCGTCCCCACCCAGCTCCCCAGCGCCCCCATGGACCCCGGCCTCGCCGGCTTGCTGGACCAGGCCGCCGCGCAGGGCAACCCGCCGCTGGAATCGCTGCCGCCCGCGGTCGGGCGCCAGATCTACCGCGACATGGCAGCGGGCCTGGGCCTGCCGCCGCCGGCTGTGGCCACGGAAGACCGCAGCATCCCAGGCCCCGGCGGGCCGCTCAAGCTGCGCATCTACCACCCCGATGTCTCCGGGACACTGCCCGCGCTGCTCTACGTGCACGGGGGTGGCTTCGTGATCGGCGACCTCGAGACCCACGACGCGGTGTGCCGCACGCTGTGCCACGACGTGGCCGCCGTGGTGGTGGCGGTGGAATACCGGCTCGCGCCCGAGCACCCGTTTCCCGCCGCCGTGGAAGACGTGGTCTGCGTGCTGCAGTGGCTGGCCACGCATACGCGGGAACTGCGCGCCGATCCGTCACGCATCGCCCTGGCGGGCGACAGCGCGGGGGCCCAGCTGGCTGCCGTCGCCTGCCTGCACACGGCCGGCACGATCACGCCGTGTGCCCTGGGCCTGATCTATCCGCCGGCACAGCACCCCAGCGAGCCCAGCGCATCGATGGCTGAAAACGGCGAGGGCAAGTTCCTCACCCGCGGCGTCATGCAATGGTTCATCGACAGCTACCTGGGTGGCCGCAGCGAACTCGCCCGGCACCCGGACTTTGCCTTGCTGAGTGCGCCCACGCTGGCACCGCTGCCACCGAGCTGGGTCGCCACCATGGGCCACGATCCGCTGCGCGACGAGGGCCATGTGCTGGCGCAGCGCATCGAGCAGGCGGGCGTGG
>PHCQ01000048.1 GCA_002840835.1 Betaproteobacteria bacterium HGW-Betaproteobacteria-16 | reverse complement strand
GTCGTGGGGGAAATTCGCAAACTTGTCCGCTGCGCGGCCTTCGGACATGCGAATTTCTGATCCCCACGCCGCTGCGCTGCTCAGCCCGGCCACACGGCATATGCGGGATCGGGATCGGACTTCCCTTCTCGGAGACCGTGTCTTCACTCCCTCGCCCCTCTGGGGAGAGGGCTGGGGTGAGGGGCTTGCATCCGGAGCGCTTCCCTCCTCCTCCCTCGCAGTCACTGCTCGCACCGCGCCATGAATGAATGACCAAGTCAGCCCAATGACCCCTACTCCAACCGCCTCCGCCACCATGGCACCCGAACCAGCCGCACACAGCAGCGACAAGTCGCTGCTCGACCACCTCAAGCACAACACCCGTGAGTACGGCATGCTGATCACGCTGGTGCTGATCATGGCGTTCTTCCAGTACATGACGGACGGCACGCTGATGCAGCCGTTGAACCTGACCAACCTGGTGCTGCAGAACAGCTACATCGTCATCATGGCGCTGGGCATGCTGCTGGTGATCGTGGCGGGCCACATCGACCTTTCGGTGGGTTCGGTGTGTGGCTTCATTGGTGCGCTGGCGGCGGTGCTGATGGTGAACTTCAACTGGCATTTTGTGCCGGCTTCCATGGTGTGCCTGCTGTGTGGTGGCCTGATCGGTGCCCTGCAGGGCTGGTTCGTGGCCTATTCGCACATTCCTTCTTTCATCGTCACGCTGGCGGGCATGCTGGTGTTCAAGGGCCTGGCATTGGCGTTGCTGGCCGGGCAGTCGGTGGGGCCGTTCCCCGACAACTTCCAGTTGCTGAGCGCCGGCTTCATTCCGGATCTTTTCTCTGCCGAGGGGCTGCGCGTGACCTCGCTGCTCTTGGGGGTAGCCGTGGCTGCGGCCCTCGCCGTGGCTGGCGTGCGCGCACGGGCCAATCGGGTGCGGCACGGGGTGCATGTCGAGCCCATGGCCCTGTTCGTGTTGAAGAACGCGGTCTTTGCGGCGCTGTTGATCGGCCTGAGCTACATGCTGGCTTCCCACCGGGGGCTGCCCAACGTGCTGATCGTGATGGCCCTGCTGATCGTGCTCTACAACTTCGTCACCAGCCGCACCACCATCGGCCGTCGCATCTATGCCCTGGGCGGCAACGAGAAGGCCGCCAAGCTCTCGGGGATAAAGACCGAACGCCTGTCGTTCTATGCCTTCGTCAACATGGGCGTGCTGGCTGCGCTGGCCGGCCTGGTGTTTGCCGCGCGCCTGAACACCGCCACCCCCAAGGCAGGCCTGGGCTTCGAGCTCGACGTAATCGCCGCCTGCTTCATCGGCGGGGCCTCGGCATCGGGTGGGGTGGGCAAGGTGATGGGCGCTGTCATCGGCGCTTTCATCATGGGTGTGATGAACAACGGCATGTCCATCCTGGGCATCGGCATCGACTACCAGCAGGTGATCAAAGGTGTGGTGCTGCTGGCGGCTGTGCTGGTGGATGTGTACAACAAAAACAAAAGCTGAAGAGATGAAGGCCTCCAACGCCATCCCGGTTCTCCAACTCACGGGTGTCAATAAAGACTTCTCCGGCATTCCGGTGCTGAGCGATGTGCAGCTGCGCCTGTACCCGGGTGAGATCCACGCGCTGATGGGGCAGAACGGGGCGGGCAAGTCCACGCTGATCAAGGTGCTCACCGGTGTGATCGAAGCCAGCGCAGGGCAGATGCGCTTAGGAAGCGAAGCGGTTTGGCCGAACTCGCCACTCGCCGCCCAGAGCATGGGCATCAGCACGGTGTACCAGGAGGTCAACCTCTGCCCCAACCTGTCGGTGGCCGAGAACATCTTTGCCGGCCGCTACCCTCGGCACGGCATCACCCAGGGCTTTCGCATCGACTGGGCCACGGTGAACCAGCGGGCGCGCGACCTGGTGGCGCGCATCGGTCTGGACATCGACGTGACGCGCTTGTTGTCCGACTACCCGGTGGCGGTGCAGCAGCTGGTGGCCATTGCGCGGGCGCTGAGCATTGAATCGCGTGTGCTGATCCTGGACGAGCCCACTTCCAGCCTGGACGACGACGAGGTGCAGAAGCTGTTCGAGGTGCTGCGTCGCCTGCGCGATGAAGGCCTGGCCATCGTGTTCGTCACGCACTTCCTGAATCAGGTCTATGCCATTTCCGACCGCATCACCGTGCTGCGCAATGGCAGCTGGGTGGGCGAATGGCCGGTGGCCGAGCTGGGACCGCAGGCGCTGATCGCGGCCATGTTGGGCCGCGATCTGGCCGCGCAATCCTCAGAGGCTTCGGTTTCACCCGTGTTCGACGAGGTCGGCCCGGCCTTGCTGCAAGCCGAAGGTCTGGGCCAGAGCGGCCAGTTGCAGGCGATGGACCTGCGGGTGCGCGCTGGCGAAGTGGTGGGTCTGGCGGGCCTGCTGGGTTCGGGCCGCACCGAACTGGCCCGCCTGCTGTTCGGCCTGGCCGAGCCCGACCGTGGCGTGCTGCGCATCGATGGACAAACGGTGACGTTTTCCAACCCCATGGACGCGATTCGCCAGGGCCTGGCGTTGTGCCCGGAAGAACGCAAGACCGACGGCATCGTGGCCGAGCTTTCCGTGCGCGAAAACATCGCGCTGGCGCTGCAGGCGCGCATGGGCGTGGGCAAGTTCCTCTCACGCGCCGAGCAGACCGCCATTGCCGAACGCTACGTGAAGCTGCTGGGCATCAAGACCGAAAGCGTGGACAAACCCATCGGCCTGCTCTCTGGCGGCAACCAGCAGAAGGCCATCTTGGCGCGCTGGCTCGCGATTGAGCCGCGTCTGCTGATTCTGGACGAACCCACGCGCGGCATCGACGTGGCCGCCAAGCAGGAAATCATGGAACAGATCATGCGCCTGGCCCAGGCCGGCATGGCCGTGCTGTTCATCTCTTCCGAAATGAGCGAAGTGGTGCGCGTGGCACACCGCATCGTGGTGCTTCGAGACCGCCGCAAGGTGGGTGAGCTGCCCGCCGGCAGCAGCGAAGACGCCGTCTACGAAATGATTGCAGCTGAACATGTCTGAAGCACCTCGTTCTCTCCTGGGTGCTGCCATGCGCCACCACCTCGCCTGGCCGCTGATCACGCTGGCTCTGCTGCTGATCGTGAACACGGTTTTTAACAGCAGCTTCCTGCAGATCGAATGGCGTGAAGGCCATCTCTACGGCAGCCTGATCGACATCCTCAACCGCGCAGCACCGCTGGTGCTGGTGTCGCTGGGCATGACCATGGTGATCGCCACGCGCGGTATTGACATTTCGGTGGGTGCGGTGGTGGCCATATCGGCGGCGGTGGCGGCCTGGATGATCGGCGGTTCGGTGGCGGGCACGGAGACGCGCTTCCCCATGCCGCTGGCCATTCTGGGCGCGCTGGGGGTGGCCGCGCTGTGCGGCCTGTGGAACGGCGCGCTGGTGGCCAAGGTGGGCATGCAGCCCATCATCGCCACGCTGATCCTGATGGTGGCCGGTCGTGGCATTGCCCAGCTCATCACCGACGGCCAGATCATCACCATCTACTACAAGCCCTTCTTCTTCCTGGGCGGCGGCTATCTGCTGGGCCTGCCGTTCTCGGTGTTCATCGTGGCCGGCGTTTTCCTGGCGCTGTACCTGGCCGTCACGCGCACGGCGCTGGGGCTGTTCATCCAGGCCGTGGGCATCAACCCCACCGCCGCACGCATGGCCGGTGTGCGTTCGCGCCGGTTGATCGTGGCCGCGTACACCTTCTGCGGCGTGTGTGCCGGCATTGCGGGCCTGCTCATCAGCTCGAACGTGAAAAGCGCCGACGGCAACAACGCCGGTCAGTTGCTGGAACTGGACGCCATCCTGGCTGTGACGCTGGGCGGCACGGCACTCACCGGCGGGCGCTTCAGTCTGGTGGGCAGCGTGATCGGCGCGCTGATCATCCAGACCCTGACCTACGCGATCTATTCGCTGGGCGTGCCGCCGGAGATCAACCTGGTGGTCAAGGCCGTGGTGGTGTTCGTGGTGGTGCTGCTCCAGTCGAGCGAGTTCCGCTCCCAGGTGGGTGCGTTGATGCGCCGCCCGGACCCGACCGGGAGCCGTTCATGAGCGCCGTACCCGAATCCGCGGGTCGCATGCAAGCGATGCCCGCCACACAAGCCACACAGACGCCGCCTTCGCGCCTGAACGCCAAGTACCTGCCACTGATCGCCACCATCTCGTTGTTCGTGGCCATGGCCACCATGGGGTCGGTGCTCTACACCGGCTTCTTCTCGGCACAGGTGTTCCTCAACCTGCTGATCGACAACGCCTTCCTGATCATCGTCGCGGTGGGCATGACCTTCGTGATCCTCTCGGGCGGCATTGACCTGTCGGTGGGATCGGTGGTGGCGCTGAGCACCATGGTGCTGGCCGCGCTGGTGGAGCACCGGGGCTGGAGCGTCTGGCAGGCGATTCCGGTGGTGCTGCTCATGGGCACGGCCTTTGGCGCTTTCATGGGTTTCCTCATCGAGCGCTTCCGGCTGCAGCCCTTCATCGTGACCCTGGCCGGTATGTTCCTCGCGCGGGGGCTGTGCTACCTCATCAGCATCGACTCCATCAGCATCGCCAACGAGCCGTACACAGAAATGGCACTGTGGCGCCTCACACTGTGGGAAGGCGCTTCGCTGTCACTGGGCGCGGTGATCGCCATCGGCGTTCTGCTGGTGGCGGTGTTCATCGCACATTGCACGTCCTTCGGGCGCGTGGTGTACGCCGTGGGCGGCAGCGAGCATTCGGCCGTGCTGATGGGCCTGCCGGTGCGCCGCACGCTGGTGGGTGTCTACACGCTCTCGGGTTTCTGCTCGGCACTGGCTGGTGTGGTGTTCACCTTCTACATGCTCTCCGGCTACGGCCTGCATGCGGTGGGCATGGAGCTGGACGCGATTGCCGCCGTGGTGATCGGCGGCACCCTGCTCACCGGCGGCGTGGGCTATGTCGCGGGCACGCTGTTCGGCGTGCTGATGCTCGGAATCATCCAGACCCTGATCTCGTTCGACGGCACGCTGAGTTCCTGGTGGACGCGCATCGTCGTTGGCGTGCTGCTGCTCGTGTTCTGCCTGCTGCAGCGCCTGCTGACGCACCGCGCCGCCAAGTGACCCCATCTCCTTTCACACCACAACCATGACCACCCCCAAGCGCAAACTCCGCTCCGCCGAATGGTTCGGCACCGCCGACAAGAACGGCTTCATGTACCGCAGCTGGATGAAGAACCAGGGCATCCCCGACCACGAGTTCGACGGGCGTCCCATCATCGGCATCTGCAACACCTGGAGCGAACTCACGCCCTGCAACGCGCACTTCCGCAAGATCGCCGAACACGTCAAACGCGGCATCTATGAAGCGGGCGGCTTCCCGGTCGAATTCCCAGTGTTCTCCAACGGTGAATCCAACCTGCGGCCCACCGCCATGCTCACCCGAAACCTGGCCAGCATGGACGTGGAAGAAGCCATTCGCGGCAACCCCATCGACGCCGTGGTGCTGCTGGTGGGCTGCGACAAGACCACGCCCGCGCTGCTGATGGGTGCGGCCAGTTGCGACGTACCCACCATCGTGGTCACGGGCGGGCCCATGCTCAACGGCAAGCTCGAAGGCAAGAACATCGGCTCCGGTACCGCGGTGTGGCAGTTGCACGAGTCGCTCAAGGCGGGCGAGATCAACGAACACCAGTTCTTCGCCGCCGAGGCCGGGATGTCGCGATCGGCCGGCACCTGCAACACCATGGGCACGGCCAGCACCATGGCCTGCATGGCCGAAGCACTGGGCACCTCGCTGCCGCACAACGCGGCCATTCCCGCCGTGGACGCGCGCCGCTATGTGCTGGCGCACATGTCGGGCAAGCGCATTGTGGAAATGGCGCACGAAGGGCTCACGCTGTCCAAAATCCTCACGCGCGAAGCGTTTGAAAACGCCATCCGCACCAACGCCGCCATAGGCGGCTCCACCAACGCGGTGATCCACCTCAAGGCCATCGCTGGCCGCATGGGTGTGCCACTGGAGCTTGAGGACTGGACGCGCATTGGCCAGGGCACCCCCACCCTGGTGGACCTGCAACCTTCGGGCCGTTATCTGATGGAAGAGTTCTATTACGCGGGTGGCCTGCCCGCCGTGTTGCGCCGGCTGGGCGAACACAATCTGCTACCCCACCCGGATGCACTCACCGTCAACGGCAAGAGCCTCTGGGACAACGTGCGCGAGGCCCCGCAGTACAACGACGAGGTGATCCGCCCGCTGGACAAGCCGCTGCTGGCCGACGGCGGCATCCGCATCCTGCGCGGCAACCTGGCGCCGCGCGGCGCGGTGCTCAAGCCATCGGCCGCCACGCCGGAACTGCTCAAGCACCGGGGCCGCGCGGTGGTGTTCGAGAACCTTGAACACTACAAGGAACGCATCGTCGACGAAGACCTTGACATCGACGCCACCTGCGTGATGGTGCTGAAGAACTGCGGCCCACGCGGCTACCCCGGCATGGCCGAGGTGGGCAACATGGGCCTGCCGCCCAAGCTGCTGCGCCAGGGCATCAAGGACATGGTGCGCATTTCTGACGCCCGCATGAGCGGCACTGCGTATGGCACCGTGGTGCTGCACGTGGCGCCCGAAGCCGCTGCCGGTGGCCCGCTGGCTGCTGTGCGTGATGGCGACTTCATCGAGCTGGATTGTGAACAGGGCCGCCTGCACCTGGACATCAGCGAAGCCGAACTGGCCGATCGCCTGGCCACGCTGAACCTTGCCGACGTGGGCGGCAATGGCGGGTACCGACGCCTGTACGTGGACCATGTGTTGCAGGCCGACGAAGGCTGCGATTTTGATTTTCTCGTGGGCTGCAGAGGCTCGGCCGTCCCCAGGCATTCCCATTGAAAGGTATGGAACTCAACATGAAGTCGTCCGCTCGCACGCCCCGCTACAGAGGCATCTTCCCCGTCGTTCCCACCACCTTCCATGAGGACGGCACGCTGGACCTGGAAAGCCAGAAGCGCTGCCTCGATTTCATGATCAATGCTGGCGTGGATGGCCTGTGCATCCTGGCCAACTTTTCTGAACAGTTCTCGCTGTCCGACGACGAGCGCGAAACGCTGACGCGTCTGTGCCTGGAACACGTGGCCGGTCGGGTGCCGGTGATCGTGACCACCACGCACTACGGCACGTCGGTCTGTGCCGCGCGCAGCCGGCGTGCGCAGGACATGGGTGCGGCCATGGTGATGGTGATGCCGCCCTATCACGGCGCCACTTTCCGCGTGCCAGAACCGCTGATCTACGAGTTCTATGCCCGCGTGTCCGACGCAATCGACATTCCCATCATGGTGCAGGACGCGCCGGCCAGCGGCACCGTGTTGTCTGCCTCTTTCCTGGCACGCATGGCGCAGGAGATCGAACAACTGGCTTACTTCAAGATCGAGACACCGGGGGCGGCCAGCAAGCTGCGCGAGCTGATCCGGCTGGGCGGCGATGCCATCGAAGGCCCGTGGGATGGCGAAGAAGCCATCACCCTGCTGGCCGACCTGGACGCCGGCGCCACCGGTGCCATGACCGGTGGTGGTTTTCCCGATGGCATTCGTCCCATCATCGAAGCACACTTCAAGGGTGATGCCGATCTGGCCTTCAGCCTGTACCAGCGCTGGCTGCCGCTGATCAACCACGAGAACCGCCAGGGCGGCATCCTCACTGCCAAGGCATTGATGAAAGAAGGCGGTGTGATTGCTTGTGAGGCAGGCCGTCATCCTTTTCCGGCCATGCATCCTGAAGTGCGTCGAGGGTTGATCGACATCGCCAGGCGGCTGGATCCCCTGGTCTTGAAGTGGAGCAAGTGACTTCGCCCAAATGACTTCCTCCGACCTGCATGACTCTCCCGCCCTGATCGCGCTGGACTGGGGCACCAGCTCCTTGCGTGCCTATGCGCTGGGTGCGGGCGGCCGGGTGCTGGCGAGCCGGCGCAGCGAGCACGGCATCATGCACTTGCCGGTTGCTGCCTCTGGCCTCGCAGCGGACCGCTTTGAAGCGGCGTTGCAGGGCGTCTGCGGTGAGTGGCTGCAGGAACACCCTGACGTGCCCTTGCTGGCCTGCGGCATGGTGGGCAGTGCGCAGGGCTGGAAGGAAGCGGCCTACCAGCCCCTGCCCAGTCGCGCAGCCGACCTGTCGCACGCTTTCACCGTGGTGCCCCGTGGCAGCGGCCCTTCGCTGCACATCGTGCCCGGGCTCATCCAGCATGGCGAGCTGCCCAACGTGATGCGGGGCGAAGAAACGCAGATCGCCGGCGTGCTGCAAAGCCTGGCACCCAACGGCGGTGCGCTTCAGCGCATGGTGATTGGCCTGCCGGGCACACACAGCAAATGGGTGCTGGTGGAAGATGGGGCGGTCACGCGGTTCGAAACCTTCATGACCGGGGAGATTTTTGCCGCGCTGTGCCAGCACACCTTGCTGGGGCGCACCATGGCCATCAACGCGGCTTTTGACGAAAAAGCCTTCACCCGGGGGCTGCGGGTGGCCCGCTCGCCCGAGGGCGCCCTGGGTGTTCTGTCCAACGTGTTCAGCAGCCGCACGTTGGGCCTCACCGGCAGCCTACCGCCCACCTCACAACCCGACTACCTTTCCGGTCTGCTCATCGGCCATGAAGTGGCCGCAATCGCCAGGGCGCTGCTGGGCGAGGGCCTGCGCGTGGTGCTGTGCGGCGAACCCAGCCTTTGCCAGCGCTACGCCGCCGCGCTGGAAGTGCACGGCCAGGACTCACCGCTGATCCGCTCCGAGGTCACGCCGATGGGCTTGTGGTCCATCGCGCAGGCGGGCGGGCTGGTGTAGTTCATGGAGCACCCCCGCGTCGCTTCGCGCGCCTTGCAGGCCGCAGCATCGCCAGAGGCCATGCTTCTTCGGGCTGTCCAAGCCTGCGCAGGCAGGCTTGGAGCCGCGGCCCTCAGCCCCCTCAAGGGGGCGATACCAGTCGTCCGGCAAAGCCGGCCCGACGGCATCTCTGGAAAAAGGCATTTCGCGCCGGAGGCTAGGAGGCTGCGCCCCAGGTGGCGCTCCGGCACCATGGGAAACTGACATGCATCCGTCCGAACAACTGCTCCACCAGGCCCTCTCTCACTGCGGGCTCATCGCCATCCTGCGCGGGCTGCAGCCACACGAAGCCGAAGCCATTGGCCATGCGCTCTACGACGCGGGTTTTCGCGTGATCGAAGTGCCTTTGAACTCGCCCGATCCGCTGCGCAGCATCCGGCTGCTGCGCGACACCTTGCCGGCCGATGCGCTCATCGGCGCGGGAACGGTGCTGCAGCCCGAATCGTGCGCCGACATCGCCGCCGCCGGTGGCCAGCTGGTGGTGATGCCGCACAGCGACGCCGCCGTGATCCGCGCGGCCAAGACCGCAGGTCTCGCCTGTGCGCCCGGCGTGGCCACGCCGACGGAAGCGTTTGCCGCGCTAGCCGCAGGCGCAGACGTGCTCAAGATGTTTCCCGCCGAAGCCCTGGGCCCCGTGGGTCTCAAGGCCTGGCGCGCGGTGCTGAGGCCACCGGTGGCCATCGTGCCGGTGGGTGGCATCACGCCGGATGCCGTGGCGCCCTACGTGGCCGCTGGCGCCAGCGGCCTGGGCCTGGGTTCTGCCCTGTACCGCCCGGGTGACAGCGCACAGCAGGTGGCGCAACAAGCCGAGGCGTTCGTTCATGCCTGGCAAGCGGCCACCCCAACAAAACCATTCCCTTCGCACGCACCAACATGAAGATCACCAGCCTGACCACCTACCTGGTACCCCCACGCTGGTGCTTCCTGAAGATAGAAACCGACGAAGGCATCAGCGGCTGGGGCGAGCCCGTGCTGGAAGGTCGCGCACACGCCGTGGCGGCCATGGTCGACGAACTCGCCGACTACCTCATCGGCAAGGACCCACGCCACATCGAAGACCACTGGACGGTGATGTACCGAGGCGGTTTCTACCGCGGCGGCGGTATCCACATGAGCGCGCTGGCCGGCATCGACCAGGCTCTGTGGGACATCAAAGGCAAGGCGCTGGGCGCATCGGTCTCTGACCTGCTGGGTGGACAGGTGCGCGACCGCATCCGCGTCTACAGCTGGATCGGCGGCGACCGCCCCAGCGAAACCGCTGCCGCTGCAGAAGCGGCCGTGGCACGCGGCTTCACCGCCGTGAAGATGAACGGCACCGAAGAGATGCAGTTCGTGGACAGCTTCGACAAGGTGGAGCGTTGCCTGGCGAACGTGGCCGCGGTGCGCGAGGCCGTTGGGCCGAACGTGGGCATTGGCGTGGACTTTCATGGCCGCGTGCACAAGCCCATGGCCAAGGTGCTGTTCAAGGAACTGGAGCCCTTCCGCCTCATGTTCATTGAAGAGCCCGTGCTCAGCGAACACCACGAAGCCCTCAAGGAACTGGCCCACCTTTCCAGCACGCCCATTGCCCTGGGCGAACGCCTCTACAGCCGCTGGGACTTCAAGCGCATCCTCTCCGAAGGCTACGTGGACATCATCCAGCCCGACCCATCGCACGCCGGTGGCATCACCGAAACGCGCAAGATCGCGGCCATGGCAGAGGCCTACGACGTGGCGCTCGCCCTGCACTGCCCGCTCGGCCCCATCGCGCTGGCGGCCAACCTGCAGATCGACGCCGGCTGCTACAACGCCTTCATCCAGGAACAAAGCCTGGGCATCCACTACAACGAAGCCAACGACCTACTGGACTACGTGAGCAACCCCGAGGTGTTCGCTTACCAGGACGGCATGGTCACCATCCCCACCGGGCCGGGCCTGGGGATCGAGGTGAACGAAGCCTATGTGAAGGAACGCGCCGCAGAGGGGCACCGCTGGCGCAACCCGGTCTGGCGCCACGGGGACGGCAGCTTCGCCGAGTGGTGAGGTTTTGAGCAACTGACAGGGCACAAAAAAGCCTGGGCATTCCCAGGCTTTTTTGGTAATTGACAGCAACCCTCAGCCCATCAGCCGCTTCAGCGCTTCCTGGTACTTGGCCGCCGTCTTCTCGATCACTTCCTTCGGCAGGCGCGGCGCAGGCGGCGTCTTGTCCCAGGCCTTGCCGCCCACCTGCGCCGTCTCCAGCCAGTCGCGCAGGAACTGCTTGTCGTAGCTGGGCGGGTTCTGGCCCACCACGTAGCTCTCCAGCGGCCAGTAGCGCGAGCTGTCGGGCGTGAGCACCTCGTCCATCAGCACCAGGGTGCCTTTGGCGTCCAGGCCGAATTCGAACTTGGTGTCGGCAATGATGATGCCCTTCTCCAGCGCGATGGCGGCCGCCGCCTTGTAGAGCGCAATCGACACATCGCGGATCTGCGCGGCCAGATCGGCGCCGATCATGGCCACCGTCTGTTCGAAGGTGATGTTCTCGTCGTGCTCGCCCATGTCGGCCTTGGCGGCCGGTGTGTAGATGGGCTCAGGGAGCTTGGAGGCGTTCTGCAAGCCTTCGGGCAGCGGCACGCCGCACACCGAATGGCTCTCCTGGTATTCCTTCCAGCCGCTGCCGGCCAGGTAGCCGCGCACCACCGCTTCCACTGGAATGGGTTTGAGGCGCTGCACCAGCATGGAACGGCCCACCACCTGCGGCACCTCGGCCGGCGTGACCACGCTCTCGGGCGATTCGCCGGTGAGGTGGATGGGGCAGATGTTCAGACCGTTGGGGCCGAGCTTGTCGAACCAGAACAGCGACAACTGCGTGAGCAACTGGCCCTTGCCCGGAATCGGTTCGCCCATGATCACGTCGAACGCGCTGATGCGGTCGGACGCAACCATCAGGATGCGGTCGTTGCCCACGGCGTAGTTGTCACGCACCTTGCCGCGCGCCAGCAGGTGCAGGGAAGTCAGTGCAGAGGTGTGCAGGGCGGAAGTCATGATCGGGCACAGAAAAAGTGACAGACAGGAAAAAAGCCCGATGACTGAACAGTCAACGGGCTCCGAACCATTCCGGGGAATTATCGCAGGTTGGCGCGAAGAGGCTCAATCCAAAGGCCGGGGTGCTTTCTGGGTCCGAAACTGCCGGGAAGCAAAAGCCCAGGCCATGCGAGACGCATCCGGCCCCTGCCCGTCGCTGTACGGCTGGCGGGCCGCTCCACCGCTCCAGGCATGCGCCAGCCTGTCCACCGCCACCAGCGTGGCCACCGTGCGGCCCCGTCGCTTGAAGTCCGTGACCTGCATCGGGTGGCGCTGACCGCGTTGCACACGCCGCTCTTCCCCCGCCTGGGCGTCGGCCGCTTCGGCCCAGACGCGTGCCGCCGCGCGTCCGTTCTGCGGTGAGACCACGTGGTCGGCTGCACCGTGCACAACCAGCAACGGGGGCCAGGTGGCCGCCACCAGCGGCGGCGTTTCGCGTCGACCGTGCATGGCCCCCAGCGCCGACAGGCCGGAGTGCGCCGTGCCCGGCGGAATGCCCGAGTGCATGACCACCGCCTTGAAACGCTCCGGATGCCGGGCCACCAACAGCGCGGCCATGCTGGCGCCGGCAGACAGGCCGGCCACCGCCACTTTGCTGCGGTCGCCCGCGTACAGCAGACACGCCTGATCGATCGCATGCATGATCAGGGCCGCCTCGCCATAGGCACGCCCGTTGTCGGTGTCGAACCAGTTCCAGCAGCCCTGTGCGTTCGCGATCCGGTCCTGTTCGGGGTACAGCACCAGAAAGCGCTCCTTGGCAGCCAGTTGGTTCATCCGCGTGCTGAGCGCAAAGCGGTTCGCGTCCTGACCACAGCCATGCAACATCACCATCATCGGCAGGCGTTCGCCGAACGCGATGCCGGGCGGGCGGTAGATCCGGTAGCGCCGCACGCCTGTGGCGCCCATGGCCACGCCTGGCGTCCAGGTGCCGCCACCGGGAGTGAGCGCAAGCGGGGTCGCCAGTGGCGGGGTCCGTGATCGACTGCGCGTGCTGGACGCGGTGGCCATGCGCGTCATGGTCTTCATGTTGCGCTCAAAGAGCTTGGTCCAGCTGGTGGACCGCTTTCGGGATTTCATCTGGCCCATTCTGGGCCCATCGACCCACGCCAATGCACCCGGGTGCTGCACGGCGGTATCGATGTGTAAAAGCCTGCACCCACAAAAGAAAAGGCCACCGCGAGGTGGCCCTTTCAAGCTTGAACAGCGTCAGGCGTTCAGACCACCTGCTGCGCCAGCTCGCCCTTGGCGTACTTCTGCGCCATCACCGACAGCGACTCACCCTTGATCTTGGCGCCCTGGCCCTCACAGCCGAACTCCATGTAGCGCTGCTTGCAAACCTGCTTGGCCGCTTCGCGGGCCGGCTTGAGCCATTCGCGGGCGTCGAATTTTTCCGGGTTCTCGGCCAGGAACTTGCGCACCGCGCCGGTCATGGCCATGCGGATGTCGGTGTCGATGTTGATCTTGCGAACGCCGTGCTTGATGGCTTCCTGAATTTCAGACACCGGCACGCCGTAGGTCTGCTTCATCTTGCCGCCGTACTGGTTGATGATGTCCAGCAGGTCCTGGGGCACGCTGCTGGAGCCGTGCATCACCAGGTGGGTGTTGGGGATGCGGGCGTGGATTTCCTTGACGCGGGAAATGGCCAGAATGTCGCCGGTGGGCTTGCGGCTGAACTTGTAGGCGCCGTGGCTGGTGCCGATGGCAATGGCCAGTGCGTCGAGCTGCGTGGCCTTGACGAACACGGCGGCCTCTTCGGGGTCGGTCAGCATCTGGGAATGGTCCAGCTTGCCTTCGGCGCCAATGCCGTCTTCCTCACCGGCTTCACCGGTTTCCAGGTTGCCCAGGCAGCCCAGTTCGCCTTCCACGGTGACGCCGACCTTGTGCGCCATCTCCACCACTTTGCGGGTGACTTCGGTGTTGTATTCGAAGCTGGCCGGCGTTTTGCCGTCTTCCATCAACGAGCCGTCCATCATGACCGAGCCGAAGCCCAGGTCGATGGCGCCCTGGCAGACCTTGGGGCTGGTGCCGTGGTCCTGGTGCATGACCAGGGGAATGTGGGGGTAGGCTTCCATGGCCGCCTGGATCAGGTGCTTGATGAAAGGCTCGCCGGCGTATTTGCGGGCGCCGGCACTGGCCTGCAGGATGACGGGTGCGCCCACCTCGTCGGCGGCGGCCATCACGGCCTGCACCTGCTCCAGGTTATTGACGTTGAAGGCTGGAATGCCGTAGCCATTGGCTGCGGCGTGGTCGAGCAGTTCGCGCATGGAAACGAGAGCCATGGAATTCCCTTTAAAGCGGTTGGTAACCCGGATGTAACTAGCTCGGGATTTTACCGCCCGCGGTCATCGCCCTTGCTCTGGTGCGCCAAAGCAGGGGGCTTGTGACAGGCGCTGGAGCCTTGTCAACCGGGTGTTTCGCTCGGCAAAGACACCAATCGTCACAAAGCAAAAGGGAACTGCGGCACGGCAACTGTGAACCTTCCCGAGTTGAACACCGCAAACAACAAGCCAAGAGGAAGGAAAACCCATGCCATGCCGCCCCCTGATTGCGCCCCTGACCGCCGCAGTCACCCTGCTCGCGCCGGCGCTCTCGCAGGCACAGATCACGCTCAAGCCCGATGGCCAGTGGCGCTATCTGCTAACAGCCGGCGCCAATGTCTCGTCGGGCAACAACAACGCCGGTTCGTTGAACCTGGCGGCCGAGGGCGCCCGACAGACCATCGATGACAAGTGGATGTGGAACGCCAAGGCCGACCGGGCGCAGAACGCGGGCGTGGATACCACCGAGCGCTACACCGTGCGCACGCAGTACAACCGCGACATTTCTCCCGACTGGTTCGGTTTCGGCTCCGGCGAAACCTTGCGAGACACGCTGGCCAACATTTCGGCCCGGTACTCGGTGGCCAGCGGCGTGGGACGCCACGTCTGGCGCGACGATCGCGGCTACTTTGACGTGACCGTCGGTCTGGGGTACTCACATGACCGCTATGTGACGCCCACCGACATCAGAGGCACCATGCGCGACAAGTACGGCCGGCTGGAACTGGTGCTGTCGGAAGAGTCCAGTTACCGGCTGACCGACACCACCAGCCTGCGCCAGAAATTCACCCTGTATCCAGACCTGCGCAACTCAGGCCGGTACCGCGCGATGCTCGACACCGGGCTGACCGTTGCAATGACCGAAACACTGAACCTCTCGGCCGGGCTGAGCTACCGCCACGACAGCGACCCCGGCCCGGAAATCAAGAAGGGCGATGCGATGCTGGTGACGGGGGTTTCGTTTCGACTGGACTAGATGGGAAGCACCCCCTGCGCCGCTGACGCGTCTTCCCCCTCTCTGGCGCCTTCGGCTTGGAGGGGGACGGCACCCGTGGCCTGGCAAAGCCAGTTCCACGGTGCCCCTGGATGGGGTCACCTCGCGCCGGGCGTTGTGGCCTCTGGTCGAAGAGGCGAAGAGGCGAAGGGTGCCCTACCCCGCGCGGCAAATCTTGAGTGTGTTGGTTCCACCAGGCTGCCCCATGGGCTCGCCGACGGTGATGGCGTAGACGTCGCCGCTTTGCACGATGCCTTTGTTTTTCAGGTGGGCCTCGGCGTCTGCCAGGGCGGTGTCGCGGTCGGCGCTGGTGTCCATGAGCAGGGGGCGCACGTTGCGGTAGAGCGTCATCTTGCGTTGCGCCGTGAGGCTGGAGGTGACCGCGTAGATGGGCATGCGCACGTTGTGCCGGCTCATCCACAGCGCGGTCGAACCGGATTCGGTCAGCGCCACGATGGCCTTGGCGCCAAGGTGGTGGGCCGTGAACAGCGCGCCCATGGCAATTGACTGGTCGATGCGCTTGAAGGTCTTGCCCTTGAAATCGGCACTGAGTTCGGCGTATTCGGCCTTTTCCGCCTCCTGGCAGATGTTGGCCATTTCCATCACGGTTTCCAGCGGGTACTTGCCGGCGGCCGTCTCGGCACTGAGCATCACGGCGTCGGTGCCGTCGAGCACGGCGTTGGCCACGTCACTCACCTCGGCACGGGTGGGCACCGGGTTCACGATCATCGACTCCATCATCTGGGTCGCGGTGATCACCACCTTGTCCATCTCACGCGCCATCTTGATCATGTGCTTCTGCAGGCCGGGCACTGCGGCGTTGCCCACTTCCACCGCCAGATCGCCGCGCGCCACCATGATGCCGTCAGACACCTTGAGAATGTTGGCCAGCTCGGGAATGGCTTCGGCACGCTCGATCTTGGCGATCAGCGCCGGCTTGTGGCCGGTGGCGGCGCCTGCCACGTTGCACAGCTGGCGCGCCAGCTCCATGTCGGTGGCATTCTTGGGAAAACTCACCGCCACGTAGTCGGCCTTGAGGCCCATGGCGGTCTTGATGTCGTCCATGTCCTTGGCGGTGAGCGCCGGTGCCGTCAGCCCGCCGCCCTGCTTGTTGATGCCCTTGTTGTTGGAGAGCTCGCCGCCGAGCTTGACGGTGGTGTGCACGGCCGAGCCCGCCACCTTGTCGATGGTGAGCACAATCAGGCCGTCGTTGAGCAGAAGCGTGTCGCCCGCCTTCACGTCGCGCGGCAGCTCCTTGTAATCCAGCCCCACGCCTTCGATGTCACCCAGCTCCGTGCGCGCAGCATCCAGCACGAATTTCTGCCCGGGCTCCAGCATCACCTTGCCTTCGGCAAACTTGCCCACGCGGATCTTGGGGCCTTGCAGGTCGGCCATGATGCCCACCTCGCGCCCGGCGCGCTGAGCGGCTTCACGCACCAGATCGGCCCGGTCGATATGGTCCTGTGCCTTGCCGTGGGAGAAATTGAGCCGGACCACATTGACACCGGCGCGGATCATTTTTTCCAGCAACGCTGGGTCACTGGAAGCGGGACCGAGGGTGGCAACAATCTTGGTGGCGCGCATGGGCATGGGCTTGTCTCCTGGGGGTGAACAGCGCCGATCCGGAAGTGTCAGGCTGTAATTTGGTTTCAATTATCTGTGAAACAGGTTACCAATGGGTTACAGACTGCAAAGGCCACCGCCTTTTCAACCTCCCTGCGAGTTCGGCTTTTCTGGCGGCACCATCTCGCCGGTCTTCTCGCGGAGGACCTGAAACGGCTTGTCTGGCGGGGACTCGGACGCATGACTCAAAATATTATCCAAATTAGATATTTTGCATTTATATTTCAAAACAGATAAATTGACAATATCTACCATAGAAGATATGGTGCATCCATCAACTGCAAAGGATGCTCACCATGGACTTGAATCTGGCCTTCCCGGAGCAGCTGTCGCTACACCTGCGCTCCCTGCGCAAGGCGCGGGGGCTGACGCAGGCGCAGTTGGCCGCTCGAATGGGGGTGGTGCAATCGCGCATCGCCGCCCTTGAAAAAGATGCGACCAAGCTCACTGCTGAGCAGCTGTTGCGCTTGCTGGCGGCGTTGAACGCCAGCGTGGTGTTGCGAATGAAGGACATTGAGCCCCCTGCCGCCCCGCCGCGACTTCGCGCGAAGCCCACGAAGGGCGACGCCGGAGGCCAGTGGTGATGCGACAGCTGAATGTCTGGATGAACGGGGCGCTGGTGGGCGTGTGGTCTGTGGGTCGCACTGGGCGGCACGTCTTTCAGTACGACCCTGGCTGGCGTCAGCATCCCAAGAGCCGCCCGCTATCGCTGTCCCTGCCGCTGACGGCAGACGATCAGCTCTCAGGCCAAGTGGTGGAAAACTACTTCGACAATCTGCTCCCGGACAACGAAGCCATTCGCAAGCGACTGAGCGGCCGGTTCCGAACCAAGGGCATCGACGCGTTCTCTTTGCTGCAGGCCATCGGCCGGGACTGCGTGGGTGCGGTTCAGCTAATGCCGGTGGACGCGCCTGCCCCAGACGTTCGCCGCCTGGACTACGAACCCGTGAAACCTTCAGACATCGAGGTCATGCTCTCAAGCCTGGGTTCTACCTTGGGTATGGGCGCACTGGACGAGCAAGACGACTTCCGCATCTCGATTGCCGGTGCGCAAGAGAAGACGGCCCTGCTCAAGGTGGGCAAGAAGTGGTGCCGCCCGCGCAACACCACCCCCACCACCCACATTCTGAAGCCCCCCATGGGCGTGACGCCCGGGCGCAACCTGGACCTGACGCTCTCGCCAGAAAACGAGTGGCTGTGCTCGCGCATCCTGAACGCCTTGGGGCTCCCGGTGGCCGAGTGCCATGTGGAGCGCTTCGGCACGCGCAATGCCTTGGTGGTCGACCGCTTCGACCGCCAGTGGCAGACCCACCCTGACTGGCTGGTGCGCATCCCGCAGGAGGACTTCTGCCAGGTGCTGGGCCATTCCAGCGCGAACAAGTACCAGGACATGGGCGGCCCAGGCATGGACGCCTGTTTGCGTGTGCTCAAAGGAGGCACACGCTACGAGCAAGACGGTCGCGTCTTCCTCCTGGCCCAGCTCGCCTTCTGGCTGCTGGCCGCCATTGACGGGCACGCGAAGAACTTCTCGGTGTTCCTGCTGCCTGGCGGGGCCTACCACCTCACGCCACTCTACGACGTGATGTCTGCCTGGCCCATCATCGACAACGGACCCAACTCATTGCAGTACAAAAAGGTCAAGCTGGCCATGGGCGTTCGGGGCACAAGCTTGCACTACAAGCTGGCCGAAATACTGCCACGGCACTGGGAAGCTGTCGCCGTGCGCAGTGGCATCCCCTCGATGTGGGAGGCCATGTGTGCGATGGTCCAGGGCATGCCTGCCGCCATGGACGCAGTGCGCAAAGAGCTGCCCCCGAGCTTTCCCGCGCCATTGACTGAATCGGTGTTTGAAGGGATGCGTCGCCACGCTCAGCGGTTCCTGGCACAGGTCTGATGTGCGGAGCCTGCGTCGCAAACGACACCATCCCAAGATCATCCCCGGACCGAAGCTACAACGCCCGCTGCGAAATCTCGCCAGCCCGCGCCGAATAGCGCACCAGGCAGTCCAGCGCCTCCACCTCCACGCGCGCATGGCGCCGGCCATACACATCCGCCTTCAGCCATTCAAGCTCAGCGTCCAGCCGCGCCTGATCGGCCAGCGTGCAAAACCACACCTTGGCGTCGGCGTCCCAACGGTAGCCGCGGGCCTTGAGCACATCCTTGGACTCGAAAGGCGAGCCGGTGGCGCGCAGCTTGAAGCTGGGCCTGGCGGCGGCGAGCATCAGCTGGTTCACGCCTGTGGTCGTGCCCTGCCCCACGGGCTTGGACAGCACCTGCAGCAGGGCATGGCAGTCCACCAGTGCGCGGTGGGCATCGTAGAACCAGCCCTGGTCCAGCGCCAGAGCGCTCAGCTTGGACGAGCCTGCCCCCGCCGCTTTCCAGTCGATGTCGGCAAAGGAACACGCCCAGGCCTTCTGTGCGAAGCAGGGAAAACGCGCTTCCACAAAGGGGCGATCGAAGCCTGCGTTGTGCGCCACGATCAGGTCGGCCCTGGCCACCATGGCGGCCACCTGCTGGTCATCCAGCCGGTGGCCCTTGACCATGTCGTCGCTGATGCCGGTCACTTCCTTGGCGACGGCCGGAATGGGCATGCCGGGGTCTTCAAACCCTTCGAAACACTCGACCGCGCCAAACGGCAGCCCAGAGGCCACGTCCACCTGCACCAGCAGCATGGCCAGTTCGATGATCTTGTCGGCCTGGTGTGAAAGGCCGGTGGTCTCGGTGTCAAGCACCAGAACGTTCCGCGTCCCGACAGCGCCTTGCATCAATTCGGGGGCAGACGGTGCCGGCCCGTAGTCTGTGATGGGAACAAGCCGGCGCAGCACACGGTAGTTGGCGTCTTGCTCCAGAAGACGCGCCATGTCCTCCAAAGGCAATGCCTTGGCCGGTGCGGCGCGCCTGGCGCGAGCGGGTTTGGGTGTGGGTGCTGGCGCCTCGGGGCCGGGCACATCAAATTCGAAACTGGACTGGGTCATCCAGCAAGCCTACCCGACTCGTCGGGGTCTGGCGCCTTTGGCGACCACCGGCCACATCCACCCCATCTGCCCAATTTTTAAGCACGCCCCGCCAGCCCAGCAGGCACGCGCCTCCTGGGCATTGCTCCACCGGTTATCCACACGGTAGGGCACCGAAGTTGTGGACGGTTCAGACGCGGAAATGCGCCTGTACCTGAATCCCGTTCACTCAAAAACGATGGGGTCGTCCATGGCCTGGCAGAAGTCGATCTGTGCGGGTTCGCTGGACGTACCGTCAGCAAACTTGGCGCGCATCCACTGTTCACACTCTTCGTCGTCGGTGCTGTCGTCCCAGACCAGCTTGGACGACTTGCCCTTGCCGATGCCCCGACCAATGTCGAACTGGCCCCACTTCTTCTTGTCCTGCGAGACTTCAAGCTTGACGATGCGTGAGCTGGACTGGTTGTCCACGAAGAAGTAATAGTCGCTCGCGCTGGCCATGGGGGAAAGCACGGCAAGTCCAAAGCCCAGCAAGGTGGCGCACAGGGTTTTCTTGACAGGGGAAACGTGGGGCATTTGAAGGTCCTGGATCGTTCACATCGAACAAGCGGATTCTGGGTGGCAAGTGCGGGCTCCCGTGCCAGGCCGCACAAGGCAAACAGGACTTGCGTGTGTTTGTGCCGGATTCTTGAACGGCGGCAGGCCAGTCCCTGACCCTGGACGCTCAGATGACGCGTTGGCGCAACATCGCGCTGGCGCGTTCCACCAGCATCACCAGGGCAAAGATGGCCAGGATGATGGTGGCGGCTTCGTCGTAGCTGAACAGGTCCATGGCCACCTTGAGTTCGATGCCGATGCCGCCCGCCCCCACCAGCCCCAGAATCACCGAAGAGCGGGTCGCCTTCTCCAGGCTGAACAGCGAGGTGTTGATGAACGAGGGCAGCGCCGCCGGGATCACCGCGCAGCCAATCACCGAAAGGCGGCTCGCGCCCATGGCCTTCAGCGCTTCCTGCGGGCCGCGGTCCACCTCTTCCATGGCTTCGGCAAAAAACCGGCCGCAGAAACCAACCTTGTCCACGATCAGGGCCAGCGTGCCGGCGAACGGCCCCAGCCCCACGGTGACCACGAACAGCAGCGCCCACACCAGATCGGGCACGGTGCGAAAGAAAGCGATCAGGGTGCGCGCGGCCTGATACACGAGAGGGTGCGGCGAGAGGTGCGGCGTGGCCAGCACCGCAATGGGCACGCTGATGATCACGCCCACCACGGTGCCCACCAGCGCCATCTGAAAGGTTTCCAGCAAGGCCCAGCCCACGGCCTCCAGCCGCGCGGTGGACGGCGGCAGCATCTCGCCCACCAGACGGCCCATCTGCGGCAAGCCCTCAAAGAAGTCGCCCATCGACACGTTGGTGCCGTCCAGCGACCAGATGAAGAACGCCAGTGCCAGCACGCAGAGTACAAAACTGCCGGCCCCCATGCGCTCAAAACGGGCGGGCAAGGCGTGGCGGTCAAGCGCGGTCGTGGTGGTTTTCATACAAGGCTCGGAGGGCGACCGCATCGGTCTGTTGTGTCAGGCTGTCCAGCGCCACGCGACCGCGGTGCAGGGCGATCACCCGGTGGGCGTAGCGCAGCGCGTGGGTGAGGTCGTGCGAGGTGAACAGCAGCGTCAGGCCGTCCTGTTCCACCAGTTGCGCAAACACGCCCATCACTTCGTCGCCAGACACCGGGTCCAGGCTGGCGGCGGGTTCGTCGGCCACCAGGAAGCGCGGGCGCTGCATGAGCGCGCGCGCCACCGCCACCCGCTGCGACTGACCACCCGACAGATGGTCGGCCCGCTTGCGCGCATGGTCCGCCAGGCCCACGCGTTCAAGGCAGTGCATGGCCTCTTCGCGCAGCGCCTTGGGCGCCGTGCCCTGGAACCAGGCGCGGCAAACCGGTGCACGCGGCAGCGCGCCGTGCAGCACATTCGTCAAGGCAGACAGGCGCGGCACCAGGTTGTGCTTCTGGAACACGAAGCCCACCTTGGAACGCAAGGCCCGCAAGCTCTTGGCGGTCTGTGCCTGCAGGGGCTGACCGAACAGGTAGACCGTGCCCTGCTCGGGCTCGATCAGGTGCATGCAGCAGCGCAGCAACGTGGACTTGCCCGCGCCGTTGGAGCCGATCAATGCCACTGCCTGCCCTTTGGGAATGGAAAACCCGATGTCCGAGAGCACCGGGGTGCCCGGGTCGAAGGCTTTGCACAGCCCCTTGACCTGCAGGTCCACCGCACCGTCTTCCCAGACCGGCGCGCGGCCGCTGGCGTGATCGGGCAAGGCGCCGTGCGGCAGCATGCCGCCCAATGGCAATTCTTCTCGGTACATCGGCCGGTGCTCCATGAACGGGAGGGTCGGGTGCGGTTGACGCTGGCGTGGCGTCAGTCGCCCACAAATTCGGCGTACTGCGGCTGGCCGATGGTGGCGTACATCTTGCGCACATAGTTGTAGTCGCTGTCGGCAACGGCAGGAATGAATGCCATGCCGCGGAACTTCTGGTTTTCGTCGGGGCCCATCAGCACGGCGTCGATGAGTGCCTGGCTGTTTTCGCTGAACACCTTCTTCATGGCGGCCACGGTCGCGTCGGGCACGTGGGCACCGGCCAGCAGCACATCGTTCGGCAGGTCGCGACCGCGCGCGATCACCTTGAACACCACATCGGGGAATTTCTTGCTCAGGCCGGGCAAATCCGTGCGGTTGATGCCGATGGCGGCCACGTCGCCGCGCTTCATGGCTTCCACCGCCACGTTGCGGTTCACGTGCAGGACCTGAAAATCCTTCTGAGGCTGCACGCCCAGGTCGGCCAGCACCTGGATGGGGGAGAGGTGGCGCGAGGTGGAGCCCACATCGCCCAGGGCGACTTTCTTGCCCTTGAGGTCTTCCACACCATCGATACCGGAGCCCACCAGCGTGACCACCGAACCGTAGTACTCAGGCCGGCTGAAGCCCACCACCAGCTTGGCGTTTGAACGCTTCCTGAACACCACGTATTCGGCCGGGCCGGTGAGCACCAGGTCGATCTTCTTGGCGTTGAGTGCTTCCACCGCAGCGGTGCGGTTGGGCACCGGAAACAGTTCCACCTTCATGCCCGATTTTTCAGACAGGATCTTCTGGAAGCCACCGAATTCTCGCTGCAAGTTCTCCAGACCGACGATATCGGTCACGGCCATGCGGATGGTTTGTGCCTGAGCGCTGAGGGCGGCCAGACCGATGGTGGCCACGGCCACAAGGCGGGATGCCTGGAACAGTTTTTTCATGGGGAAGGACTCCAAGTTGGTTAGACAACTTCGCTAGGTTCGCGCCGCCGCATGACAGCCCCATGGAGCAACCGTGAAATATTCATGACAGAGGTTTTGGTGCACCCGTTGTCGCGGTTCTGTCACGCGCGGCAGGCAACATGGCGTTTTGACTTGTCTAGACAGGATGAACACCATGCTGAACACCGGTCGCTGGGCCATCACCGCCGGCCAGACCCTGCTGCCCACCGGGCTCGAAACCGAAGCCGTGCTGCACATCGAAGACGGCGTGATCACCGACATCGCCAGCGAAGCACGTGGCTGCCCCACGCTGGACGCTGGCGGCCGCCTGGTGCTGCCCGGCATGATCGACCTGCACGGCGACGCGTTTGAACGCCAGCTGATGCCGCGCCCCGGCGTGCACTTCGACACCCGCCTGGCCCTGGCCGACACCGACCGCCAGCTGGTGGCCAACGGCATCTCCACCGCCTTCCACGGCGTCACGCATTCCTGGGAACCGGGCCTGCGCAGCGGCGAGAGTCTGGTGGCCTTCATGGAGGCGCTGGAGGCCGCCAAGCCGCACCTGGTGTGCGACACGCGCCTGCACCTGCGCCAGGAAACCTTTCACCTGGAAGGCGAAGCCGACGCATTGCGCTGGCTGGCCGAGGGCCGCGTGCACCTGCTGGCGTTCAATGACCACCTGCACGACATCCTGAAAAAGCTGGACAGCGCCAGCGCTTCCATGACCGTGCTGCAGCGCACCGGGCTGGACCTTGAAGCACTGAAGACCCTGGCCACACAGGTGGCCGCGCGCGAAGCCGAAGTGCCTGGCGCCATTGGCCGGCTGGCAGCGACGGCCGTGGCCGCTGGCGTGCCCATGGCTTCGCACGACGACACCACGCCCGCATTGCGCCAGTGGTACCAGGCCCTGTCCTGCGACATCTCCGAATTCCCCAAGAACCTGGAGACCGCCCAGGCCGCGCGCGCCATGGACAACGCGGTCATCTTCGGCTCTCCCAACGTGGTGCGCGGCGGCAGCCACCAAAAGAACGCGGTGAGCGCCGCCGACATGGTGGCCCAGGGCCTGTGCTCGGTGCTCACCTCCGACTACTACTACCCCGCCATGCTGCAAGCCCCGTTCCGCCTGGTGGCCGATGGCGCCTGCGACTTCGAAGCCGCCTGGGCGCTGGTCTCGTCGCACGCGGCAGACGCCGCAAAGCTGCACGACCGGGGTCGCCTGGCCGTGGGCCAGCGTGCCGACATCCTGCTCGTCGATGCGCCGGCAGCCATGCCCGCGCGCGTGGTGCTGCACCTGATTGAAGGGGAACTGGCGCACGCCACAAAAGGAGCGCCCACACTGCGCCCGGCAGCCGCCCGCCCAGTGGTGCGCGTGGCTGAAGCAGCCTGGGTGGAGCCCTGACAGCGGCTCCTGCCATGCACCGCCTTTCTCCCTTTTGCTCATTGACGCTGCGCCGATGAGTCGCGTCACCTTCACCCTCGTCACCCTCAACACCTGGAAGGGCGAAGGCGCCTACCGGCAGCGCCTGCTTCGCACCGCGCAGGAATTGAACACCCTGCGCCCTGACGCGGTGGCCTCGCAGGAAAGCTTCCAGGCCAGCGATGCCGACGCCGACACCGCCGCCTGGCTCGCCACCCACTGCGGTCTGCACGCCACCCAGGCACAGGCCCGCCCCAAGCCCCGCTTGTTCGAGGGCCGCAAGGTGCTCAGCACCTCTGGCATGGCCATGCTGTGCCGCCAGCCCTGGCTGGCCAGCCAGGCACTGCCCCTGCCGTCCACCCCGCTGGATGGCGGCCGCCTGGCCCAGATCGTTACGTTTCAAGCCGGCCCGCACTCGGTGCGCGTTGCCAACCTGCACCTGTCGCATCTGCCGGGCGCTGAGGGCGCATCGCTGCGGGCCCTGCAATTGAATGCGGTGCTCAAGCATCTGCAATCCCTTGGGCCCGCGGGTGCCACCCTGCTCTGCGGCGACTTCAACGGCGAACTGAGCAGCCCTGGCATCGCCGAATTCATGGCTTCGCCTTGGGGCCTGGTGGACACGTTCACCCTCGCCAACTCGCTCCGCGAAGCCACGTTCTTCGATGAACAGGGGAAAGGCCAGACGCTCGACCACGTGCTGCTGGCGCCTTCCCTCAGCACCTGCCGGGTGGACATTCGTTCGGCGGCCACCGTGTTGCACTGTGACCGCCCTGACGCCGATGGCGTGACGCCCAGTGACCACAGCGGTTTGGTGGTGCAGCTGAGCTTGGCTTGAATGCCTGTTTGGGGGGAAGTATTGGGCGAATGCACCGAATCGCTTTACCGAGGTGCAGCAGTCGCCCCTGAAGAATCCCCGGAAGCCGCAAGAACACTAGCTTACTGGGGATTCTTCAGGGGCGACTTTTTTGCTCCGAACTCGCGCTTCTTATTGGAGTATCCAATGTGTGCAGGCCACTGGAGCCGCACCACACAGCAACCCGTGCAGCAACTCCGTCTATAGATGCAGTCTGTTCCTCCATTCCAGTATCGCCGCTTTGCGCCAACGCCTGAAATGCGGTCACCAAGGAATGCCTATCGCCTGCGCCTCTTTACTACCAGGTAAGTCCCTATAAGGGGTTGGGCTTGACTGCGCACAGCGCGCCGAGACTACCCGGCAGAAGCGAGACACAGGTCAGGTGCCCCAGCGAGGGACAACTCCTTCTATTAGCAATTTCAGCGCATCTCGGTCAAGTCGATGAGGATGCAACTGCCACAGGGCAGCAAGCAACCAAGGCGTGGCGGCGAAGTGTTGGGGGATCGCGCTGGATTCGGTTTCTTTCAATGAATCATGCTTCAGCTGAGCCCAACTGCAGGAAGGCGGAAAGAACATTGATACCTCGACGCCTCCTGGGGCTCTCCTGAGCCCATACTTCCACGGAGCGTCAAGCTCAAGCCGCATATGGTTCAAACGAGAGAAGTCCGCCCAGAGAGATCGACACTTCTGCTTGAGCCCGGTACGAACGAGCAAGTGCATCAAGGACTCTGCGGTAAATGACATCCCTGCAACCGTCTCACTGGACAGACTGCTGGCGCGGTGTACCGCAGGGTGCACCAACCTGTGGCGCTGAATTTCTTCGTATCCGTAGTACGGGCTCGACAGGGGGGAATTGCTGTCTGATTGATTGCTACGAATGACCCCTTCTGCAAGCGCTGCGATCTCGGCATCCACGCGCGCCGTTGGATCATGGCGCCTGAGCCAAACTAGCCATACCACCAAACTCGCGACGGCCCCCTCGCCCCACAATTCGGGTCTCACTGGTGGTTGCTTCAACCACTGGACGAGATCGGTAAAGGAGACCTCGTCGAGCAAAGCACTGCCCTCAGAGGCAATAGCGAGGCAGGTCAGCAGACCCAATAGAACAGTGACACGCCAGCCAAGGATTGCGGAGTCGTGCAAGGGATTTCCTTGAACAAGTGTCTTGGCAGAGCGTATCTCGTTCCAGAGCGCGGCAAGTGAGTCAAGCAATGCACTTTGGGCTAGTGACAGAGTGGCACGCAGCGAAGGGTCTGGCTTAGCGGCATGGCGTGCCTCTGCTGCCACTAGTGAAGCACAACACGCTGTCCAAGCGTGCGCGATAGCCACATGGTTGTCCACTTCCGCAAAGGGAGCGGTGGATATGCCTGTAACCCAAGCGGCACTTGCAGCGGCACGTCGCAGCTCACCTGCGCCGAGTGTGGAGTCAGCCTCCTTTAGGTGGAGGATGGATTCCAACATCGTGCAGAGTGTTTCGGCTGGGAGCTGCCCCCGCGGAGAGGCAAGATAGATTTCCAAGAGGGAGCGGTTGTCTGAAAGTTCACTTGGCCACATGCTCGAGCCATGGCGGCGGCAAAGTTCAACGAGGTGTCCTCGCGACCAGAGATGAATCTTCGAAGGAAGCATGCCCATATTCATCTGCGCGATGGCGGTCTGCACCTCCTCTTCAAACTGCCCATTACTAACTAAGAACGATCGATGCACTCCAGCTGGAAATCCCGGGAACTGAGGCGATTGAGAACCAAGTTGCAAAAGCTGAGCCTGTATCTCCGATCGAAACGTCCCTATTGTCATTCGTCCCTTTGGATCGCCCTTGAGTTGAAAAGCGCAGCCGACCCCATCCGGCGCGATTGCCAGAATGTCTTTCCCAAACTCCAAAAGACAATGACGCGTGCTGTGGAGGACCGTATAGCCTTCTGCAGTGAGCATCTGAACGAAGACAGCTTGGTAGCTGCGCTCGCTTGCGCTATCCAACCAGTTTTCTAGCAGCTTCTCTATCACGCCAATCCATCCTCTTCCTCTGTATCAGCGCTTCGAACTTCCGCCGAAGAGCTGGCTCCGTCATCAGTCGTTGATACTCCCGCCTAGTACGCTCGGCAATCTCCGGGCCGACTACTATTGAAAGACCATTCGGCTTTCCACGCTGATCAAAATCCATTTGGAGTTTCTCGAGCGTGGCGAGAATTGCCTCAGCATCCAGAGGGCGGCCTGCGTTGTCGAAGACTTGCCCTTTAGCCTCTAGCGTCGCATTTATCGAGGCGAATGCATGCTGTGATATCTGGCGCGCCATGCTCTCAGCTATCTCGTCAAGCTTCGCAGCGCGTGCTTGAGGAGACATCTCGGCGGCCTCGTCGAATCGAACGACAAACTCCGCCGAGGCTTCCTTCAGCTCGCTATCTTCGGTAGATCCATCAGATCGGATGATGCGTGTACGCTCCCCTTCATGGATCACATGCTGTGGTGCTTCGCCTATGCCGGGCATGCGCCGCCGTACCTCAGCACGCAGATAGTCTGAGACTAGTGAGTCAAGATCTCGCTTGAATTCTGGAAGATCGGGAAGCATGGAATTAGTTATGAAGCCTAACGCCCACAGCACTGCCAAATTTGGAGCCGCGCGGATAATTTTTGCCTGACCAGTAGAGAGGGGTCAAGTTGAGAGGGGTCAGGTCTTGTACGTCCGGACAAGCGGGTCAGAGTTCGGCTTGAAGCGAGGGTTGGCGTCACTGGAGCCCGATCGCTTTCGCGAACCGCTTGCCTAACTCCGTCCGTTTGAACAGGCCCTTCTGATACTTAATTGATGACTCGTCTGTCTGTGGTTCATTCTTTAGTCGGATGAATTCCGGCCGTTGATCAACCCACGAGTTGTAAGCCTCGTCGCTCAGCTTCCTGTCGTAGGCGACCTCTACTAAACCAAGGCGACTCCAGTTATCAACCATCACTGGTAGGTTTTTATCTTCTACCGCCACACCGGTCGAATCGTTCCGCAGGTCAAGCAAATGTTGAACAAGAACATGGTAACTACCATCCTTGTTCGTCCTACGAATTTGAACAATTGGCAGAGCAGTTGGCGACTGCAGTATTTCACGCACCAACCGGGCTTCATCGCTATCTAACTGTTTGATGATCTCGACGAACGCGGGATGTGCGGTGAATGCGACTCGACCATCCATTGCCGTCGCTAATAGATTCAGGTACATCTCTTTGAGATCTGGCTCCTCGTGCGCGAAGGCAAGCCCTTGAAGACTTGGGCCCGCAATCGAAGCCTTGGGCTCAACGATGTGCTCTTGGGGTATTGCTTGAGCCTTTTCAGAAATATCTTGTTGGAACTTTTCAGCAAAATAGATGCGTGCCTTGTCGAAGGCAAAGTTGATTGCAGCTAGCGGGACAAGAACGTTGTTTATCGCTTTCGTCAAAGTAACGGCTGATTGCCCGAGGTTGCCGGCTGCTTCCTTGACTTGCGGGCTGTCGCCTGCCGCTTTGATTACCTCAGCAACCAGTGCTACTCCGTCAGTCGCGGTCTTTAATGGCTCTTCATTTGACATTTAATCTCCTCCGTTCTGTGACGCCCAACCACTGAGTTAGAGGGGCTCAACAGATCCGACAAACCCGACTGGCCTCCTCCCCGGTCTTTCAAGCTGGCGGACCAGGGCAGTGAACGGGTTCGCAAGCTGCAGCGCAGCCTACAGGTGGAATCGACCCATGTCCATCCTCACTACGGGTCAAGCCATGGATTTGTAGACAACCTGCGAATCTCGGTCCCGGGCAATCAGACTCTGGGCGCTCATATGAGCCAGAAGGCGCAAAGTGCGCCCATTGATCCGACCCTGTGATGTTTGAACGGCCTTCACCCCCCCCACCCTCTCCCGCAAGCGGGAGAGGGAGTCAATGCAAGAGCCGGGCCGTATCTATGGCCTCAGGTCCGTCACCACACGAACCAGCAGCTCAAACCACGGCAAGCAACACGTTCTGCAAGGCCTCCCCCGCCTCAGCCAAAACCCCGTCATTGCAAACACTCACCACCCCCAGCGGCGCCGGCAAGGCAACAGCCCGCGCGATGCGCGCCTCCACTTCAACCTCGGTCTCCCGCCCTCGCGCCAGCAGGCGCTGCCGCAACACCTCTGCACTCGCCTGCACATGCACCCCGGTCAAGCCCGGGTACAGGCTTTGTACGGTGGCCCAGTGCGCGCGTGAACCGCTCACCAGCACCCAGTCCCCATCCCACAACGGCTTCAGGTGTTCACGGCGCACGCCGTAGTGCCAGCCGTTGGCGCTCCAGTCCATGGCCAGCGCGCCGCATTGGCGCAGGCGTTCGAACGTAGCGAGGTCGGTGGCTTCGTCGTCGGGGGCCGGTCGCGTCACGGTGCGTCGTGCCAGATGCAGGCGCTGTCCGTGCGGCGGGTGCTTTGCCAGCCAGTGCATCAGGCTGTCCTTGCCCGCGCCAGAAGGGCCCATGAAGTAGACGAGTCTGGCGTTCATCGATTCACCAGCTTCCAGTGGAGTGCGGGCTTCGGCTTGATTCAAGGCGGAATTCATGGCCGCAGCTCCCATTGCCGGTGCAACCGGAACGGCGCGCCCGCGCTCGGCTCGATGAACACGGAGAGCCGATCCAGCCTTTGCTCCGGCAGGCCATCGAAACGCTCGCGGGCGGCCGCCATCAATGCCTCAAGCTGTGCCTGACCCAGGGCGTCGAGCCGGCTGGTAAGCGAGCAGTGAAAGCGAAACTCGCCCAGCACCCACGGGTAGCCCCAAGCTTGCAGCAGGGCGTCCTGTTGTGGCGTCAGGCCCGTCTGCCGGCGCCGGTCCAGTTCATTCGCCGATGGCGGCTCAACCAGGGGGTGCAAGGTCTTCACACAAGCGGCCGCCAAGGCTTGCACGCGCGGCAAGGGCGCCGCCGGGCGCAGGGCCAGAAAGCCGTCCAGCATGGCCACTTGCAGGCCGGGCAGGGGGCAGGCAGCCAACACCTGCGCCAGCGAATCCACGGCGGTCTCCAGCGAGGCCAGCGTCTGGTCCGCGCGCAGGCGGAAGGGGGGCTTGAGCGTGGCGTGGAAGCCGTAGCGGCGTGGGTCGGCGGTGATCTGCGCCAGCAGCGCGGGCGCCACGCCGGGCACCTGCGGCTGGTTCAGCGCTTCGCCCGTGGCGGTGTCGCGCCCCAGCCAGCCGCAGCCGGCTACCCAGGCGTCGCTGCCGGGGGGCGGCGCCCAGTACAGGGCCACGCGGTGCGGTTCGTTGTGCTGCAGCTCATTCGCCATCGTGGTTCACCGTGAGCGTGACGCGGTCGCCGGCGAACCAGGTTTCGGCGTATTCGATGGGCACGCCGGCCATGTCGGTGTTCACCTTGGTCACATACAGCGCGGGCCGCGCCGTGCCCTGGCGCAGGTGGCCAGCGGTGCGGGCATCGGGCAGGCGGGCGCTGATGCGGCTTTCGTGGCGGATGTAGTCGGTCACGCCGTGCGCGGTGAAAGCCTGGGTGATGGAGCCGGTGTCGCGAACGATCTCTGCCAGGCCGTGGAAGCGCGGCAGGGGAAAGTACCGGTCGCTCACGTGCAGCGGCTGGCCCGCGCCTTCGCCCAGCACCAGCAGGTGCAGCAGCATGCTGCGTGCGGGCACCTGCAGCGCACGGGCCTGGTCGGCGGTGGCGCGCACGCGGGCGCTTTCCAGCACGCGCAGGCCGCCGCGCAAACCGGCCTGGGCCAGGTTCTGCCGGTGGCGCGTGCGCTTGCCGATGGCCAGGTCCACCGCGAAGTCTTCCACATAGGTGCCGCTGCCCTGCTCGGCCCGCACCAGGCCGCGCTGCACCAGCGCGGACAGCGAGCGCCGGATGGTGTGGCGGTTCACACCAAAGCGCTCGGCCAGCGAGTGCTCTGAAGGGAGGCGTTCGCCGGGCGCGTACACGCCCTGGCCAATGGCCTGTGCAATCTCGTTGGCGATGTGGGTCCAGAAATGTTCGCGGGTGTCGGCGCTGAGTGTGTTTGTCATGAAAGCTACATCTGGGAGGGCTACGCTTGCTGGAATCAACAGTTGTCTAGACAAGTAAGCCGATAGGGTAGCACCACAATGTTTCACGCTTTTGACAATGACGGGCCTAACCAGCCCCTTCAACGCCCGCAATGGATGGCCCTGCTGGCGCGCGCACCCCTGGCGGTGCTGGAGCCCGCACTGGGCCATTACCTGGACCGCCCCACGGGCGCGGCCGTGCACTGGCTGCGCCGCCCCGAGGTGGGCCTGATGATGGTTCAGGGCCGCGCCGGTGGCACGGGCGAACGCTTCAACCTGGGCGAGGTCACGGTCACGCGCTGTGCGCTGCGCCTGCAGGAACCCGCCGGTGCACTGGCCGGCGTGGCCTGGGTGCTGGGCCGCAACCAGCGCCACTGCATGCTGGCCGCCGTGGCCGACGCGCTGCTGCAAGACCCGGCCCGCCAGGCGCAACTGGACGCCGAACTGCTGGAGCCCGTGCGCCAGCACCTCCGGAATCTGGCCCATGAACGCAGCGACCGCGCGCAAAGCACCCGCGTGGACTTTTTTACCCTGGCCCGCGAATCCGACGGCGGCGCCAATGATGAGGACGACGAACAATGAACGCCCATTCCCTTCAGGACATGCAGGCCGGCTTTGCCGTGGAGGCGCTGGGCAGCCAGGCCGCGTTCCGCGTGGCACTGCAGGCGCTGTCGCACCCCGGCCGCGTGTGGCCCATGCCCATCGACGCCGAATGCCCGGCGCATGGGCACGCTGCTGCGGCCGTGTGTCTGCTGGCACTGCTGGACGCCGACTGCGCGCTGTGGCTCTCGCCCAGGCTGGCCAGCTCAAGCACTGCCGCGTGGCTGCGCTTTCACACCGGCTGCCAGTTGGTAAGCCTCCCCGCGCAGGCCCAGTTCGCCTGGGTGGCGCAGGGCGACGAGGTGCCCGACCTCGCGGCCTTCATGCCGGGCACCGACACAGACCCCGAAACCTCGACCACGCTGGTGATCGACGTGGCCGGCTTCGATGGCGGCGCCACGTTCCACTTGAGCGGCCCCGGCATTGCTACGACGCAGGCACTGGCCGTGCAGGGTCTGCCAGACACCTTTGCCGGCCAATGGGCACACAACCACGCCGCCTTTCCGCGCGGTGTGGACGTGCTGCTGGCCAGCCCCGCCGCCCTGGTGGGCCTGCCGCGCACCACCCGCATCGCGGCGCTCGCCGCCCTGGAGAACTGAACCATGTACGTGGCCGTCAAGGGCGGGGAAACCGCCATTCTCAACAGCTACCGCCTGCTGGACCGCCAGCGGCGCGGCGACACGCAACAGCCCGAACTCAGCGTGGCGCAGATCCGCACCCAGCTCAAGCTGGC
This sequence comes from Betaproteobacteria bacterium HGW-Betaproteobacteria-16, assembly GCA_002840835.1. Taxonomy (GTDB): domain Bacteria; phylum Pseudomonadota; class Gammaproteobacteria; order Burkholderiales; family Burkholderiaceae_C; genus Hydrogenophaga. Next base: position 5,743 of record PHCQ01000048.1, on the reverse strand, counting down.
GGTGGACCGCGTGATGACCGAAGGTTCGGTCTACGACCCCGAACTGGCCGCGCTGGCCATCAAGCAGGCCAGTGGCGATGTGGTGGAAGCCATCTTCCTGCTGCGCGCCTACCGGGCCACCTTGCCGCGCCTGGGCACCACGCTGCCGCTGGACACCGCGCGCATGGCGCTGGAGCGCCGCATCTCCGCCACCTTCAAGGACCTGCCGGGTGGGCAGTTGCTCGGCCCCACCTACGACTACACCCAGCGTCTGCTGGACTTCGCCCTGCTGGCCGAAGGCGATGCAGGCCTTGACAAGCCTGCCCCGGTGAACGCCCCGGCCGCAGACGCCGTGCCGCGCGTGGTGGACCTGCTCAACCAGGAAGGGTTGATCGAGCGGCACCCGGTTCCAGAAGGCGACCCCGAGCCCTCCGACCTCACCCGCGAACCGCTGCGCTTTCCCGCCACCCGGGCCACGCGCCTGCAAAACCTGGCGCGCGGCGACGAAGGCTTTCTGCTGGCCATGGCGTATTCCACCCAGCGCGGCTACGCGCATTCGCACCCATTTGTGGGCGAGCTGCGCGTGGGCCAGGTGGAGGTGCTGGTGGAGCCGGAAGAACTGGGCTTTGCCATTTCCATTGGTGACCTGGAAATCACCGAATGTGAAATGGTGAACCAGTTTGCCGGCAGCGCAGCCGAACCCCCGGCCTTCACGCGCGGCTATGGGCTGAGCTTTGGCCACTGCGAACGCAAGGCCATGGCCATGAGCCTGGTGGACCGTGCGCTTCGCGCCGAAGAACTGGGCGAGATGGTGGAGTCGCCCGCGCAGATGCCGGAATTCGTGCTCTCGCACAGCGACAGCCTGGAGGCTTCAGGTTTTGTGCAGCATTTGAAGCTGCCGCACTACGTGGACTTCCAGTCGGAGCTGGCACTGGTGCGGCAGATGCGCGCCGAGGCCTTGCTGAACACCCGCACCGAGGAGTCCCCTACATGAACGCCCCCATGGACGCCCACGCCCTCACCGCCATGACCCAGGCCAACAGGGAACCCACGCTTGAGGCCGGCGTGAACTTCGCCTACCTGGACGAACGCACCAAGCGAATGATCCGCCGCGCCATCCTCAAGGCCGTGGCCATCCCCGGCCACCAAGTGCCGTTTGGCTCGCGCGAGATGCCGCTGCCTTACGGCTGGGGCACCGGCGGCATCCAGGTCACCGCGGCCGTGCTGGGGCCGCAGGACACGCTCAAGGTGATCGACCAGGGATCGGACGACACGGTCAACGCGGTCAACATCCGCCGCTTCTTCCAGCGCACCGCTGGCGTGCCCATCACCACCCGCACGGCGGAAGCCAGCGTCATCCAGACGCGGCACCGCATTCCTGAGGTGCCGCTGCGCGAAGGGCAGATTCTGGTGTACCAGGTGCCGGTGCCCGAACCCATGCAGCGACTGGAGCCGCGCGCCAGCGAAACCCGCACCCTGCACGCGTTGGCCGAATACGGGCTGATGCACGTGAAGCTGTACGAGGACATCGCGCGCCACGGCCACATCGCCACCACCTACGACTACCCTGTGATGGTGAATGGCCGCTACCTCATGGCACCCTCCCCCATTCCGAAGTTCGACAACCCCAAGATGCACATGAATCCGGCGCTGCAGCTGTTTGGCGCCGGCCGCGAAAAGCGCATCTACGCCGTGCCGCCGTACACGCCGGTGGAAAGCCTGGCGTTTGATGACCACCCGTTCGAGGTGCAGCGTTGGGACGCCGCCTGCGCGCTGTGCGGCGCCACCGACTCGTTCCTGGACGAGATCATCACCAACGACGAAGGTGGCCGCATGCACGTGTGCTCCGACTCCGACCACTGCCAGCAGCGCCGCGCAGACGGGCACGGCCCCCAGGGAGACGCCGCGTGAACGAGCGTGGGAGCCTGCTCATTCGCGAAGCCCTGGAAGCCGATCTGCCCTCCGTGCTCGCGCTGTACGCACAACCCGGTCTGGACGACGGGCACGTGCTGTCAGTGGAAGAAGCCCGCACCGTGTGGCAGCAGTTTGCGCGCTACCCCAGCTACCGCCTGTTCGTGGCTCAAGACGAAACCAACGCCATCGTGGGCACCTACGCACTGCTGGTGATGCACAACCTGGCGCACCGCGGCACACCCTCGGCCATCGCGGAAGACGTGGTGGTGAGTGGCGCCCACCAGCGCCGTGGCATTGGCCGCGCGCTCATGGCGCATGCGCTGCAGCAGGCTCGCGCGGCAGGCTGCTACAAGCTCGCGCTCTCTTCCAACGCGCGCCGCACAGATGCCCACACCTTCTACCGCTCGCTCGGCTTTGCCCAGCACGGGCTGAGCTTCGTCATCGAGACCCACACCGAATCTGCACAGGAATTGACATGACCACCCTTCCCCCCGCTTCGGCCGACCAGCCACTGCTGCGCGTGCGCGACGTGGCCCACCGCTACGGCCAGCGCACCGTGCTGCAGGACGCTTCCTTTGATCTCTGGCCTGGCGAGGTGCTGGCCATTGTGGGCGAATCTGGTTCCGGCAAGACCACCTTGCTCAACGCGATGGCCGCGCGCGCGACGCCGGCCGGTGGCACGGTGGAGTTCCGCGCCCGCGACGGCGGCCTGCACAACGTGCACCGCATGAGCCAGGCCCAGCAGCGCCTGCTGGCCCGCACCGACTGGGGCTTCGTGCACCAGAACCCGGCCGACGGCCTTCGCATGGACGTGTCTGCCGGCGCCAACATCGGCGAGCGCTTGATGGCGCTGGGCGAACGCCACTACGGCCGCCTGCGCGCCACCGCCGCCGAGTGGCTGGAGCGGGTCGAGATCGACCCCGCGCGCATCGACGACACGCCGCGCACCTTCTCCGGCGGCATGCGACAGCGGCTGCAGATCGCACGCAACCTGGTCACGCACCCGCGCCTGGTGTTCATGGACGAACCCACTTCCGGTCTCGACGTGTCGGTGCAGGCCCGTCTGCTGGATTTGCTGCGCCAGCTCAACCGTGAAATGCAGCTGGCCGTGGTCATCGTCACGCACGACCTGGCGGTGGCCCGCCTGCTGGCCCACCGCATGGTGGTGATGCAGCGTGGCCGCATCGTGGAAACCGGACTCACCGACCAGGTGCTCGACGACCCCCAGCACCCGTATTCCCAACTGCTTGTTTCTTCCGTGCTGCAGCCATGAACATACTCTCCATCGAACCGACCATGGAACCTGTCATTGAACCAGTCATCGAGCTGCGGGGCGTGGGCAAATCGTTCACGCTGCACCAGCAGCAGGGTCTGGCCCTGCATGTGCTGAAAGGGGTGGACCTGCGTGTGGCGCCCGGCGAATGCGTGGTGCTCGACGGTCCCTCCGGCCAGGGCAAGAGCACACTGCTCAAGCTCATCTACGCCAATTACCTCGCCAGCCAGGGCGAGATCGTGCTGCGCGCGCCCGGCGAACCGCCGCTGAACCTCACTCGCTGCGAGCCGCGTTCGCTGGTGCACATGCGCCAGCACAGCGTGGGCTACGTGAGCCAGTTCCTGCGTGTGATTCCGCGCGTGGGCGCGCTGGACGTGGTGGCCGAGCCATTGGTGGAAGGCGGCGTTGCCATCGAAGAAGCCCGAGACACCGCCCGCCAGTGGCTCCAGCGGCTGCGCATTCCCGAAGCGCTGTGGTCATTGCCACCGGCCACCTTCTCCGGCGGTGAACAGCAGCGCGTGAACATCGCGCGCAACATGATCCGCCAGCGCCCGCTGCTGCTGCTGGACGAGCCCACCGCCTCGCTGGACGCGGCCAACACCGCCACCGTGATCGAACTCATCCGCGAAGCACTGGCCGCCGGCACCGCCGTCATCGGCATCTTCCACGACCGCGAAGTGGGCGAAGCCGTGGCCACCCGCCATGTGGACATGGCGCAGTTCCGGGGAGCATTGGCATGAACGCTGTCAACGGCACCGAAATGAACGCCATGGCGAATCGGGACCCGCAGACGGGCACGGCGTCCACCGTGTTTCGCAACGCCCGCCTCGTGCTGCCGAACGAAGTGGTAAACGGCAGCCTGAGCGTTCAGCAAGGCCGCATCCACGCCATCGACGGCGGCGCCACGGCAGTGACCGGTGGCATGGACCTGGAGGGCGACTACCTCATGCCCGGCTTGGTGGAAATGCACACCGACAACTTCGAGCGCCACCTGATGCCGCGCCCTAAAGTGCAATGGGCCACGCTGCCCGCGCTCATCGCACACGACGCCGAAGTGGCCGCGGCCGGCATCACCACCGTGTTCGACGCGCTCGGTGTGGGCGATGCCGACCCCGACAGCCTCCGCGGCAGCACCTGGCGCGACGTGATCAACACGCTGGAGCACACCACCCGGGCCGGCCTGTTGCGCGCAGACCATCACCTGCACGTGCGCTGCGAACTGCCCGCGCCCAACACCATCGAACTCTTCGAGCCCTTCAAGGGCCACGCGCGTCTGAGCCTGATCTCGCTGATGGACCACACCCCCGGCCAGCGCCAATGGGAAGACGTGAACCAGGCCCGCACCTACTTCACCGGCAAAAAGGGCTGGAGCGAAGCGAAGTTCCAGCAGCAACTCACCCGCTCTGCCGAGCTGCAGGCCCGCTACGCCGAACCGCACCGCGCCTTCTTCGTGCAGTACTGCCAGCAACACGGCATTGCCCTGGCCAGCCACGACGACACCACCGAAGCCCACGTGGCGCAAGCCCACGCGGAAGGCGCCAGCATGTCGGAATTCCCGACCACCGTGCTGGCCGCCCGCGCGGCACATGCACGCGGCCTGCTCACCGTGATGGGCGGCCCGAACGTGGTGCGCGGTGGCTCCCACTCCGGCAACGTGGCCGCCGCGGAGCTCGCACAGCTCGGCCTGCTCGACATCCTCTCCAGCGACTACGTGCCCGCCAGCCTGCTGGGTGCTGTGCTCAGGTTGGTGCAGGACGGCATCACTTCCTTGCCTGACGCCGTGGCCATGGTGACGCGCAACCCGGCACGGGCCACCGGTTTGCATGACCGTGGCGCGCTGGAGCAGGGGTTGCGGGCGGATCTGATTCAGGTGCGGGTGGTGGAGTTGCCGGATGGGGGACGGCATGGGGTGGTGAGGGGGGTTTGGAGGGAGGGGATGCGGGTGATGTGATCGCAGGGGTTCTCTTCGGGAGCCGTGCCTTCACCCCCTCGCCCCTCTGGGGAGAGGGTTGGGGTGAGGGGCCTGTGCGCGCCAGTTCTCTTCTTCTCCGGAAGTTTGGTTTGGCCGGGCCTCGCCCCGGCGGGCGACCTTCTTTCTTTTGCGTCGCCAAAAGAAAGAAGGCAAAGAAAAGGCGAGCCGGATGCGCTGTCCCTGCGCTTCGCTTCGGGCACACTGCGTTGCTCGGTCCGGACGGGGTCTGCGCAAACTTGTCCGCTGCGCGGCCTTCGGACATGCGCAGCCCTGATCCGCCCGGCCCTGCGCTACTCGCCAGCGCATGACGGCGGAATGCGGGAGCGGGGACATTTCCTCCGGATGCTTGGTTGGCGTGGCCCCTCACCCCAGCCCTTCCCCCAGAGGGGCGAGGGAGTGAAGTCACGGCTCGCGCGAGGGGGAGTCCGCTCCCGCTTGTGCCGTGTGGCCGGGCTGAGCAGCGCAGCGCCGTGGGGATCAGAAATTCGCATGTCCGAAGGCCGCGCAGCGGACAAGTTTGCGAATTTCCCCCACGACGCGAGCAGCGCAAGGAAGCCCGCAGGGCCCCGGACTTCGGCTCGCCTTTCTTTGGCCTACGTTTCTTT
>PHCQ01000231.1 GCA_002840835.1 Betaproteobacteria bacterium HGW-Betaproteobacteria-16 | reverse complement strand
GTTCCAGATCTCCATGCCCCATTCGTTGGTGGGCACGTAGAACAGGCCGGTCTTCGGGCTGTAGGCCATGGGCATCTGGTTCTTGCCACCCAGGAAACCGGGCGCAGAGAACACCGACTTGCCCTTGGCACCGTCGCCACCGGCCGCGGTCGGGTCGCCGGGACGGTTGGCGGGGTCGTAGTTCGGACGGCCCGTCTTGAGGTCGATGCTGGTGGCCCAGGTCACTTTCTTCACGAAGGGGAAGGCGTTGAGCAGCTTGCCGTCGGTTGCGTCCAGCACGTAGAAGAAGCCGTTGCGGTCTGCCTTGGCACCGACGCGTTTGCCGTCCATGTCGAAGGTGATGAACTCGTTCACGCCGTCGTAGTCCCATCCGTCGTTCGGAGTGGACTGGTAGTGCCACTTGATCTGGCCGGTCTTCACGTCGATGGCGACGGTGGAAGCGGAGTACAGGTTGTCGCCTTTGCGCACATGGCTGTTCCAGGGGCCAGGGTTGCCGGTGCCGAAATAGGCCAGACCAGTGGTTGGGTCGTAGCTGCCACCCAGCCAGGGGGCGGCGCCGCCGGTCTTCCAGGTCTCGCCGGGCCACGAGGCGTTGGTGGTGCCGGTGACGCCGTTTTCCTTGCCGTCCTTGTAGCCCATGTGGCCTTCAACGACCGGGCGGGACCAGACCATCTTGCCGGTTTTGGGGTCGCGCGCTTCAACGCGGCCGACCACACCGAACTCACCACCGGACAGACCCGTGATGAGCAGGCCTTCAGCGATCAGCGGCGCAGCGGTGTAGCTGTAGCCGGCAGAGTAGTCGTCGATCTTCTCGCGCCAGACCACCTTGCCGGTTTCCTGGTCAAGTGCCACGAGCTGGGCGTCCAGCGTGCCGAAGATGACGAGGTTGTCGTAAAGTGCCGCGCCACGGTTGATCACGTCGCAGCAGGGCATGATGCCTTCGGGCAGGCGGTGCTCGTACTTCCAGAGCTTCTTGCCGGTCTTGGTGTCCACCGCGTAGATGCGC
>PHCQ01000230.1 GCA_002840835.1 Betaproteobacteria bacterium HGW-Betaproteobacteria-16 | reverse complement strand
CCTGGATTTGCCAGCAAGCTGATCCGGGGTCAGGGCGGACAGGTCCAGACGTTGTTGCAGCGCTGTCTTGAGGGTGAAGGTCAGGGCGCTCATGCTTGTGCTTCCACAGTCAGGTCGTTCAGGGTCGGGTCGGCCATGATATCGCGCAGATGGAACTGGAACTGTCCCAGCTTGCCGCCATAATTGCCGGCCGAAATTCGTTTGATGCCGTTTTTCGCGCCCAGTTCGCAAGCGGCGGCGATACCGACGCGGGTCGCTTTGCGGATGTCGAGGTCGGTGAGGCCGTCGATGACGATTTCCATCACAGATTCGATCTCGGGCGATAGCTCGGTTTTGGTCAAGCCCTTCAATGTCGGGCAGAAGGCATCGTTGGTCGAGGCGAACATGGCCTTGTACTTGGAACCGACTTTGGAGCCGGAACGCACGACGCCGCCGGGGAAAGGCATGATGACGTTGGGAATCTTGCGCATGGCTTCGATCGCCGCTTCACAGGCGGCCAACGCCTGCGGTTGCGATTCTGCCAGCACCAGGAAATTGCCGCCGCCGACGGCGCGCACCATGCCGGTGGTTTCTTCGGTGATGAACTCGCCGTCCATGACCGGCACGCGCCAGTAGCGCTTGCCGCCGAACTGCTTGGATATCTGGTAACCGTCGCCGAAGAAGCGCAGGTTCTTGCCGAGGCTGATCGGGGTCACTTCCTCCTTGCTGCCTTCGATGCCGGAGAAAGCGGCGGCGGTCGGGCAGGTCAGCACGCACTGGCCCATGCGGGTTTCCAGTTGCTTCATAAGCACCGCGCTACCCATGGCAAACATGAGGATGGCCACGCCCGGACGGCCGTCCGGCGTCTGGTCGGGCGTCAGTTCCTTCTCGATGCCGGCTTCGACGCCGCAGCCGATGACGGAAGTGGCGAAGCCGGTCATGGCGTTGGCGGCGTTGTAGGCCCATTTCAGGTTCTGCGCGGTGATGATGACGCGCGTGCCGCGCATGTTGAATGCTTCGGCAAAGGTA
>PHCQ01000229.1 GCA_002840835.1 Betaproteobacteria bacterium HGW-Betaproteobacteria-16 | reverse complement strand
GAGCTGCACAGCCTCTGCCACCTTGCTCATATTGCCAGCAGCCTGCGCCAGCTGGTATTCAAAATACTGGCGCTCGAACTCATCGCGCGCTTCGCGTAAGGGCAGGGCAAAATTGAACGTAGGCCCTCCATTGGCCTTCGCCTGCCCATTGGCCTCCGGCTGGTCCATCAGCGCAAATTGCTCCAGCACGCGGTTGACGTCTTCCAGCGTGATCTTTTCACCCAGGCTGGTCTGCATCAGGTTACGGATGGCGCTATCCAGCTGCGCCAGATTGCCGGGCCAATCAGCATTACGCAGCGCATTCAGCGCAGCGATATCGAACTCACGATAAACCGCCTCCTTGGTTTCCACCAGCAGCGTCGCCATGGCGCGCGCCAGATCCGGGATGTCCTCCGGGTGATCCTGCAGCGAAGGGATACGCAACGTCGCCACCGACAGTGCCTGCAGCAGACTTTCGTCGAACTGGTTCTCGGCCGCAAGCTGATTAAGTGCGTGGGTCGTGGCACAAACGACCTTGACGTCATACTTTTCCGCCTTGGCCTGCAACAACAGCAAGCCCTTCTGCTCGGTTCTATTGAGCGCGGCAACCTCCGGCACGAACATCACGCCATCACGAATCTGCTCCAGAATATCGAGCGGCGCCTGACTCAAACGCTCGGTATCAGTAAGTTCCAGCCAGGGCGTATCCGGCTGCTGCAGGAATCGTGCGCACAACTCGGCCCCGCAACCCTTGGCGCCGATCAGCAGTAGCGGCGCTTTCAGCTTTGCCATCTGCTCCAGGCGCTGACGCAGCTCCTTGATGACGGCGCTCTTGCCGAGGCTGATCAGACTGACGTCAGAACGCGGTTGCTGTTCGCCATGCTTGAGCGCGGCATTGACGGTCTTCAGCAGCTTCTGCAGCGCGATGGGCTTTTCCAGAAAATCGAAAGCGCCGATGCGCGTCGCTTCCACCGCCGTATCGATCGTGCCATGGCCGGACATCATGACCACCGGCATGGTCAATTGACCG
>PHCQ01000228.1 GCA_002840835.1 Betaproteobacteria bacterium HGW-Betaproteobacteria-16 | reverse complement strand
CCAGAATCTCGCAGGAATTAAAATAACAGGTGCCGAAACCTGAGAGAAATCGACAGCCGAGAGACGAAATGACCGACGACTTTTTCCGCGCCCGCCTGGAGCAGATGATTGATCTCAAACACCCGCTCGCGGTGCTGGCGAACCGACTGCCATGGACACAACTTGAATCGGCCCTCGCACCGGCCTTTGCGCGCAAGCACCGCGACGGAAAGCCGATCGAAGACAGCGACCTGTTTGGTCCAACACTGTCTATCGCGAGTGCCGGGGTGAGCGCCGCCGGACGCCCGCGCCTGTCGATCCGGCTCATGGCCTCGCTGCTGTATCTGAAGCACGCCTTCAACCTGAGCGACGAAGAACTCGTCGAACGCTGGGCGGAGAATGTCGTCTGGCAATACTTCAGCGGCCAGACCTACTACGAACCCAAACTCCCATGCGATGCCACCCAAGTGGGCCGCTTTCGTACCGCCATCGGCGAAGCCGGTGTCGAAGAACTGCTCAAGGCCACCATCGACACCGCCGTCACGACCAAGGCAGTTCGCCCCGCCGAATTCGAACGGATCATCGTCGACAGCACCGTCCAGGAGAAAGCCATCGCCCACCCGGTCGATAGCCGGCTGCTGGAGATTGCCCGGGCCAAGCTTGTGCAGGCCGCCAGACTCGCCGGGATCGGCCTCAAGCAAACCTTCGTCAAGGAAGGCCGCGAACTGCGCCGCAAGGCGGGCGGCTATGCCCATGCCAAGCAGTTCAAGCGACTGCGGCGCACCGTCAAACGGCAACGCACGATCCTGGGAATCGTCCTGCGCGAGATCCACCGCAAGCTCGCCACGGCCACGACGGAATCGCCGGCCGCCCTCGCTCGCCTGACGATTCTGCTGGAACGTGCCGAGCGCATCCGCACGCAACAGCCGAAAGACAAGAACAAGCTCTATGCCCTGCATGCCCCGGAAGTCGAGTGCATCGGCAAAGGGAAAGCCCGGAAGCCTTACGAGTTCGGCGTCAAGGCCAGCATTGC
>PHCQ01000047.1 GCA_002840835.1 Betaproteobacteria bacterium HGW-Betaproteobacteria-16 | reverse complement strand
GGAAACGTGAGTCGAGCGTATTGTCCCGCCGTAAAGTCCAGCGGAACGTCCGAGTCAACAGCGAGCCGGATTCGCTTGATGTCGTGTGTAGCGTCTTCTACCACCACCACGCGGCAGTTTAGGCGGCGGCGCGGATGAGACGGAGTTTCCTCATCGCCGTCCAGCCAAACCACGCTCGCATCGGTTGTCGGAATCGCTCGGCAGGCGAGGATCAGTCCCTGTGCCTTCTCCTCGGCCGTCAGCGCGAAGCGGCTGTGATCGAGATGGTCGACGTCCCCGCTGACGAGGCGCGACTTGCAGGACCCGCACCGGCCGGAGCGGCAGCCATGCGGATAGGCGATGCCGTCGGCCAGCGCGGCATCCAGGATAGTGACGGCTTTCGGTACTGCAATGGCGCGCGCCGCCTGCCGTATCTCGACATGTCTTGTCATGGTGCGCGATTTCGAGTGGAGGCAGACAGGCCGAGTGCCTCAGACAGGCCCGGCTTTTGCGAAGGGAACGTGCCATAGAAGACACTCTCTCCCACCAGTGTGATTGGTGCGACGCGCACACCGGTACGCGCCTTCGCCTCTTCCATGATTTTGGGGGAGGTGATGTCGCGTTCTTCAAACGCTACCCCCTCTCTCTCCAGCCAAGCCTTCAGCATATGGCAGTCCGGGCAGGTCGGTGTCGTGTAGATGATGACGTTTGGATGAGATGCGCTGATCATGAGGGCCTCCTTTATGGTGTTTGGGTGTCAAGCCAGGCGTTGTTTCCGCCCGGCATCAATGTTCATTGGCCAGGCGGGGCATGGAAGATGCCGCCTCGGTGATGGCTTCCACCTTCATGGGTGCTCTGAAACGCTTGAGCCGCAGCGCGTTGCCGAGCACAAAGACGCTGGAGAGAGCCATCGCGGCCGCGGCGAAGATCGGCGAAAGCAGCACGCCGTTCACCGGGTAAAGCGCGCCGGCCGCGACAGGAATCAGCAGGGCGTTGTAAGCGAAGGCCCAGAAAAGGTTCTGCTTGATGTTGCGGATCGTCTCCTTGCTCAGTGCGATGGCATTCGGAACGCCACGCAGGTCTCCCGACATCAGCACCACGTCAGCCGCCTCGATCGCCACATCGGTTCCAGTGCCGATGGCGAGCCCAACGTCCGCTTCGGCGAGCGCAGGCGCGTCGTTGATGCCGTCGCCCACAAATGCAACCCGGGCGCCATTGATCCGAAACTTCTTCAGCGCCGCGACTTTGCCGTCGGGCAGGACCTCAGCCGCGACTTCGTCGATGCCGAGCTGTTTGGCGATTGCCGCAGCCGTAGCTGCGTTGTCGCCGGTGATCATCGCTACCTTGATTCCGAGCGCATGCAGCGCCTTGATTGCTTCGGGCGTCGTTTCCCTGATTGGATCGGCGACCGCGATCACCGCCGCCAAGCGACCGTCGATTGCGGCATAGAGCGGGCTCTTGCCTTGCTCGCCGAGGCGCCGGGCGTTCGGCAGGAAGCTCGCGACATCCAGGCCGAGCTGGGTCATGAACCGGTCTGCTCCAACGGCGACGGTGCGACCTGCGACTTTGGCCGTCACGCCGTAGCCCGGTGTAGCGTCGAAGCCTTCAACGAGTGCGAGCGTGATGTTCCGCTGCTTTGCGGCTGCGACGATTGCTTCTGCAATCGGGTGCTCGGAGCGAGTCTCGACCGCGGCGACGAGTGCGAGTACCTCGTTGTACTCGAATCCTTGGGCGGGAACGAGGTCTGTCAATTCGGGACGTCCTTTGGTCAACGTGCCTGTCTTGTCGAGCGCGATGACGCTCACATCGCGCAGCGCCTGCAAGGCTTCGCCCTTGCGAAAGAGAATGCCGAGTTCGGCGGCGCGGCCCGTGCCGACCATGATTGAAGTCGGCGTGGCCAGCCCCATGGCGCACGGGCAGGCGATGATGAGAACGGCTACCGCATTTACCAGCGCAAAGGTCAGAGCCGGGTCAGGACCGAAGATCAGCCAAATCAAGAAGGTCAGCGTGGCCGCTGCCATCACCGCGGGGACGAACCACATGGTCACCTTGTCGACCAACGCCTGGATGGGCAGCTTGGAGCCCTGCGCTTCTTCGACGAGGCGGATGATTTGGGCGAGCACTGTGTTCGCGCCGACCTTGGTGACGCGGAAGCTAAATGCACCCGTCTTGTTGATTGTGCCTCCGACGACTTCGGCGCCAACCCCTTTGAGCACGGGCACTGGCTCGCCGGTGATCATGCTTTCGTCAACGTAGGAGGATCCTTCGACGACCTCGCCATCGACCGGAACCTTCTCGCCCGGACGAACGAGCACGACGTCACCGGTCTTCACCTCATCAAGCGAGATCTCCACAGTGGTTCCATTGCGCTCGACCCGCGCGGTCTTGGCCTGAAGTCCGACCAGTCGTTTGATCGCCTGCGACGTCCGCCCCTTGGCTTGCGCCTCCAGCACGCGCCCAAGCAGGATAAGGGTAACGATGACTGCAGCGGCTTCGAAATAGACGTTGGCGGTGCCTTCCGGCAGCGCGTCGGGTATGAAGGTTGCGACGAGCGAATAGCCGTAAGCCGCCGCCGTGCCGACCGAAACCAGCGAGTTCATGTCGGGGGCGCCGCGAAGCAACGCTGGCACGCCCTTTTGGAAGAAGCGCAAGCCCGGGCCGAACAGAACAAGGGTGGCGAGCACGAACTGCACGTACCAGCTCGTCTCCTGACCCAGGGTTCCCATCACCCAGTGATGCATGGCAGGAATGAGGTGGGAGCCCATCTCCAGGATGAAGACAGGCAAGGTAAGTGTGGCTGCTACGAGAAGTGAGCGCCTCAGTGCTCGCGCCTCGCTCTCCCGGCGCTCTGTCTCCTGATCGCTTGAGGCCGCAGTTTCGACTGACAAGCGGCGGGATTTATAACCCGCCTTTAGGACCGCCGCTTCAAGGTCAGCCAATGAGACAACGCCTGCGACGTGTTGAACTCGAGCGCGCTCGGTCGCCAGGTTGACGTTGGCTTCGAGTACGCCCGGTATCTGCGAAAGCGCCTTTTCGACACGGCCCACGCACGAGGCGCATGTCATGTCCTCGATTGCGAGCTCGATGGTCTCTTCGCGGACGTTGTAGCCGGCGCTCTTGATGGCGCGGACAGCCGCCATTGGATCGGCCTCGCCGGTGAAGGTGACGTCGGCGCGCTCTGTGGCCAGGTTGACCGCAGCGGCCTGCACGCCTGGGACCGCTTTCAGCGCGCGTTCGACTCGGCCGACGCAAGAGGCACATGTCATGCCTTCAACAGGAAAACTCAGCCGAGTCAGCGCAGACCCAGATGGATCAGCGCTTTGTTGGAGGACATTGGCGGTCATGGAACTTCTCCTAGGAATGTGTGTAGAAGCAAAGGTTAAAGATGACCACGATGGGAAGGTCAAGGCCTGCGAGTGATTTGCTTCTCGAGGCGCGCGTTCGGCGTGCCATCCGCTCCGGTGCAGTCGTACTCCGCCTGAGTGCAGATTTCCCAGCCCCCGCCCAGCGCTTTGTAGATGCTGACAACGGCGAGCCGCTGGTGGGTGCGAGCGACTGCCAGCTCGCGCCGGCTTGCCAAGTCGGACCGCTCGGCTTCGAGCAGGTCCAGGTAGAGGCCCTCGCCGTGCGAAAACCGGACCCTGGCGAGACGCGCCACCTCGCGATTTGCCGATGACTCCAACAGTCGCAGACCCAGCGTGGTTCCTGCGGCGCCGTAGGCCTTGAAGGCATCGTCGGATTCCTGCAGAGCGCGCAACACGGTCTGGTCGTAGACGATCAACGCCTCTTTGGTGCGAGCCTCGCTGGCCGCGATCCGGGCGCGCACGCGTCCGGTATCGAAAAGGGACCAACGAATGGCCGGGCTGATGAAGCCTGCAAGCGCCGCAGTGCCACTCAGCGCGTTGAGGCTCCCTGCGATGAGACCAATCGAGCCTTGCACCTGAACTTGAGGGTAGAGCCCGGCCGTATCCACTCCAATCCGAGCAGTCGCCGCGGCAAGACTTCGTTCAGCTGCCGCAATGTCGGCGCGCCGTGAGAGAAGAGCGGCAGGATCGCCGACGTCGATCGTTCGAACAGTGAGGGTTTCAGCCGCAGGCGTGGCAGCGGGTGGCCTGAACGCCTGGGGCGTTTTGCCGAGGAGGATAGCCAGTGCATTGGCAGAGGCCGCGCGGCGGCGCTCCAGTTCAGGAACGGCCCCCTCGACACGTCGCAGAGCCGCCTCTGCACGTAGCCGGTCGAATTCACTGGCAGAGCCTGCGCTCACGAGGCCTTCGACAACGCGTAGGCCTTCGCTCTGGGTTTTGATGATTTCGGTGACGACAGCGGCTTCGGCCTCGACTCCTTGCAGTTCGAACCAAGTGGCGGCAACTGCCGCCGCGACGCCCGCCTGCACACCTCGCAGCAGTGCCTCGCGGGAGCCCGCTTGCGCCTGAGCTTCCTCTACAGATCGCTTAACGCGGCCAAAGAGATCGATTTCCCAGTAAGCGTCGACCGCGCCGCGATAGCTTTCAATCCCGCGTGGCTGGCCAGGTGGTGTCTCGAACTCACTGCGGCGACGGTTGTCGTAGCTGAGCGCGGGACCTCCGCTCGGCAAGAAGCTCTGACGGTTTTGGCGCAGCATGGCGTTTGCCTCTTCGAGGCGCGCGGCAGCGATGCCGATGTCATGGTTCGCCGCAAGGGCCCGCTGAACCAAGTCGGCCAGCGCAGGATCGTCGAACCCGCGCCACCATTCCACCTCGACGGCCCCCGAGGCCAGACCCGTGGGTGGCTCACTGAAGCTGGCGGGAAATTGCGACGAATGCAATGACTGCAGCGAAGGAGGTTTGTACTCGGGACCCACTGCGCACCCAGCCAACAGCATGAGCGCACTCAAAGGGAGCAAAACGGCTCGATAGGGACTTTTCATGACTTGCTCTCCTCCAAACGCAGCTCGGTGATTAACCTGGGCCGCTCAAAGCGGGCCGCCAGGCCGCGCATCACCACATAAAAAACTGGAGTCAGAAATAATCCGAACAGCGTCACGCCGAGCATGCCCGCGAAGACTGCGATCCCCATGGCATGGCGCATCTCGGCGCCCGCGCCCGTGGCCAGTACCAATGGAACGACACCTGCGATGAAGGCGAGTGAAGTCATCACGATGGGCCGCATCCGCAATCGGCAAGCCTCGACGACGGCATCTATCGCACTTAGGCCTTTGGCCTCGAGAGTGCGCGCGAACTCGACGATAAGGATGGCGTTCTTGGCAGCCAGACCGACGAGCACCACGAGCCCAATTTGGACGAAGACGTTGTTGTCGCCGCCCACCAGCCAGACACCCGTGATGGCGCTGAGCAGTGACATCGGAACGATCAGCAGGACCGCCAAGGGCAGCAGCCAGCTGTTGTATTGCGCAGCGAGGATGAGATAGGCAAGCAGCACACACAGCGGGAAGACGAGCAGTGCCGAATCGCCTGCCAGCTTTTGCTGATAGGTTAGGTCAGTCCATTCGACGCTCATGCCTTCAGGGAGGACCTCCTTCGCCAGGCGTTCCATGACCGCTACCGCCTGACCCGAACTGACGCCCGCCATTGGGCCGCCTGAAATGTCGGCTGAGGGATATCCGTTGTAATGGATCACGCGGTCCGGACCGGAACTGCGCGTGACGGCGACAAAAGAGGACAAAGGCAGCATGTCCCCGGCCGCATTTCGCACCTGCAAACGCCCAATGTCTTCGGCCTGCATGCGGTGGTCGGTATCACCCTGGGCCATCACCTTGTAGGTGCGGCCGAAGCGGTTGAAGTCATTGACATAGAGCGAGCCCAGATAGACCTGCAGCGACTCGAAAACATCCGCCAGACGCACTCCCTGGCTCTTCACCTGGGTGCGGTCAATGGCGACATCGAGTTGCGGAGCATTGACGTCAAAACTCGTCATGAGCCCGGCCACCTGTCCAGACTCGGTTGCCTTTGTCATCAAAATATGGGTCTGCTGAACAAGGGCATCGAGCCCGGCGCCACCGCGGTCCTCAACCTGCATCTTGAAGCCTCCGGTCGCACCCAGGCCGGGCACTGGCGGCGGTGGGAACACGCCCAGGAAGCCATCGGGAATGCTGGAAAATTTCGCTTGTAGACGTCCCGCGATAGCCATCGCGCCGAGATCGGGCGTCGTGCGGTCCTCAAACGGATCGAGCATGAAGAACAACACTGCGGCGTTCGGCACATTGACGAAGCCATTGATCGAAAGGCCAGGGAACGCAACGACGCTTTCGACCCCGGGTTCAGCCAGCGCGATTTTCGACATCTGCTTGGCGACTTCGTCGGTGCGATCCAGCGAAGCCGAGTTGGGCAGTTGGGCTATCGCCACAAGATAGTATTTGTCCTGCACCGGCACAAAGCCTGGCGGGACAGACTTGAATCCAAAGAAGGTCAGCGCGAGAAGCCCGAGGTACACCAGCAGCGCCACGCCGCTGATCCGCACAACCTTGCGGACCGTGTTGCCATAGGCGTCGGGTGTGTGCTCAAAAGGCCGGGCCAGCGCCTGAAACAGGCTCGCGGCTCGGCCACGCAGGCTGCCAGGGTTGTGCACAACGCCATGCTTGCGGGGGCGCAACAAAAGTCCGGCGAGTGCCGGGCTGAGCGTGAGCGAATTGACAGCCGACAGGATCGTCGAGATGGCGATCGTGAGCGCAAACTGGCGATAGAACTCACCTTGCAGACCGCTCAAGAAGGCGGTCGGGATGAAAACAGCGGCAAGTACCGAGGTGATCGCGATGATGGGGCCGGTGACCTCATCCATGGCGAGCCTGGCGGCTTGAGCGGGCTCCTCGCCATTCTCGATGTGGCGTTCGACGTTCTCGACCACGACGATTGCATCGTCGACGACGATGCCGATTGAAAGCACCAGGCCAAACAACGACAAGGTGTTGAGCGAGAAGCCCATCACATGCATCACAGCGAAGGTGCCGATCAGCGACACCGGTACGGCCATGAGGGGGATGATTGAAGCCCGCCAATTGCGCAGGAACAGCACCACCACGATGACGACGAGAAGAATGGCCTCCAGCAAGGTAGTTGCAACGGACTCCAGTGAGGCGCGTACAAAAACTGTTGGGTCATAGGCAATGCGCGAGGTGAGCCCGGCAGGGAAGTTGCCTTCAAGCCGCTGCATGGTGTCCCGCACCGCCTGCGAAACGTCGAGTGCGTTGGCACCCGGACTCTGAATGATCTGCAGTGCGACGGCTGGCTCACCATCGAGCAGACTGCGCAGTGCATAGGCATCTGCCCCCATTTCGATACGGGCGACATCGCGCAAGCGCGTTACCTGGCCGTCACCGCCCGTGCGAACGATGATGTCGCCGAACTGCGCCTCGTCGGTCAGCCGCCCGAGCGTATTCACCGTTACCTGGAACGCGGCACTGGAATTGGGCGCCTGACCGACCGAGCCAGCCGCAACCTGTACGTTCTGTTCGCGCACCGCGGCAATGACCTCGCCGGCTGTCAGCCCACGCGCAGCGATCAGGTCCGGATCGAGCCAGAGCCGCATGCTGTATTCGCCTGCGCCCCAAACCAGGACGTCACTGACACCCGGGATGCGGGACAGTTCGTCGCGCACCTGGAGATAGGCGTAGTTCGAAATATGGAGTGGGTCGTAGCGCTTGTCCGGCGACAGCAGGTGAACCACCATCAAGATGTCCGGCGAGGTTTTCTGCGTGATGACGCCTTGGCGCTGCACTTCTTCAGGCAAGCGAGGCAGTGCTCGAGAAACCCGGTTTTGCACCTGGATCTGAGCCATATCGGCATTCGTTCCCTGCGCGAAAGTGACGGTCAAGACCATTCGGCCGTCGGTTGCCGATTGCGAGGACATGTACAGCATGCCCTCGACACCGGTGATCGCCTGCTCGAGTGGCGCCGCCACCGTTTCAGCAATCACCTTGGGGTTGGCGCCCGGGTAGGAGGCGGTCACCTGTACGGTCGGTGGCGTCACCGCCGGATACTCGCTGAGCGGCAACTGGAAAAAGGCGACGATGCCAGCGATCACCATCAGAACCGAGAGGACGATGGCAAAGATCGGGCGGTCGATGAAAAAACGTGGGAACGTCATTGCGCGGCCCTCACTGTTTGCGGTGCAGCAATAGGTACACCGTCAATCGCTGCAGACTGTGGCGTGACCTGCATGCCTGGGCGCACCAGCCCCTTGACGACGATACGCTCGCCGGGCTGCAGTCCTTGTTCGATCACGCGCAGACCGTCGACTACTGGGCCCAATTCGACGGGTCGGTATTCCGTCTTGTCATCCTGGCCCACCACAAGCACATATCGACTTCCCTGATCGGTGCCAATCGATTGGTCGGAAATCAGAACCTTCGCTTGCGCCGCACCAGTCTCCAGTTTGACTTTGGCAAAAAGACCTGGCGTCAAGTGCCCATCGGGGTTCTCGACAACAGCGCGGACACGCACCGTTCCCGTCCCTCGATCGCTGGTGTTCGAGAGGAAGTCAACACGGCCCGGCCTTGAATACGTCTTGTCGTTGAGTAGTGCGACCATGACCTTTGCCGCCTGTGATCCCTGAGGAGCAGCGTTGTCTCTTCCAGCGGCAAGCGATCGCAAATAGGTGCGCTCATCGACATCGAAATAGACATGGAGCGGATTGATCGAGACGATCGTCGTAAGTGGCGTCTCGCCGCTGGCGACGTAGTTGCCCTCGGTGACGAGAGTCTGGCCGACACGTCCACTGATGGGCGCCGTAACGCGTGTGAAACTCAGGTCCAACTGCGCTGCACCCACCGCTGCTTTTGCGGCGTCGACCTGTGCTTTGCGCGCTGTCAGCGAGGCGGTTGCAATGTCGAGGCGATCGCGAGCGACGATTTTTTGGGCGAATAGCTGTTCTGCTCGCGCGTGTTCCGCCTCGGCAAGGGACGATGCCGCTTCTGCCTCGCGCAGGCGGGCTGTTGCAGCGCTCAGCGCGGCCTGGGCCACACGAGGATCGATGAGAAAGAGCTCGCTGCCCTTCTCGACGAAGCGCCCCTCCGGAACGCTAACCTTTTGAATGTAGCCGGCCACCCTTGGGCGCAGCTCAACCCGTTTGACCGCGGTCAGTGAGCCGGTGAATTCGAGAAATGGTGTCACCGGGCGCACGACCACCTCGGCCACCGGCACGCTCGGTGGCATTCCCGGAGCCGCAGAGGACGCCGCCTCTTTGCATCCCGCGATAGCGAGTGCGACGCTTAGCGCCGCAGTGAGCTGGATTGCGCTTTTGACGGTCATCATTTTTGCCTTTCTCGACTGCAGTCGACAGTTGGTATTGCTAAGCTGAAGTAGCTCCTGCCGCATTTATCAGTGCTACTACGCTCGGAATGTCAAGGGCTCTTTTTCTTTATTCGAGCGTTTCTCTGCAGGTTGCCGTTGCCTGGCACAGTCACGAGCTCGGCAATCACTGAGGGCAACCCGCTTGCGGAACACTTCACTCAAGAGATAGTTCAGTGACGAGTTCTGCTCGATAGCGAGCGGCGAGTGCTTTGTGATGGGAGTTCGGCGAGAGAGGGGGCGATCTCCAACACCTTTGTGCGTCGGCTAGACACGTTGATGGATGCAACAACATCTGACTCCGGTACTGCAGGTGTGACGACCGCCTGCAGTTCGAGAACGGTTCCGATGATCCCGATCGAAGCGGTAATGGCTGCCAGGGCGACTTGGGCCCCAGAGTGCCCCGCCATGCCGCTGCGGGTTCATAAGCGAACCTAGTGGCAATGCTCACCGCCGGAGCAGTGGTCTCGAGGGGGCCCCACTCGAGGACCCAGTCGATCGCCAGCTCGAGGACCTTGCCGATGTCACAGCGTGCGAGGCAGTGCAAGGTGGCCCGGAACGCCAGTCGCATCAATGCCTCCGGCGGAGCCACGGCATGTCGACCGTAATTGCGGAAGAGCACCACGGAGTGCTCGGCATGGGCGTCGGATCTCATGGCGGGGGCTCCACATCGAATGCGGCTGGCCGATGTGCCAACCGTCCCGCCTATCTTCCCCAAACGTGGCGGGCCGTGAGCGACAACTGTCCGACACTTTGCGCCAGGCCGCCTACCGGAGCGCTGTCCTTACTTCCCGTGCGATATGCCAGTTGTGGGGTGCGCTCCCACGATCTCGCTGGGCGTGGTGTCAATCACACGCAGAAACGAGCGCCGCATCGAGTCCGCGCTGCCGAAACCACACTTGGCGGCCACCGACTTCACCCCTACCCCTGAAGCCTCGAGCAGGCTGCGCGCCACCTCGACGCGGACACGCTCGACGAAGCGCGCCGGCGTCGTGCCTTTCTCGCTGCGAAAGACGCGCGTAAACTGGCGCGCACTCATGTGCACGTTGGCGGCCATGCGCTCGACGCTAATGTCCTCAGCGAGGTGCTCGAAGATCCAGTTCTCAAGGTCGTCGAACGGCTTGATCGTGCTGGACTGCAGCGCGAGCAGCTTGCTAATCTGGGAGTAGCTCGCGGTCCGTCGTACGAAGAGTACGAGCCACTGCGCGATTGCAAAGGCCTTGCGTGGGCCGAAATCCTCCTCGACGAAAAGCAGCGCTAGGTCGATGCCGGTGGTGATGCCGGCGGAGGTGTAGATGTGGCCGTCCTTCACGAAGATCGAACTTCGCACGAGTTCAACGCCCGGGTAACGCTCGGCCAAGTGGTCGCACCACTGCCAGTGCGTGACCGCGCGGCGGCCCTCCAGCGCACCCGACGCGGCGAGGACGAACGTGCCGAGGCAGCTCGCGCCGACACGACGCGCCTGCAACGACATCTCTTTCAGCCAGCGCAGATAGGCCTGGTCGTAGTGGCCCGAGGGGGCCTCGGGTCCGCCCACCACCCAGAGGGTGTCGATGGGACGATCAAACGTGCGGAAGTCGGTGCCGCCGGTAACTCGCAGCCCCCGATTGATTGCGGTTGAGCCATCGCGCTCAGGCGATACCAGTTCGATCTCGTAGTCGCACTGGGCGAAAACTTCCAGTGGACCTGCAAGGTCCTGCACCTCGAACGGCGGTACACCGGTGAGTACGATTCTGCGCATTGTGGGCCATTGTGTCCGAAAGCGTCGGCACGTTGTCGGTTTTGGTCGGATGGTTTTCCACGTAGCGCAGATCAGTGTCCGTTGGGCCGGACTCCAAGAGGGTGGTTACCCAGCGCTCGCGTGCAGTCGGTGCACCGCTAGAAACCCAAAACAGAGGTGCGAGAGCGCAGCACAGACGGCGTGTGGTGACAATCGTGAGAATGCTGGCAAGGACCAGCCACCAGCTCCACATCGGATATCCATGAAGCAATCCAAATGCGGATGCAATCACCGAGAGCATGCCCGCCAACGAAATGTTCAGGCACACTGCCGTTGCCATCAGCTCGGTTCGGACATGGGTGATTCGAGCAGTCCGTGTGTCTATTTGAGTGCTTTCGAATGCCAGTCGCTTCAGTTTCTCCGGCGGCGTCGCGGCATCCCGACCGTGAAGGTGGGAATGCACCGCGCGGTACTCAGCATGGGCGTCGGATCTCATGGCGTGGGCTCCACATCGAATGCGGCTGGCCGATGTGCCAACCGCCCCGCCCATCTTCCCCAAACGTGGCGGGCCGTGAGCGACAACTGTCCGACGCTTTGCGCCAGGCCACCTACTGGATGAGTACCCTCGAGGTGACTTCAATCGCCGAGCGGAGGGACCCAATTACCTAGTGGCATGTGCGCCATTGAAAGACGAGTCCTAATTTAAGGAGGAGCCGCCATTCTTGCGGAAGGCAAGGTTTCGTCTTCGGGGGCAGGTCGCGCTATCCGCGAGCGCGGCAGGCGGATTGCTGAACTTTGCCGGCGGCCACCTACTTGCCTGGCCGGGAGCGCTTGCATTGGGCGCCACAGCACTGGCTTCGCGCGGTACGTCGAATGCCAAGCACAGAATTTAAAGTCTATTCCGCCTTGATCCCTAAGGCGCGAGATTGAGTACAGGCTTGACGTTTCCAACCCCGGAGCAGTAAAGCATTGACTACCACGCTCACGCTGCTCAGCGCCATGGCAGTTGCAGCCACCACCGGGTTAAGAAGTCCGGCCGCCGCCAGCGGGATGCCGATGGCGTTGTAGGCAAAGGCCCAGAAGAGATTCTGGCGGATCTTGCGGTAGGTGCGGCGCGAGATGTCGATCGCATCTGCCACGAGTGCGGGGTCGCTGCGCATGATCGTGATGCCAGCGGCATGCATGGCAACATCAGTCCCGGTGGACATGGCGATGCCCACATCGGCCGAGGCCAAGGCCGGCGCATCGTTGATGCCGTCGCCCACCATGGCCACCAAGCGGCCACCGTCCTTGAGTCGGTTAACGATTGCCGCCTTGTCTACGGGCATAACCTCGGCTTCGATGTGGTCGATGCCCAAAACGCTGCCCACGGCCAGCGCGCTGCCCACGTTGTCACCGGTGACCATTACTGTGTGAATGCCCAGGGCGCGCAGGCTTTGGATGGCATTGATGGCGCTGGCCTTGGGCGAATCGCCAAAGGCCAGCATGCCGACGAGCGCGGGTGAATCCGTCATATCGGCTAGCCAAGACACCGTGCGCCCGTCGTCTTGCAGCTGCAGCGCTTCCTCTTTTTGGGCCGATGTGTCAACTCCCAGTTCCTGCATGTAGCGCGCACTGCCCAAACGCAGGGAACGGCCCTGCACCTCGGCCGACATGCCGCGTCCGGGAACGGCGCTCACTTTGGCAGAAAAGAGCACGGCGAGACCTGCCTGTTCGGCGGCATTCATCACGGCGCGGGCCAGCGGGTGTTCGCTGCCAGCCTGGATAGCTGCACTCCAGGATAGAAGGTGGTCGTCGTGACCGGGGGCAGCCACCGCCGCGACCAACATGGGTTTTCCTTCCGTCAGCGTGCCCGTCTTGTCAAACGCCACAGTGTCGATGCGATACGCAATCTCCAGCGCTTCGGCATCCTTGATTAGGATGCCTTGCCGCGCAGCTACTCCGGTCCCGACCATGATGGCGGTTGGCGTCGCCAGGCCCAGTGCACACGGGCAGGCAATCACAATCACCGCAACGGCGTTCAGAATGGCCTGCTCCCAGTTGTCAGTGGCCAAACCCCAGCCCAGCAGGGTGAGCACGGCGATCAGCAGAACCACCGGCACGAAGACGGCGCTCACTCTGTCCACGATGCGTTGTATGGGGGCCTTCTTGGCCTGAGCCGACTCGACCATGCGCACGATTCGCGAGAGCGCGGATTCGGCCCCCACGGCGGTGGTCCCAACCAACAAGAGGCCCTCGGCATTGACGGCGCCGCCGGTGACTTTGTCCCCCGCGTACTTGGTAACCGGCAGGCTCTCCCCAGTGATCAACGATTCGTCGACCTGGCTTGAGCCGATGGTGATCACACCATCCACCGGAATGCGCTCGCCTGGGCGAATCACCACGGTGTCGCCCACCTTCACCTGCGCAATTGCGACGTCCACATCGCCGTAGGGCATGCGCACGCGCGCCACTTCGGGCTTAAGGGCATTGAGGGCTGCAATGGCCGCGGTGGTCTGGCGTTTGGCGCGAGACTCAATCCATTTGCCTAGCAGCACAAGCGTGATGATCACCGCCGAGACCTCGAAATACAGGTGTGGAGTACCGTGCGCAGAGTGCTTCAACAGTAGAAATAGGCTCAGGCCGTAGCCCGCGCTGGTGCCCAGTGCCACCAGCAGATCCATGTTGCCGGCGCCTGCGCGAACAGCTCTCCAGCCTGCCCGGTAGAACCGCGCGCCCAGCCAGAACTGCACCGGTGTGGCAAGGGCGAGCTGCAACCAGCCATTGATTGTCCAATCGCCGCCCACGATTCTGGCAAGCATGGGCAGTACCAAGGGAAGCGACATCACACCGGCCAACGCCACCGGCCACCAAGGTTCGCCCTGGTTTCTTGCGGGCGAGGCACCGGACTGGGCGCCGGGTTCTCTTCCCACGCTGTAGCCGGCCGTTTGCACTGCAGCCACCAGGTTGGTAGCCAGCGTGGAAGGAACAGCGTTCACCGTAGCTCTTTCGGTAGCCAGGTTGACGCTGACCTTCTGTACACCGGCAACGGCCTTCAGGGCCTTTTCCAAGCGTCCGACGCAGGAGCCACAGGTCATGCCTTCGATGAGGAATTGATGCTCAATGAGCGACAAGGTGGCGTTGTTCATGACAGGCTTCTGAGATGTGGATGCGACGGATGATTGCCCTTGTCACGGTGGGAGGCTCAAGCTGCAATGCGTACGGGGAAATCGGTATGCAGTAGCGTCCAGAAACGCGCCTTGCGCGGCCAGGTTCGCCAACCCGAGATTTCGCGCTGTTGAAGAACCTGCAACGGGCATTGACTCAGCACCTTTAGGCGCGGTTTATCAAACCCACTGATGTGCAATCTGGCGTCTTCAGCCACGGTGTGCGTCTCGGAGCCACTGAGAAACAGGTCCTGGCGCTGGCCGTCGACGGTGATCCAAATGGTGCCCTGCAACGACTGGAGCAAGTCCCCGCGCTTCAGGGGAAGCAGCAATGTTTGCATGGGCGATAGCGCCCATTCTCTGGCGATGAGCAAACCAAAGTGGTCGGGGTGAGAAAGGCAAACGGTTGACATGGGGGAGCTCCTGAGAGTGGATAGAAGCCGGATGCTTCCCCTTCCCACGCTGGCAAGCACAAGTGCAGAAGCAGCTTGACCTTGCCACCGTAGCAATGCTCAAAGTCCAGATTCCCTCAACCCTTTTCCGGAGTTATCCATGTACGAATTCCACCTTCCTGACATGACCTGTGGCCACTGCGTTTCTATGGTGAACGTCGCACTCAAGCTAGTCGACCCCGCCTGCGAGATCCAGGTCGATTTGCCACGGCACTTGGTCACCGTGAAGAGCAGTGAAGACCGCGCAACGTTGATCGAAGCGCTCACCGACGCCGGCTACCCCTCCATCTGACCCACGTTTTTCAAGGCTCCGTATTTGAGGGCCTTGACCTTCCCACAAGTTCAACCTCCATCCTTCCACCCATGCAGCCACTCAACACTTGGAGCACACCATGAGCACTCTCATGAACATCGGCGAAGCTGCCGCGGCCTCTGGCGTCTCCGCGAAAATGATCCGACACTACGAACTAAGAGGCTTGCTGCCTGAGGCTGAGCGCAGCGAGGCGGGTTACCGCCTGTATGGAGCTCGCGAAGTCTCGGTGTTGCGATTCGTCCGCCAGTCGCGCCATCTAGGTTTTTCGGTGGCGCAGATCGCCGAACTCATCGGTTTGTGGAGCGATAGAAAGCGCACGAGCCGGGAAGTCAAGGCCGTGGCGCAACGCCACTTGGCGGACTTGGAAGAGAAGCGGTGCGAAATCGAACAGATGATGAACGGTCTTTCGGTGCTGGTGAAGGCCTGCCACGGGGATGACCAGCCTCATTGCGCGATCCTCGACAAGCTCTCGCGCGGCACCCTGACCCAGCACCAACCCCAGAAAAAGCCGCAGCTGAAGAAGTCCCGAATTCAGACCGTGGCCACTAGCGTCGGCACCTCCAATCCCATCGACCTCATTGCCTGGATGCGCGGCGTGCATGTTCACCATGACGCGCACTGACGTCGGCATCGCCCACGCCACCCAGGTACCAGAGGACACGACCCTATCGGTCCGGTAGGAGCGGTGTGAACTTGCTGATCAACACAGGGCTAATGACGGCGTCAAGAAGGTGTAGTGCCCAAACATTTCTGTTCCCCTTCGCCCGTAGTAGGTCACGCGACGGGCTCGTTGCAGCTGCGGCCCCTTCTCACCCCCTCAATCAATTCGACCCGTCGATAAGGAATTTCATATGAAAGTTACCAAAACCGTGTTCGTTTCCGCCATGCTTGCTGCCTCTACGGCTTCATTTTCTCATGGCGAAAACAAGCACAGCAAGGAGGCCGCACCCATGAAGATGGAGCAAAAGGAATGGGGCATTGGCGGTCACTCGAATTCCATTAAACGCATTGTGGAAATCCGTATGACGGACAACATGCGCTTTTCGCCCGAATTCGTTGAGGTGAAACAAGGAGAAACCATCCGGTTCGTGCACACCAATGATGGAAAGGTGATGCATGAGTTCGTCTTGGGCACCAAGAAAGTGCTCGGTCTGCACTCTGCGCTAATGAGGAAATTTCCCAACATGGAACACGACGAGCCCTACATGACACATGTTGGTGCGGGGAAGAAAGAGGAGACCGTCTGGAATTTCAATAAGGTCGGCGAGTTCTATTTCGGCTGCCTCTTACCTGGTCACTACGAAGCTGGAATGCTGGGCACGATTAACGTTGCCGCCAAATAGCGCACGCTACTAACTGACTCTCAATTTAGATAATTATATGAAAACCTACACTCAAACTATCACGAAATTTTTGACTGCGGCAGTCCTTTCACTGTCCCTGCCAGTGATGGCGCAGTCGACCTTGGACCACAACAAGATGGGTGTAGCTACATTACCCGACATGACCGACGGCGAAATTCGCAAGATCGATAAAGCAAATAGCAAGATCACAATCAAGCACGGCGAAATAAAGCATATGGACATGCCCCCGATGTCCATGGTGTTCAACGTCAAGGACAAAGCCATACTGGACAAAGTCCAGGTGGGGGAGAAGATACAGTTCGTCGTAATACAGGACGCGGGGAAGATGGTCATCACCGACATTCGACCTGGTAAGTGAACCGACATACCAATACCTTGCGATAGCCAACGTGGAAGGATTTCACAGGTACTCGCTTAACCCGTACCACTCCCCGGGTGGTGGAGAGATTACTGTAACGAAAGATGGATGCGATGAGAGTGGATTCAGGAACCAACTACATAAACGCGAGCCGGCGCCCGAAGGCTTCGCCAGTCGACCGTTCGACCATGTCCTCTTCGATTGCGCCGACCGCGACCCATGCCGACAGGACCAAGGCGGTTGATTTCACTAAGATGACCCGCCAAGACATGCGCAGTTGGATCAATGCTCAGAATCGCAGCGGGGAAATGTCGATCGATGACGGCCTAACATTCTTAGCTATGACCATGAAAATCCCGATTGGCGGGGGCCCTGAGCTGCCAGTTGAAGGTGACGAGACACGTTACGACTTCAGGCAAAAGGTGCATGACGGCATCCAGGGTGCGGTATCACACAATGACCAAACTTCTTTGAAGAAGCAGGAATCGGCTATGCAAATCATCCAGCGCAATCAAGGTCAGATCATTAGCGTTGACATTCGGGCATAAAAAAAACGAGGGCCACGAGCGCGTGGCCGTCCATCTGGACTGCAGAGGCGGTCGCGCTTCTGGTAGTACGTGATCATGCTAACCCCCAGCAGATGAAGTGCCGCTCTGATACAAATTGAACCTCCTTATGATTGTCTACTGACACACCATAGGTAGGTTTTTATGCTTTGGACACAGGCTTTATGGTTTAGCGCAGGTTTGGTGGCACTGGTACTGGGTGCGAGCGCATTGGTCCGAGGCGCCTCCCGATTGGCCCTGTCACTCGGAATCTCTCCGCTGGTCGTGGGTCTGACCATCGTTGCATTTGGCACGAGCGCTCCTGAAATGGCAGTCTCCACTGCTGCAGTTCTTGATGGGCAAGGCGATATTGCTGTTGGCAACGTGGTGGGCAGCAACATCTTCAACGTGCTGTTCATTCTGGGCGTAAGCGCGCTCATCGTTCCCTTGGTAGTTCACGCGCAACTCATCCGGCAAGAGATCCCGATCATGTTGGGCGCATCGCTGCTTTTGCTGGCACTGGGACTCGACGGGAGTATTTCGGCCTGGGAAGGCGCCCTGCTGCTGGCACTTCTGGTGGTTTACACAGGCTTCCTGGTGATTCAATCCCGCAAGGAAGGTGCAAAGGGCCCTTCTGAATTCGACGATGCGATTCAGACAGCCCCACCTGGAGGGTGGGATGCGCACTGGGTTGCCCAAGTGGGATTGGTTGTCGCGGGCCTGGTGATGCTCGTGGTTGGTTCAGACTGGCTGGTGGGCGCCGCAGTGGTCTTCGCCAGGGCTTTTGGCGTCAGTGATCTGGTGATCGGCCTGACCATCGTTGCAGCAGGCACCTCCATGCCCGAAGTGGCGACATCGTTGACCGCCGCGCTAAAGGGCGAGCGTGACATTGCAGTAGGCAATGTCGTGGGGAGCAACACGTTCAACATCCTGGGTTGTGTCGGACTCAGTGGGCTGGTGGCAGGCAGTAGCGGATTGGGGCTTGCTCCCTCAGTGCTCAATTTTGATCTTTGGGTGATGCTTGCAGTCGCGCTTGCCTGCCTGCCCGTGTTCATCACTGGTCGTGAAATCGCTCGTTGGGAGGGTGCCGTCTTCCTGGGCTATTACGTGGCCTACGTCACCTACCTGGTTTTGGCTGCACAGCAGCATGAAGCGCTGGAAGCCTTTTCGGCAACCATGCTCGGTTTCGTGGTCCCGTTGACCATCATCACCCTGGTGGTGGCCTGGCTCCGCAAGCCGTCGGTCCCGACATCCTGAGCCCATGCGCGTGGTCGTGTTGCCATGCGCCTGCGCCCCACCTGCGTCACGGAACAAAATGCATGTCTCAATCCACAGAATCGCGAGTCACGCCATCAGAAAGGTCGGCGGCGTATGCCCTCTCGCCAAAGTAGCTTCAGCACAGGGCTTATCTGTACCGCCAGGGGGACAGATTAGTCCGTGGGCCAAGCTAGGCCTAGTGGCTTCTGTAATGTCTGAACTGCGCCCGTGAACAGTCATAGCGCTATCGGAAGGCCGTATCTCTGGATGACAGCAAAGTGGCAACGACCCTGAGCCGCGGACGCGACCACCAAGGACCGGAGTCGCTGCACTTCCGACGTCGGCAATCCCTCCCGGGCAATCTCGGGTCATATGCTGACCAGCGAGAGTTAATCGTGCAGGGCACAAAGAATGAATGAGGCATTGTTTAAACCTCTCGATCATGGTTCCGAGAGAGGTGTCCGGGGTTCTGACAACCTGTACAGAATTAATTTTTGATTTACAGGTTTTATTTATGCGATCACACCTCCACGATTCCCGGGGCAGTTCACTCCACTGTCACACTCTTCGCGAGGTTACGAGGCTTGTCCACATCCGTCCCCTTTGCCAGCGCCGTGTGATACGCCAGCAACTGCAGCGGCACCACGTGCAGGATGGGTGAGAGCACGCCGTAGTGTTCAGGCATGCGAATGACGTGGATGCCTTCGCTACTCTTGATGCGGGTGTCAGCGTCGGCCAGAACGTAGAGCACGCCGCCGCGCGCGCGCACTTCCTGCATGTTGCTCTTGAGCTTTTCCAGCAGAGTGTCGTTGGGGGCCACCGTGACCACGGGCATGGCGCTGGTGACCAGGGCCAGGGGGCCGTGCTTGAGTTCGCCAGCGGGGTAGGCCTCTGCGTGGATGTAGCTGATTTCCTTGAGCTTGAGCGCCCCTTCGAGCGCAATGGGGTAATGCAGGCCACGCCCCAGGAACAGGGCGTTGTCCATGCGGCCGAAGTCTTCGGCCCAGCTGATGATCTGCGGCTCCAGCGCCAGAACGCCCTGCAGCGCCACGGGCAGGTGGCGCATGGCCTTGAGGTGTTCGGCTTCGGCTTCTTCGCTCAGGTGGCCGCGCATTTGTGCCAGTGCGAGCGTGAGCAGGAACAGGCCGGCCAGTTGGGTGGTGAAGGCCTTGGTGGAAGCCACACCGATCTCCACCCCCGCACGGGTCACGTAGGCCAGCGCGCACTCGCGCACCATGGCGCTGGTGGCCACGTTGCAGATGGTCAGCGTGTGCTTCATGCCCAGCGCCTGTGCGTGCCGCAGTGCGGCCAGGGTGTCGGCGGTTTCGCCGCTCTGGGTGATGGTGACCACCAGCGTGCGCGGGTTGGGCACGCTGGTTCGGTAGCGGTACTCGCTGGCCACTTCCACCTGGGTGGGGATCTTGGCGATGCTTTCCAGCCAGTACTTGGCGGTGCAACCGCTGTAGTAGCTGGTGCCGCACGCCAGGATGAGCACGTTGTCGATGTCCTTGAAGATGCGGTAGGCGCCGTCGCCAAACAGCTCGGGTGTGATACTGACAATGCCATCGAGCGTGTCGCCGATGGCGCGCGGTTGCTCGAAGATCTCTTTCTGCATGTAGTGCCGGTAGGGGCCCAGTTCGGCCGCGCCGCTGTGGGCCTGCACGGTTTTCACGGGGCGCTCGGCGGGATCAAACGGGCGGCCTTGCGCATTGGTCACCCAGTAGCGGCCCAGCTGCAGGTCCACCAGGTCGCCCTCTTCCAGGTAGACGATCTGGTCGGTCACGCCGGCCAGGGCCATGGCGTCACTGGCCAGGAAATGTTCAGTGCCCGCTTGCCCGTCCAGCACACCCACGCCCAGCACCAGCGGTGAACCGGCGCGCGCGCCCACCACACGGTGGGGTTCGTCGCGGTGGAACACGGCCAGCGCGTAGGCGCCGTGCAGTTGGGGCACGGCCGCCTGCAATGCGGCGAACAGATCGCCGTCGTACAGCGAGTCGATCAGATGCGCGATGACCTCGGTGTCGGTCTGGCTTTCAAACACATAGCCCTTGGCCTGCAGGCTCTCGCGCAGTTCGTCGTGGTTTTCGATGATGCCGTTGTGCACCAGCGCCACCCGGCCGGTTGCACCTGCGGCGTCACCAGGGCCGTGGCTGAAGTGCGGGTGGGCGTTGTGCACCGCCGGTGCGCCGTGCGTGGCCCAGCGGGTATGGGCGATGCCGGTGCCGCTGGCGATGGCTTCGGCCTGCACCTGCTGCATCAGTTCTGCCACCCGGGCCGTGCTGCGTGCGCGCTTGAGGCCACCGGCATGTACCGCCACCCCGCAGGAGTCGTAGCCCCGGTACTCCAGCCGCTGCAAACCCTGAACCAGCACGGGCACGATGTCGCGCCCTGAAACCCCTGCCACGATGCCGCACATGTTGCGCTCCTTGAACTTGAATGATCAGGATGCTAGCGATGGGCCAGAGAAATATGGCATGTCTTTTTGATGCGATATGAAAGATAATTTCACACACTCACGAAGATCATCTTTTATTTCTTCAGATATTGATTCATGAAATTAATTGACATCGATGAAACCGACTTGCGGTTGCTGGACCTGATGCAGACCGACACCGCCCGCAGCAACCAGACCCTGGCCGAACTCGCCCATCTGTCACCGCCCACCAGCCTGCGGCGCATCAAGCGGCTGCGCGAAAGTGGCCTGATCGAGCGCGAAGTGGCCCTGCTCAGCCCCGATCGCCTGGCCGCCCACACCGGCCACGGCCTGACCGCGCTGGTGGAAATCACGCTGGAGCGTCAGGGCAGCGAACAC
Organism: Betaproteobacteria bacterium HGW-Betaproteobacteria-16; assembly: GCA_002840835.1. Lineage (GTDB taxonomy): Bacteria > Pseudomonadota > Gammaproteobacteria > Burkholderiales > Burkholderiaceae_C > Hydrogenophaga. Next base: position 17,349 of record PHCQ01000047.1, on the reverse strand, counting down.
CTGAACCGGTTTGAAGCGCGTGTGGTGGCAGACGCCGCCGTGCAGCAGTGTTACCGCGTGAGCCCGGGCCCTGACTTCGTGCTGGTGGTGCACACGGTGGACATGCCGGCCTACCTGGCCCTGGCACAGCGCCTGTTCACCGGGGAGGCGAACGTGCGCAACGTGAAGGCCTTTTTCAGCGTCAAACGCGCCAAGTTCGACCCTCGCCTGCCCCTGCCCTTGGCGCGCCCTCAGTGAGCGAATTTCCGCCATGAAGCCAACAAAAGCTTTCCATTTCGCCTTAAATCACACGTTTTGGGTGCCCCTCGGGGTAACAAAGTGTTGACGCAGGCCGGCTTGTGTAACACCCTCCTAGAATTCCGCCAACGTTGAATTGGCTCGCCGCAGGAGGTTGCATGTTGCCGTTGTTGATTGGGTTGCTGATTGCCCTGGTGCTGGTGGGCGCCGGGGTGTGGTTCTGGCGCCGCAGCCAGGTGAAGTCGTCTGGCCGCGACGACCGCTACACGCCTGAGCGCATTCTCACCACCGAGCAAGTGCACATGCTCGACTACCTGCACGACACCTTCCCTGGCCAAGTGGTGCTGCCCAACATGCTGCTCAAGGATATGTTGTCCGTCCGCCGTGCGGCCGACCGCGCCACGGCCGAAGAGCGCCTGAGGAAACAGCGGGTGGACTTCGTGGTCTGCGGTGAAGACGGTCGCCCCACCTTCGCTTTCGACATCGAGCAATACCACCTGAGCAACGCCAAGGCCAAGGCGCATCAGGTGAAGATCAAGAACCGCATCCTGAAAACCGCCGGCGTGCGCTTCGTGTTTCTGAAGAACGGCTTGCACCGCATGCCCTCCCCCGCCGAATTCCGCAAGCAGCTCAACCTGGCCGCCCTGCCCCAGCCCCTGCCCAAAGAGAAAGGCGATTCCAGCGAAAGCCGCCGCCAGCAACTGGAGTCGCAACTCTCCGAGTTCGATCAGGTCTACCCGGCCACGGGTTTCCGCGATTCGGAGGTCATGGGCCTCAGCGGCCTGATGGACCTCGACCGCGAAGGGCGCAGCAGTCTCAGTGGTGGCCTCAACAGCGTCAGCGGCGGGCTCAACAGTGTGAGTGGCGGGCTCAATGGCAGGGGTGCAGGCCGCTCTGCAGGCAACAACAGCGAATACAAAGGCAAGAGCAAGTCGGGTTCGTCGCACCTCGGCTGATGCCGCTCATTGGCGTCCGGCCCTCGCGCCTGCTGACCTTCAGGTTTTTTGTTTCTCCGGTCGCTGCCAGTTGGGCAGGCTGATCTGTTTGCCCCGCGCCACAGTCAGGCTGCCGGGGGCCGTGTCCTTGGTCACGGTGGATCCGGCGCCCACCGTGCCCCCCGCACCAATCGTCACCGGCGCCACCAGCACGCAGTTGCTGCCCACATGCACATCGGCCTCGATGACGGTGCGGTGTTTGTTGGCACCGTCGTAGTTGGCGGTGATGCTGCCGGCGCCGTAGTTCACCCGCTCCCCCACCGTTGTGTCGCCCAGGTAGGCCAGATGGTTGGCCTTGGCGCCATCGGCCAGGGTCGAGTTCTTCACTTCAACAAAATTGCCGATGTGCACCTCGGCACCCAGCTGGGCTCCGGGCCGCAGCCGCGCAAACGGCCCCACCAGCGAACCGCGCCCCACCGAGACCCCCAGCTTTTCACCGTCAATGTGGGTGAACGGGTGGATGACCGCACCCGCGTCAATGGCCGCGTTGGCGATCACGCAGTTGGCGCCAATGCGCACGCCCTCGCCGAGCTTGACGCGGCCTTCGAACACGCAGTTCACGTCGATCTCCACGTCGGGCGCGCACATCAGCTCGCCCCGCACATCGAGCCTAGCCGGGTCGGCCAGGCGAACGCCCTGCTCCATCAGCGCTTCGGCCAGGCGGCGCTGGTAGGCACGCTCCAGCTCGGCCAGTTGAACCGGGCTGTTGACCCCGGCCACCTGCACCTCGTCGCTGGTGGTGATGGCCTGCACCTGCAGGCCACGCGCCACCGCGTGCTTCACCACATCGGTCAGGTAGTACTCACCCTGGCTGTTGTCGTTGCCGAGTTCGGCGAGCAAAGGCTTGAGCACGTCAGCGGGCACCGCCATCACGCCGCTGTACCACTCGGTGATGCGTCGCTGCGTGGCGTCGGCATCCTTGTGTTCCACGATGGCACGCACCGAACCATCGTCGCCACGAACGATGCGGCCATAGCCCGTGGCGTCAGCGCCGGTGTCCACGCTCAGCAGCGTCAGGTATTTGCCGGCACAGGCCTGCAGCAGCGCTTCCAGCGTTTCCTGACCGATCAGCGGCACGTCGCCGTTCAAGACCAGCACCACACCGTCGTCTGCCAGCAAGGGCACCGCCTGCTGCACCGCATGGCCCGTGCCCAGCTGGGGCTCCTGTCGAACGAAACGCAGCGCCGCGCCGTCAGACACGCTCAGCCCCTGCTCCACCTGCTCGGCGCCATGGCCGGTGATCACCACCACCGAACGCGCCGATAACCGCACGGCGCGGTCGATCACGTGCTGGGCCAGTGCGCGGCCCCCCAATCGGTGCAACACTTTGGGTCGCTGACTTTTCATGCGCGTGCCTTTGCCGGCCGCCATCACCACCACATCCACAGGGAACGACATGAGCACCTCTTTCGGGGACAAAATGCGCGGCGTTCTTGCCAGCGCCATCAAGCGGACGATTATCGCCCGCAGGTTCTGGGTCGGCAGCGCTGCCGTGGTGCTCACGCTGGGCCTGGTCGCCTGCAGCACGGCCAGGCTCGCCTACAACCAGGCGCCCAACCTCACCTACTGGTGGCTCGACGAGCACATCGACTTCACCAGCGACCAGACACCGCAGGTGCGCAGCAAGATCGGCGCGTTCTTCGATTGGCACCGCCGCAACGAGCTGCCGATGTACTCGCAGCGTCTGCAGACATGGCAGACCCTGGCGCAGCGCGACATCACAGCGGCCGAAGCCTGCACCGAATTCGAGGCCATTCGCCAACGCATCGACGCGGCCGCCGAGCGCATGGTGGCGCCCATGGCCAGAGTGGCCCTGCAACTGGACCCAGACCAGTTGGCGAACCTGCAAAGGCGTCAGGCCAAGAGCAACGAAGAATTCGCCAAGGACCACCTTCAGCCCGACCGGGAACAGGCCCTGGACGAGCGCCTGAAGAAAGCCGTCGAACGCAGCGAGCGTTTTTACGGGCCGCTGACGACCGCGCAGCGCGAGCTGCTGCGCGACCAATTGCGTCGCTCACCCTGGGACCCCGAACGCACCCAGGCCGAACGCGAACGCCGCCAGGCCGACCTGCTGAAGACGGTACGTAAGCTGCAGGCCAACCCCGCCATCGCAGAACAGGCAGTGCGCGAGCACGTGGCACGCATCAGCCGTTCACCCACGCCCGGCTATCCTGAATACAGTGCCCAGCTGGTGCAGCACGGTTGTGCACAGTTTGCGGCCCTGCACAACAGCACCACGCCCGAACAGCGCGCCAACGCGGCCAATGCGCTCAAGGGCTACGAAGCCGACGTGGTCAGCCTGGCCTCCCGGGACTGACCAGCGGTTCACCGGCCGGGCACCAAACCGGCACATCCGAGCTGAAATACCGCCGCCTGCTGGTGCACGCAGCGGCGCGTGATCGCCTGAAGTGCACAAACTTGATGCACATTCGTTGTATACAAGGCTGATATGGATGTGGCACGGATCTCGCATGGAGAACCTTCAAAGGTTCATCCATGGTCAGCTCCGTCGACATCGCCCAACGCATCATTGAAGCCGTGCTGGCCCAGCGCCTGGCACCCGGCACCCGCCTGGGCGAACAAAGCCTGTCCATCCTGTTTGATTGCAGCCGCACCCTGGTGAGAGAAGCGCTGGTGCGCCTGGCGGCGCGCGGCATCGTCACCGTGAGTTCGCGACGCGGCTGGTACGTGGTGCAGCCCTCGCACGACGAAGCCCGCGAAGCCTTCGAAGCACGCCGCGTCATTGAAACCGGGCTGATCCGCCGCACGCAAAGCATCGACAAGCCCAGCCTCAAACGCCTGCGCCAGCACCTGAAACAGGAGCAGGCCGCGCTCAAGGGCAGCGACGTGGGACAGCGCAGCTATTTGCTGGGCGACTTCCATGTGTGCCTGGCCGAATGCCTGGGCAACCAGTTGCTGGCCGACACGCTGCGCGATTACACGGCCCGCACCACGCTGATCGCCATGCTGTACCAGTCCACCCACGACGCGGTGCAGTCGTGCCAGGACCATGTGGCCATCGTCGAAGCGCTGGAGCGCGGCGACACCGCCACCGCCGAACAACTCATGGAAGCGCACATCGGCCAGGTCCAGGCGGCTTTGCGCCTGGCCCCGGCGAACGACCCGCTGGCCGGCCTGCGCGACGCCTTGGCGCCCGTGCGCGAAGCCACCCCGGGCAGCGGCCGCTCACGGCGCGCAAGCCCGCCCGATCCCTCCCAACCACCCCCTGAAACCTACCTAGGAGCCCTGCTATGACATTCACCAAACGCCTGTTTCTGGCCACCACCGTCTCGCTCGCTGCGCTCAGCGCCATGGGCACCGCCCACGCCCAGTCCGCACTCGACGGCGTGATGAAGGGCAAGCTGATCAAGATCGCCGTGCCCACCGACTTCCCACCCTACGGTTTCGTGGGCGTGGACCTCAAGCCCCAGGGCCTGGACGTGGACATGGCCAATTACATCGGCAGCAAGCTGGGCGTGAAGGTGGAACTGGTGCCCGTGACCAGCGCCAACCGCATTCCTTACCTGCAGACCAAGAAGGCCGATCTGGTGATCTCCACCCTGGGCAAGAACGCCGAGCGCGAAGCCGTGATCGACTTCACTGCCGCTTACTCGCCGTTCTTCCAGGCCGTGTACGCACCCAAGTCCATGGCCATCACCGGCTTCGCCGACCTGGCGGGCAAGTCGGTGGCGGTCACGCGTGGCGCCATCGAAGATCAGGAGCTGACCAAAGTGGCGCCAGCCACGGCAGACATCAAGCGCTTCGAAGACAACAACACCACCGTCTCGGCCTTCGTGTCGGGCCAGACCCAGGCGATTGCCACCGGCGTGTCGGTGGCCGACAACATGATCAAGCGCAATCCGCAGCTGGGTGCCGAATTCAAGGTGCTGCTGAAAGACAGCCCCAACTTCATCGGCGTGGCCAAGGGTGAAGACGCGCTGCGCCTGAAGGTCAACGAGATCATCGCCGCTGCCAAGACCTCGGGCGACATCGACGCCATGGCCAAGAAGTGGCTGGGCCGCCCTGCCGGCACCCTCCCCTGAACCTTGACGGACCATCCAACTGTCAATTGACGCGGGCCATTTCATGAGCATCCAACTCGACTTCTGGGCAGTGCTCGCTCAATGGCCCTTGCTGGTCAAGGGCGTGGTGTGGACGCTGGGCCTGACCGCCATCTCTGCCGTGATCGGTCTGGTGGTGGGCACGCTGTGCGCGTGGGCGCGCAGCAGCGGGCCGCTGTGGCTGCGCTGGCTGGTGGGGGCGTATGTGGAGCTGATCCGCAACACGCCCTTCATCGTTCAGCTGTTCTTCGTGTTCTTCGGCTTACCTGCGGCGGGCGTGAAGCTCACACCAGAAACCGCGTCGGTGATCGCCATGGTGGTCAACCTGGGCGCCTACGCGGCCGAGATCATCCGCGCCGGCATCCAGGCCACGCCCAAGGGGCAGATCGAAGCCGCAGCCAGTCTGGCGCTCTCCCGCGTGCAGACCTTCGTGCACGTGGTGCTGCCACCGGCACTGAAGAAGGTGTGGCCGGCGCTGACCAGCCAGATCATCATCGTCATGCTGGGTTCCGCGGTGTGCGGGCAGATTTCCACGCAGGAACTCAGCTACGCCGCCAACCTGATCCAGAGCCGCAACTTCCGCGCGTTCGAAGCCTTCATTGTTGCCACCGGCATCTACCTGTTGCTGTCCATCGGCGTGCGCGGCCTGTTGAACTGGCTGGGTCCGCGCTACTTGTTTGGAGGCCGTCGTGGTTGATTTTTCCCTTTGGGACATCGTTCGCAATCTGCTGCTGGCCGCGCGCTGGACGGTGGTGCTTTCGCTGATCGCTTTCATTGGCGGTGGGATCGTGGGCATGGCGCTGCTGGTGGCACGCACCGCACGCTGGCCCGGTGCCGAAACCCTGGTGAGCGGATACGTGCAACTCTTCCAGGGCACACCACTGCTGATGCAATTGTTCCTGGCCTACTTCGGCCTGGCGCTGTTCGGGGTGGAGACCTCTGCCTGGACGGCCGCTGCCGTGGCGCTCACGCTCTACACCAGCGCCTTCCTGGTGGAGATCTGGCGCGGCTGCGTGGCGGCCGTGCCCAAAGGCCAGTGGGAGGCGGCACAAAGCCTGGCGCTGAACTTTGGCGAGCAGTTGCGCTACGTGGTGCTGCCACAGGCCACGCGCATCGCCATCGCACCCACCGTGGGCTTTCTGGTGCAGGTGGTCAAGGGCACGGCGCTGGCTTCGGTGATCGGCTTCGTGGAACTCACCAAGGCCGGCACCATGATCACCAACGCCACCTTCGCACCCTTCCTGGTCTACAGCTGCGTGGCCCTGATGTATTTCGCGCTGTGCTTCCCCGTGAGTCTGTACGCGCGCACCCTGGAGAAAAAATTCCATGCCAACCACTGAACGCACCATCGTCGACATCCAGCAGCTGCGCAAGTCCTACGGAAGCAACGAGGTGCTCAAGGGCATCGACCTGCAGGTGAAGGCCGGCGAGGTGATCGCCATCATCGGCAAGAGCGGATCGGGCAAAAGCACGCTGCTGCGCTGCATCAACGGTCTTGAAGAGTTCCAGGCCGGCGCCCTCACCGTGGACGACAAACCCCTGCTGCACAAGAATGCCGCCGCCATGCGCGAACTGCGCCAGCACGTGGGCATGATCTTTCAGAACTTCAACCTGTTTCCTCACTTGAGCGTGGGCCGCAACGTGATGCTCGCACCCAGCCTGGTGAAAAAGACCGACAGTGCCGAAGGCGCGGAGCGTGCGCGCCAGTTGCTGGCCCGAGTGGGCCTGGGCGAAAAGTTCGATGCCTTCCCTGATCAACTCTCAGGCGGTCAGCAACAGCGCGTGGCCATCGCCCGCGCCCTGGCCATGCAGCCCAGCGTGTTGTTGTGCGACGAGATCACATCGGCACTCGACCCCGAACTGGTGGGTGAAGTGCTGCGCGTGGTGGAGTCGCTCGCCGATGACGGCATGACCCTGCTGATGGTCACGCACGAGATGAGCTTCGCCCGCAAGGTGAGCGACCGTGTGATCTTCATGCACCAGGGGCGAGTGCACGAAATGGGGCCACCAGACAAGCTTTTCGGGTCACCTGAAACACCCGAACTGCAGCAGTTCCTGTCATCGATTCACTGAGCCCCCAAGGGCTTCGACCAAGGCGACCAGCCAACGAAGACGAGCGCCGAACGCAATGCCAACGAGGGGGAGTATGTCCAGGGCACCCGTGGAACCGGCTCCGCCGGGCCACAGGGTGCGTCCCCCCTCCAAGCGCCAAAGGCGCGCCAGGGAGGGGGGAAGCTGCGTCAGCAGCGCAGGGGGGCGTACCGAATCCCGCGCAGGGGGGAGCTCTCTATGCCCACGCCCACACCACGGCCAGTGAAGCCAAGGTCACTGGAATGCCGGTTATGGCGTGGCGTTTCCAGTCGATCTCGATGCCTTGCTGGCGCGCCAGGTCGGCCACGATCAGGTTGGCGATCGAGCCCACCAGCAGCAGGTTGCCGGCGAAGGTGCTCACCAGGGCCAGCATCACGCCGGCTTGCTCGCTGCCGCCACCCAGGTGCGGCAGCAGCAGCATCACCGCCGGCACGTTGGACACCAGGTTGGACAACACCGCACCCACCACCAGCAGCGGCCCCGGGTCGGCCAGGTGCACACCCTGCGTGCCCAGCCAGGCCACAGCCTGACCCGCCAGCCCGGTGGTCTCGAAGGCATGGTTGACCACAAACAGCCCCATGAACAGGATCAGCAACGGCCAGTCGATCAGCCCCATCACGCGGGCCGACTGAAGGCGCCGGCTCAGCAGCAGCACGCCGGCGCCCACCAGCGCGGCGACGTCGCGCGGCCAGTCGGTGAACAGGAAGATCAGCAGCAGCGCTGCAGCCACCCCGAGACCCTTGGTGGTCTGCCACACATCGAACGCGGGCTCTTCAACACCAGGGCTGTTCGCGCCCCCTCCCGCTGGGAGCGGGCCGGGGTGAGGGCTCTCTGCCCTCGACCCAGGCCCGTACGCCAGCCACGCCCACAGCAACAGCAGGCTGACCAACACCGGCGGCAGGGCTTGCCGCACGTACCCCGCAAACGGCAACTGAAGGACCGAGCCAATGAGCATGTTCTGCGGATTGCCAATGAGTGTGGCCGCCGAGCCGATGTTGGCGGCGCAGGCCAGCCCGATCAGGAACGGCAGCGGGTTCAGCCCGCGATGCAGGCACAGCCGGGCCACCACCGGTGTCATGGCCAGGCAGACGATGTCGTTGGAAAACACCGCCGACAGCGCTCCCGCCACGCCGATCAGCGCCGCCAGCAGCGCGCCACGGGACAGCGGCAGAGCGCCGACCCGGCGGGTCACGGCCGTGTAGAAGCCGCCCAGCCGCATTTGCGCTGACACCACCATGAACGCGAAGAGCAGAACGATGGTGGGCAGGTCGATGGAGCGGGCTGCGTCCTCGACGGGCAGACCGGCCAGCGCGATCACCGCAATGGCCCCCAGCAGGGCCACGCCGGAGCGGTCCAGCTTCAGGCGCGGCAAGCCGCCCAGAAACATGCCGAGATAGACGATGGCGAAGACCGCGACGATGGCCCAGTCTGTGGAGGTGTGGCCGAGCAGGTCCGCAGATGGGGGCATGGGAGGAATGAACCAGTGAGGGGCCGTTGATCGCTGGGGCGTTGCCCGGCCGGGTGCGCCGGATCGTATCAAAGCGGCGTCGTGGGCCTCCTGAGCTGACCACCGGGCTGGCTGACCGGAAACAGCCATCAATTCGTCACACCACGGGCCAGCAAACAGGTTTATATTGTCTGGATGTCTACCCCGCTACCGGCGGGGTGCCCCTTTTCTTCAGCTGCTGTCACACCATGTCTACCGCACTCCGTCCGTCCACCCTCTGGAAAGCCCTGTTCATTGCCGCCATGGCGCTGTTCCTCGCGGCCTGTAACCCCATCGCCATCATCGAGGTGAACCCCACCAAGGTGGTGGTCGACGAAGAAGTCACTTTCGATGGCTCCGGCACCCTGATCAACGCCAACCCCGAAGGCGCCACGGCCGTGAAGTACGAATGGGACTTCGGTGACGGCGAAACCGCCAATGGCTCCAAGGTGACCCACACCTACACCCGGACCGGCACCTTCAAGGTGACCCTGACCGTGACCGACAGCGCCGGCCGCAAAGGCAGCTCCACCGAATCCGTGAAGGTGAATGAATCCACCGGGGACGCGGACGAAGAAGACGACACCGAAGACGCAGACGCAGAAGAGTCCTAATCGCCCGGCCGTTCCGACGGGCCTTCAAGCACGCACAAAAAGACCCGCCTTGGCGGGTCTTTTTGTTGAGAACACATCCAGTGCGCCACTCAAAGCGGTATCTGCAAGACACCTCCGGCGTGACGTGAACCCATTCCAGAGATACCGTCGGGCCGGCTTTGCCGGACGACTGGTATCGCCCCCTGGAGGGGGTCGCGCGAAGCGCGGCGGGGGTGCCGCCAAGTTCACCCCTGCAGGGCGGCCCACATTTCCTTGTCGCGCTCGGCCGTCCAGATGCGGGGGTTCTTGATGCCCTTGGCTTCGTCGTAGGCGCGGCTCACGTCGAACGGCAGGCAGTGTTCGTAGATGAACACGTGGCCAAACACCGGGTCCATGCTCTTGCGGGTATGGGCCATGGCGGTCTTGAGGTCCATGCCAGCCGCAGCGGCTTCCTTGCCAGCCTGGAACAAGGTGGTGACCCAGCGCTGGGTGTAGTCGAGCGCCTTGTTCACGTCGGCATTGCCTTTCATGGCTTCGCCGCGGCCCGGCACGATGAATTCGGCCTTCAGTTCGCGCAGGGCTTCCAGGGTGGCGGGCCATTCTTCCAGTTGCGCATCGCCGGTGTAAACGCCCGCTTCGTATTCCACCAGGTCGCCGCTGAACAGCACTTTTTCTTCTTCCACCCAGGCAATGGTGTCGCCACGGGTGTGGCCTGGGCCCGGGTGCCAGATGCTGACCTTCACGCCGCCCAGGTCCACTTCCAGGCTGCCCTGGCGGCCCGGCTTGCCGTCGCCAATGACCATGGTGGGCCAGGTCAGGCCGGGCACGCTGTCGGCACCACGGAACAGACGCGGGAAGCGCTCCATTTCGCTCTGCATGTCTTGCGCGCCGCGCTCCACGATCAGTTCGTAGGTGCCCCGGCTGGCGATGACTTCGGTGGCGCCTTCGGCCAGGTAGGCACTGGCGCCCAGCACGCGCACCGCGTGGTAGTGGGTGAGCAGCACGTACTTGATCGGCTTGTCCGACACCGTGCGGATCTGCTTGATCAGGTCCTGCGCCATGGCCGGTGTGGCGGTGGCGTCGCTGACCATGATGAACTTGTCGCCGATGATGACGCCGGAGTTCGGGTCACCCTCGGCGGTGTAGGCCCAGCAGTGCGGGCTGAGCTGTTCGAAAGTGGTTTTTTTGTCTTCCAGGTCGGCCTGGGAGGCGAAGGCTTTGCTCATGGGGGTCTCCTGTGTGGGGCAAAAATGCGCAAACTGCAACCGGCGGAATTTTACCTAAACGAAATCAATTACACATAAGTAAATAAAGGCCCCACAATCCGGTCGACTTGCGGCGGCTCTTCTGTGGCCGGATCTCCCACATCGCTGATCGGCAGGGGCATCAACCCAGGCCCCGCTCCAGCACGGCCACCACCTCGTCAGCGAACGCGGCGTAGCTCAGCAGCCCGTCGGGGCGCAGCCAGGTGAAGGTCCAGTTGATCATGCCGAACAGCATCATGGTCAACGCGGTCTGGTTCACCGGCGTGACACGCTCAGGATACGCCCGCCGCAGAAAACGGGTGAAAGCCGCCACCACATCGCGCTGGCGGTTCAAGATCAGCTCGCGCTGTACCTCGCCCAGAAACTTCGTGTCAGACACCAGGGCCACATGGCGGGTGGCCGAACTCTCGTATTCGGCAAGAAAGGCGCGCACCAGTTCGCTCAGGGCGTCGCGCTCATTCAGGTTTTTGCGCTGTGCCCGCGCCTCGGACTCACCAATCAGCGCCAGCAGGCGCTGGGTGTAGCGGTCCAGCAGGTCGAACAGGATCGCCTCCTTGCTCTCGTAATAGTGGTACAGCCGGGCCTTGCTGGTGCCACAGGCGGTGGCGATGTCGTTCATGCTGGCGGCGGGAAAGCTCTGCCGGGCGAAGCACAGGGCAGCCACATCGAGGATCTGTTCGCGCTTGAGGTCGTGGGTGGCGGATTTGGGGCGGGCCATAAGGAATTGTCCCACCCCCGCGCCGCCTTCGGCGTCACCCCCTTCGAGGGGGCGATACCAGTGGACCGGCGAAGCCGGCTCCACGGTATCTCTGGAACAGGCACTGCGCTCCGGAAGTGTTGTTCGTCTCCACTCGATCTTGGCAACTTGGCTGATCAAGCTCTACGATCCACCCATGCCCGCCAAACCCGTCACCGACCCCTTCGTGCTGCATGCCTGCGAGTTGCTTTCGGGCGTGGGGCCTTGTGTGGCCAAGCGCATGTTTGGTGGCTGGGGCATCTCCACCGACGGCATGAACATCGGCCTCATTGCCTGGGACACGCTCTACCTGAAGACCAACGCCGCCACCGAGCCGGTGTGGCTGGCTGCCGGTGCGATGCCTTTTGTCTACGAGGCCAAGGGCAAGGCCATGAAGCTGCACTACCACACGCCGCCAGACGAAGCGCTGGAATCGCCCGCACTCATGCTGCCCTGGGCGCGCCTGGCCCTGGAGGCGGCGGTGGCTGCGCGCAAACCCAAGCGGTCTTCCGCCTGAGACGCGCGCGCCGGCCCTGCGCCGCATGCCGCGCCTCAGTTACCCCGACAGAGTCAGTCCATTTCCTGCTGCACGGCGCGTGCGATGCGTGCCACCAGCCGGGCCGCCACCCGAGCAGTGAGGCCGTCGCGGTCCAGGCCGGGATTGAGTTCGGCGATGTCCGCCGCCAGCAGCTTGCCCGAGGCCAGCACCGTGTCCATCAGGGTTTGCACATGGGCGAGCGGCACGCCCAGCGGCGCGGGGGCCGAGACGCCGGGTGCCAGGCTGCCTGGCAACACATCGAGGCAGACCGTGAGGTAGACCGCCTCACATTCGGCCAGGTCTTGCTGCAAGGCTTTGCGCGCCTTGTCCACGCCACCTTCGGTCTGCAGATCGTCGTCCAGCACGTGGCGCACGCCCAAGGCCCTGGCGCGGTCGAACAGGGCCTGTGTGTTGGCATAGCGGCTGATGCCCAGCACGTGGTAATAGAAGGGGCGGCCGCTGGATTGGCACCACTCTGCCATCTGGCGAAACGGCGTGCCGGAATTGGCCCGGGCGGCCATGCGCAGGTCGAAATGGGCATCAAAGTTGACGATCAGGATGCGCCGCAGATCGGGCCGCGCGCGGGCGATGCCCTGGAACGTGCCCCAGGCCACCTCGTGCCCGCCCCCCAGCACCAGTGGCAGGCAGCCCTGGGCAATGGCGCCGGCCACGCGCTGGGCCAGCGCATCCTGTGCGGCCTCGAGAGCGCCGTCGGCGGTGCCGGCCGGGCAGGTCACGTCGCCCGCGTCCCAGAGTGCCGGTTCGCCCAGCACAGGCAGGCCCGCCAGAGCGCCCCGCAGCGCACGCGGACCATCAGCCGCGCCCACGCGACCGGCGTTGCGACGCACACCTTCGTCGACCGCGAAGCCCATCAGGGCCACGCCGCCGGTCGATGCGGGCCCGAAGGGGTGAACGTGCTGGTGCCAGCGGGTGCTGACACCGCTTTCTTCCGGGTCCTTGCGACCTTGCCAGACAAAGGCATTCATGTGCTGTGTTCCTGTGCGGCCACCACCACGCGGCGGCAGGGGTTGTGGCCAAACCAGTAGGTGAGCTCGTTGGGGTGTTCCAGCGCCCACACGGCGAAGTCGGCGCGCTGGCCGACCGCCAGTGTGCCGCGGTCGCGCAGGCCCAGCGCCCGTGCGGCGTGCACCGTGATACCCCGCACCGCTTCCAGCGGCGTGAGGCGGAAGAAGCTGCAGGCCATGTGAGCCATGAGGGGCAACGACAGCGCGGGTGATGTGCCCGGGTTGTGGTCGGTGGCCACGGCCATGGACACACCGGCCTTGCGCAGCGCGGCAATCGGTGGCAGCCGGGTTTCGCGCAGCATGTAGAAGGCACCGGGCAACAACACCGCCACCGTGTCGTTGGCTTTCATGGCGGCGATGCCGGCAGCACTCAGGTGTTCCAGGTGGTCGCAAGAGAGCGCGCCGTAAGACGCAGCCAGTGCCGCCCCGCCCTGGTCTGACAGCTGCTCGGCATGCAGCTTGACGGGCAGATTGAGCGCGCGCGCCGCCTCGAAAACGCGGCGCGTTTGCGCGGGCGTGAAGCCAATGGTTTCGCAGAAGGCGTCCACGGCGTCCACCAACCCCTGGGCGTGCAGCTGCGGCAGCCAGTCGCACACCACGCTGATGTAGTCATCAGCCCTACCCTCATATTCAGGCGGCAGCGCGTGCGCGCCCAGGAAGGTGGTGCGCACCGACAGCAGGCGCTCCTGCCCCAGCCGGCGCGCCACGCGCAGACAGCGCGCTTCGTCCTCCAGCGACAGGCCATAACCGGACTTGATTTCCAGCGTCGTCACGCCCTGATCCATGAGCGTCTGGGCGCGGGCGGCGGCCTGGTCAAACAGCTCGGTCTCGTTGGCAGCGCGGGTGGCACGCACGGTGGACAGGATGCCGCCGCCCGCACGCGCAATGGCTTCATAGCTGGCACCGTTCAGCCGCATCTCGGCTTCGTCGGCCCGGCGCCCGCCATAGACCAGATGGGTGTGGCAATCGATCAGACCGGGGGTCAGCAGCGCGCCACCAAGATCATGTTCTTCGGTGGCGCCCCGCGTGGCAGGCAAGGCAGACTCAGGGCCGACCCAGGCAATGTGCTCGCCCTCGGTCACGATGGCGCCTTGCTCGATCAGGCCCCAGTCGGTGCCGGCCAGCGTGGTCAGCCGGGCGTTGCGCCAAAGGCGTCGGATGGTCATGACGTCACCACAGCGCGGCCAGCGCGTCGCCATTGCCGTCGCTGGCGTGGCCTTGCAGCACCAGCGCACGGGCCGCTTCGATACCGGGCGCGAACAGGCGGTCGCGATCATAGAAGGGCACGCGCGCACGCAGCGTGGCGTGGGCCTTGGCCAGGCGTGCCGAGGTGGTCAGCGGGCGGTGAAAGTCCACGCCCTGCGCGGCGGCCAACCACTCGATGCCCAGGATGGTGGCGGTGTTCTCAGCCATCTCGGCCAGGCGGCGACCGGCGAAGGTGGCCATGCTCACGTGGTCTTCCTGGTTCGCGCTGGTGGGCAGGCTGTCGACGCTGGCCGGGTGGGCGTGGGACTTGTTCTCCGAGGCGAGCGCGGCAGCCGTGACGTGGGCGATCATGAAGCCGCTGTTGATGCCCGGGTTGTCCACCAGGAAGGGCGGCAGGCCCGAGAGCGTGCTGTCGATCAGCAAGGCGATGCGACGTTCAGACAGGGCGCCGATTTCCGCGATGGCCAGCGCCAGCGTGTCGGCGGCAAAGGCCACCGGCTCAGCGTGGAAGTTGCCGCCCGAGAGCACCTCGTTGGTGTCGGTGAACACCAGCGGGTTGTCGGTCACGGCGTTGGCTTCGGTCAACAGGGTGCGTGCGGCGTTGGCGATGAGGTCGCGGCAGGCGCCCATGACCTGCGGCTGGCAGCGCAGGCTGTAGGGGTCCTGCACGCGCTCGTCGTTGTCCAGGTGCGAGAGGCGGATCTGGCTGCCTGCCAGCAGTTCGCGCGTGGCAGCGGCCACAGCGATCTGGCCTGGCTGGCCACGCACGGCGTGGATGCGCGGATCGAACGGTGCGTCACTGCCCTTGGCCGCGTCCACGCACAGGGCACCGGTCACGGTGCCGGCTTCCAGCAGCCGCTCGGCCATGAACAGGCCGTGCAGCGTCAGCGCGGTGGACACCTGCGTGCCATTGATCAGCGCCAGGCCTTCCTTGGCCGCCAGCGTGAGCGGTGTGATGCCCGCGTTCTTGAGCGCAGCGCCCGCACGCACCCACTCGCCATTCACGCGCACCTCGCCCTCGCCCATCAGCGCCAGCGTCATGTGAGATAGCGGCGCGAGGTCGCCCGAAGCGCCCACCGAACCCTTGACCGGAATGCAAGGCACGATGCCGGCATTGAGCACGGCCAGCAGCGTGTCGATGACCACCGGGCGCACGCCCGAATAGCCCCGCGCCAGACTCGCGGCTTTCATCACCATCACCAGCCGCACCGTGGCGTCGCTCATGGGCTCGCCAACGCCGACCGAGTGCGACAGGATCAGGTTGCGCTGCAGCAGTTCCAGCTGGTCGTCAGGGATGCGGGTCTTCGCGAGCTTGCCGAAGCCGGTGTTGATGCCGTAGGCCGCATCGCCTTTGTCCACGATCTGGCGGATGGCGGCGGCCGAAGCATGGATACCGGCCTGCGCGTCTTCGCTGAGTTGAATGTGCACGCCCTGTTGCCAGACGGTGCGCAGATCGGCAAGGCTCATATGGCCGGGTTGCAGGGTGAGGGTCGGAGTCATGGGGTGAGTGTCTCTCTCTGGGGCCGGGTCAGGCAATCATGGGGAGTTTCAGGCCCTGCTTTTTCGCGGTCGCAATCGCCAGCTCATAGCCCGCATCGGCGTGGCGCATCACGCCCGAGCCGCAGTCGTTCACCAGCACGCGCGCCAGACGCTCGGCCGCCGCGTCGGTACCGTCGGCCACGATCACCATGCCCGAGTGTTGCGAGTAACCCATGCCCACACCACCACCGTGGTGCAGGCTGACCCAACTCGCGCCGCCGGCAGTGTTGAGCAGGGCGTTGAGCAGCGGCCAGTCGCTCACGGCGTCTGTGCCGTCTTTCATGGCTTCGGTTTCGCGGTTGGGGCTGGCGACCGAGCCGGTGTCCAGGTGGTCGCGGCCGATCACGATCGGAGCCTTCAGCTCGCCGTTTTTCACCATCTCATTGAAGGCCAGGCCCGCGATGTGGCGCTCGCCCAGTCCCAACCAGCAGATGCGCGCGGGCAGGCCCTGGAAGGCGATGCGCTCGCGCGCCATATCGAGCCAGCGGTGCGTGTGGTGGTTGTTCGGGAACAGTTCCTTGATCTTGGCGTCGGTCTTGTAGATGTCTTCCGGGTCGCCCGATAGCGCAACCCAGCGGAACGGGCCCTTGCCCTCGCAGAACATGGGGCGGATGTAGGCCGGCACGAAGCCGGGGAAATCAAATGCGTTCTTCACGCCCTGGTCGAACGCGACCTGGCGGATGTTGTTGCCGTAGTCCACCGTGGGAATACCCATGGCCTGAAAATCCAGCATGGCCTGCACGTGCACCGCGCAGCCTTGCGCAGCCTCGGCGGTCAGGCGGGCGTGTTGCGCCGGGTCCTTCTGCGCGGCCTTCCACTGCGCCACGCTCCAGCCCACGGGCAGATAGCCGTTAATGAGGTCGTGGGCCGAGGTCTGGTCAGTCACCAGGTCGGGCTTGATGCCACCCGCCTTCGCGCGCTTGACCAGCTCAGGCAGCACCTCCGCGGCGTTGCCCAGCAGGGCGATGGAGACAGCCTCTTTCTTGGCGGTGTGTTCCTTGATGAGTTCGAGCGCGTGGTCGATGTCGCGCGCCTGCTTGTCCACATAGCGCGTGCGCAGGCGGAAGTCGATGCTGCTTTGCTGGCACTCGATGTTGAGCGAGCAGGCGCCGGCCAGCGTCGCGGCCAGGGGCTGCGCGCCGCCCATGCCGCCGAGACCGGCGGTGAGGATCCAGCGACCCGAGAGATCGTTGCCGTAATGTTGTTTGCCGGCTTCAACGAAGGTCTCGAAGGTGCCCTGCACGATGCCCTGGCTGCCGATGTAGATCCAGCTGCCGGCGGTCATCTGGCCGTACATGAACAGGCCCTTGCGGTCCAGCTCATTGAAGTGTTCCCAGTTGGCCCATTTGGGCACCAGGTTGCTGTTGGCGATCAGCACGCGCGGCGCGTTAGCGTGGGTCTTGAACACGCCGACCGGCTTGCCCGATTGCACCAGCAGGGTTTCGTCGTCGTTCAGGTCTTTCAGCGAAGCCAGGATATGGTCGAAGCAGGCCCAGTCGCGCGCGGCGCGGCCGATGCCGCCGTAGACCACGAGGTGCTGCGGGTTCTCGGCGACCTCGGGGTCGAGGTTGTTCTGG
>PHCQ01000227.1 GCA_002840835.1 Betaproteobacteria bacterium HGW-Betaproteobacteria-16 | reverse complement strand
CATATAAAGCGTACGTTGCGTCGGGATGGAAAATCCGGCCATCAATGCGTATGCCAGTGCAAACAAGGCACCCGCCAGTGTAGCTGCCTTGCGGGCCGGCAGTGCCAGCGTCAACCTTTCGGAACGTCGCCACAGGGCATAGGTCAGCGAGAACGCCAACCCGGCCAGCATGGTGATATGCAAACCGGAAATAGACATCAGATGATTGGTGCCCGTGCGCAGAAAAGTCTGCCAGTCCGCCTGCAAAATGCCGCTCTCGTCGCCGATAGCCAAGGCCCGCAGGACGCCGGCGTACGGCCTGTCCTGCAATACAACATTCATGCGCTCACGCACGCGTTCGCGCAATAGCTCAATGATGTAGTCCGGCCGATAAACCAGGCTTTGCAGCATGTGATTATCGGCCCGTTCACGCACATAGCCGCTGGCACGAATATTACGTTCCAGCGACCAGGCTTCAAAATCGAAACCGTGCGGGTTCAGACTGCCGTGCGGCCGCTTGAGGCGCACGGTCAGTTGCCAGCGCTGCCCGGCTCGATAAACTGCATGATCCTGTGGCTGCTCGCTCTGCTGTCCCGCAAAACCATTGGTGTAGTGCGATAGCGAGATATGGCCGGGCACGACTGCGCCCGGCGTCAGCACTTGCTCCACATCGAATTCGAAACGCAGGCCGCGCTCGTTGGGCTGCGGCATGCCGGCAATCACCCCGACGACCCGAATGTCCTTTCGCTCCCACTCCGCAGGCAAATGATCGGCCAGCCTGATCTGAGCGAAACCGGCAGCCCAGAAAAAGCCAAGGGCAAAGGCTAGAAGGGTCAGATTGAGCCGACGCAGTGTCCGTGAATACCAGGCAAACGACCGTCGCGTGAAGAATACAGCAAAGGCCAGTGGCAGGACCACCAGCGCCCATGCCAGATGAGGCAATGCAGGAAGTTGCTGTAGAGCCCAGGCACCGAGAACGAATGTCAGCGCAAGAGCAATCAACTAGGAACTAGAGCCGGATTGGGGAAAGAACGCCATC
>PHCQ01000226.1 GCA_002840835.1 Betaproteobacteria bacterium HGW-Betaproteobacteria-16 | reverse complement strand
TACCGATGCCGGTGAGAATGGCGCAGGAACGTGCACGCCAGTGCTGCACATCGGCACGCGCTTCCTCGCCGGTGATCCACTGACTGACGCCGTTGGCCAGCGCAGTACGGCCGTCGAGGCTGGCGGCGACCTTGCAGCGCACGAACGGCAGGCCGCGCGTCATGCGCGAAATGAAACCGGGGTTCAGTGCCTGCGCCTCTTGCTCAAACAGACCGCAATGGACTTCAATGCCGTGCTGCCGCAGCTTTTCCAGACCGCTGCCGGCGACTTTAACATTGGGGTCCTGCATGGCGACAAACACACGTTTGACGCCGGCTGCGATCAGCGCATCGGCACAGGGTGGCGTGCGACCGTGATGACTGCAGGGCTCCAGCGTCACGTAGGCATCGGCGCCTCTGGCCTTTTCGCCCGCTTCGCGCAGGGCATGCACTTCGGCATGCGGCTCGCCGGTACGCAGATGTGCGCCTCGGCCGACGATGACGCTGTCCCTGACGATGACGCAACCGACGCGCGGGTTTGGCATGCAGGTATACAAACCCTGTGTGGCCAACGCCAGCGCTTCTTCCATGTAGTGATAATCGTGTTCGTTCAGCATGCGGATACTCTATATGTCTGGTTGTACGGATCTGGTTGTACAGATCAATGGTGGCGATGCGCAACGCAGCAATTCGCCCGCATAGCCATTTAATCAGCGTTTCCCTAATGCTGCACGATGCGGCTGCGGATCAGTTTGTCGTTGTCATCGAAATACAGCCTGAGGCCATGTTCGCGCCAGAGGCAATAGCCGAGTTCATATTCGATCTGGCCGTGGTCTTCCCAGGTCGGCCTTCCCAGCAGGATGGTGGCGATATTGCGCGGCATGCCGCGCAGGAGCACGCGCTGTTTGAGGTCGAAAGCCATGTCGCCGCGATAGCAGGGCTTGTCATCACTGGGCTGGGCGGTGATCCATTGCACCTGATCGAAGCGGCTGTCGCCGAAGACAAAATAGTCCTTCATGGCCCACCAGCCGAAGAACATG
>PHCQ01000225.1 GCA_002840835.1 Betaproteobacteria bacterium HGW-Betaproteobacteria-16 | reverse complement strand
GGCGTTGTCGGTGATCGGGCCGTAAGCGTCGAGTGCGACGACGATGCCGGCCATGCTCAACATGGCGGTTGCAGCGACGGCCACGCCATAAAGCCCGGCCAGTTCGTAGGAAGCAAAAATCGCGACGCAGACAGACAGCACGGGCCAGGCAGTTGATTTCATTGAGATGCCGATGCCGGCGATGATGTTGGTGGCATGGCCGGTAGTGGAGGCTTGTGCAATGTGCTGTACTGGTTTGTAATCGGTCCCCGTGTAGTACTCGGTGATCCAGACCAGGGCGGCAGTCAGAATCAGGCCGATGGCACTGGCACCCCACAAGGCGTTTGCGCTGACCAGTTCACCGCCGGTGGTGAGTCCTTCCGGGAAGATATAGGTGGTGACAAAATAAAATGCGACCAGCGAAAGCAGTCCGGCGACAGCCAGTCCCTTGTAGAGCGCGGGCATGACGTTCTTCATGTCCGGTTTGGCTTTGACGAAGAAGCAGCCGATGATGGAAGCGACAATCGAGGCCGCACCGAGCAACAGGGGGTACACGATGCCATTGGCACCTGCGCCGGTAATCATCAGGCTACCCAGTACCATAGTGGCGATGATGGTGACGGCATAGGTTTCGAACAGGTCGGCGGCCATGCCGGCGCAGTCGCCGACATTGTCGCCGACGTTGTCGGCAATCACGGCCGGATTGCGTGGGTCGTCTTCCGGAATCCCCGCTTCCACCTTGCCGACCAGGTCGGCGCCCACATCCGCACCCTTGGTAAAGATGCCGCCGCCCAGACGGGCGAAAATAGAGATGAGCGAGGAGCCGAACGCCAGGCCGATGAGCGGATTAAGGTTTTCCGTCGCTTCCGCGCCAAGGTAGACATAGAAGCCGGTCACGCCCAGCAAGCCAAGCCCGACTACCAACATCCCGGTAATGGCGCCACCCTTGAAGGCGACATCCAGTGCCGGCACGATGCCGCCGGTGGCGGCTTGCGCGGTGCGGACGTTGGCCTTGACCGAGACGTTCATGCCGATGAAGCCG
>PHCQ01000224.1 GCA_002840835.1 Betaproteobacteria bacterium HGW-Betaproteobacteria-16 | reverse complement strand
AACCACGCAGCCGAAGCAGTGAGCCAGTCACCTGGCCCACCGCTGAAAGATCCCCCCACAAGTCCCCCTCACCCGTGGATGGGGGCGCCGTGGGGGGATAACGGTGGGCCGCATGGCGCACGCGCTGCCCGAGCCTCTTCGGGCGCTCAAGCAAAGCGCAGGCGGCCGGATGAACAGAGCAGCGGCGGCTCTGCGAACGGCGTGACACCAAGCGCAGCGACTGGCGCGGCGTTCGAGCCGATGCGATCACTTCATCCGAAAGGAAAAAAGGGGCCAAAAGGCCCCTGTTTCAGATGAGGCCCATCTCTGCCATGGATCGCACCATGGCATCGGTGACGATGAAGTGGTCCAGCAACCGCACATCGACCAAGGCCGCTGCGGCCTTGATCGTCTGCGTCAAGGCCTCGTCGGCCCGTGATGGCTCGGCAGTCCCGCTCGGGTGGTTGTGCACCAGCAGCAGCGCGCAGGTGTTGCGCAGGAGCGCATCGCGCACCACCTCTCTAGGGTAGACCGAGGTCTGACTCACCGTGCCACGGAACATCTCGACGTAGTCGATGACGCGGTTCTGCGAATCCAGGTGCACCACGGCAAACACTTCATAAGGCAACTGACCCAGACGCAGCTTCAGGAACTCCCGCACCACGGCAGGCGAGGACATCACGTCGCTGCCGCGCACCTGGGCGCCCAGCAGTTGCTGCGCCGCCAGCAGCACCTCGTCGGCCTCGGCCGGGCGGTACTGGCCCGTCAACTCGCGGATGAGGAAGCCCCCTGCCCCAGCGGGCATCGACAGGAGGGAATCGAGGGAAGAGAAAAGATCGTGCTGCATGACCAACTCCGGTGAACGGGCGGGATTGCCCGAGACCGGAACCGGCACGCCGCAGCGCAGCGGTCACAGGTTCGAAGACGGCTGATAGGCCGCAAGCGCCCATAGGGCGCGCAGACCTTGACGGCGAGAACGTGCGACCTGAAGTCGCTTGAATTTCTGTTTCACGGAGGTAGCTATGACCTGATGAAACCGGCTGTTCCAT
>PHCQ01000223.1 GCA_002840835.1 Betaproteobacteria bacterium HGW-Betaproteobacteria-16 | reverse complement strand
CGGCATCGACAAGACTGCCGCACAGGTCATCCTGCAGCGACGCAGTGCGCAGCGTTTCGATGCAAGACACGTCATGCCGCAAGCGGATTTCCATGCACTGCTGGCCGCCACATTGCCATCGGCACATGCGCCGTGGGATGCACTGGCAAGCGGAACGCATATCAGCCTGGTGCTGTTCGTGCATCGGGTCGAAGGTCTGCAGCCCGGGCTCTATCTGCTGCCGCGCACCGAGCGGCTGGCAACTTTTCTGGATGCGTGCCTGAACCCGGATTTTCTGCGCAGCCCGGTTGAGAACGCACCGCCATATCTGGGCCTGCAACTATTAACGCCGGCACCCGCTGCCGAACTTCAGCGCGTGGCGCGCAGCATTCACTGCCATCAAGACATCGCTTCAAATGCCTGCTTTGCACTGGGCATGCTGGCCGAGTTCGATGCAAACATCAACGCAGACCCATCCAGCTATCGCGACCTGTTGCGCGAAGCCGGCCTGATCGGTCAGGT
Source organism: Betaproteobacteria bacterium HGW-Betaproteobacteria-16 (assembly GCA_002840835.1). GTDB lineage: Bacteria > Pseudomonadota > Gammaproteobacteria > Burkholderiales > Burkholderiaceae_C > Hydrogenophaga. The sequence goes on along the minus strand of PHCQ01000223.1, from coordinate 535 downwards.
ACTTTACCTGCAGGCCGAAGCGCTGGGCCTGCGCGGAACCGGTATCGGCTGTTACTTCGACGACCCGCACCACGACCTGCTGGGCCTGCAGAATACGGAGTTCCAGAGCCTTTACCATTTCACGGTGGGGCTGCCGCTGGAAGACTCCAGAATCGAGACTGCCTTGACCTATGAGCTTTAAAATTATTTGAAATGAGAGACACCATGACCACCAGCTTCCAGCGCATCAGCCCGGCCCATGCCGCCGACCACATCCGCCGCCTGCATGCCGGCACCAAGGCTCTGGCACTATTCGATACCCGCGATGAACAAAGCTATAGCCAAGGGCATATCAAGGGTGCAGACCATCTGAGCGAGCAGGATTTCGGCTACGTCGTATCGACCCTGCCGAAACACATCCCGGTCATGATCTACTGTTATCACGGCAACGCCAGCCAGATTTACGCCAACATGTTCGCCGATTTCCGCTATACCGAGGTCTACAGCGTCGATGGCGGCTACGAAGCACTGGCCCCGGCCCTGCCCGCCCCGCCTG
>PHCQ01000222.1 GCA_002840835.1 Betaproteobacteria bacterium HGW-Betaproteobacteria-16 | reverse complement strand
CCGGCATGACGCCATTGACGTGGTTGAGGTCTATGACTCGTTCACCATCACCGTGCTGCTGACGCTCGAAGCGCTGGGCTTTTGCAAGCGTGGCGAGGGTGGAGCCTTTGTCGCCAACCAGCGCACCGCGCCGGGCGGTGTATTCCCGCTTAACACCAACGGCGGCGGTCTGTCTTACGCACACCCAGGCATGTACGGCATCTTCCTGCTGATCGAGGCGGTGCGCCAGTTGCGCGGTGAATGCGGCCCGCGCCAGATTCAGGACGCCGTGACCGCCCTGGTCCACGGCACCGGCGGCACGCTCTCCAGCGGTGCCACTTGCATTCTCTCCACCCGGTGAACACCATGTACGACAAACCCCTGCCCGTCATCGATGGCGAGAGCCGCTCCTATTGGGACGCCCTGAAACAACATCGCCTGACACTCAAGCGCTGCCATGACTGTGGCAAGCACCATTTCTATCCGCGCGTCCTGTGCCCGCACTGCCATTCCGACGCCGTCGAATGGGTCGATGCGCGCGGCACCGGCACCATTTACAGCTACACCATCGCGCGTCGGCCGGCCGGTCCGGCCTTCAAGGCCGACACCCCCTACGTGGTGGCGGTGATCGACCTCGACGAGGGCGCGCGCATGATGACCAACATCGTCACCGACGATGTGGAGGCGGTGCGCATCGGCCAGCGTGTGACGGTGCAGTACGACGATGTGACCGACGAGGTCACGCTGCCGAAGTTCCGGCTGTTGTAGCGCCGAGGTTTCCCATATGGACTTCACCATCGATCCCGATACCGTGGCGATTGCCGAGGCAGTGCTGCGCTTCGTGGAACGCGAAGTGCTGCCGCTGCAGCAGCGCCACCACGACCTGCTGGGCAGCGAACGCAGCTTGTTCGATGCCAGCGGTCGTTATGTGCCCGAGGCGCTGGCGCTGCGCCAGCAGGTGCGCAAGCGCTCGGCCGAGTTGGGTTTTTACACTCTGTTTGGCGACGAAACACTGGGCGGCGGCGGGCAGGGCGCGCAGGTCATGGCCCATGTGCAGGAG
>PHCQ01000046.1 GCA_002840835.1 Betaproteobacteria bacterium HGW-Betaproteobacteria-16 | reverse complement strand
TCGGCTGTCGGCTCCACCTGCGACTGAACCGCCACAGCGGTTTCAACAGCGGCCGCGTCGAACATCATTCGCGGTTCCAGTGCCCGGATGAGGGGCGACATGCGCTGCGCTTGGGTCTTGCGCCACGCTTCTGCATTTGTCTGGATCTCAGCCATCACCCCTCCCCTCGGTGTACACACTGCACAGCAACGGCGGCCTTCGTCATGCCGTTACAAGAAAAAATCGAATCTAACAGACTGTGACAAACAACCCAACTTCATCGGCACCACCCCCTGCCAACTTGTGCACAAAGCGTTTTGAGACAATCCGCCCCATGCTCCAATTCGACCTGCTCAAGACCGAAGGCCACGCGCGCCGCGGTCGCCTCACCCTCAACCACGGCGTGGTCGAGACCCCCATCTTCATGCCCGTGGGCACTTACGGCACCGTCAAGGGAGTCATGCCCCAGTCGCTGCACGACATGGGCGCCCAGATCATTCTGGGCAACACCTTTCACCTGTGGATGCGCCCCGGCCAGGACGTGATGAAAAGCTTCGGCGGCCTGCACGCCTTCGAGCAATGGCACAAACCCATCCTCACCGACTCCGGCGGCTTCCAGGTCTGGTCGCTCGGCGCCATGCGCAAGATCACTGAAGAAGGTGTGCACTTCGCCAGTCCTGTGAACGGCGACAAGCTGTTCATGTCGCCCGAGGTGAGCATGCAGATCCAGACCGGGCTGAACAGCGACATCGTCATGCAGCTCGACGAGTGCACACCCTACGAGACCAACGGCCACCTCACCACCGAGGCCGAAGCGCGCAAGAGCATGGAAATGAGTCGGCGCTGGGCCGTGCGCTCCAAGGACGAGTTCGCCCGGCTCGAAAATCCCAACGCGCTGTTCGGCATCGTGCAGGGTGGCATGTTCGAGCACCTGCGCCAGGAGTCACTGGAAGCACTGGTCGAAATGGACTTCCCCGGCTACGCCATTGGCGGCGTGAGCGTGGGCGAGCCCAAGGAACAGATGCTGCAGATCATGGCGCACACGCCGCACCGCCTGCCCGCACACAAGCCACGCTACCTGATGGGCGTGGGCACGCCGGAAGATCTGGTGCAGGGCGTGACCGACGGCGTGGACATGTTCGACTGCGTGATGCCCACGCGAAACGCGCGCAACGGCACGCTGTTCACCCGCTACGGCGACCTGAAGATCCGCAACGCCCGCCACAAGACCGACCACCAGCCGCTGGACCCCACCTGCACCTGCCATGCCTGTGCTGGGAAAAGTGGTGTGAGCTGGGCCGATGGTGGGCGTGACGGTTTCAGCCGCGCCTACCTGCACCACCTGGACCGCTGCGGCGAAATGCTGGGCCCGATGCTGGCCACGATTCACAACCTGCACTACTACCTAAACCTGATGAGTGAGGTGCGTGCTTCGCTGGACGCTGGCACTTTTGGTGCGTTTCGGGCGCAGTTCAAGGCGGATCGGGCTCGGGGGGTGTGACTCTGGGGGCCTTGTCCCCTCCTCCTGCTCGTGGGTGGTTGTGAAGATTTCGGGCGTGCGGTTCGCGAGGGCCGACGGTGTGGGTGCCCGTTCCCCGGCCCACGCTCGCGGACGGGTGCCCTGGTTGGCCGGCGTGGCTTCATCAAGTATGTTTGAAGCCCTCACCCTCCGTGGCAACCGCGAATGGGGCCTGCGCCCGGGCACCCACACCATCGACCCCAGTGGCGGGCAGGTGAGCCAAGAAGGTTTCACTTCCTTTGACGTCAGGTCTGCGCAACGTGTCTCCGCATTTCCAATGAACCCCCAGGGTGCTGCTCTCGACGGGTGGTGGGGTTCGCGGGCGCAGGCCCCATTCGCGGTGGCCACAGAGGGCGCATGCCATCTACATCGTTGAAGAAGAAACCATGGCCGACCCACGCAGCCGCCCGCGAGCGTGGGCCGGAGAACGCGAGCCACGCCACCCGTCAGCGCGAGGTCTGCGAGAAAAATGCAAAACCATCAGCACGTGAACTCCGAGACACCACCACCGGCACCAGACAATTAAGCTCCAAGCCATGACACAGCCCAAGGTCCCCCGCCACGTCCTGCCCCTGCTGGTGCTCGCCCAGTTGCTGGGCACATCGCTGTGGTTCGCGGTCAACGCCGTGATGCCGGACCTGCAGCGCGAACTGGGCTGGTCCACCAGTGCGGTGGGCACGCTCACTTCCGCGTTGCAGTTCGGCTTCATTCTGGGCACGCTGGTGTTTGCCCTGCTGGCCATTGCCGACCGTTTTGCGCCGCGCCTCGTGTTTCTGGTGTGCGCACTCGCGGGTGCCGCCTGCACCGTGGGCGCCTGGTGGACAGTGCGCGACTTCACCGCGCTGATGGCCTGGCGCTTTGCCACCGGCTTCTTCCTCGCCGGCATCTACCCGGTGGGCATGAAGATCGCCGCGCAGTGGTACAGCAAGGGCCTGGGCGCGGCACTGGGTTACCTCATCGGTGCCCTGGTGGTGGGGTCGGCCAGCGCACATGCGCTGCGCGCCCTGGGCGACGCCCTGCCCTGGCCCACGCTGATGCTGGGCGTGGCCGCGCTGGCCGCACTGGGTGGCCTGCTGCTGTACTTCGGCACCGGTGACCCGCCGGGTGCAGTGGCCAGGGTCACCACCCTGCAGTGGCGCGCGCTGGGCACGGTCTGGACAGACGCGCGCGTGCGCAGTTCGGTGCTCGGCTACTTCGGCCACATGTGGGAGCTCTACACCATGTGGGTGATGGTGCCTCTGGTGCTGGCCACCCGGCTGCAGGGTGTCGATCTGTCCTGGGCTGCGTTCTGGGTGCTGGGCGCTGGCGTGATCGGCTGCGCTGGCGGGGGCTGGGTGGCGCAGCGCTGGGGCAGTGCGCGGGTGGCGGGCAGCCAGCTGGCGGTCAGCGGGGCCTGCTGCCTGGCGGCGCCACTGTTCATGGGCGCGCCTGATCTGCTCTTCTACACCTGGCTGGTGGTGTGGGGCATCACGGTCTCGGGCGATTCACCCCAGTTCAGCACGCTCACGGCGCGCAATGCGCCACCGCAGGCGGTGGGCAGCGTGCTCACACTCACCAATAGCATCGGTTTTTCCATCTCCATTGTCAGCATCCTGCTGTTCGTGTCGCTGGCAGAGACCGTGGCGCTGGGCGCCTTGTTGCCCTGGCTGGCCGTGGGCCCGGCTTTGGGGCTGTGGGCCTTGCGGCTGCTCTGGATCGAGGAAGCGCAGCGGCGCTGAGCACGCCTCATTGCCCCAGGTGATGGGCCACCTTCTTCAGCAGGATGTCGCGGTTGAAGGGTTTGGCCACGAAGTCCACGGCGCCTGCCTTGCGGCTCTCCACGATCACGTGTTTCTCGGTCCGCCCGGTGAGCATGATCACCGGTATGTCCACATTGATCTGGCTGCCCTTGAGTTCACGCGTGAGCAGGATGCCATTGGAGTCGGGCAGCAGAAAGTCCATCAGGATCAGGTCTGGCCTGTTCGAGTTCAGGAACCGCTGCGCATCCACCGCAGTGCCCACCGCCTCGACATCGTATTGCGCACCAGTGAGCACCTGCTTGAGCAGTCGGCGCATGAATTCGTCGTCGTCCACCACGAGCAGTTGCGGCCGGCTGGACTTGGCGCGGTGGACCATGTCTCGCGATGCCTGCAGCGGCCCGGCCAGTTCGCTGGTGATGGTGTCCACCCAGTCCCTCACGGGTTGCACCGCCTGCACCACGTCTTCGAGCGTGGGCATCACGGCCTCGCTCTGCAACCTGCCAAACGCTTGCTCGACCCTTGATGCATCGCGCACGGTGAGCGCGTTGTCCAGACCAGTGGCCAGGATGCGTTCAGACAAGCCCCCCATGGCACGGCTGACCGATTCCTGGGCGAGGCGCGCGGTGGTCTGTGCGTTGCGGGCATGCAGGCGACCGAGCTTGACCTGTTGCGCGAGTTGTTCTTCGAGCGCCTCGGCACGGCGCGCGAGGTTGGCCAACTCAGACAACGGAGCCAGCGCCTGTTCCTGATCGAGAGCGCACAGCGCCAGATGCACCGACATGGCCAGCCGCTTGGCGTCATGCACCAGCGGCCAGAACAACACGTAGTCGTCGAACACATCCTCCATGCAGAGATCGAAGGCGCGTCGCACGGTCTCCTTGTCGCACAGCAGCAGGGTTCGGTGCGCCAGTGACTGGATCACCTCACTGCGCCGGTACAGCCCCAGGTAAAACCGCTCGCAGGCCTCCAGCGACTTGAAGGCCAGCACCAGAACCTGTGGCTTCACTCGGTCGAACACGGCGTCCGATGTCATGGCATCGGTCGTGGCTTCCACATGCGGGTACAGGTCACGCAACATGGCGCAGACCTGTTCGCCGTCCGCCGCGTTGTCGCCGACCACGAGGACGCGAGCGTCTCTGTGTTTCATGTCTTTCGAATCATTCGGTTGACTCGCTCAATTGGTTGTGTCCGAGAACTGAACACCCTGGTGTTCAGACAAGCGGGTCATGACGTGCGCCAGCGCATCTTCCATCAGGGCCATGTGGCGATGCATCTGGGCAGCGCTGCAGTCGGGGCCGGCGTGCTCGATCCGGTCGCAGCACTCTGCCAGCGACACGGCGCCGATCACCCGGCAGGAGGACTTGAGGCGGTGCGCCAGATTGCCCAGGGAGGCAAAGTCACTGCTGTTGGTGGCGAGGCGCATGTCGTCCATGGTGTTGAGCGCGGAAAGAACGAAGCGCTGGCGGAACTCGGCCAGCACAGCGGGGTCCTCGCCCACAAAGCCTTCCAATGCCTGTTCGTCGTAGATGCTGTGGCCCAGCTCAACCTCAACCACGTGCAGCTCTTCACAGTCTTCCTCGTCAAACAAGTCAGGGGTCTGCGTCTCGTCAGATGGCAACCAGCGTTTGAGCATCTCTTCGAGCTCGTCGGTCTGCACGGGCTTGCTCAAGTAGTCGTTCATGCCGGCGGAGCGACAGCGGTCAATCTCGCCGCGCATCGCATTGGCCGAAAGCGCAACGATCGGGATTCGCACGCCATCACCCTCCTCGGTCCGGATGGTGGCCGCCAGCGTGTAGCCATCAATGCCAGGCATGTGCAGATCGGTGAGCAACAAGGCGTGGCGCTGCTGGGCCCGGCCGGCGCGCCAGCGCGCCAGGGCGTCCAGGCCGTCACCTGCCACTTCCACCGACAGGCCCAACAAGGCAAGCTGGTGGCCAATCACCTTCTGGTTGATCTCGTTGTCTTCGGCCAGCAGCACCAACGGGCTGCCGGCCATGGCAAAGCGGGGACCTGTCTGCAATGAGTTGGTCGGCTTCTCGTTGTCTGCCTGCAGCGGCTCCTGTGCGAGCTCGTAAGGCAAGGTCACTGTGAAGGTAGAGCCCTGGCCCGCCGTGCTATCGACCACGATCCAACCTCCCATCATGCTGGCCAGGCGCCTGCAGATCGACAAGCCCAGGCCGGTGCCACCATGGCTGCGCGTGGTGGCACTCTCTTCCTGCACGAAGGGTTGAAAAATGCGTTGCAGCGACTCAGGGGCCATGCCGATGCCATTGTCGGCCACGATGATCTCAAGGTGCCCCGGCAGATCCGCCCCGCAGGGTCGCACCCGAAGTTCCACACGGCCCTCGCGCCCGGTGCCGACAGAGAATTTGATCGCGTTGCCAAGCAGGTTGTTGAGAATCTGGCGCAACCGTCCGGCATCGCTCAATATCCAGTCGGGAACGCCGGCGGCCACGTCCACCTGCAAATCAACCGATCGCGCCGTCGCCGTGATGCGCAGGGATTCACACACCCTGTCGGTGAGCCGCGCCAGGCAGACAGGCGCGCACTCCAGCTTGAGCTGACCTGCCTCGATCTTCGAGAAGTCCAGGATGTCATCGATGATGGTCAACAAGGACAGCGCCGATTCACAGACGGTGTCGGTCAGGTCGCGCTGGTAGGACGAAAGCGCCGAGCGCTGGAGCAGATCAATGCAGCCCACCACGCCGTTCATGGGCGTTCGGATCTCGTGGCTCATGGTGGCCAGAAACGCGCTCTTGGCCTCGCTGGCGGCTTCGGCCGCGCGACGGGCCTTCACCAATGCGCCGGTGCGGAGCTCCACCAGTTCTTCCAGGTGCTGCTGGTAACAGACCAGTTCCTGGCTCAGTCGCTCCTTCTCGGTCACGTCCAGCATCAAGGCCAGGTATTGCGTGACCTGACCGTTCGCATCGCGGATGGGTGTGATGATCGCGTCTTCCTGGTATTCCGCGCCGTTCTTGCGGCGGTTGAAGAACCGTCCGCGCCAGGATTTCCCCTGCAGGAGTTGCTCCCACATGTCGCGGAAGGTCTCTGGCGGCGTGCGGCCCGATTGCAGCAGGCGCGGGTTCTGGCCCAGCATCTCGTGGAGTTCGTAGCCTGAACTTGCCAATGCCGCGCCGTTGACGTATTCGAGGTTGGCCTCGAGATCGGTGATGTGCACGCTCTCCGCGCACTGTTCCATGGCCATGGAGAGCAAGCGCAACTTCTGGTCCTGTGCTCGGCGTTCCGTGACATCTCTGAGCACCGACACATAGCGTTTGGCGTCCACCTGGCGGGTACTCACCTCGGCCCAGAACACACTGCCGTCGCGGCGACGGTGCGGCCACTCGGTCAGGCGCCCGGTGGAACCCGGGATCTCGGCAATGACGATGGCCAGGCGCTCATGCTCGGCCTCCGGCACCAGGTCCCTCACATTCTTCTGCTGAAGTTCACTCCGGCTGTAGCCCAGCATCTGCAGGGCTGCCGGGTTGGCATCGATCACCTGGTGATCCTGATCCAGCAACAACACGCCGTCCGGCATGTGGTCGAGCAGGTCGCGCCGCTCGGCATGGGCGCGGCCCAGCTGCTCATGCAGGTGCTGACTGCGCAACCAATGCTCCACCGCGCGGGCGAGGTCGCGCAGAATGTCGCGCTGGGTGTCGGTGAGCTGCCGTGGTTGGTGATCGAATGCGCACAGCGTTCCCATGGCATGACCATCCACCATCAAGGGCACCCCCGCGTAGAACCTCACATGCGGCTCACCTGTGACGAATGGGTTGTCCGCAAAGCGGGCGTCCAGCCTTGCATCGGCCACCTCAAGCAGATCGGTCTGCAGGATGGCGTGGGCACAGAACGCCAGTTCGCGCGGCGTCTCCTGCGCTTCCACGCCATGACGTGCCTTGAACCATTGGCGCTTGGCGTCGATCAGACTCACCACCGAGACCGCGCAGCCGGTCAGTGCTGCAGCGGCCCGAACAATGCCGTCAAGCACGGGATCGGGCGGCGTGTCGATCACGCCCAGGGATTCCAGGATGTCCAGGCGGTGGGATTCGTCAGGGGGCAATGTTGCGGATGGCATGGTGGCGCCTCAGTAAGGTGGAAGGTGGCCGCGGGCCAGGGTGGAGAAGGATTGCTTCAGCCGGACGATGGACGGGCGGTTGCAATCGGTGCCGGCGCCGGGCGTGCTGTCCAGCGAGTCGTCAAACACGTGGATCAACGCCTGGGGCGCGGCGCGTGCCAGAAACCGCTTGATCGCAGGCACCAGCACACTGTCCATGGACAGATCGAGCACCAGCAGGTGGGCTTCCAGATGGGTGGCGCGGTCCATGGCATCGAGATACGAATCGACCACATCAATGCGGCAACCGGGTAGGTTGTTCTGCACACAGCGTTGCAGCAAGGCGTGCCGATCCGGGTCATCCACCACCAGCATGACCCGGCAAGGAGGAACATTCAACCCGGCACCTGCCTGGCGATCGGCCGACCTGGTATGGGGCATGGAGCAACTCGCTGCCGGCTGTCCGGGCTCGATGAGCCACCTGAACAACAACCGTCACCAAATGTAAAAAGGCCGTCCGCCCAGCGTCTGTGGGGAGTTCTCGATGCCGCTTGTGGGTCGACCGTGTTGCCGGCCCGCCTGTGTGAACTGTGTCACGCCCGGCGGGGTGACGGCTGCGCAGCTCAGGGGTTCCCGACGTCGATCAGACCCTTGCGGATGGCAAAGCGCACCAGGGCCGGGACATCGGGCGTGGACAGTTTGCTCATGATGCGGCTGCGGTAAGAGTCCACCGTCTTGGGTGAGAGGTGCAGCGCTCGCCCGATCTCGGCGCTCGACTGTCCCTGCACCACCAGCAACACAATCTGTCGCTCGCGCACAGAGAGCGTGTCCAGCGCTTCGTCGCCCGGCGCGGTGAGGCCCTGCACAGCCAGCTCGGCCACTTCGGAGCCCAGATAGCGCTGCCCCTTGCCCACCGCTTCGACCGCGCCCAGCAGCTCGGACGCCGGGGAGCCCTTGAGCACATAGCCCACCGCACCGAGCCGCAGTGCCTCGGCCACGTGGCGGGGCTGGGCCGACATGGTCAGCACGATCACGCGCGCCTCCGGCGCCCTGCGCTGGAGCTCGGTCAGCAACTCAAAGCCCGAGCGCTGACCCAGGTGCAGATCGAGCAGCACCACCACAGGACCGAGGTCACGCAGATCGGCCAGTGCCGGCGTAGGGTCGGCCGACTCCCCCACCACGCGGTGCCCGGCGGCCTCCAGCACCGCCCGCAATCCGTCGCGCAGGAGCGTGTGATCGTCGACCAGATAGAGGTTGCTCATGTGTTGGATGATGTCCAGTTCAAGCAGACGCGTGTGCCGCCGCCGGGCTCGGCGGTGATGGAGAAGCGCGCACCAATGGAGATCGCCCTCTCCCGCATGCCCACCATGCCCAGGTGACCGGGCCGGCCCTGCCACATGTCTGGCGGGATGCCGGAGCCGTCGTCGATCACGTCCAGGTGAAGCCGGCGGGCATCGCCGTCAAGCAACACACGGATCAGCGACGCGTGGGCGTGAAGCCGGGCATTGGCAATGGCTTCGCGCGCCACCATGAAAGCACCGTATTCGACGTCGTTCGGCCAACGCTGGCGGTCCAGACCATCGGCAACTTCCAGCAACATATCGGTTCCCACGGGCGACGGCGTGCCCCGGATGTCGTTGTCCAGCGCGGCAGCCAGGCCCTGTTCTTCGAGCAGGGGCGGGCGCAAATCGGCCAGCATGTCGCGCACATCGAGCACGGCCTGCGCCAGAACCCGTGCAAGTCGCAGGCAGGGTTCGGCAAGCGCCGGAGGCAAGGTGTTGCCAGAGGTGATCAGCAGTTCGTCAAGATGCAGACGGGCCACCGCCAGCGACTGGCCCAGGTTGTCATGCAGCGCCTGGGCCACGCGCTGGGTGGTGGCCCGCTCCTGCATCATCAGTCGCTGGTTGAGTTCGGAGAGTTCAAACTGGTAGGTGAGCAATGCGGTCTCGGCCGCACGCCGGTCGGCCACGTCGCGCAGCACCGCAATGTAGCGCCTGTCATCGAGCGCACGGGCGCGCACTTCGACGGTCAGACGGCTGCCGTCCTGACGCGCCAAGTTCCACTCCACCAGCTTTCCCGGTACGTTTTCATGGCCCAGCAAGGTATCGAGGTGAATGGCCGGCTTCTGTTCGTCCATCAGCGACGACAGGGACATGCCGAGCAGGCTTTCGGCGGGGTAGCCCAGCATCTGCATGGACTGAGGGTTGGCGTCCAGGATGTGATTGTGCTGGTCAATCAGCAGCACGCCGTCGGCCAGGTGCTCGAACAGGTTGCGTCGGTAGGCCTCGGCTTCTCGCAGCGCCGCTTCGGCCCTTTTGCGTGTGGTGATGTCATTCGTGGTGCCGGCCATGAAAATCGCACGGCCTGCGTCGTCCCACTGAGCCTGCCCCTGAATGTGCAGCCAGCGCCAAGCACCACGCCCATCGCGGACGCGCACCTCCATGGCAAAGGGCTTGCGGTCTCTCAGGTGGCGGCGCATAGCGTTTCGATGCAGGACCAGATCCTCGGGATGGATCATGGCGAGCAGGCGGTCGCGGTAGTCCGTGGCAGGCACTGGCCCAGAACCCAGCTGCGCCCAGAAATCAGGACTCAAGTTAAGCTGGTCGGTCTCCAAATCCCAATCCCAGACCTGTCCACCCGCCGCAGCCAACCGGTAGCGCTGTTCGCTGCGCCGCAAGCTGGCTTCGCTGGAGCGCAGGGCCCGCTGGCTCTCCACCAGATCGGTCACGTCCAGTGCAATACCCTGTAAATAGGCCGCGTTGCCATCAGCCGATCTGATCCGGCGCGAACGATCTCGGAAATGGCGCCACTGGCCTTGTGCGTCGCGCAGTCGGTACTCGATCTGGTGCTCAGTTCCTTTCCGGTAGGCTGACGACAGCGCCCGCATCACACGCTCACGGTCGTCAGGATGCAGCGCGTTGGACCAGGCCTGCGGAACGGACAGCCACTCCATCACGGAATAGCCCAGTGCGCGGATGTACGGACTGACGTACAGCACCGGATATGGCGGTTCCAACCCTGCACGGTAGATCAGGGCAGGCATCTGCTCGGCCATCAACCGGAATTCGCGTTCACGGTCGAGCAGCAGCAACTCGAAACGCTTGCGTTCGGTGATGTCGGTGCAGAAGATAGACAGCCCCTCCGGCGAAGGAAACACGCGGAATTCGTGCCACGTATCCCAGGGTGCGTAGAACGACTCGAACACCTCAACCTGCTGCGTCCGTAATGCGTTGGCGTAGGCGTTGTGAACAGCCCGGGCATGGTCCCGATCGTATTCGTCCCAAACGTAGCGACCTACCAGCTGTTCGGCCCGCTCACGCCGCAACAGGCGCAAGGCGGACGCATTGACATAGGTGAAGCGCAAGTCCCGGTCGAGCGCAAAGATCGCGTCACCCACCCGGTTGATCACATGGTCCAACAATTCGCGCGCCGCGCTCGTTTCGCGCTGGGCATGCGCAACCTGGCGCTGCAGGGCGACACGTTCAGTCACCTCGTTTACAACCACCAGCCGGGCCGGCCGCCCCTCCCATGTCAGGTCGCTGGACGTGATATCCACTTCGATCAGGGAACCGTCTTTCAAGACGTGCTGCCATCGGGTGGTCACACGCAGGCCTTGCACCCCGATCGGATCCTGGTCGATCTGCTTCTCTGTCAGCCGCTGGCCTTGCAGCGTGCGGCGAATGTCCAGGATGGTTAGCCGAAGGAATTCCTCGCGGGAGTAGCCGTAGCGCGCAACGGCAGCGGTGTTGACAGCCATCATGCGCTTGCTGGCATGGTCGAACACCCACATGGGCTGCGGGTTGGCGTTGAACAGCAGCTGGTACTGCGTCTCGCTGCCCCCGTCCACATCCCTGGTCAATGAAGCATCCCCGCGATTGGGCGGAGGATGGTCCTCTGGCTTTTGCATCACCCATTGTGCTCGTCTCGCCCGGGTGTATCAACAGGGCATGCCGATGCCTTCGCCCAACCTTTGACACAGGGTGCCTTATCGGGGGTACCTCTCAGGAGGCAACGCGATCAGGTCCGGCCTGCGGCCTCCGGCGACACCGTCCCGTCCGCCTCGAGGAATTCCCCCGGATCAGGCAACGCTGTGGTCGACACGCCCATTTCTTCGGGCTTGAGCTGTTCGGTGAAGCCCTCCAGCGAACCCATGGACTTGCGGTCGCGCCGTGCCACCGGTTCAGACAGCATGTACGCCACGGTCAGGTCGGCCAGCGCCTGCAGCGAGTCGCGGTGCGTGCGTTCCTGGGCGTGGGAAGCGTCGGCACCGAAGCCGATGAGTGCGGTGCGGATGTCGTTGCCCGCTTCCACCGCGGCGGCAGAGTCTGAACGGTAGAAGCGAAACACGTCGCGCCGGTGCGCGATGCCGTGTGTCTTCGCCAGCTCGATCAGCTTGTGGGTGAGGTGGTAGTCGAACGGGCCGGCCATGTCCTGCACGCAGATGGTGGCGGCGCGCTCGTCGGTGTTCTGGCCGGGCGCGGCAATGGCGATGTCCAGGCTCACCATCTCGGCAATGTCGCCGTGCAGCGCAGCCGAAGAGCCAGAGCCCACTTCTTCGGTGATGGTGAACAGCGGGTGCGCATCCACGGAGAGCTTGCAGCCGCTGTCCACAATCGCCTTGCAGGCCGCCAGCAGCACGGCCACGGCGGCCTTGTCGTCCAGGTAGCGGGAATTGATGTAGCCCCCCGGCTGCAGTTCGGGCTGCGGATCGAAGGCGATCCAGTCGCCCACGTTGATGCCGGCGTCCAGCAGGTCCTGCGCGTTGTGCGAGGGAACGTCGACCCGCACTTCCACGTGGTCCCAGTTGGATGGCTGGGTGTCGATCTCATCGCCATAGGCGTGGCCAGACGTCTTGAGCGGCAGGCAGGTGCCGCGCAGCTGCTGGTTGTCGGTGAACACGGTGAGGCGCCCGCCCTCGGCAAAGCGCGACGACCAGCTGCCGATGGGCACGATGCCGATGCGGCCATTGGGTTTGATTTCACGCACCATGGCCCCCAGCGTGTCCAGGTGGGCCACGATGGCGCGCGCGGGGCGTTTTTCACGGCCTTTGAGGGTGGCACGGATGGCGCCCCGGCGGGTGATTTCATACGGAATGCCGATGGCATCGAGCCGGCCTGCGGTGTATCGCACCACCGCGTCGGTCAGGCCCACCGGGCTGGGGATGGCCAGCAGCTGCAGCAGGGTTTCTTCGAGAAACGCGTAGTCGATGGGCGGCAGGGCCGGGGTTTTGTTCCTGGAGCGGGTGGCGTCGGTCAATGCAGGGCCTCCTGGTGAGCGGTCAAGGGGAACAGCAGGTCGATGAAACGCTGTGCGGTGGGTTGGGGTTCGTGGTTGGCCAGGCCCGGTCGCTCGTTGGCTTCGATGATCACGTAGTCCGACCCGTCCACGGCGGGCACCAAAAAGTCCAGGCCGGTCACGGGAATGTCGAGCACGCGGCTGGCCTGCTCGGCCGCCTGCCGCAGCACGGGGTGCAGCTGGTCGGTTACGTCGTGGATGGTGCCCCCGGTGTGCAGGTTGGCGGTCTTGCGCACCGGCAGCGACTGTCCAAAGGGCAGCACGTCGTCCATCCCATGGCCCTGGCTGGCCACACAGCGGCGGGTTTCTGCATCCATCGGGATGCGCGATTCGCCACCGGTTGCAGCGGCGCGGCGCCGGCTCTGTTTTTCGATCAGTTCGGTGATGGTGCTCTGCCCATCACCCACCACGGTGGCGGGCTTGCGCAAGGCGGCCGCCACCACCTGGTGGTTGATGACCACGATGCGCAAGTCCTTGCCTTCACAGAACTGCTCCAGCAGCACACGTTCACCGAACTGGCTGGCGTTCTCGATGGCGGTTTCCATCTCTTCGCTTGAGGTGAGGTTCACGGTGATGCCTTTGCCCTGTTCGCCGTCGATGGGCTTGACCACGACGGCGCCGACCTCGCGCATGAAAGCGGCGTTGTGCTCGGCATCTGCGGCCAGCGCCTGGTGTGGCACGCGAAGCCCGGCGCGCTTCAGCAGGCGCACGGTGACACGCTTGTCTGCACAGCGGCTCATGGCCACCGCGCTGGTGAGTTCAGACAGCGATTCGCGGCACACCACGCTGCGCCCGCCATGGTTGAGCTTGAAGTAGCCGTGCTCAGCGTCCACCACCTCCACACGAATGCCGCGACGCTGTGCCTCGTCCACCAGGATGCGGGCATACGGGTTAAGGCCGTCGGCCTGCTGGCTCCCTTCGCTGAACAACGGTTCGTTGATCGCATTGCGCCGCTTGACCGCGAACACCGGGATGTTCTGAAAGCCGAGTTTGCGGTACAGCGCAATGGCCGAGGCGTTGTCGTGCAGCACAGACACGTCCATGAACGCCCGACTGCGGGCCTGGAAGTATTCGGCCAGGTAGCGCGTGAGCGCTTCGCCGATGCCGGGGTGGCTGGCCTGGGGTGACACGGCCAGCGCCCACAGGCTGGAACCCGGTTCGGCGTCGGCGAAGGCTTCGGCATGGTCCAGCCCCATGGCCACGCCGATCACGTCACCCGTCTGGCTGTCTTCGGCCAGGGCATAAACGATCTGCCGCTCCGCGCGCTGCCCCCACACCCGCGCCGGGTCCACGGGCACCATGCGCCGCGCGCGGTAGATGGCGTTGATGGCGGCCACGTCAGCGCGCGAACGCAGCCTGCGAATGGTGTACCCCCGCCGGGTCGCGCGCTGTGGTGTGTATGCGCTGAGCGCCAGGCGAAAGGTTTCAGACGGGTCGATGAACAGTTGCCCGGGCGCGTGCGCCACCACCACGTGCGGTTTGTCCAGGTAAAACGCAATGTCGCGTTGCCCGGGTGCCTCCTGCAGCAAGGCGGCGGCCACATCGGCCGGGTCGGCAAAGGTGTGGCCCGCGATCAGGCGACCCCAGCCACAGACCGTGATCACGTTGGATTGCGGCGCCGTCTGCCCCCTGCTGTCGGCCTGGGGCATGGGCGAGCGCCCCAGGCGCATGGCACGTTGTGCTTCTTTGCGGCTCATGCTGTCTCCTCCTTCTTCATCCACGCAGGTGGGTTTGCAGCCACAGCTCCAGCAGGCCCAGTTGCCAGAGCTTGGAGCCGCGCAGCGGCGTGATGTGGCCCGATGGGTCGGCCAGCAGCTTTTCCACATAGGCCGGCTGGAACAGGCCGCGCTGGCGCGCCGCGCTGCTGCTCAGCGCGTCGCGCACATTGGCCAGCACGTCGCCCTTGAGGTGCTTGAGCGCAGGCACGGGGAAGTAGCCTTTGGGCCGATCGATCACCGCCGCCGGAATCACCTGGCGCGCGGCCTCTTTCAGAATGCCCTTGCCGCCGCCGGCCAGTTTGTGGCGCGCGGGAATGCGCGCGGCCAGCTCCACCAACTCGTGATCCAGAAACGGCACCCGCGCCTCCAGGCCGAAGGCCATGGTCATGTTGTCCACGCGTTTGACGGGGTCGTCCACCAGCATCACCGTGGTGTCCATGCGCAGCGCCTGGTCGACCGGGTCGGTGGCGCCGGGAGCGGTCAGGCGCTGTTCGATGTAGGCGCGGGTCACGTCGTCGGTCATGTACGGCGCTTGCACCACCTCCCGCATCTCTGCATGGTCACGGTCGCAGAACGCGGCGTGGTAATCGGCCGCGGGGTGCGCGCTGCCCTGCAGCTTGGGGTACCAGTGGTAGCCGCCAAACACCTCGTCGGCGCCCTGCCCGCTCTGCACCACCTTGCTGTGGCGCGACACGGCTTCGCTCAGCAGGTAGAAGCCGATGCAGTCGTGGCTCACCATGGGTTCGCTCATGGCGGCAATGGCCTCCGGCAAGCGGCCCAGCAACTGCGCTTCGGGCACAAAGATGCGTTCGTGCACGGTGCCGAAGCGCTGGGCCACGATATCGGCGTATTCGAACTCGTTGCCCTTCTCGCCGCCCACGTCTTCAAAGCCCACGTTGTAGGTGCGCAGGTCGCGCACACCGGCTTCGGCCATCAGGCCCACGATGAGGCTGGAGTCCACCCCGCCGGAGAGCAGCGCACCCACCGGCACATCGGCCACCAGCCGGCGCTTCACCGCACTTCGCAAGCCATCCAGCAGGATCTCGCGCCAGTCGTCAAAGGAGCGGGCTTCGTCGGTCGTGCTGCGTTCGTAGTTGAGCGACCAGAACGACTCTTCGCGTGAGGTGCCGTCGGCGTCGATGTGCATCAGTGTGCCGGGCGACAGCTTCTTCACGCCACGCAGCAGGGTATGGGGCGGCGGCACGATGGCGTGCAGCGACAGGTAGTGGTGCAGGCCCACCGGGTCGATGGCGGTGTCCACGCCGCCAGCGGCCAGCAAGGCCGGCAGGCTGGAGGCAAAACGCAGGCCGCCCTTGAGCGGCGCGAGGTAGAGCGGCTTGATGCCCAGGCGGTCGCGCCCCAGCAGCACACGGCCACTGTCGCGCTCCCAGATGGCAAAGGCGAACATGCCGTTGAGCCGCTGCACGAACGAAGGCCCCCAGGCATGCCAGGCTTTGAGCAGCACCTCGGTATCGCCGGTGGAATGGAACTGGTAGCCCTTGCCTTCGAGCTCCTTGCGCAGATCGCCATGGTTGTAGACGGCGCCGTTGAACACGATGCCGGCGCCCAGGGCGGGGTCGAACATGGGCTGCTGTGCCGCTTCCGACAGATCCATGATCTTGAGCCGGCGGTGGCCAAAACCGAAGCGATCGCTCACCTGCAGGCCCTGGCCGTCTGGCCCGCGAGGCCGCTGCTGATCGTTCATGCGCGCCAGCGCGTTCACATCGACGGGCTGGCCGTCGAACCGTATTTCTCCTGCAATGCCACACATGGGTGATCTGCCCTCCAACAGGTGAGCCGACCGCCACGAAGTGCTTCAGGAAAAGGAAAGGCCTCCGGTGCGGAGGCAGGATCTTGAAACGGGGGAGAAGTGCGCGGGTTCGGCTGGTGCACAGCCGCCGGAGCGTGGCCACGGCATGTGGCAATTCGGGAACCGATGGGGCGGTGCCAGCAGTAAACCAGAAGGCATTCTCACCGGTTCCCGGCACTCCGGGGGCACGTGGTGCACACGGGGTTGCGAATGGGGTGAAGCCGCGAATTATATGGAAATCAGCATAAAAGTCAAATCAACTCGCAGCAAAACCATATTAAAAGCAGTCTAAAAGCGGTTAATTCGTGTCATTTTGTTGCCAACTCGGCCGGCGTTCCGCAGCCGTGACAGTACCGTGCAAAGGCGTTCTTGCGGCTGTGACAGCTTGCGCAGCGGTTGTGCAAGCCCATGCCGCAGTGCGGGCAGAAGTCGTTTTGTGGGTCCTTCATGTCTACCGCGCGTTCGCAACCCGGGCACACGCCTTTGCTCAAGCGCTTCAGCGCCAGGTCATAGTCCAGGTCGTGCCGGCGCTGGCTGTCAGGCAAGGCTTCGACCTGCTTCTGCCGCTCCAGGTAGCGCTGCAGCCCGCGGATCGCGTAGCGCCCGCCCACCACCGTGAGCACGATGCCCACCACATAACGAACGTAGCCACCGTAACTGGGCAAATAAGGCACCAGTTCCACGAAGAAGGCAAACACCGCGAAGAAGATGAAACCCCACACAAACGGCCAGTAGGTGCCGTGGCGCTTCTTCGCAAACAGCCAGCCCGCCGCCACCAGCAACGGCAGGGTGAGTGCCAGCCGATACAGGAACACGCGCAGTTCCTGGGCGCGCTGGGCGCTCACGTAGGCGTCGCGTGCCGCGTCCTTGAGGTCCTGCAACTGGTCCTGCGCCCGCTGCTCCGCCTGACGCGCATCCAGGGCCGCCTGCTCCTGAGCCTCCACCGCCGCCAGGGCTTCGCGTTCGGCTTGCCGGTAGGTGTCGAGCTCACGGGTGCGGCGGATCAGTTCTTCGTCCTGATCGGGCCGCTCGGTGGCACGCCGCGTGGCCAGCCAGTTGCTGAAGGTCTCTCGCGCGGCCCGGTTGTTGGCCTGTGCCGTCTGCTGGCGCAGGCGCGCCTGGTCCAGCGCGTCCTGTGCCTCGCGCCCGGCGAGTTGGGCTGCTTCAATGGATTGTTTCAGTGCCGGCGCCCGCTGCGGGTCCAGAAAATCGTCCAGCGTCTGTCGCTGTTCCACCTGGGGCAGGTCACCCACGATGGTGCCGCCCAGCCCCACGAGGAACCAGGCGAACACAAAGGCCACCAGCCACAGCCCGCGGCGAAACCACTTCTCCGACCAGCGCATGCTTTTGCTCATCTCCAACTCCTTTGCTTCTCGAATGCAGGCAAGTATCTGCGCGAACTGATGCTCACAATGCCAGGCGCGATGGGGCACTGCCCAGACCAGATCGCTCCAGCCACTGCAGCACCGAATCCACCGTCACAGTTTCAATCCGGTCGGAAAAGCGCTTGGCGTTGGGGTGGTCGTCAAACCGGATGTGGGCCGACGTGGTGCTGGCGCCCAACCGCGTGAGCGCACCCAGGCGCAGCGTGCTGGGCTGGTAGCCCTTGAAGCCCAGCCAGGCCTGTGCCTGCTGCCGTGAGGCAATGCCCGGTTCGGCGGCCAGGGACAACGTCTCCAGCGCCCACTGGTTCGACTGCTGGTAGCGAAGGCCCCAGACGTAGGCCACCATGTTGTAGTTGCGTTCGTTCAGGCGGGTGCTGCGCGCCGGGTCGGTCAACACGGCGAGCAGCGGTGCCTGCAACGCCGGCGCCGGCACGGCCCACACCGCCTCATGGCGCCAGAGATCGTCCAGAAAAAACTCGCCCAGGCCCTGCCGGTACAGGGCGCCGGTGGAGCTGCCGCACTGGTTAAGCTTGTGCAGCACACGCCAGGGGCCCTCGGCGGTCTTGTAGGCCCAGCCCAGGTGCGAATAGCGCAACTGGTACTTGCTCAGGTCTTGCCCGGCCCGGCCCAGCACCACCACGCGCGCGCCGCTGCGGGCAAATTCGGCGTCCAGCGCTTCAGCGGTTTTCTGTGCCAGCGTCATGCCCTGCATCAGCGTCTGCGGTGTCATCGGCCGCTGTTCGCAGGAACGGCCGGCGTGAGAAGTCGATACCGCGAAGAGCGCAGCGGCCAAGGTGAGCACGGCAGGCGCCGCTTGAAAAGGCTTCTTCATGTTCTTGCCTTTCTGATCAATGCGTGATGCGTTCGTTGTGCAGCAGTGCACGCCCCAGTTCGTTGGGAATGAAGCACAGCACTTCCCCCGCCGCAGACAACAGCACGCCGGTACCAATCACGCTCACGACCACGGCCGTGCCCACGCTGGCCGCCACGCCAGAGGCGGCGCGCCCGCTGAGTTCCACACTGGCCCTTGCGCCGTCGGACGCCCGCTCCAGCACGATCACCGTGCCGCGGGCCGACACCTCCACCGTCTTCACCACCAGCACCGCGCCGCTGACAGCGAGCGCCACCGGCAGCGCGCTCACCGCTGCGGCACCGGCAACGGCACTGCCCCCCACCGCAGAAGCGGTGCCCACCACCGAGACCACCGGCAGGGCAGAAAGCACCAGCGAAGCCTCGCTCTGCGCGCGCGCCGGTCCGGCGGCCAGGGTCAGTGCCAGACTGGCGGCGAGCAGAGTGTTCTTCAAAAAAGCACGTGTCATGTCATTGCTCCAAATAGAAGGGGATGCGGCGGGTCGCCCGCAGGCCACCCGCTTCACCGGGCGTTGCGCCCAGGTCATCAAAAAGAAAATTCAGAGAGGAATACGGAGCAGCGTCACTCCGCCACGTGCTCGGTCAGCGCCTGCTGGCGCCCCATCAGATGGGCTTCGGCCAGGTCCGCCTCGTGGCGATCGCGCAGGGTCTTGGCCAGCGTGAACGCAGACGTCACCAGGTACAACCAGCTCACGCCCAGGTAGGCCTTGTAGGTCTCGTCGATCTCCATGCGCACCAGACCCCAGAGGGTGAGTCCCATCGCCACAGCGAAACCACCCCAGACCACGAAACGCCACATCGGCGTCTCCGGCTCGCCGGCCAGGCTGGCTTTCTGTGTGTCGCGCACCGCCTTGGACAGCACGAACACGGTGGACAAGCAGAACACATAGCCCATCACCATGAATGCCCGGTCCAGCGCCTGCCCGGGCAGGTAAGCCAGCCCGGTGCCACAGAGAAAAACCGCCAGTCCAAACGACACCCAGACCTGGAGTCCCCAGGCGCGGGTGTCGCGATTCACGATGAGAGGGGAGCGTTTGCTGTTTGCCATGTAAACCTCAGTGGGTTGTTGAACATGGCGCGGATGGTGGGGGCGGGATCGGCATCCGGGGGCAGTCTTGTGTACCAGAATCAATTTCCGGTTCTTTTGGTATCTCATTTCGATACTCCAAGGGACTCTGCGACCACTGGGCCTCATGAATGCGGCCGCACCACCGCGACCGAACCACCCGGCGCCGTGCGGGAAACCGATGAGGTGGCCCACCGAATCGCGCGGCACACTGCACAGCATGACCACCCCCATCGAACCGCGCTGCTGGAGCACCGCCGCCGTGCCGGCGCAGCAGCGCCTGGACTACTGGGTAGGCGCCATCACCGAAGGTTTTCTGGCCATGGACGCCAGCGGCAGCCGCCAGGACTTTTTTGGCGAGTTGCGCTGTGCGCCACTGGGCAGCGTGGGGGTGAACTGGGTTGAGGCTGCGCCCCAGCAGGTGTGGCGCACACCCAGGGGCATTGCCCGCGGCCGCAGCGAACAGTTCTTCTATCTGCTGGGCAACATGGAAGCGCCCTGGACGGTCGCCCAAGACGGGCGGGAAGCCTTGATGCGCCCGGGGGCGTTCGCGCTGGTGGACTCGCGCCGGCCCTATCGCTTTGGCTTCGACCGCGGCCCGACCACGGTGTCGCTGGAATTGCCACTGAACTGGGTGACCCGCTGGCTGGCCGAGCCAGAGTTGCACACCGCCCGGCCCTTCGACCCTGATGTGCCCGGATGGGGCGCCGCGCTGGCCGCGTTTGCCCGCGAGTGGCGCCCCGACATGGCCAGTGCGCCGCCCTTGCCGGTCCAGCTTCTGGAAGATCAGCTGGGTGCACTGCTGTCGCTGGCCTGCCCGCCGCAGGCGTCTCACCGCGCGCCGGCATCGGCCGCCCTGGTGGAGAGGTTGCGGTCGGTGTTGCGCGAACGGCTGGCCGAACCAGGCCTGACCGCCACCGACGTGGCAGCCTGCCTGGGCTGCTCGGTGCGCAGCCTGCACCGCGCCATGGGCAGCGCAGGCACCACGTTCGCCCAGACCCTGATGGCCGAACGCATGGCCACCGCCAGGCAGATGCTGGCCAACCCTGCCCTGCGGCAGGTGAGCGCGGCCGAGATTGGCCGCCGCGTGGGCCTGCTGGACCCATCGCACTTCAGCCGCGCCTGCCGACGCCTGCTCGGCCACACACCGTCTGCCCTGCGCAACCGCTGAGGTCTTCGCGACACCTGCAGGCAGGCCCATCTGGCACGCAGCGGCCAGCGGGGTGGCGCACAGCGGCCAACGGGCCATCTAAAGGCTCCGCAGACTCTGGTTTCGTCGGCGACTGGCCGATCCTGGCGCAACACCCCTGGCTTCCAAGGAGATACCCATCATGTCCAAACACACCTATGTTCTGGTTCACGGCGCGTGGCACACCGGCGCCGAGCTTGAGGCCACAGCCGATCAGTTGCGATCACGCGGCCACACCGTGCACTGCCCCACGCTGGCAGGCAACCGCCCAGAAGATGACCGGGCTACCACCGGACTGGAAGACGCGGCGCAGTCGCTGGCGGCGTTTCTGGATCAACACGGGCTGGAGCAGGTGCGCCTGGTGGGACACAGCTACGGCGGCATGGTGATCTCGCGCGTGGCCGACCTGCGCCCACAGCGCCTGGCCCGGCTGGTGTACGTCAACGCCTTTGTGCCGCAACCGGGGGAGTGCCTGAACGATCTAGTGCCGCCCCACTACACGGCCTTGTTCGACAGCATCGCCGCTGAAACGGGCGGCGGCGTGATGCTGCCCTTCCCCATCTGGCGCGAGGCCTTCATCAATGATGCGGACCTGGCACTGGCCACCGAAGCCTTCGGCAAGCTCAACCCCCACCCGTACAAAACGTTCCAGGACCCGATCAACCTCAGCCAACCCATGGCGGCCTGCCCGCTGCCCAAGAGCTACGTGAACTGCCGCATGGACACCGCCTTGCCGCACAGCCTGGGCTGGCACCCACGTTTGTCCGAGCGGCTGGGATTGTTCCGGTACGTGGAATGCAGCGGCAGCCACGAGGTCTGGTTCACCGACCCGGCTGCGGTGGCGGCGGCCATCGAGCAGGCTGGGCGGGACTGAGAGGCAGCGACCTTCGGCTGCGCCGTGTTATGCACGCTGCCTCGCCACCCCGGCGAATCAACGCCCCACAGAACCCAGCTCTGAGGCTCCGCCCAGAAGCCTGCTGCGGTGGGGATGCTGAACACGTGACTGTGGATGCGCGCCAGCACGTCTGTCTTGGCACCGCACCTGTCCGTTTTGCTTCAACTACCGCACTGCAGCGATAGCGGACTCTCGCTGTGCCGGTGTCCGCGAATGCAGTGGCTTGGAGTCCGATACTTGAGCTCAGAGGGCTGTGCCGGGCCGTGGCTACAACGTGGTCACAGCGTATTACTTGGAAAAGCCCACTCGTTAACATCTGGAGGCAAGGTTTGGGCTGCTCCGGACCTAGCGGGCTTGGGAAAGCGAACGCGATCAGGACTGTTCGAGAATGCCGAGATTACCCAACCGCGCACATCCACATGAGTCCACTGATCAGTGTCCCCGTTTCCTCAGTAGTCGCACTCACGCCCGAACGAGCTGTGGAGCTGATGACGCGAATCTTGATGGCCGAGTCAGCCTACGCCAAACTCAGTCCGGCAGTAGTGACGATTTCTAACCGGTTGACCGTAGCGGATGGAGGCATTGATGCCGAAGTTGACGTGGCGCCGGATGCACTCATTCCCACCGACTGCTTCTTTGCTCCTGGTTTGTCTGGATTTCAGTTGAAATCTGGGGCGTCCTTCAAACCTTGGACAGACAGTTCGATTCGCGGCGAATTGATCAACAGCGCAGGGAAACTGTTCCCGGAGGTAGCGCGTCTGATTCAAAGAAGAGGTCGCTACGTCGTCGTATGCACGGGACATGACTTGACTCCTCAACAACGGAATGACGCCTGCGAGCGAATTGTCGACGTACTCGCGTCCGTAGGAGTACCGGATTACGCCAGTCTGGTCGATGTTCTGGGTGCAAGCCAGCTCTCTATGTTTGCTGAGCGCTACCCAGGTGTCGCAGCGTTGCTTTCGTTTGAATCTATCCACGAAGCTTGGGTGTTTGAAGAATGGGATCGCGATGCGCACATGACGAATTCCTTCCGACCATCGCCGGAGCAAACTGATCTCATCTCTCAGATTCAGGCGGGCATCGAAGGGGACGCCAAGCACATTCGTTTGCTTGGGGAACCTGGTTTGGGGAAGACGCGCGTGGTCCTTGAGGCCCTGCGGGTGCCGCATATCGCTCCCTCAGTTCTTTACCTGCCTCACGGTTCCAAGTTCGGTCAGACGGCACTGTTCAGGCAACTACTGCGAACAGGCTGGACAAAGCCACTCGTGCTAGTACTTGACGATCTCTCAGAACCTGAGATGTCCGACCTATGGCGACATTTGAAGACGCGCTGCGGTGCAATGAAGCTGGTGACGCTTGATCACGGTCACGATGAAGGTCACGATGACGACATCCTCCGTCTCAAGGCACCTCACCTTCCCGACGAGACGATCAAGTGCATCCTTGCGAGTAAGGTCGGAGAATCGCGTGAGATTGATCGATGGGTCCCCATTTGTGAAGGGTCGCCACGCGTAGCCCATGCGGTTGCCGAAAATCTATGTGCAAACCCGGCTGATTTGCTGCGACCGCCAGCGACGGTTCCTCTATGGAGCAGGTTTTTGCACGGATATGGCGTACAAGAGAACGCGGCATCCAGACAGGTCGACTGTGTGGCTCATCACCTTGCGTTATTTAGCCGGTTCGGATTTGAAGACCCTGTGTCCGACGAAGCTGCGTACATCTCGAGGTTGATTGACAAGGTTGATCCGTCGATCGGCTGGGCTCGCTTCCAAGAGATTGTTCAGAGTCTCCGGGCGCGACGCGTCCTGCAAGGCAGCCGAACGCTGTTCTTTGTACCCAAAGCGCTGCACATCTATCTCTGGAAGCAGTTCTGGACTCGCTATGGACGCGGCTTCGACTTCGTTTCGACCTTCGAAACAATGCCCACATCTCTCCACGCTTGGTTCCTGAACAAGTTCAGGTTTGCTGACGGGAAGGACACGGCAGTTGTAGTTGAAGAGATTCTGAAGCCCGATGGCGTCTTTTCAAATCGTGACATGCTGACCTCGGCGACCGGCTCGAGATTTCTTTCGACCCTCGCCGAGGCAAACCCAACTGCGGTCTTGCGCCTGCTTGAGAACACTATTGGCAAGTGGTCGGACGCCGAACTCCTTGAGTTCAAAAGTGATCGTCAGAACATCGTCTGGGCCCTCGAGAAAATTGCTGTCTGGCCTCAGCTGATCGTGCGGGCCTTGAATCTCCTAACTCGGCTGGCTGTCAATGAGAATGCTGACTTTTCTAACAACTCAACGGGCACATTGTTGAGCTTGTTCCGCATTGGCCCGGAAGCCGCTGCTACCGAAGCCAGTCCCGAACAAAGGCTGCCCGCATTGCTTAAGCTGCTCAGAGGCACAACCGATGCAGAACGTTTACTTGGACTGAAGGCGCTGACCTCGGCTTTAGACAGTCGTGGTGTTGGATTTCGGACTGTGGGGCCGGAGTACCAGGGTCTCAAGGAGCGAGCGAAATTGTGGATTCCCGCGACTTACGGCGACTGGTGGCAGGCACACTTCTCGTACTTTCGAGCCTTGATCGATGAGACCGCCTCGTGGCCTTTGGCACTGCGACCGAATGTCTGCTCAGCGCTGCTCGACGCTGTCGAAAATCAAATACGCACTCCCCCGTGCACCGAGATTGCATTCCAGGTACTAGAGCAGCTGACCTCTGACAGCGCCATCTCTCCAAGCAGGCTGAACAGGTTCTTTGGGCACTCACTGGGAATCCGTGAGGATGAACAGCACCAAGAATTGGTGGTTCGCCTCAGGCGTATTGCCCGTCGGTATGCGCGCCGCGACCTATCCAGTCGGTTCCAGAGATACGTCCTCGATGTTGATTCGCTGGAATGGGAGGAGGAGTACCGTGATCGGCAAAACAAGCCTCCCTCACATGCGAAGGCGTTGGTAGCAGCACTAGCGCGGCGAATAGCTTCGAACCCTAATCGCCTCGACGAGATTGCACACCTGTTGGCTCCCGATGGCTATACGCCAGCGATTTGGTATTTTGGGGAGCAACTGGCAGCAAATGATGATGTCGAGGCTCTGCTTCCTCTGCTTACGAGCATCACGCTGAAGTCTCTGCATGGCGCTTGCCTACATGGCTATTTGGCGGGTGTAAGAACAAGGTCCTTGAAGCGATTCGAATCGTGGTTGTTGGATATGTTGGCAACTGTCGAGACGGCGAGTCTCGGAGTGGACATGGCTCTCCGATCACCCTATTGCGAAGCGGCCTTCAACCGTTCTCTTGACGCACTTGAGGCTGGATGGGTTGAACCTAGTTTGTTCGGCGCGTTGCAGTACGGAAGAGCATTGGATTCAGTCCCGACACCACAGGTGGAGCGACTGCTACAGCTGATTTACGAACGTGCAACGCCAGATGCTATGCGGTTGTCAATCGGCCTGCTTGATACTCGCGAATCTGATCAACCGCTTCCTTGCGGTGCCGACTTTGTGTTCGATGTCGTGAAAAGGACGATCCCAAGGTCCCAACACTCGTGGCAATCCTCCGCGTTCCATTGGAAGCGAGTTTGCTTAAGACTGGTTGAATCAGAGATGTCACTCGCGGCCCCTCTGCTCGACGCGATCCTGACGGCCATCGGCGAGGTTTACGAACTGAGCTATGACCACAACATCGAGGAGGTGAGCAAGAGCCTGGTCAGCACCGATCCCGAAGGTGCTTGGCAAGTCATCGCGAGACAATTTGAGGCCACCTTGCCGAAATGGAGAAGTGACCTATGCGGCTGGCTGAAGGGCGGCATTCTCTCGTTTGGCGAGGGAGCACGGCGAGGCCCCATCGCAGACCTGCCTGAGAGCATCATATTGAACTGGATCGGGTCCGATCCTGGCGAACGAGCTGCCCTTGTCGCCCATGCCGCGCCACCCACGCTTGACGACGATCGCGGCGGAGGCCTGACGCGACAGTTGTTGACGCGGTATGGGCATATCGAAGGCGTTTGCGCAGGGATCAGTGCCTCATTCCATTCAGGTTCATGGACCGGCCCTACAAGTCAGTATCTAAAGCGCAAGCGAGACACTCTGCGACGGTGGCTCACCGCTGGATTCGCCTTCGAGGTAACCCAATGGATTGAACTTGAGATCGAACGGATTGACCGGGACATTCAACGAGAAGAGATCAACGAAGAACGTGATCGATTTGAGTGATGTCCCGTTGGGGCCGATGACGCCGCGCGTGAGTTTTTGACGGGACTGCACGAATTCCAAGGTCATCTGTGGAGTGGACACAACCTCTTGGCAAGGTAGGTCGACGACCGCTCACAGCCTTCAAGCGACCTTCGAAGTTGCTCCTGCGGCATTTCAGCGAGAGCTGCCGGCGGGTGCTGCCACGCGTACTCCCACTGATTGCCTCAAAGCGGCTCTTGGTTGCGGTGACCTGCGCTGGTCCGAATGGCGGCACCCAACGGCTTCATCCGTCATCGCGCCAGTTGGCTGGATCCCCATTGTTTGAGTTGCCTTTGATCATGCGCAATTTCGCCTTCGAACGAATCCTGAGGAAGTTGTTTGAGGCAGTCTTCCAAGGCCAGAGGAGCCAACTCTTCTTCGGGTGGTTGCACGGTCGCTACCGGTGGCGATCTGCCGTCGAACACAAATGGATTGCTGAAACCGGGGGGATCAGGCTCGCAATCGTATTTGTAGATTGGTGCGTCATCTTGGGCAAACGGCTGAAACGAGATCGTCTTCTCGAAGATCAAGGGTCTGCCGGTTGGCGTTGGCGGCAAAGACGGCATGTTCTCGACGGCTTTGCGTGCCAGGGACTCCGCCTTGGCTGATGTGGTCCAGAGCGTCTCCAGTCGCACCAACGTGCCCTCAGGCGCTATTTCAATCCGGAACCGGACGACACCTTGGTCCGGCCCTTCAATTGCCGTTCCCATCATGCTTCGCACCTGTTGTCCCCAGGTGTACCGGTAGCGCTTGCTGTTCTTCAGCGAATAGCCGGCCGCGAGCGCCCATTCTTGGGCCGATGGTGCGGGCGGTGCCTCCATGAACACCGGATCGCGCTCACTGGGCAAGGCCACCTCCGCCGTTGCTGATGGGACTTTGATGGCCTGTGCCGCCTTTGCTGGTGGCTCAAGCGCCAGGGCAATTGCAGCAGGGCGCTGCACAGGTGCGGCATCGTCTGGCTGCGTTGGCATGACCTCCAGAAAGACGACCATTTCGCTGGGCGCCGGAGCCTCGAATTCTCTGTTGGCCCGGAATTGATGAAGGCCAGCTACCGACAGCGCCACGACATGCAGGGTCACCGACAGTAATGCAGCGAAAAGGTACCTGCGTCCGGAAGTTCTCATTCACAGCGCCCAAGGGCTGCCACTGGGAGGTACGGAATGGGCCACCAAAACGTTGGCAAGGAGGTCAGGTGGGGACCAGCGTCACTCGGGTGAGCGCCTTTGGCCACCGCGCCTACCCGAGGTGGTGCATGGTCAGCTTGAACGGCATGGCGGATGGCGCAGAGAGATGACCTTCGCCAACGGAACGTTTTCTTTGTCGTGTGGGTGCCGCACCGCAAGTGGAGCGCCCAACAACGTCGGCACCAGTTCCGTGCCTTAAAGCCAAGGGCCAACGTCCCGCCAGACTTCTTCACGATGAGCAAAGATCAACCGACCACGCGATCAGTGTTTTCCTTGTCCTGCAGCTTTGCTTGACGCATCAAATCCGCCCTTGGCCGTCCATTCTTCCATGCCGCCTTGCAATATGCGCACGTTCTCCCAACCCGCCACGCGCATGGAGAAACCAGCCTGGGCAGACAGGGACCCGGTGTTGCAGTAGATCAGCACGGGTTTGTCTTTGGGAATCGAGTTGCGCTTGGCCAGCACCTGGCGCCAGTCCATGTTGATGGCGCCGGGGATGTGGCCCTTGGCAAACTGGCCAGCGTCGCGCGCGTCGATGACGACCAACTTTTTCCACTCGTCGGCAGGGATCTGCTCGGCAAAGATCACGCCGCCGCCATAGTCGACAAACTCGAGGTAAGCCTCCATTTCGTCGACGGCGATGGCCTTGTTGTCTGCGTGGACTAATGGGGTGAGCAGCAAGGTGCTGGCGGTTAGGGCGGCAAAGGCCAGGGTGCGTATGTTCAAGGTGTTTCCTGCGGCGTCAATTCAGATATCAGCAATGACGGATATTGTGACGGAGGCAGGGCAATAATCGCTCAAGGGTTTCCACTGCCCCGCCCCGTTCAACGGGGTCCGAACGCGTTCGCCAGATCGGCCAGCCAGACGCGAATGCGCCGCGCATTGGTGCCGCGATCGATCTTTCCCAGACGGGAGCGCGAGCGCATGTCGACGCGTGAACCGCTGCCTTCCGGAGCGATACGGATGCTCACCTCGTCGGCAAACCCGAACAGGCGGCTGGTGACCACTGCTTCGATGCGGCCCTCTTCTGCGTCGCTTGCGACCAAGCTCCAGCCACGTGCCTGCACCAGTTGCAAGGCCCTTTCAAAGACCTCAGCGGGCGCCTGCGGCAGGGTCAGCGGCGCCAGATCCGGGTACCCAGCGCGCTGCTGCTGCGCCACCGCTTCGCCGGGGTAGGCCATGGGGTTGGGCATGTCCCAGAACTCGGGCGGGTCAACTGTGTCGGTGCTGATGTCGTTGATGGGCGGGTAGGTGCGCGTCGCGTACTCCCAATGCAGCGCCATGCCCAGCACCGGCAGCGCCAGCAGCACGCCAAGGAGACCGGTCACGACGGCCCGTCGCTGACGACGCAGGCGGGCCATCCCCACCAGCGAAATCACCAGGCCCAGCGCAGCGGCGTAGACCGCCCATTCCGCAATCTGCAGACCTTTCAGAAAATTCCACCAGCCCTGGCGATAGCCGATGCCGGCCACCAGTACGGTGCCGAGCGACACGAGCCCGAGCAACAGACCGGTCAACGGCAGGCGGATGGACGGTGTTGTGTTGTCGAGGTTCATGTTGGGCGTGGGCGTCGAGGTATTCACGTTCATACCTAGGCGTCTGTGGAGGGCGCCTTCCAGTTGCGCCGGTTGATCGCGTAGTCGGTGATCTGGCCCTTGAATGGCAGAACCAACATGCCGGGCAGCCGCGCCACCTCGTGCGGGTCGGTGTGCCCGTGAATACCGATGGTCATGCCGAGCTGGCCAGCGCGCGGTTGCTCGCGGTAAGTACCGAACAGTCGGTCCCACCAGGTGAGGTTGAATCCAAAGTTGGAGTTGCTCTCATCGTCTTCGACCGAGTGGTGCACACGGTGCATGTCGGGAGTGACGAGGAACCACCGCAACACACGGTCAAGCGCGGCAGGCAAGCGGATGTTGCCGTGGTTGAACATGGCACAGGCGCTGAGCAACACCTCAAAGATCACCACTGCCAGCACAGGCGCACCCAGCAGCGTGATGGTGGCGAACTTGATGCCCATGGACAGCACGATCTCGATGGGGTGGAAGCGAGCGCCCGTGGTCAGGTCGTAGTCGAGGTCGGCGTGGTGCACCCGGTGCAGGCGCCAGAGTGCGGGCACGGCGTGCACCATCACGTGCTGCACCCAGATGACGAAGTCCATCGCCACCACGGCCAGCGGCACGGCAAGCCAGAACGGCACGTCGAAGTTGTTCAGCAGACCCCAGCCTTTTTCCGCAGTCAGCGCGGCCATGCCGACCGCGGCGGCCGGGAACAACAGGCGAACGATGACCGTGTTGAGCAGCACGATCCCGAGGTTGGCGGTCCAGCGTTGCTTTCGGCTGAGTTTCAGCACGCGGCGCGGCGACGCCAACTCCCACAGGGCGACCAGGGCGAACACGCCGAAGAAAAAGCCCATGCGAATCAGCGGTTCGTTGGCCAGGACAATCTGTTCAAAGTTCATACGGCCCTCCGCAACCGGGCCGTCTTCAGTTCGACGCCCGCAGATGCCAGCAGGGCCAGCACCAGAAACGGCACCACGGCCAGATTCAACGTGGCCCAGCCGTAGCGGTCGTACAACCAGCCTGCGGACAACGTGGATGCCGCCACCAGGCCGAACACCAGAAACTCGTTGATTGCCTGCACTTTCAGCTGTTCAGCCGGGCGGTAGGTCTGCGTCAGCAAAGCGGTGCCGCCCACGAAGGCAAAGTTCCAACCCACACCGAGCAGAACCAACGCCGATGCGAAGTGCAGGAATTCAAGTCCCGAAAGGGCGATGGCCACATGACCCAGCAGCAGTGCGAAGCCCACCTGCATGATGCGCGGCGCGCCATAGCGCTTGACAAGATTGCCCGTGAAAAAGGATGGGGCGAACATGCCCACCACGTGCCATTGAATCACCGGCGTGACACTCTCCCCAGGCAAACCACAGCCCAACATGGCCAACGGAGTGGCCGTCATCACCATGATCATCACGGAGTAGCCCACTGCCGCGCCAAAGACGGATGTGAGCAGCAAGGGTTGCGACAGCAGTTCGCGAACGGAGCGGGCAGCGCCTGCGGTCGCTACCGCCACTGGCTTGAGCCGAACCTGCGACAACAGGCCCAGGGCCAATACACTGAGCGCAGCTTGCGCCAGGTACGAGCCCACAAAGGGCCCCGAGACGATCCAGTCTCGGCCCCACTCACCCAGCTGCGGCCCAAGAAAGGCAGCCACAATCCCACCCGCGACTACCCAGGAGATGGCACGTGTCGTGTGCGCTGCGTCCACTGCTTCAGCGGCAGCAAAGCGGTAGTAGTTGGCAAAACCCTGGTAGCTGCCCAGCAGCAGGTGGCCCAGCACAAACAGTGCGAAAGAATCCTGCCAGAGACCATATCCGGCCACGGCGCTCCCAACCACCCCAAGGCTGGCGCCCATCAAGAACCCGACCCGGCGACCCAGGCGCCGCATGAGCATGGCTGCTGGAAGTGAGGCCAAGGCTGTACCAATAACCATTGCCGCAACCGGCAGCGTGGCAAGGCTTTTGTCGGGTGCCAGCAAGCTGCCCAGAATGGCGGCCAGGGTCATCGACAGCACGATGGCCGAGAGCATCAGGGCCTGACTACCGGCTAGCAGAAGTACGTTGCGACGACCAGGAAACATGATGGGCTTTCGAGACGTTCAAAAGACCAGGACTTTGTCGGCTTCAGCGGTCCAGTCGGCCAGCTGGGCCAAGGTGGAGCGCTGGGCGCCTTCAACCATGTCGGCTTCGTTCAGGCCGCGCGCATCCATGCAGGTGCCGCACAGCGCAACCTCGCCCTTGCGCAGGACCTTGCCCAGCATGAGCTGGACGTTGTAGTAGCCCTCAGGCACTTTCTGGCCGGCCTTGGCGCAGCCCACAGCGTCGGCCATCAGGAACACACGCACCTGCACACCGGCCTTGGCGGTCAAGGCGCCAGCGAGTCGCAGGCCGTTGTACGCCCGCTCGTTGCCGTAGGGCGCGTCATTGAGGATGAATAACACCGAGCTCATGGGGATCTCCTGGTTCATGGTCAATCAGCCTCTCGCTCCAACGGTAGACCTGCGGCCTGCCACTCGCTCACGCCGTCAGTTACCTTGCGCGCGCGAAACCCGCGCGCTTGCAGCAAGGCCACGGCTTCGTCGGATAGCAGGCAGAACGGACCTCGGCAATACGCCACGATCTCCTTGTCGCGCGGCAAAGAAGCCAAGCGCTGCTCCACTTCGGCGAGCGGCATAGACCGTGCGAAAGGCAGATGCGCCACTGCGTATTCGTCGGAAGGGCGCACGTCGATCACCACCACTTCTCCGCGCCGGGCTTGTGCCATCAAGGCCTCGCGGGCCACTGGCGCGAGCTGGTTCGGATGCGCCGCCATCTGGTCCAGCGCCATGCGCAACTCCAGCAGGTGCTCTTCAGCCACCTCACGCAGCTTCACGCCCAGCCCGGCCACATCGGGGCCAGTGAGCCGGTAATGGACGAACTTGCCCTCGCGTCGACTGGTCACCAGTCGGGCGTCGCGCAACGCCTTGAGGTGGGCGCTGGCAAGCTTGATGTCGATCGAGAGCTCTGCAGCGAGCATGTCCACCGATTTTTCGCCCTGCGCCAGCATCTCCAGCAACTCCAGCCGCTTGGGACTGGCCAGTGCTTTGCCGATGCGGGCGACTTGCTCGTACAACAAGTCTTTGAGTTGACGGTTTTTCATGCCGTCATTCTAACGATATTTAGATTATTGGTTCAATACAACTCAAAGTCGTCCGAAACTCGCGGTACGCTCGTGCTTGTCTCCAGGTAGTCAGACCGCCGCCACGGATCCGGCACAGCGACACAACTGAGGCGCGTTGAACGTTTCCGGCAATGCGTCCAATCTGGCCTGTATTGATTGGCAGGAGAGCGAGGAACACCGGCCGTTCAACCCTGCCATCCTCGGACGGCAGGTTGCTGCGACTACCGACATTCAGGCGCTCTCGGTGACCGGCAGCATGCAGCCTTAACCCGCCACCGAAATCACCAATCCCCAGTCCATTCACAACCAATACCCTGCCTACCCACCATCCGCAGGCTTCTGTTCCTTCAACTCCGCAAACTTGGCCGCCATCGTCGGGTTCCCGCGCGTCAGCTTCTTGATGGTCACGTCCTGTGCCTTGTCGTTGGCCAGGCGAAGGTTGCGGTCGGTGCCCATCAGGGCGTCCTTGGTCTTCTGCAGGTGATCGATGGATTTGTCGATTTCGTCAATGGCGGTTTGGAACCGTCGTGAGGCGAGGTCGTAGTTTTTTGCGAAGGCGCTCTTGAACTCTTCCAGACCGGTTTCGAAGTTGGTGATGTCGATGTTTTGCGATTTCACCAGCGCCAGTTCAGACTTGTATTTCAGCGAGTTCATCGCCGCATTGCGCAGCAGCGTGATGATGGGAATGAAGAACTGCGGCCGCACCACATACATCTTCGGGAAGCGGTGGAACACGTCGACGATGCCGGTGTTGTAGAGCTCGCTCTCGGGCTCCAGCAGCGAGACCAGCACCGCGTATTCGCACCCCTTCTCGCTGCGGTCTTTGTCGAGTTCCCTCAGAAAGTCTTCGTTCCGGTTCTTGGTGGCGGTGCGGTCGTTCTCGTTCTTCATCTCGAACATGATGGAGACGATTTCGGTGCCGGCTTCGTCCGCGTCGCGGAAGATGTAGTCGCCCTTGCTGCCGGTGCGGGCGTCGTTGTCTTTTTCAAAGTAGGCCCGTGGAAATGCTGTGGCCCGTATGCGGTTGAACTCGGTTTCGCAGTGCTGCTCCAGGGTTTCGCCCACCATCTTGGTGGACAGACGGGCCTTCATGTCGCGCAGGCGTTCGATGGCGTCGTCGCGGTCTTTGATCTGCGTTTCGTATTTGTCCTTCAGCGATTTCTCGGCCAGCTGTTTCTCAAGTTCCGCCCGTGCAAGGCTGCTCTTGAGTTCGTCGCGCTCTTTTTCCACCGTGCCCACGGCCTCCGTGATCGCCAGCCTCTGCGCCACTGCAATGGCATCCAGCCTGGCTTTCAGATCCTGGATCTCCGCGTCCTTCGTTGCGGCCGCTTTCTGCAGCCCGTTGACCAGCCTGGCTTCGGCCAGATCAGATGCGGCTTGTTTGTCGCGCCTGGCCTGCTCCAGTTCGTTGGCGAGCGCGTCACGCTCTTTCTCCACCGTGCTCAGCGCCTCAGCCACGGCGAGCCTTCGCGCGACCTCCCCGGCGTCGAGCCTGGCTTTCAGCTCCTGAATTTC
The DNA here is from genome assembly GCA_002840835.1 of Betaproteobacteria bacterium HGW-Betaproteobacteria-16. Taxonomy (GTDB): domain Bacteria; phylum Pseudomonadota; class Gammaproteobacteria; order Burkholderiales; family Burkholderiaceae_C; genus Hydrogenophaga. The sequence goes on along the minus strand of PHCQ01000046.1, from coordinate 6,213 downwards.
TGAGTCTTTGGCGGCGGCCGCCTTCTGCTGTTCACCAGCCAGCCTGGCAGTGGCCAGTTCGATGGCATTGCGCTTGTCCTGCTCGGCCAGTTCAAGCCGGTCGTGCAGTTGCTGATCGAACTCGCTGTCGCGCACCTGCTTGAGGATGTCAGCGTAGCCGGCCTCGTCGATCTTGAATGCTTTGCCGCAGTGTGGGCAGATGATGTCGTGCATGCTGAGGCTCCTCCGGCCTTCTTGAAATGTGCTGGAGCCAATGGTAACCAGCGCCTTCCAGGCAACACCGATTGGCCGTCCACATTGAGCGTTTTCATGCTTGCGGGCCGGGGCCTTCTGGAGTACATACCGATGCAGGAGGCATCATGAACACACCACCTTCTGCCATCTCCCGCCGCGTGCTGCTGGCTGCCCTGGGCAGCAGCGTTTTCGCCCCCGCGCTGGCGGCCACGCAGCCGCTGAAGGTGGCCTTCATTTACCCCGGGCCGGTGGGTGAAGCGGGCTGGACCTTCGCACACGACGCTGCGCGCCGCGCGGTCGAAGATCACTTTGGCTCGCGCGTGGTGGTGACGGCGGTTCCCGACGTGCGCGAAGGCGCCGACGCCGAACGCGTGCTGCGCGACCTGGTGGCGCAAGGCAACGGCTTGGTCTTTGCCACGTCGTTCGGTTACATGGATTCGGTGCTGAAGGTGGCCGCCGACCATCCCGCCGTGCGGTTCGAGCATGCCACCGGGTTCAAGACCGCGCCCAACGTGCGCACCTACGACACGCGGTCTTACGAGCCCGCGTACCTGGCCGGTCTGGTGGCTGGCGGCACCACGCGCAGCGGCGTGCTCGGTGTGGTGGGCGCACTGCCTGCGCCGGCGGTTCTGAACGGAATCAACGCCTTCACCCTGGGTGCGCGAGCGATGAACCCTGAAGCACGCGTGCGTGTGGTCTGGATCAATGCCTGGTTCGATCCGCCGCGCGAAACCGACGCGGCGGTCAGCCTGTTGAACCAGGGGTCCGATGTGCTGATGCTGACCACCGATTCCCCCGCAGCGCTTCAGGTGGCCGAGCGACAGGGCAAGCGGGGCTTCGGCCTGTCCAGCGACATGGGCCGCTTTGCGCCCAAGGCGCACCTCGGCTCCATCGTCAACATCTGGGTGCCGTACTGCATCAAGGCCGTTGGCGATGTGCTTGGCGACCGCTGGGCCACGGGCCATGCCTGGTGGGGCATGAAGGAAGGGGCGGTCGATCTCGTGGGTGTACCCAGCGACGTGCCCGCCGCCGTTCGTGATCGGGTCGCCACTGCGCGCAGCGGCTTGCGCGATGGCAGTCTCTCGGTCTGGCAAGGCCCTTTGCTCGACAACGCCGACAAGCTGGTGCTGCCCCAGGGCCAGATGGCCGACGACGCATTTCTGCGCCAGATGAACTTCTACGTGAAGGGTGTCGAGGGACGTGTGCCGGGCTGAAAACCAACCGCAGACGGCTCGTCATCCACCACCTGCGTGCGCAGGCCCGGCCGTGCCCCGCCTCAGCCCAGCAACCTCGCCACCCGCTCGCGCAGCGCCTCAGGCGACACACCCACCGCCCGCAACGGTTCGCCCACATTCAAGCCCACGCGGCTGAAAAAGCCCCGGCGAAACGGCCGCACCATGGCCACGCGGTCGCCGTTGACCACTTCCACGCGGCTGAAGAACGATCCCCACAGGTTGGTGAGCGCCATGGGCACCACGGTCACGGCCACGCCGTCGGCTTCGGCGCGTTCCAGCAGCTTCATCACGCCGCCCTTGAACGGCTGCAGCGTGCCGTCGCGGGTGATGCCGCCTTCCGGGAAGATGCCCAGCAACTCGCCCCTGCGCAACACGGCGGCGGCGGCTTCGAACGCGGCTTCATAGGCTTCGGGGTTGTCCTTCTGCGGTGCAATGGGAATGGCTTTGGCCAGGCGGAACAGCGCACCCACCAGCGGCATGCGGAAGATGCGGTGGTCCATGAGGAAGCGGATGGGGCGCGGGCTGGCGGCCATGAGCAGCACCGCGTCGACAAAGCTCACGTGGTTGCACACCAGCAGCGCGGCGCCTTCGGCCGGAATGTGCTCGTCGCCCCTGACCTTGAAGCGGTATACACAGCGCGACGCCACCCAGGCCACGAAACGCAGCAGGTATTCAGGCACCAGCATGAAGATGTAGAACGCCACCACCGCATTGGCCAGGCCAATGAGGCCGAAGAGCTGCGGAATGGTCACGCCAGCGGCCAGCAAGCCACCCACGATGACCGCGCTGGCGATCATGAACAAGGCGTTGAGGATGTTGTTGGCCGCGATGATGCGGGCCCGGTGCGTGGGCTGGCTGCGCATCTGGATCAGCGCATACATGGGCACGCTGTACAGGCCGGCAAACAGGCTGAGCAAGGCCAGGTCCAGCAGCACGCGCCAGTGCGCAGGCTGGGCCATGAAGGCCTGCAAGCCCAGGCCACTGGCGGGCGGCAGGCCCCGTGTGGCGAAATAGAGGTCGACGGAAAAAATGCTCATGCCGATGGCGCCCAGCGGCACCAGGCCAATCTCCACATGCCGGCGCGACAGCACCTCACACAACAACGAGCCGATGGCAATGCCGATGGAGAACACCACCAGCAGCAGCGAGGCCACCTGCTCGTCACCGTTCAGCACGTCCTTGGCAAAGGCTGGGAACAGGCTCAGGAACACGGCGCCAAAGAACCACATCCAGCTGATGCCCAGCACCGAACGGAACACCACCGGCGTCTGGTGCGCCAGCCGCAGGTTGCGCCAGGTCTCAGAGACCGGGTTCCAGTTGATGACGAGCCCGGGGTCCATCGCAGGTGAAGCCGGAATGTGGTGCGAGGCCACGCGGCCCAGCACGGCCAGCGCCACGCAGGTGAAGCCCACGTGGTGCGCGCCGATTTCTGGCACGGCGATGATGAGGCCGCCCGCCACATTGCCCAGCAGGATGGCCACGAAGGTGCCCATCTCGACCACGCCGTTGCCACCGGTGAGCTCGCGTTCGCTCAGGTGCTGCGGCAGGTAAGCGAACTTGACCGGGCCGAACACGGTTGACTGCAGGCCCATGAGGAAAATGCAGGCCAGCAACACCGGGATGTTCTGCACAAAGAAGCCCCAGGCCGCGATGGCCATGATGCCCATCTCGATGCGCTTGAGCCAGATGAACAGCCAGCGGCGATCCAGCTTGTCGGCCAGCTGGCCACTGGTGGCTGAAAACAGCAGAAACGGCAGGATGAACAGGGCACCAATCACCAGGCCGGCCAGGGCGGGCGGTAGCCAGCTCACCTGCAGCTGGTAGGTCACCAGCACCGTGAAGGCGAACTTGAAAAGGTTGTCGTTGGCCGCGCCCAGGAACTGGGTCCAGAAGAACGGCGCGAAGCGGCGCTGGCGCAGCAGGGCGAATTGGCCGCCCGCATGGGCAGGATGAGCGGCGCTGGATGAACGGCCTGCGTCAGAGGACGCGCTGGCGGCGGACGCCGTTGCATTGGAACTCATGAGAATGCCTCCTCCTGTGGTTGTGATCAATGGCTGTGAACGCTGGCCCTGGCAGGGGCAGGCGCACCCACCACCGCCCGCGCATTCTGCCGCACGGCCATGACGACGGGCAAAACGGCAAGGGCGGCCACCAGGTGCTTGAGTGTGTGTCCCGACACCAGCTCGCCGGTGGCGTGAAAGATCGCCTGGTCGCCCAGTTCAAACAGTTTGGCCACCGCGTAGAGCGCAAGCAACACACCGATGCGCACACCGATTGCACCCGCCACCGGTTTCTGCATCGACAACCACCCCATGAGCGCCATGCCGCCGAACTGCACCACCGCCCACGGCCACACGTTGTCGTGAGTGAGCGGCATCACCGCCGACAGCAGCGCCACCATCAGCGACATCCGCAGGGTCACGCTGGCGGCAGCCACACTCACCCGCTCAGACACCGCCAACGCCAGGGCACCTGCAAAGGTCACGGCCATGCCCAGGCGGTCCAGCACCAGGCCTTGGGCATCGGGCGCCCAGTGGTACCAGGCCGAGCCCAGGCCGGTGAGCATCAGCCCCACAAAGAACACCGTCATGGCCAGTTGCACGGCCGGCACGGTTTGCGTGCCTCGCCGCACCTGCAGCACCCCAACGCCCAGCAGGCCCGCCAGCAACAGCGGCACATTGCTCAGCACATCCATGAAGTTGGGGATGTCCCAGAACATGCGCGCATCCACAAACGGATGCCCATGCGGATGCAAGGCCTCAAGGCCATGGGACGGGAGCGCCAGCAAGATCGGGCCGAGCACGGCGGCCAGCAGCCACAGCGCGAGCAAGACAAGGCCGAAGCGGCACATGCGTTGCTCAACAGGTGACTTGGGCATGGGCCGGCGGACGGCGGTGGCGGCGTGAACGGGCCTGGCTTGAGAGGTCATGGGCGGTTCTCCAGAGGGCTGGTGCGGTGTGACAAGCAGGAATGGCCGCAGTGTCTGGCCGACCTCAACGAAAAAGGGGCCAAATCCGATACAGTCGAATCACCTATCACTCCTGGTATCGTTTTTTGATACCGCAACACTGCTTTCACGATGAGCACCACCCAAGACCTCGTGACCGCCCTGAAGAAGGAGCTGAAATCGGCCCAGATGACTTACGCCGATCTGGCCCAAGCCATGGGCATGGCCGAGTCCAGCGTCAAGCGCATGCTGGCCAAGGGCGACATGTCGCTTTCAAGGGTGGATGAGATCTGCCGGGCCCTGCGACTGGACTTCGCCGAACTGGCCAAACGCGTGGCCGACTTACAGCCCCTGCTGCGCGAAATGACGCAAGAGCAGGAACGGGCCGTGGTGGCCGACAAGAAGCTGCTGCTGGTGGCCTTGTGTGTGCTGAGCCAGTGGACGCTGGAGCAGATCACGGCCCACTACCGCTTCACCGACGCCGAGGGCATCAAGTACCTGGCGCAGCTCGACCGCATCGGCATCATCGAACTGCGCCCCCTGAACCGCTACCGCCTCAAACTGGCCAAGACCTTCCGCTGGCGGCCGCACGGCCCGGTGATGAACTACTTCAGGGACCATGCCGTTCTGGACTATTTCAGCGGCGGGTTCGAGGGCGTTGGCGAAGGGCTGTTGATGGTGCACGGCTCGGTCAGCCGCACACTGGCGCCGCTGTTCCTAGAGCGGCTGCAAAGGGTGGCGCAGGACTTTGCCCAGCAGCACCAGACAGACCAGAAGCTGGCGGGCAAGGACCGCGAGGGCTACACACTGGTGCTGGCCATGCGCAGCTGGGAGTTTGAGGCGTTTGCACCATTACGGAGATAACCCCCCGCGCCGCTTCGCGTCACCCCCCCCAGGGGGGCGGCACTGGCGGCCCGGCGAAGCCGGTTCCGCGGTGCCCCTGGAGGGGCTTCCCCTCATGCATCTGCGCCAGTTTCCTCTCGCTGCATGGCGTCATGCCTCCGCTCCCGGGTCTGGGCTGGCATGATGTCGGGCTTGCTCGGAAACGGGCACTCCTTATTTCTTGCTCTGCACGTCTACATGAACGCCACCGCCAACGACACACCCGACAACGCCACTCCGGCAACTGCTGAATCCAGCGCAACGCCGCCCGCCGGTGCCGCTCGCGGCCAGCGCACGAACCGGGGTCGGCGGCCTCAGCGGCCGGCGGGCGAGCGCCCTGCCGGCCCGACGCCTTCGCGTCAGCACCCGGTGCTGGATCAACTGGCCACGCTCTACCCTGCGCTGTTTGGCGAGGTATTGAAACCCCTCAAGCGGGGCATCTTCCAGGACCTGCTCGAAGCCCATCCAGAGGCCATCGACAAGGATGGTTTGAAAGCGGCGCTGGCGCTGCACACGCGTTCCACGCGCTATCTCACGGTTGTGGCCTCTGGTCAGCAGCGTCACAACCTGGCCGGGGAACCGGTGGAAGACCTCACGCCCGAGCAGGTGCATCACGCGCTGATCGAGGTGTTCCGCCGCCGGGCCAGCCGGGGCCGCGAAGACCTGCGCCCCAAACTGCGCCAGCGCATCCTGCAGGCCTTCGAGGCGTCTGGCCTCAGCCGTGAAGAATATGCCGAGCGCGTGCAGGGCCGCGACGATGAGGTGAACCAGCTCACCCAGGACGCCTTGGCCGAAGCGTCGTTGCGGGCGGCCCGTGAAGTGGCGCTGCTGCGTGCCTTTGAAGCCAGCGGGCAGACGATCGAGGCCTTTGCCGACATGTACGGCATGCCCGTGCACGAGGCGCGCCGCACCCTG
>PHCQ01000045.1 GCA_002840835.1 Betaproteobacteria bacterium HGW-Betaproteobacteria-16 | reverse complement strand
GGGGCCGCAAACCGCCGCAATCACAGGCTTGGGGAACTGCGCAATGCCCCGCAGAAAACGGAACACCGGCGACTCTGCCGTGGCGGGCGGGTTGTTGAGGAAGTCGCCGATGTCGTTGCCGGCAGAGAAGATGGCTTCGTTGCCCTGGAACACCACGCAGCGCACGCTGTCGTCGGCTTCCGCTGCGGCCAGCGCGTCGGCCATCGCGCCGTACATGGCGGCGGTGATGGAGTTCTTCTTGTCCGGGCGGTTGAAGGTGAGGGTGCAGACACCGGCTTCGGTGTGGACGAGGATGTCGCTCATGGTGTGGCTTTCAGAAAGCGCCCTTGGGGCGAGAGGGGTGCGTCAAAGGATTCGAAAATTACCACGGATGACCTTGGCACCGTGTCATTAGGATGACGTGCACCCCTTCCAGAGATGCCGTGGATCCGGCTCCGCCGGTCCACCAGCATCGCCCCCCTTTCAAGGGGGTGACGCGAAGCGGCGCGGGGGGTCGCGTGTTCACACGCGCTCAATCACCCCGGCAGCGCCCTGCCCCATGCCCACGCACATCGTCACCATGCCGTACTTCTTGTTGTGTCGGCGCAGCGCATGCACCACCGTCGCGGCGCGGATGGCACCGGTGGCACCCAGCGGATGACCCAGCGCAATCGCGCCGCCCATGGGGTTGACCTTGGCCGGGTCCAGGCCCAGGGTGTTCATCACGGCCAACGACTGCGCGGCAAAAGCTTCGTTGAGTTCGAACCAATCGATGTCGTCCTGCTTCAGGCCGGCGTACTTCAGCGCAGCGGGAATCGCTTCAATAGGGCCGATGCCCATGATGTGCGGCGGCACGCCGCGGCTGGCGTAGCTCACGAAACGGGCCAGCGGCGTGAGGTTGTAGCGCTTGAGCGCAGCTTCGCTCACCACGATCAGCGCGCCCGCGCCGTCGCTGGTCTGTGAGCTGTTGCCAGCCGTCACCGAACCGCGGGCGGCGAATACCGTGCGCAGCTTGGACAGGCCTTCGAGTGAGGTGTCGGGTCGGGCACCTTCGTCCAGGCTCACGGTGCGCGTGGTGGTGCTCACCTCGGCACTCTCCAGGTCCACACTGCGGTCGGTCACTTCCACCGGCGTGATCTCGTCAGCGAATTCGCCGTTCTTCATGGCGATCACGGCGCGCTGGTGCGACTGCACCGCGAACGCGTCCTGCGCGTCACGCGAGACCTTCCATTGCTGCGCCACCTTCTCGGCCGTGAGGCCCATGCCGTAGGCAATGCCGTAGCTTTCCACGTCGTCGGTGTTGCTGAAAATGCTGGGCGAAAGGCTGGGCGAGTTGCCCATCATGGGCACCATGCTCATGCTCTCGGTGCCGGCAGCGATCATCACGTCGGCCTCACCCACGCGAATGCGGTCAGCCGCCATCTGCAAGGCGGAAAGGCCGGAGGCACAGAAGCGGTTGACGGTGATGCCACCCACGCTGTTGGGCAGGCCGGCGAGGATGGCGCCAATGCGCGCCACGTTCAGCCCCTGCTGCGCTTCAGGAATGGCACAGCCGCAGATCACGTCTTCCACGGCTTTCGGGTCGAGGCCAGGGGCTTGCGCCATGGCCGAACGCAGAACGTGGGCGAGCAGGTCGTCCGGGCGCAGGTGCTTGAAGGAGCCCTTGTGCGAACGGCCGATGGGGGTGCGGGTGGCGGCGACGATGTAGGCGTCTTGGATTTGTTTGCTCATGTCGGCTCCTTAATTGCGGACGGGCTTGCCCGTGTTGAGCATGCCCAGAATGCGTTCCTGTGTCTTCGGATGCACGATCAGCGAGCAGAAGGCCTGACGTTCCAGTGTCATCAGGTAATCCTCATTCACCAGCGTGCCGGGATCCACATCACCCCCTGTCACCACATTCGCAATCAGCGACGCGATGTGGAAGTCGTGCTGGCTGATAAAGCCGCCGTCGCGCATGTTGACCAGACTACCCAGGATGGTGGCCTTGCCGTCGCGCCCGGCCACAGGGAACAGGCGCTTGTGCGGCGCGCGGTAGCCGCCATTGAACAAGGCCTTGGCCTCGTTGATGGCCACAAACAGCAGCTCGTCCTTGTGCGGCACGATCACGTCGGAGTGCAGCACATAGCCCAGCTTGCGCGACTCCAGCGCGCTGGTGCCCACCTTGGCCATGGCCGCAGCGGTGAAGCCTTCAGTGAGGAAGGGCAGCAGGTCTTTGCCGGTGGAGGTCTCGGCATTTTCTGCCGCACGGCGCGCGATGTAGGTCAGCCCGCCGGCGCCGGGCACCAGGCCCACACCCACTTCCACCAGGCCGATGTAGCTTTCCATGTGCACCACGCGGCGTGCGCTGTACACGGCCAGTTCACAGCCTCCACCCAGAGCCAGGCCACGCACGGCAGACACCACCGGCACGTTGGCATAGCGCAGGCGCAGCATGGTCTGCTGCATGAAGCCCTCGGCGTCTTCGATCGCGCTCACGCCCACGGCCATGAAGGCCGGCAGCATGGCTTGCAGGTCGGCGCCGGCGCTGAAGGGCTCGTCGCCCGACCACACCACCAGACCCTGGTACTCCTTCTCGGCCAGGTCCACGGCGGCCATCAGGCCTTCGCAAACTTCAGGGCTGATGGCGTGCATCTTGGTCTTGATGCTGGCGATCAGCACCTGCTCGTCGAGCGTCCAGATGCGGATCGAGTCGTTCTCTTCGATGGTGGTGCCAGCGGTCTCGAACTTCGGCCCGGCTTCGCCCAGCAGCAACTCGGGGAAATGCTGGCGTTGGTACACCGGCAGTTGCAGACGGCCTTCGAATTCACCCTTGGTGGGGTTCCACGATCCCTGCGCGGTGTGCACGCCACCGGCTTCAGCCACGGGGCCCTTGAACACCCACTCCGGCAGCGGTGCTTTGCTCAGCGCCTTGCCGGCGTCGATGTCTTCCTGGATCATCTTCGCCACTTCGAGCCAGCCGGCTTCCTGCCAGAGTTCAAAAGGGCCCTGCTTCATGCCGAAGCCCCAGCGCATGGCCTGGTCCACGTCGCGCGCGGTCTCAGCAATGGTGGCCAGGTGCACGGCGGCATAGTGGAAGCCGTTGCGCAGGATCGCCCAGAGGAACTGGCCTTGTGGGCCCTCGCTGTTGCGCAAGAGCTTGAGGCGCTCGGCGGCCGGGCGCTTGAGCATGCGGCCATAGACCTCGTCGGCCTTCTCGCCCGCAGGCACGTACTCTTCGCTTTCCAGATCGAAGCGAAGGATGTCGCGGCCCACCTTCTTGAAAAAGCCGGCCTTGGTCTTCTGACCCAGGTTCTTGAGCTCCAGCAGTTTGGCCAGCACCGGCGGCGTGCCGAAGCTGCCGTAGAACGGATCGGTGCTTTCGTTCAGGTTGTCCTGCAGCGTCTTGACCACGTGCGCCATGGTGTCCAGGCCCACCACGTCGGCGGTGCGGAAGGTGCCGCTGCTGGCGCGGCCCAGGCGCTTGCCGGTGAGGTCGTCGACCACGTCGTACGTGAGCCCGAAGTTCTCCACCTCTTTCATCGTGGCCAGCATGCCGGCGATGCCGATGCGGTTGGCGACGAAGTTGGGCGTGTCCTTGGCGCGCACCACGCCTTTGCCCAGACCGCTGGTGACGAAGGTCTCCAGGTCGTTGAGGATCTGCGGCTCGGTGGTGGGGGTGGCGATCAGTTCCACCAGCGTCATGTAGCGCGGCGGGTTGAAGAAGTGGATGCCGCAGAAGCGAGGCTTGATCGCCTCGGGCAGTACTTCGCTGAGCTTGGTGATCGACAGGCCCGAGGTGTTGGACGCGACGATGGCGTGTTCGGCGATGAAGGGCGCGATCTTCTGGTACAGGTCGAGCTTCCAGTCCATGCGCTCGGCAATGGCCTCGATGATCAGGTCGCAGTCTTTCAACTGCTCCATGTGCTCTTCGTAGTTGGCCTGGCCAATCAGATCGGCATCGGCCGCCACGCCCAGGGGCGAAGGCTTGAGTTTCTTCAGGCCTTCCACCGCGCGGGTGACGATGCCGTTCTTGTGACCTTCCTTGGCCGGAAGGTCAAAAAGAACGACTGGGACCTTGACGTTGACCAGGTGTGCAGCAATCTGCGCGCCCATCACGCCCGCGCCGAGCACGGCGACTTTTTTGACTTGAAATCGGTTCATTGGTGTTCCATGAAAGTGGTGTGGATCGCGCTCACTCGACGCGTTCCCAAACTTGGGTGCGGTAGAAGGGGCCGATGTAACCGCGTATCTGCAGCTTCTTTCCGTCTTCCAGCGGCGTCATGCGCAAGGTGTATTCCTTGCCGTTTTCAGGGTCGAGGATCTTGCCGCCTTCCCACACCGCGCCGGATTCGGGTTTTTTGGCACCGCGGATGATTTCCATGCCCAACTTGGGCTTGTCCTTGCGGTCGTCGGTGCACAGGGTGCAGTTGGGTTCGCTGCTCTGGGTCAGGGCCTTCTCGATCTTGCCGTTCAGAGCCCCTGACGGCGTGGCCGCAATACGGATCTCGGCCTTGGGCTCGCCCGTCTTGTCGTCCACGTTGCGCCAGAGACCCTCGGGGGTCATCTGTGCAAAGGCCATCGTCGAGGCCAACGACAGCAGCACTGGCAGGGTCTTGATCATGCGAGCTCCCTTCGAGCGAAATGTCTTGGTCCAGAAACACCGCGGAACTGGCTATGCCAGGCCGCTGGTGTTGTCCCCCCTTGGGGGGAAGTCGCGAAGCGGCGCAGGGGGGTCACGCCAAGGCCGCGTCGGTGTCCATCAGCACCTTGCTGCCGGCCCGTGCCGTGCGCATCAGCGTCGCGGTCTCAGGGAACAGCTTGGCGAAGTAGAAGCGTGCGGTCTGCAGCTTGGCCTGGTAGAACGGGTCGGTATTGCCAGCGGCGATCTCGCGCAGCGCCACCTGCGCCATGCGGGCCCAGAAGTAGCCAAACACCAGGTGGCCCGCCACGCGCAGGTAGTCCACGGCGGCGGCGCCCACTTCGTCTGCGTTCTGCAGGCCCTTGAAGCCGATCTCGGTGGTGAACTTGGTGATCTGTTCACCCAGCACGGCCAGCGGGTTGATGAACTCGGCCATCTTCTCGTTGACGCCCTCTTCCATCACCAGCGCGCCCACCAGCTTGCCGAACTTCTTCAGCGTGGCGCCGTTGTTGCCCAGCACCTTGCGGCCCAGCAGGTCCAGCGCCTGGATGGTGTTGGTGCCTTCGTAGATCATGTTGATGCGCGCATCACGCACAAACTGCTCCATGCCCCATTCCTTGATGTAGCCGTGGCCACCGAAGACCTGCTGGCACATGGTGGCGGCCTGGTAGCCGTTGTCGGTGAGGAAGGCCTTGGTGATGGGGGTGAGCAGCGATAGCATGTCGTCGCTGTCCTTGCGCACCTTTTCGTCCGGATGGCTGTGCACCTTCTCCAGCAGCACCGAACAGAACATGGCCAGTGCGCGGCCACCTTCGGCGTACGCCTTGGCGGTCAGCAGCATCTTGCGCACATCCGGATGCACGATGATCGGATCGGCCGGCTTGTCCTTGGCCTTGGGGCCGGTCAGGCTGCGCATCTGGATGCGGTCCTTGGCGTAAGCCAGGGCGTTCTGGTAGGCCACTTCGGTCAGGCCCAGGCTCTGGTTGCCCACGCCCAGGCGTGCGGCGTTCATCATCACGAACATGCCCTGCATGCCCTTGTTGGGCTGGCCCACCATGGTGCCAATGGCGCCGTCGATCACGATCTGCGCGGTGGCGTTGCCGTGGATGCCCATCTTGTGTTCCAGGCCACCACAGTAGATGCCGTTGCGCTCGCCCAGGGTGCCATCCTTGTTCACGTTGAACTTGGGCACGATGAACAGGCTCACTCCCTTGATGCCGGGAGGCGCATCGGGCAGGCGGGCCAGCACCAGGTGGATGATGTTGTCGGCCATGTCATGTTCACCGGCGCTGATGAAGATCTTGTTGCCGGTGAGCTTGTAGGTACCGTCGGGTTGTGGCTCGGCCTTGGTGCGCATGAGGCCCAGGTCGGTGCCACAGTGGGGTTCGGTCAGGCACATGGTGCCGGTCCATTCGCCGCTGGTCATCTTGCGCAGGTAGGTGGCCTTCTGCTCGTCGGTGCCAAAGGTGTGCAGCGCAGCGTAGGCGCCGTGCGTGAGGCCCGGGTACATGGTCCAGGCCTGGTTGGCCGAGTTCATCATTTCGTACAGGCACTGGTTCACCACCAGCGGCAGGCCCTGCCCGCCAAATTCCGGGTCGCAGCTCAGCGCGGCCCAGCCACCTTCCACATACGTCTTGTACGCTTCCTTGAAGCCCTTGGGGGTGGTGACCTCATGCGTGGCCTGGTCGAGCTTGCAGCCTTCGGTGTCGCCGCTGATGTTGAGCGGGAAGATCACCTCGGACGCGAACTTGCCACCTTCTTCGAGCACCGCATTGATGGTGTCCACGTCGACTTCGGCGTGCTGGGGGAAGGCCTTGAAGTCCTCCATCACGTTGAGCACTTCGTGCATCACAAACTGCATGTCTCGCAAGGGCGGGTTGTAAACGGGCATGGGGAATCTCCTGTGCTGGGTTTGTGAAAAATGAAAAGATCGTTCAGGCGGCGGCCAGCGGCCCTTTGCGCCTGCGTGCGGTGCGCACCGATGCGCTCGGTGGCAGCTCGGTCTGGCCGTATCGGGAAAGGATGCTCTCGAACGCCTGCGTTGCGCGACTCACAGAGTCGGGGCTGCGCAGGAAGCGCGCTTCGTAGTGCAAAGCAAGGATCAGCGCGTGCACTTCGAACGCCATTTGCGCCGCATCGGTATCGGCTCGCAGATGGCCTTCGGCCACGGCCAGCTCCACCGCGCGGCGCATGGCGCTGAGCCAGGTGTTGACCGAACTGGCGAGCGCGTCGCGCACCGGGCCGGGCCGGTCATCAAACTCTACGGCGCCACTGATGTAGATGCAGCCCGAGTCGATCTCGACCGAGGTGCGCTTCATCCAGTTGTCGAACAGCATGCGCAGGCGCGGCAAGCCGCGAGGCGCGTTCATGGCTGGGTAAAACACCTCGTCTTCAAAACGGGTGTGGTACTCGCGCACCACGGAAATCTGCAGTTCTTCGCGCGAACCAAAATGCGCAAACACGCCCGACTTGCTCATCTGCATCACCTCGGCCAAGGCCCCGATGGACAGGCCTTCAAGACCGATCTGCGTGGCCAGCCCAAGTGCCGCATCCACAATGGCAGCCTTGGTCTGTTGACCTTTCTGCAAGGGCTTGCGGGAAAGCTCTTCGGTGCGGCTGCGCTTGGGCAGGGGCGTGACACTCATGGATGGGGATCTCGGGTGAACAAAAACAAGACCGCTCGAATAATCGAACGGTCGTGCTATTTTTACACCAAAGCGAAGCCGAAGGGGCGATTGCCCGGAGATAAATCCGGAATATGTTTAGGGTCCAGGCCCTAAATCACGGAGCAGGTGCGGCGCCCCCTCCGACATGCCGTCAGAGATGTGTGACCGGCAGCAACAAGGCCAGGCTGTGTTCCAGGTGTTCGCTGGGTGAGCGTTTGAAGCCGCTGCGTGCAAAACGCTGCAGGCGACCGACGCAAAAGGCGGTGATGGCGGAGGCGTCGGCCTGCGCGTCCACCGTGGGGGTGGCCACCTGTGCCACCAGGGCCACTTCACGCAGGTTCTGCCGAAGGGCCGACTCGATCTTGTCGAAGAACAGGTTCATGCGCTGCTGCAGGCGCTCGTTTTCGTGAACCAGTGCATCACCCACCATGACACGCGTCATGCCCGGGTTCTTTTCGCCGAACTGCAGCAACAGGGTCACCAGTTTGCGCGAACGCGCATTGCCGTCGGGCTCACGCTCCACCAGCTGGTTGACCAGACCAAACACCGATTGTTCGATGAACTCGATCAGGCCTTCGAACATCTGCGCCTTGCTGGCAAAGTGCCGGTACAGCGCGGCCTCGCTCACTTCCAGCCGGGCGGCCAGTGCGGCCGTGGTGACGCGTTCGGCGCCGGGTTGCTCCAGCATGGCCGCCAGCGCCTGAAGGATCTGCACGCGGCGTTCACCCGGTTTGGGGCGCTTTCGCCCATTGCCTTCGGTCGAAGCCGCCGCTTCCGCAGGGCTGTCAGAGGCGATGTCGGCCATGGGCATGTGCTCGGGTGCGCTGGAGGTCATGGGCAGTCGGTCCGTCGGTTTTCTGCTGGCGGGCCAGATGTGCGCCCGGTTTCTTTTGTCATCCCTTGTTTCATTTTCGCACAGGGTTTCCCGGTTCCAGGGATCGCAACCGACCTGATCTGTGGCGCTTATGCGACTGCGCCAAACGACACGCGCACACGCAGCCCATGCCCCATGGCGCCCACGGCGAGCTGGAGTTGCGTATGGTGCGCGCGAGCGATTTCATCTGCAATGGCCAGGCCCAGTCCGTTGCCCTCGCCCACAGTGCCCGGCACGCGGTAAAAGCGTTGCAGCACCCGCTCCTGCTCGTCACAGGGAATGCCCGGGCCATCGTCTTCGACCTCCAGCCAGGCGCTGCGTTCGTCATGCGATGCCGCCTGGCCGCAGCGCAGGGTCACGCGACCGCCCACTGGCGTGTAGCGTATGGCGTTGTCCACCAGGTTGATGAGCAGTTCGCGCAGCAACCAGGCATGACCCCGCACCTGTGCTTCCTGGGTTTCCAGACCCAGATCGATCTGTCGGTCCGCTGCAGCGTCGAGGTAGAGCGCCAGAATGCTCTCGCACAGGTCCTTGAGGTCGACCTGCTGTTCAGGCTGGGCTTCCACACTGACCGTGTCGGCACGCGACAAGGCCAGCAACTGGTTGGCCAGTTGCGAGGTGCGGCGTGTGGCGTCGCGCATGCGCCGCACCTGATCCACCCGCAAGGGCAGGAGTTCTCCGGTGGACATGCCGCGCGCCGCCTGCGCCCAGGCTTCCACCTGGGCCTGCAATCCAGCCAGCGGCGTGCGCAACTGGTGCGCCGCATCGGCCACAAACCGGCGCTGCGCCTCCGTCTGCGCATTGACCAATCCGAACAGCCGGTTGAGCGAAGCCACCAGCGGTCGCACCTCGGAAGGGGCACTGTCCGTGACGATCGGGCTGAGGTCGCGAGGGGAGCGGCGCTCGACCGCCTGCTTGAGATCGATCAGCGGCTGCAGCGCTCGTGCTACCGCCCAGGTGACGGCGATGGCGGCCAGCAGCAACAGCGCGACGTTGGGCAGCAGCACCCGCAAGAGCACCGTCTGCAGCCAGTTCTGTCGAGCGTCAGAACCATCGGCCAGCATCACGATCAGGTCGCCCGCCGAACTGCTGCTGCGCTGCGCCACCACCCGGTAGGTGATGCCGCCTTCCACCACGCTCAGGAACTCCGGATCACCGGTCGCAGGCAGCACGGTGGGGAACCAGGACTCACCCAGCAAGGGTGTGCCCTGTGCATTGAAGATGCCGTAGAA
Source organism: Betaproteobacteria bacterium HGW-Betaproteobacteria-16 (assembly GCA_002840835.1). GTDB lineage: Bacteria > Pseudomonadota > Gammaproteobacteria > Burkholderiales > Burkholderiaceae_C > Hydrogenophaga. Next base: position 30,035 of record PHCQ01000045.1, on the reverse strand, counting down.
GGCCACCCCTTCGCGTTCCTTGAGGAACTCGTCCACCGGCGGCGCCAGCAGCAGCGCCAGGCCGGGCTGGGTCTGTGTGAGCGCGCCCTGATTCAGAAACGGCTCTGCGGTGTTGTCGGCAGCCTGGCGTCGCTGGGTGGTCACCACCACCGAGTCCACCAGCAGCGGCACCAGGCGCAGCAACTGCTGGTCTTGTTGCAAGGCGGCCGTGCCCGCTCGCTGATAGTGCAAATACACACTGACCAGCGCCACCAGCCCCAGAGGAAGCATCAGCAACACCAGCAGGCGGCGCTGCAAACCCCAGATCATGCCCTCGGGGGCACTGCGATCAGGAAAGAGGCGCATCACTACCGGTCGAGCGCAGTTCGAGGCGGTAGCCAAACCCGCGGATCGCGCGCAACGCCACGCCTGCCGGGTCGAGCTTGGCGCGCAGGCGCGAGATATAGACCTCGATGGCGTTGGGCGTGATCTCCTTGTCCCAACCGGTGAGTGCCTGCAGCAGCTTGTCCTTGGCTGCCGGCTTGGGCGCCTGCATCAGCAGGTACTCCAGCACCGACCACTCACGCGGCCCCAGCTCCATGGTCTCCCCCGACAGGGTGGCGCGCCGGTGGGCCGTGTCCATCTCGATCGGGCCAAAGCCCAGCACCGCCGACGTGGCGGCCTGCGAGCGCCGGAGCAAGGCGCGCAGTCGGGCGAGCAGTTCGGGCAGTTCGAATGGCTTGACCATGTAGTCGTCGGCCCCAAGGTCGAGGCCTTGCACGCGGTCCTGCAAGGCATCGCGGGCGGTCAGGATCAGCACCGGCATGGCCAGGCCACCCATGCGAAGGCGCCGCGTCAACGTGAGTCCATCAATGCCCGGCAGACCGATGTCAACGATCGCGAGATCGAAGCTGTCACTCTGCAAGGCCACTTCAGCCCGCTCGGCGCTGCCCACCCAGTCCACGGTGTAGCCGGCGTCACAAAGCCCCAGCTTGATGCCGCTGGCCACCATCACATCGTCTTCGACCAAAAGCAACCGCATGACTAGAGATCCCCCCTGCCGCGCTTCGCGCGATCCCCCTGAGGGGGACGCACCCGAGGGCGACGCTGAGCAAGTCCCACGTGGCGCACGCATCCCGGCTGCGGGCGGTCTGCGGCGTTGCAAATCCTCGCGATACCTCCCGGTATCACTGCGGTTTGCGCCTTGCATCCCATCCCGCAGCCGGGCGCGTGCTTCCACGGGGACTTGCTCAGCGTCGCCCTTGGACCGGCAAAGCCGGCTCCTCGGGTGCCCTGGACCATGTCCTCTCCGCTGGCAGCGGGCTTGGCGGTCAACATTTCAGTGTGATCTGATCATGGTGCCGAAGGGCTGGTCGCCCAGGACCTCGAGCAGCAGCGCATGGGGCACGCGTCCGTCCAGGATGTGCACCGCATTCACGCCGCTCTTGGCCGCATCCAGTGCGCCGGCAATCTTGGGCAGCATGCCGCCGGAGATGGTGCCGTCTTCGCACAGCTCGTCGATGCGGCGCGGGGTGAGCTCGGTCAGCAGTTGGCCGTCCTTGTCGAGCACGCCCGGGATGTTGGTGAGCATGAGCAGCTTCTCGGCCTGCAGCACGGTCGCCAGCTTGGCGGCCACCACGTCCGCGTTGATGTTGTAGCTTTCGTTGCTTGCGCCAAAGCCAATGGGGCTGACCACCGGAATGAAAGCGTCGTCCTGCAAGGCCTGCACCACACCTGGGTCGATGCTTTCAATGTCGCCCACCTGCCCCACGTCGTGTTCCAGGCTGGGGTCTTTGGAGTCGGCCATGCGCAGCTTGCGTGCCCGGATCATGGCGCCATCGCGCCCGGTGAGGCCCACCGCCTTGCCGCCGGCCTGGTTGATCAGGCCCACGATGTCCTGCTGCACCTGGCCCGCCAGCACCCACTCCACCACTTCCATGGTTTCTTCGTCGGTGACGCGCATGCCCTGAATGAACTGCCCCTGTTTGCCCAGGCGCTTGAGCAGCGTCTCGATCTGCGGGCCACCACCATGCACCACCACCGGGTTGATGCCCACCAGCTTGAGCAGCACCACGTCTTCCGCAAACGCCTGCTGCAAGGTGGGGTCGGTCATGGCGTTGCCGCCGTACTTGATGACCATGGTCTTGCCGTGGTACTTGCGGATGTAGGGCAATGCCTGCGCAAGCAGTTCGGCTTTTTCGCGGGGCTTGATGTGGGAAATGTTGACGGCGGCAGAAGTGGGCATGCTTCAGGTTCCCGGTGAAGGCTTGACAGTGCGCAAATTGTAGGCCGCGCCGCGGGAGTCCCCGCGCACCCCTCCCCCGGTACCCAAGCCGATCAAAGGCTGAGAGTTTTTCGGGCATGAGCGAAAGACTCTCAGCCTCTCAGCTCAGCGCGCGCTGGATGATGATCTTCTGCACATCCGACGTGCCTTCGTAGATCTGGCACACCCGCACATCACGGTAGATGCGCTCCACCGGGAAATCGCTGACATAGCCGTAGCCGCCGTGGATCTGGATCGCGTCGGAACACACCTTTTCCGCCATCTCGCTGGCAAACAGCTTGGCCATGGCCGCTTCCTTCAGGCAGGGTTGGCCTGCATCGCGCAAGGCGGCGGCATGTTGCACCAGCGCACGGGCGGCCTCGATCTGGGTCGCCATGTCGGCCAGCCGGAAGCCCACGGCCTGGTGGTTGAAGATGGGCTGGCCAAAACTCTCCCGCTCCTTGGCATAGCTGAGCGCGCACTCAAACGCACTGCGCGCCATGCCAATGCTCTGCGCCGCAATGCCGATGCGCCCACCCTCCAGCGCGCTCAAGGCGATCTTGTAGCCCTCGCCTTCACCGCCAATCAGGTTCTCGGCCGGGATGCGGCAATTGTCAAAGTTGATCTGTGCCGTGTCGCTGCTGTGCTGGCCCAGCTTGTCTTCCAGCCGCGCCACCACATAACCCGGTGCGCTGGTAGGCACGATGAAGGCACTCATGCCTTTCTTGCCCGCGCCCTTGTCGGTCACCGCGATCACGATGGCCACGTCGCCGTTTTTGCCACTGGTGATGAACTGCTTCACACCGTTGATCACGTAGTCGTCGCCCTGTTTGACGGCCGTGGTGCGCAAAGCGGATGCATCCGATCCCACATGCGGCTCGGTCAGGCAGAAGGCGCCCAGCATCTGCCCGGCCGCCAGCGGCCGCAGCCACTGTTCCTGTTGCTGCTTGTTGCCGTAGCGCATGAGGATGGCGTTGACCGGGCAGTTGGTCACCGAGATCACGGTGCTGGTGCCACCGTCGCCGGCGGCAATTTCTTCCAGCACCACGGCCAGGGTCGCGTAGTCGAGCCCCGCACCACCCAGCGCCTCGGGCACGCAGATGCCGTAAGCGCCCAGCTCGGCCAGTCCCTTGTGCACGTCTTTGGGGAAGTGGTGTTCCTTGTCCCATTTGGCCGCATGTGGCCACAGTTGCTCCTGGGCAAAGGCGCGCACCGCGTCGCGGATCATGAGTTGGTCTTGGGTCAGCATGAAAGGTCCAGAAAAAGAACTACCAATGGTCGGCACGCCGGCCGTCGAAATGCAGCAGGCGGCCGTTGTCTTCGGGTGTGAGATGGGCGATCACCTTGCGCAAACCGCTCACGCTGTCTTCCAGCGAAACTGGCGCTGCTGCGCCACCCATGTCGGTCTGCACCCAGCCAGGGTCCAGCGCCACCAGGCGGGCCGCCGGGTAATCAAAGCGCGCGCTGCTCAGCGCCATGTTCAGCGCTGCCTTGCTCACGCGGTACAGCCAGGCATTGCTCCCGGGCACGCTGGCGATCTGGCTCATGCTGCTGGAGAGCACACCGAACACGCCCTGTGCGGCTTCCACCATCGGCAGCACCTGGGGCATCACCTGCATGGCACCCAGCACGTTGGTGTGCATCACCCGGTCAAACGCTTCGCGTGTGGGCGGCGTGGTGGCGGTGGCGCGGTCCATCACGCCGGCCACATAAAGCACCACATCCAGCTTCTCGCCGTCGAGCTGCCAGGCCAGGCCGCTCACGCTGGCCGGGTCGCTCACGTCCACCCGCAACACCTCGGCACCGACAGCCTTCAGGCGCGCCACACCCGCATCGTCGCGTGCGGTGGCGATCACGCGCCGGCCCTCAGCCAGGTACTGGCGCACCAGTTCCAGACCAATGCCACGGGAGGCGCCGATGATGAGAACCGCGTTCATGAAGGTACGTGGCAAGCCACGGCCAGTTTGTTGCCATCCGGGTCCCGGAAGTAGGCGCCGTAGTAGTGGGCATGGTATTCGGGCCGCAAACCGGGAGGGCCTTCGCAACGCCCACCTTGCAGCAGCGCCTCTCGGTGCGCCGCATCCACAGCGGCTCGGCTGTCGGCCATCAAGGCCGTCATCTGCCCATTGCCCGCTTGGTGCGCTTCGCCGTCGTGTGGGTGCGCAATCACGAAGAATGGACGCTGCCCGCCGGCGCTGTGCCAGCCGGCCCAGGGTCGCTCTGGCTCGCAGAAGCGCTGCGTGTGACCCAGGCAGCTCATCACCGCACTGTAGAAGCGCAGGGCGCGATCAAAGTCGGACACGCCGACGAAGACATGGGACAACATGCTCAAGCGTTTCGACTCACGGCATTTCAATGGCCATCGCCGTGGCCTCACCACCGCCAATACACAACGTGGCCACACCCTTCTTGCCACCGCGCGCCTGAAGCGCATGCAGTAAGGTGACCAGAATGCGCGCGCCACTCGCGCCGATGGGGTGGCCCAGCGCGCAGGCGCCGCCGTTCACGTTGACCTTCTCATGCGGTATGGACAACTCGGTCATCAGCGCCATGGGCACCACCGCGAACGCTTCGTTGATCTCCCACAGATCCACGTCGGCCACGCTCCAGCCGGTTTTCGCCAGCAGCTTCTGGGTGGCGCCGACCGGGGCGGTGGCGAACCAGTTCGGCTCCTGGGCGTGGGTGGCATGGGCCACGATGCGTGCCAGCGGCTTGAGCCCCTGGGCCTGCGCGGTGGACTGGCGCATCAGCACCAACGCGGCCGCGCCGTCGTTGATGGAAGAAGAGGAAGCGGCGGTGATGGTGCCGTCTTTCTTGAAAGCTGGCTTGAGGCTGGTGACCTTGTCGAGCTTGACCTTGCCCGGGCCTTCGTCCACCGCCACCACGCGCTCGCCACTGCGGTCTTTCACGGTCACCGGCGCAATCTCTTTCGCAAACGCACCACTCTCGGTGGCGGCCTTGGCGCGCGTGACCGATGCAATGGCGAAGGCGTCCTGCTGTTCGCGGGTGAAGCCGTATTTGGCGGCGCAGTCTTCGCCGAAGGTGCCCATGGATCGACCGGCTTCGTAGGCGTCTTCCAGACCGTCGAGCATCATGTGGTCGTAGATCTTGTCGTGGCCCATGCGATAGCCGCCACGGCCCTTGAGCATCAGGTAAGGGGCATTGGTCATGCTCTCCATGCCGCCGGCCACCATCACGGTGGCGCTGCCGGCCATCAGCATGTCGTGCGCCAGCATCGTGGCCTTCATGCCGGAACCGCACATCTTGGACAAGGTGACCGCGCCGGCCGAGAGCGGCAAGCCGCCCTTGATGGCGGCCTGGCGCGCGGGTGCCTGGCCCTGGCCGGCCATCAGGCAGTTGCCGAACAGCACTTCGTCGACCAGTGCCTTGTCCACGCCTGATCGCTCAACCGCAGCCTGGATGGCCACGCCACCGAGGTCGTGCGCGGACTGGCTGGCGAAATCGCTCTGGAAAGAGCCCATGGGGGTGCGGGCGGCCCCGACGATGACGATGGGATCGGTGGTGTTGCTCATGTGAACGCTCCTGAAAAAAAAAGGGGTCAAGGGAGGCCGTCAGGCCAGTGTGTGTGAAAGGAAGCGGCGGTCCCGCTCGTAGGGGAAAACGTCGTGCACATGTCCGGCAGCAATGCGTTCCTTGTGCGACTGCCAGAAATCGCGGTCCAGCAGGTCGGCGTGGTGCTTCATGAATTCCTCGCGCACCAGTGGATTGCCCAGCAGGAAGGGGCCGAAGGTTTCGGGAAACACGTCGTGCTTGCCCACCGAATACCAGACCTCGCCTGACATCTCGTCTTCTTCATTGCGCGGCGCGGGCACGCGGCGGAAGTTGCAGTCGGTGATGTATTCGATCTCGTCGTAGTCGTAGAACACCACCTTGCCGTGGCGGGTGATGCCGAAGTTCTTCCACAACATGTCGCCGGGGAAGATGTTGGCGGCCACCAGGTCCTTGATGGCGTTGCCGTACTCCACCACCGCGCGCTTCAACTGGGCACGGGCCGGCGCGTCGTCGGCCTTGGCTTGCAAGGTGTCGAAGGCTTCCTGCAGGTAGATGTTGAGCGGGATCATGCGCCGCTCGATATAACAATGCTTGACCACGACCTCGATGTCGCCGTCGCCGTTGCGGTCGGAGATTTCCAGCTGGCTGGGGGCGAACTTCTGGATCTCTTCGATCAGTTCGTCGGTGAAACGGTCCCGTGGGAAGCCCACTTCGGAGAACTCCAGCGTGTCGGCCATGCGGCCCACGCGATCGTGCTGCTTCACCAGCAGGTATTTGTTGCGGATCTGCTCGCGCGAGGTGTCCTTCTGCGGCGGGTAGTAGTCCTTGATGACCTTGAACACGAACGGAAACGAAGGCAGATCGAATACCAGCATCACCATGCCCTTGATGCCGGGGGCAATGCGGAACTTGTCGGTGCTGTGCCGCATGTGAAACAGGAAGTCGCGGTAGAACAGCGTCTTTCCCTGCTTGGCCAGGCCGAGCGCGTTGTAGAACTCGGCACGCGGCTTGCGCGGCATCATGCTGCGCAGGAACTGCACATACGCGCTCGGGATTTCGATGTCCACCATGAAATAGGCACGCGCAAAACTGAACAGGATCAGCAGGTCGTCCTCGCCGAACAGCGCCGCATCGATCACCAGTTTGCCGTCGGCGTTGTGCAGGATGGGCAGCGCGAAAGGCACTTCCTGGAAGCCGTTGATGATCTTGCCCACCACGTAGGCGCCCTTGTTGCGGAAGAACAGGCTGGAGAGCACCTGGAACTGAAAGTTCGCGCGCAGCTTGACATGGTCAAAGTGCCGCTTCATGGCAGCGAGCACCAGGCCGGCGTCACGTTCCAGGTTGTCGAACGGCACACGCAGATCGAAATCCTGGATCATGCGCAGCGCCTCGGCCTGCATGTTCTCGGCCGTGGGGTAATAGCAGCGGTAGGTGGGGCTGGCGGTGGGCTCTTCGTTCTCGATGTATTCGGTGGACACCGCAGGGCGCACGAAGATGAAGTCGTTCTGGAAGTAGGCGCGCTTGAGAATTTTGGTGGTGACCGAATTGAAGAAGGTTTCGGCCAGTTCGGGCTGGTGGTGGTTCACCAGCAGACCGATGTAGTGCAGCTTGACCTGCTCCCACACGTTCATGGGCTGCTCATCGGCTCTGAACTCCTTCATCAAGCGCTTGACGCACTCATTCACACGCAGATCGTAGAACTCGATGCGCTCGCGCTGGGCGCGCTGCTGACCGCGCCAGTCGCGCGTCTCATAACGGTGCTTGGCGCGGGCCGACTCGGTGCGGAACAGACGGTAGTGCCGGTTGAAGCCGTCCATCATCGCCTTGGCGACGTCGTATGCCACGGTGGAGTCCAGACGCTGGGGAAACATCAACCGTGGTCCTTGAAAGGAAAACTCAGGCCGCGCGCTCGGCGGACACGCCGGCAACGGCTGCGCGGTAGATGCCGTCCAGCCCGTCGGCGCCGTCGGCGGTCATGAGCAGATCCTGCAACAGGCCGTCCCGCAGACCATACACCCAGCCGTGCAGGGTGAGCGGCTGCCCACGCGCCCAGGCGTCCTGCACCACGGTGGTCTGGGCCACATTCATCACCTGCTCGATCACGTTGAGCTCGCACAAGGCATCCACGCGGTGGGCTTCGGGTGTGGCCTCGATCAGCGCAGCGTGGCGGTCGCGCACGTCCTTGATGTGGCGCAGCCAGTTGTCGGCCAGGCCCACCCGGGTATCGTGCAGCGCGGCGGTCACGCCACCGCAGCCGTAGTGGCCGACCACCATCAGGTGTTTCACCTTGAGCTGGTCCACCGCGTACTGAATGGTGGACAGGCAGTTCAGGTCGGTGGGCACCACCACGTTGGCCACGTTGCGGTGAACAAACACCTCGCCGGGCGCCAGGCCCGTGATCTGGTTCGCGGGCACGCGACTGTCAGAGCAGCCGATCCACATGTACTGCGGGCTTTGCTGGGCGAGAAGGTCGGTGAAGAAGGTGGGCTTCTGGGCCACTATCTCGGCGGCCCAGGCGCGGTTGTGTTCAAACAGGTTCTGAAGGGCTTGGGACATGTTGCTGGCTCGGGTGGCGGGAGTACATGCCACCGCCCTGAGGGGCCAGGTGGCGCGCCAATTGTGTCATTGCAGGGCCAGAACAGGCCAAAGGCCCGCCCGGCGCGCAGCCACTTCAGCAGGTTTCTGCAAACAGCTCCCGCCCGATCAGCATGCGGCGGATTTCACTCGTGCCGGCGCCGATCTCGTAAAGCTTGGCGTCGCGCCACAGGCGCCCCAGCGGATATTCGTTGATGTAGCCGTTGCCGCCGAAGATCTGAACGCCTTCACCCGCCATCCAGGTGGCCTTCTCGGCGGTCCACAGAATGACAGAGGCACAGTCCTTGCGTACCTGGCGCACGTGGTCGGTGCCCAGCAGGTCCAGGTTCTTGGCCACGGTGTAGGCGAAGCTGCGCGCCGCCTGCAGCACGGTGTACATGTCGGCCACCTTGCCCTGGATCAGCTGGAATTCACCAATGCTCTGGCCGAACTGCTTGCGGTCGTGGATGTAAGGCACCACGTTGTCCATCACCGACTGCATGATGCCCAGCGGCCCGCCGGTGAGCACGGCGCGCTCGTAGTCGAGGCCCGACATCAGCACCTTGGCGCCCATGTTCAAGCCACCCAGGATGTTTTCGGCCGGGACTTCCACGTTGTTGAACACCAGCTCGCCAGTGTGGCTGCCGCGCATGCCCAGTTTGTCCAGCTTCTGCGCGATGCTGAAGCCCTTCATGCCCTTCTCGATCAGGAAGGCCGTCACGCCGCGCGCGCCCAATTCGGGCTCGGTCTTGGCGTAGACCACCAGCGTGTCAGCGTCCGGCCCGTTGGTGATCCACATCTTGCTGCCGTTGAGCAGGTAGACCCCACCCTTGTCTTCGGCCTTCAGCTTCATGCTGATCACGTCGGAGCCCGCGCCCGGCTCGCTCATGGCCAGCGCACCCACGTGTTCGCCGCTGATCAGCTTGGGCAGGTACCTGGCCTTCTGCTCGGGCGAGCCATTGCGGTTGATCTGGTTCACGCACAGGTTGCTGTGCGCGCCGTAACTCAGGCCCACTGAAGCGCTGGCCCGGCTGATTTCTTCCATGGCCACCATGTGCGCCAGGTAGCCCATGCCTGCGCCGCCGTCTTTCTCGGGCACGGTGATGCCCAGCACGCCCAGCTCGCCCATCTTGCGCCAGCAGTCCATGGGGAACTGGTCGCTGCGGTCGATCTCGGCCGCGCGCGGCGCGATTTCGGCCTGGGCGAAGTCGCGCACCGCATCGCGCAGGGCGTCAATGTCTTCACCGAGCTGGAAGTTGAGGCCGGGCAGGTTGGTCATGAAAAGTCTCCTGAAAAAGTAGGGGTACGGGCATCAGCCCTGGATGTTGTCGCGTCCGAACACGGCCATCAACGTGCAGCCCATGGTGGCAATCAGTTTTTCCTGGCCACCGTCGATGGCATACGCATGGCCTTCGCACACCGTCACCGTGCGCCCGGGTTTGATCACGGTGCCCACCATGCGGAAATGCTCACCCTTGGCCGGCGCCAGCAGATTGATCTTGAACTCGATGGTGAGCACCGCAGCCTCCACCGGCATCAGCGAAAACCCGGCATAGCCGCAGGCCGAATCCAGCGCGGTGGACACCATGCCGGCGTGCAGGAAGCCGTGCTGCTGGGTCAGCGGTTCGGCCCAGGGCAGCGTGATTTCCACCTGTCCGGGCCGCACGGCCGCCAGCGTGGCACCCAGGGTGCGCATGGCCGCCTGGCGGTTGAAGCTGGCCTGCACGCGCTGGGCGTAGTCCGGATCGCGGGGTTCGAAAGTGGGCAGATTCACGGTCGGTCTCGCTGGTGGCACGGCCGATTGGGGGGTGTCCCCATGGATCAGGCCGTAATTGACGTTTACGTAAACGTCAATTATGACCGAAGCCTGTCGATTCCGACAAGCTGCCGGCTCCCCGCTATGCTCAGGACCCCATGCCCTACAGCCTGCGCGCCCCGGTTCACAGCGAACTGATCATCAAGAAAAGCCGCTTCATCGGTTGCGTCAAATCCGTGCCCGATCGTGCTGCGGCTTTGGCCCGCGTGGCCGCGTTGCGTGCCGAGCACCCCGCAGCCACCCATGTCTGCTGGGCTTTGATGGCGGGTGGTCATTCCGCAGCCAACGATGACGGCGAACCCGGTGGCACTGCCGGACGCCCGATGCTGGAGGTGTTGAGGCACCAGGAACTTGAAGGCGTGTTGGCCACGGTGGTGCGTTACTACGGTGGCACGCCCCTGGGCGCCGGCGGGCTGGTGCGCGCCTACACCGACAGCGTGGCCCAGGCGCTGCTGCAGGCCGAGAAAATCCCGGTGGTTCGCCACCTCACGCTGCGCTGCGAAGTGCCTTACGCGCTGGAGGGCTGGTTGCGACGCGAGCTGCCTGTGGTCGGTGCGTCGTTGCTGGAAGCCCGCCACGGCGACGGCGTTTCGGTGACCCTCCAGGTGCCGGCATCACAGGCAACCGGGTTCATCGAGCGACTGAACGACGCTGGTCAGGGTCGGGTGATCTGGCCAGACCCTGAAACCGATTCCGATTCAAGCGATCAGACGTGACAACAGCAGGCGAATGGCCTGCTGGTAGGGCCCGGCTGCCTCGCCCCGGGCAATGGCGAGTGCCGCCCGGTCGAACGCCGCCGACAGCACCACGCTGAGTTCATGCAGCGGTACCGAATCGCCGCTCCCTTCGCCCAGCGCATCCGACAGCCCCTCTTTGAGGGCACCAAACCCGGCAATGTGGCTCAACACCATCAACTGTTCGGCTGAGAGCACGGCCGGCGCCTCCAGCAGCAGCAGCCTCGCGCGTCCGGCCTCCGCCATGGCCGCAAAGTAGGCGTTGGCGCCATTCACCAGGGCGTTCAACGGCTTCCTGCTTTGCCGGGTGCGCCGTTCAATTTCATCAGCCACTTCTTGCGCCACCTGCTGGCACACCGCATGAAACAGCGCCGTCTTGTCGGCGAAATGGTGGTAGAGCGCACCCCGTGTGACCTGCGCAGCAGCCACGATCTCCGGCGTGCCGGTGGCGGCGAACCCCTGCTGTTCAAACAGCACGCGTGCGGCAGCAATCAACGCGGTGCGGGTGGCATCGGTGCGTTCGCCCTGGGAGCGTCGAGAAGGCAAACTTGTCTTTTGCATACATACAGCCTGTATGTTATATTGAATTTACATGCATATTGTATGTAAATCTTCAGGAGCCAACTCATGAAATCCACCCAGTACTACCCGGTCCTCATGACCGACCGTGTGGCCGATACCGCCCGCTACTACGAGCAACACTTCCGATTCACCCGCTTGTTCGACAGCAACTGGTATGTGCACCTTCAATCGCTTGAGGACGCCAGCGTGAACCTGGCCATTCTTGACGGCGACCACGCCACCATTCCAGAAGCCGCGCGCGGCGGTCGTGCCGCGGGCGTGCTGCTGAACTTTGAAGTCGAAGACGCCAGCGCGGAATACCAGCGGGTGCTGGATCAGGGTCTGGATGTGCAGCTCGCGCTGCGCGACGAAGCCTTTGGCCAGCGCCATTTCATCGTGAAAGACCCCAACGGCGTGCTGATCGATGTGATCCAGCCCATTGCGCCGGACGCCACCTACTTGGCCCAGTATGCAGCGGGTGCGGCTGCAACCTGAGCTGCAGGGCCATGTCGATCAGCCCGCTCGCGTGAGGTAGACCAGCACCAGGCCAACCGCCGCGGGCAGTGCCTGCACATAGAGGATCTTGCGGCTGGCCGTGGCAGCGCCGTACAAGCCAGCCACCAGCACACAGCCCAGGAAAAACACCTTCACGCCAAAACCCTCCGGCCCCAGCCACAGGCCCCAAAGCAGGCCAGCCGCCAGGAAGCCGTTGTAGAGCCCCTGATTGGCGGCCAGCACCTTGGTGGCCGCAGCCCGTTCCGGCGTCTGGCCGAAGGCACGCATGCCAGCGGGTTTGTCCCAGAGGAACATCTCCAGCACCAGGAAATAGATGTGCAACAGGGCCACAAGCCCCACGATCACTTCGGCCAGGACGGTCATGGCTTCTCCTCGGTGTTGGAATCGCTGCCGCCCCTGTGGCGACGCGTGCCGGATTATCCCGTGCTGCCAGCCTTGCTGCCTTTTTCCACCTTGTCCAGCAGCGCCCGTGCTTCTTTCTCGTGCACCTTCACTTCTTCCAGGTTGGCCACCAGATCGGCCATCTGCTCTTCCAGCTGACGGCGGTGCCCGGCCAGCACGGTCAGGAACTTGCGGAGCTGAGGCCCGGTGTCGCGCGGGCTGTCGTAGGTGTCGATGATGTCGCGCGCTTCGGTGAGCGAGAGGCCCAGGCGCTTTGCACGAAGCGTGAGTTTGAGGCGCGTGCGGTCGCGCGCACTGTAAACGCGGTTGCGCCCGCCCGGTCCTTCGCGCTGCGGCTGCAGCAGCCCCATGTCTTCATAAAAGCGGATCGCGCGCGTGGTCAGGTCGAACTCGCGCGCCAGATCGCTGATGGTGTAGGTCGGGTTCGTCGCCATGAAGTCGGGAAGGCCTTGTCGGGTTGCAGACAGTGGGCGGCGGCGCCGCTCCGTAGAATGCCCTGAACATTGACGTTTACGTCAACGTCAATATCACGCAGGCATCTTAACGGAATCCCGACCCCATGACCCTCTCTCGTGAACAGCTCGAAGCCCAGCTCCAATACCCCCTGGGCGACGCGCTCCCCGCCCCCGGCGCCAGCCAGGTGGTGGCACCGGGGGTGAAGTGGATTCGCATGGCACTGCCCTTTGCGCTCGACCACATCAATCTGTGGCTGCTGCGCGACCACATCGATGGCCGCGATGGTTGGACCGTGGTGGATTGCTGCATTTCACACGACGCGGCCAAGGCGCAGTGGGAAACGGTGTTCGCGAACGAGCTGGAAGGCTTGCCAGTGCTGCGTGTCATCGTCACCCACATGCACCCGGACCACATCGGCTTGGCGGACTGGCTGTGCACCAGATGGTCCGGCGCAGAGGCCGGTGGACACACCTGTCGTCTTTGGATCAGCGCCACCGACTACACCATGGCGCGCATCGGTTCACAAAGCACCACCGGCTTCGGTGGCGAATCGGCGGCCGCGTTCTTCGCCTCACAAGGGCTGACCGACCCGGACAGCCTGGAGAAAATCCGCGGCCGCGCCAGCTACTACCCAAGCCTCGTGCCTTCGGTGCCCAATCAGTACCGCCGCCTCATCGATGGTCTGGTGGTGTCCATCGGTGGGCGCGACTGGCGCTGCATCAGCGGGTATGGCCATGCGCCTGAGCACATCGCCCTGCATTGCGCGGAACTGGATGTGCTCATCAGTGGCGACATGGTGCTGCCCCGCATTTCCACAAACGTCAGTGTCTACGACCAGGAGCCCGAGGCGGACTCACTCGCGCTCTTCCTCGACTCGCTGGAGAAGTACCTGCCCCTGCCAGCGCACACCCTGGTGCTGCCCTCCCACGGCAAACCGTTCACCGGTTTGCACGAACGCATCCAGCAACTGCAGGACCACCACCGCGACCGGCTCGCTGAAGTGCTGGCCGCGTGCAAGGAAAAAGCCTGCAGTGGTGCCGACATCCTGCCCGTGCTGTTTCCGCGCGCACTCGACCTGCACCAGACCACCTTCGCCATGGGCGAGGCGGTGGCGCACCTGCACCGGTTGTGGATGACAGGCGAGTTGGTGCGCGAGCGTGATGCAGCCGGTGTGTGGCGCTTCACGTGCGCGCCTGCACTCACCTCGTCCTGATCTGCAGGCCCGGGCTGGGCCGGGGCCTCACTCGCCCAGCGGCACCGCAGCCTGCTTCAGCGCACGGCGACGCTGCGCATGGTCGGGCATGACGCTGGCCACCACGTCCCAGAACTGCGGGCTGTGGTCCATGTGGCGCAGGTGGCTGAGTTCGTGCACCACCACATAGTCGATCATGTCCATGCGCAAATGCACCAGCCGCCAGTTGAGGCGGATCGTGCCGTCCACACTGGCACTGCCCCAGCGCGTGCCGGCGCTGGAGAGGCGAAGCCGCTGGTAGCTCACACCCAGCTGGGGCGCAAACAGATCCAGCCGTTCCGCAAAGATGCGTTTGGCCTGGCGCATCAGCCAGGCCTGTGCAGCATCGCGGATCTGCACCTCGCTCGCGTTCTGGGCCAGCCCCAGCTTCAGCGTCGGTATCTTGGGGGCTTCCGCGTTCCCATCCGACGCCAGCAGCACCGCCCCCACTTCGGCAAAGGCGTGTGTGGGGTCGAGCACCAGCCGCACCCGCTGACCCAGAAAATCGAATTCAGCACCGTTGGCCCAGACGGTGCGCGCCTGCGCCAGTTCACCCGCTCGGTCGCGTGCACGCTGCAGCTTCTCCAGCACCCAGTCCGACTTGTCACGAAGCAGCGCCTCCACCTCGCCCACCGGCGTCCAGCGCGGGGCGCTCACCGTCAGCCCCTCCGGGCTCACCGAAAGACCGATGGTGCGCCGCTTGCCCCGCTTGAACTCGTAGGCCACCTCGCAAGCCCCCAACCTGCATGATCGGTTGGCGCGCGGATGGTGCCACGTGGTGGGCGCGAACACCTGGGACAGTGACTCGGCAGGCTGCGTCGGTCCAGCAGCCTCAGGACGATCAGTCGCCACCGGGTCGCCAGAGGATGTTCCTTGTGTGGAACCGGTGAAAAGGGAATCCGGCAGGGACGACGACACTGGCGTTGCATCCCGACGTGGCGAACGAACACGCCGCACAGGAGCCGGTGCAGTCGGCGCCGCACCGAACAGATCAAAAGCCAGTTGCACGAACCACTGCATGAATTCGGTACCTTGTGTTCGGCGCACATGCTTCCAGACCAGGCACTGTCCCCGGCGCGAGATGTCCCTGTCCAGAGATACCGTGGAACCGGCTTCGCCGGGCCACTGGTATCGCCCCCTCGAGGGGGGATGCGGCTACGCGCAGCGAGCAAGCAACGGGGGTGGTCACCGATACGCCTCCGGATCCAATCGCCGCATCTCACCCTCGATCCAGTCCTCCACCTCGCGCATCAGTTCGTCGGGTTCTCGCCCCGCGCTCGGAATCGGTTTGCCGATTGAAAATTCCACGACACCGGGCTTCTTGATCAAGGCCTTGCGAGGCCAGCATTTGGCCGAGGTCACGGCCACCGGGATCACCGGCGCGCCGGTCCGGATCGCGAGCCGGGTGCCACCGCTCTTGTAAGTGCCTTTCTGGCCACGCTCGATCCGGGTGCCCTCGGGAAACATGATCACCCAGGTGCCCTGGTCCAGCAGGCGCTGTCCTTGCTGCACCACTTTGGCAAAAGCGCGCGCCCCATCGGCACGGTCAATGTGGATCATGTCCATGCGGGACATGGCCCAGCCAAAGAACGGCACACGCAGCAGCTCCTTCTTGAAGACAAAGGCCAGCGGGTGCGGCATCAAGGCTGGCATGCAAAAAGTTTCCCAGGTGGACTGGTGCTTGACCAGAAGCACCGCAGGCGCCTTGCTGCCCACCGGCAGGTTCTCGAAGCCGATCACCTGGTTGCGGATGCCCAGCATCCACTGGCCGCTGTTGACCGCCAGCTTCAGCCAGCCAGCACACATCCAGTAAATGCGGGTGCTATCGAGGAACGGTGCGGCCACCAGAACAGCCAGCGCCCAGGGCACCACCGTCACCGCCATGAACACAATGTGAAGCAGGGAACGCAGCAAGTTCATGGTGGGTCAGTTCGGTGCCGGCACAGTGGCCGAGAGGGATTCGGAATCGTGGGCCAGCAGCCAGTCGGCGAAGGCGGCAAGGTCGTCATGTACCTGGGTACCGACAGGCAGTTCGGGCACCAGCACCGCCATGTCGGCGTCTGCACCAATGCCCACCCGGTCTCTCAGGTGCTCGGACTTGCCGGTGAGCAGCAAATGGGGTGCGCAGCCCGCCACCGCTGCCGCCTGCACGTGGCGCAAGGCGTTGCCCGCAGCTGGCAAGCTGGCCAGGGGCGCGCCAAAGCGCTCGGCAATCTGCAGAAACAGCCCCGGCGCAGGCTTGCGGCACGTGCAGTTGTCTTCTGGCGCATGGGGGCAGAAAAACACCGCCTCCACGCGCGCGCCCACGGCCGCCAGTTGCCGGTTCATTTTGGCGTGTATGGCGTTGAGCGAAGCCATGTCGAACAGGCCGCGCCCGATGCCCGACTGGTTGGTCGCCAGCACCACCCGCCAACCGCCCTGGTTGAGCCGTGCCACCGCCTCCAGCGCCCCCGGCAGGGCCTCCCACTCATCCGGAGAAGCCACGTAGTCGTCGCGGCTGCGGTTGAGTGTGCCGTCGCGGTCGAGGATGAGCAGTTTCATGCGGTGCTCCTGTTAAAGCTTTGGCCGCAGCGCCGGGCCGCCCCAAGCAAGGCCGCGCCCACCTGGGGGGCAGCGACTCACGCAGCGATGGAGCGTGGGGGCGGTCATTTCTTCAGGCGGCGAGCCGGGACAGATCGGCCACCCGGTTCATGGCTTCGTGCAACGACTTCAGCAAACCCAAGCGGTTGGCCTTGAGCGCGGGATCATCGGCATTGACCATCACGCCGTCGAAGAAGGCGTCCACCGGCGTGCGCAGCGCGGCGAGCGCCTGCAGGCTGGCGGTGTAATCGCCGGCTTCAAACCTGGCGTTCGCATCCGGCACGACGGTCTGCATCGCTGCGTGAAGGTCCTTCTCAGCCGGCTCGATGAACAGGGTTGCATTGACCTCGGCGCCCTCGCCTTCGGACTTCTTGAGGATGTTGCCAATGCGTTTGTTGGCGGCGGCGAGGGCCGGGGCTTCGGGCAAGGCGGCGAAGGCGCGGACGGCCTGCAGGCGCTGCGGGATGGACGACCAGTGACCAAGTCGCCTGGCGTAGATCGCCGCGTCCACCTCTGCACCAGAGAACCCCGTCTCGCGCAGATAACCCTTGAGCCGCTCGATCAAGAACTCATCGAGTTCAACGCTCTTGTCTTGCAGCAGGCCAGTAGAGAAAACCGCAAACGCCTGCCGGGTCAGCTCATGGAAATGCAGGAGCAAATGGCCTTCGATCAGCATGCGCACCACGCCCAACGCATGCCGCCTCAACGCAAACGGATCCTTGTCCCCGGTCGGCAGATTGCCAATGCCGAACATGCCCACCAGGGTTTCCAGCTTGTCGGCCAGCGCCACCACTACACCGGTCATGTTGCGAGGCAGTTCGTCGCCGGCAAAACGCGGTTTGTAATGGTCTTCGATGGCGAACGCAATGTCTTCGCTCAATCCATCATGGCGCGCGTAGTAGCCGCCCATGATGCCCTGCAGTTCAGGGAACTCGCCCACCATGTCGGTCAGCAAATCGGTCTTCGCCAACTGGGCTGCGGTATCTGCACTCCTGGCCAACACATCGCCGCCAAGCTGCTGCCCAATGGCCCGGGCGATGGCGCGCACGCGCTCCACCCGCTCGCCCTGTGTGCCCAGCTTGTTGTGATAGACCACCTTGCCGAGACCTTCGACACGGCTTTCCAGTGTCTTCTTCCGGTCCTGGTCAAAAAAGAACTTGGCATCGGCCAGACGCGGGCGCACCACCCGCTCGTTGCCACCGATCACGGCGCTTGCATCCACCGGACTGATGTTGCTGACCACCAAAAACTGGTTGGTCAGTTTGTCCTGCGCGTCCAGCAATGGGAAGTACTTCTGGTTGGCCTTCATCGTGAGAATCAGGCACTCCTGCGGCACATCCAGGAACTGCTTTTCAAACGCGCAGATGAGCACGTTCGGGCGCTCGACCAACGCGGTCACTTCATCCAGCAGCGCCTCGTCTTCAATCGGCTTGCAGCCGCCGCCCACCTTCGCTG
Source organism: Betaproteobacteria bacterium HGW-Betaproteobacteria-16 (assembly GCA_002840835.1). Taxonomy (GTDB): domain Bacteria; phylum Pseudomonadota; class Gammaproteobacteria; order Burkholderiales; family Burkholderiaceae_C; genus Hydrogenophaga. The sequence continues at coordinate 11,955 of PHCQ01000045.1, read as the reverse complement.
CCGCCGCCGCGAGCTGCCGCGCGATCTCTGCCTTGCGTTCAGCGAACGAAGCAATCACGGCGCCATCCTTTGCCAGCGTGGCGGCGTAGCTGTCAGCATCGGGCAGCACGACCGGGTCCACGGCGGCTTCAAAACGATGACCGTGTGTGGCATTGCCCGCCGTCAGCCCGAGCGCCTTCACCGGCACCACAGCGCTGCCATGCAAGGCCACCAGGCCATGTGCGGGTCGCACGAAGTTCACGCTGCTCCATCCGGGCAGTTCGCAGTCGGTTTCGAGCTGGTAGCTCATCACCTTGGGGATGGGCAGTTTGGCAATTGCCTCGTCCAATGCCTTCTGCAGGCCGACGGCCAGTTCAGCGCCAGGCTGCACGCTGTCGAAAAACAGGGCTTCGGCCTTGCCGTCCATGGCGCGCTTGAGGCCGGCCACGGCGGACGCATCGGCGCCCACCCCTGCCAGGCGCTTCAGCAGCGCGGGGGTTGGCTGGCCGCTGGCATCCAGTCCCACGCTCACCGGCATGAGTTTCTGCGACACGGCCTTGTCGGCGGCGCGCTCCGCCACACCGGCCACGTGGGCCGCCAGGCGACGCGGTGAAGCGAACGCGGTCACGGCGGCATCGGCAGGCGCGAGTCCTTGGGCCTTGAGCTGATCGGCCAGCACAGCGGCAAAAGCATCGCCCAGCTTCTTCAGCGCCTTGGGCGGCAACTCTTCCACAGACAGTTCGACGAGAAGATTCTTTGTTGTCATTGTTTCGTATCCTGGCTCACGCGGCCTTCTTCACCATCTGCTCCACCCACTCACGCGGCGCCATGGGAAACCCCAGGCGTTCGCGGCTTTCGTAGTAGCTCTGTGCCACGCCGCGTGCCAGGTTGCGGATGCGGCCAATGTAGGCGGCACGCTCGGTCACGCTGATCGCGCCACGCGCGTCCAGCAGGTTGAAGCTGTGTGCACACTTGAGCACCTGCTCGTAGGCCGGCAACGCGAGCTGCTGCTCCATCAGGTGCTTGGCCTGCTTTTCGTGGGCGCTGAAGGCGGTGAACAGGAAATCTGCATCCGCGTGTTCAAAGTTGTAAGCCGACTGTTCCTTTTCATTCTGCAGGTACACATCGCCGTAGCTCAGCCTGGCCCCATCGGCACCCTGGGTCCACACCAGGTCGTAGACGTTGTCCACGCCTTGCAGGTACATGGCCAGGCGTTCCAGGCCGTAGGTGATTTCGCCGGTGATGGGTTTGCAGTCGATGCCACCCACCTGCTGGAAGTAGGTGAACTGCGTGACTTCCATACCGTTGAGCCAGACTTCCCAACCCAGACCCCAGGCGCCGAGCGTGGGGTTTTCCCAGTCGTCTTCCACGAAACGGATGTCGTTTTTCTTCAAGTCAAAGCCCAGCGCTTCCAGCGAGCCTAGATAAAGCTCCAGGATGTTGCTGGGCGCGGGCTTGAGCACCACCTGGTACTGGTAGTAGTGCTGCAGGCGGTTGGGGTTCTCGCCGTATCGGCCGTCCTTGGGGCGGCGGCTGGGCTGCACGTAGGCGGCCTTCCAGGGTTCCGGGCCCAGTGCGCGCAGGAAGGTGGCGGTGTGGCTGGTGCCGGCTCCCACCTCCATGTCGTAAGGCTGCAGGAGCGCGCAGCCCTGGGCGTCCCAGTAGGACTGCAGTTTCAGAATGATTTGCTGGAAGGTCAACATGCGGGCAAGGCCCCGGCGCGGTGTCCGGGCCCAAAGTGGCAAAACAAGGGAGACCGACGGCCGGACGGGCACGCCAGTAAACCGCTGATTTTACGGGGCCGAAGAATGGCGGCGGGCCAGGTGTCTGCCTGCGATCACAAGGATCACCGCCGCCAGGCAACCACCCCACAGCGGCCACAAGGCCCAACGAGAAGCCCAGCGTGCAAACGGGGTGAGGCCGGAGCGCCCCTGCACACTGGCTTCCAGCCGCCCGCGCGTGAGTCGCGGCAGCTGATGGGTGACCTGGCCGAGGTGGTCGATCACAGCCGTGGCACCGGTGTTGGTGGCGCGCAGCATGGGCCGCCCCAGCTCCATGGCGCGCAGGCGAGAAATATGCAGGTGTTGGTCAATGGCCACCGTGTCACCGAACCAGCCGATGTTGCTCAGGTTGACCAGCACGGTCGGCGCGCGCTGCGGGTCGCGAAACGACACGGCCAGCTCTTCGCCGAACAAGTCCTCATAGCAGATGTTGGGCGAGATCCGCTGCCCGGCCACCGTCCATGCGGGCTGACCGAGACCGCCCCGGCTGAAGTCGCCCAGGGGGATGTTCATCATGTCGATGAACCAGCGAAACATCGGTGGAATGAATTCGCCGAACGGCACCAGGTGGTGCTTGTCGTAGCGGAAGGCGCCCTCAGAGGCACCCCCGGTGCGTTCCCAGGCAGCGGGCAACTGGCCGCCCTGCAACCCCTGCAGCGCCAGCGCAGCCGACTGCGGCGTGAGGCCCCATGCCGAGTTCGTGTAGCCCTGCGAAAAACTGCCCAGGGGCAAGCCCATCAAGGCGCTGACGGCCGAGGCTTCGGGTTGCTGCGCCAGCCCCTGCAGCAAGGGTCGCCAGAAGTCGGCATTGAGCTGCTGGGGCAGCAATGGCAAAGCGGTCTCGGGCGCCACCACCAACTGCGGCGCCGCACCTGCACCCATTGCCGCGGACCTGACCGCATCGGCCAGTTGCGCCGGATACCAGTCAAGTGCCTGTGCCATGCCGGTGCCGGGTTCGAATTTTTCGTCTTGCGCGATGTTGCCCTGCAACAGCCAGACCCGCAACGTGCCCGCGTCACTGGTCGATTGCTGAGCGAGGCTGCGCCAGCGCTCGGCGCCCGGCGTCATGCTGAAAAGCAAGGCCCCCAATGACGCAAGTGCCATGAAGCCGATGGCCAGGCCGCTCGCGGTGATCGACCGCAACGCGTGCCCTCCGGTGCGTGCCTTGGTCTTGTTCGAACGGGACAGTGGCGCCAGCACCCACCTGCTGACCGCACGCAGAATGCCGTTGACAAAGGAGGCCAACACATAAGCCAGTACCGCAGACAGCAGGCCCATGCCGTACACACCCACCCACGGTGCCCAGGCCGCCAGCAGATCCACCTGGGTATAACCCCCGGCACCCCAGGGGAAGCCGGTGAACCAGCTGCCACGGATCAGCTCTGCCAGCGTCCACAGCGCGGCGAACAGCACGGTCTGGCCCACCCGGGAAGCAGGCGCCCAGACGCACAGGATGGCTGCCGCCACGGCATACGGCAGGGCCAGCACACTGGCCAGTGCCAACACCGCCAGCACAGCCATCCAGGCCGCCAGCCCACCGTAGATGTGCATCGACACAAACAGCCACCAGAAGGTGCCCGCCAGCCAGACGGTGGCAAACAACCAGCCGCGCCAGAGTGCCTGGCCGGCTCGGTCGCTGTTCTGCAGGGCCAGCACCAGCAATGCCAGTGAAGCGATCTGAAGCCAGCCATCGGGCTGGCCAGGCGGGGTTCCCGTCAGGCTCCAGGAAGCAATGGGCCAGGCCAGTGATGCCGCCTGCAACCATCCGCCGGCGATGCACAGCAACCACCACACGCCGCTGCGATGCCCCGCACTGCGCCCCGGCGGCCGACCGCTGAGCGGCGAGAAGCTCGAAGGGGTGTGTAGCGACCCGAACAGGCTGCGCATGCTGGACCAGGCAACGCGCCCGCGGTCAGGTCTCTGCCACGCGAGGCATCACCTTGAACCACTTCACCGCACCGCCCTTGGTGTGCAGGACGACGAAGTTCAAGCCTTCGACCTCGTGCACTTCGCCTCGCTTGGGCACGTGGCCCATGGTGTGGGCAATGAGCCCTCCGATGGTGTCGAAGTCTTCTTCTGAGAGTTTGAGTCCGAACGACTCGTTGATGCGTTCAATCGAGGTGTCTCCGCTCACGCGCCACGTGCTGTCGGCCAGGGCAAAGATGTCGCCCTCGTCTTCATCTTCATCAAACTCGTCCTCGATCTCGCCCACGATCTCCTCGAGCACATCTTCGATGGTGATGAGGCCGGCCACCCTGCCAAATTCGTCAATGACGATGGCCAGGTGATTGCGGTTGCCCCTGAATTCGCGCAGCAGGTCGTTGAGGCCCTTGGTTTCCGGCACGAAGGTGGCCGGGCGCAACAGTGCCCGCAGGTTGAGCTCGGGCGCCCGCTGCAGTTTCAGCAGGTCCTTGGCCAGCAGAATGCCGATGATGTTTTCACGTTCACCGTCGTACACGGGAAAGCGAGAGTGTGCCGTGTCGATCACGATGTGCAGCAACTCGTCGTAGGGGGCGTGGATGCTGAGCACATCCATGCGGGGCGCCGCCACCATCACATCCCCTGCGGTCATGTCCGCGATGCGGAGCACTCCTTCGAGCATCACCCGCGACTCGGCGTTGATGATGTCGTTGTCCTCTGCTTCGGCGAGGGTTTCGATCAGTTCGTCCTTGGAATCCGGCCCGGGGTGGATGAACTCCGCAAGCTTTTGAAGGAAACCACGTTTGTCGACATGCCGCAGGCTGCGCTGCGGCCCAGGACTGGGAGGGGATTCGGCCACTGAAGGGGGAGTGTTGTTGAAACAGTTTGCAAGGATAACGCAAGCCCCGCAAGCAATGCAAAGGCGCTCATCCATGAAACGGCCGGTTCGGGCTATTCCGCTTTGGCCTGCTCACCCTCTCGACGGTTCTGCAAGCGGGACAACAAGCCCCAGAACTGCTTGGCCTGGGCCTTCAGATGGTAATCGGTGAAGGCCATGTGCTGGTTCACCATTTCGGTCACTCTGGAATCAAAATCCGCCGGCGGTAAAACCAGATGGGCCTCACTCTCCGAGCCGTCTCGCTCGATGACTGCACCCGCGTTGCGCGCGATCTTGAGCATGGCGGTGTTTTCCGTCAGCGCGTGTATGAACAGCATCACCACCCCTTCATTGCGCGCGTGCATCACCGCCCGTTCGAACAAGCGGCCACCAAACCCGCGTCCGCGCGCCGCCTTGGCCACCGACACGCCAAACTCGGCACAACTGTTGTATTGCGGATCCACCGAGAACGCCAGGTGGGCCATGGCAATCAGGTCCAGTTTGCGATTGAAGATCCCGAACAACTCATCACGATCAAAATTGATCTGATCCACATAGCGGCGAATGTGCTCGTCGCTGGCGGCGTATCCGAATCGCAGATAGCGGTCATGGGGCTCAAGCGCGAGCAGGTGCTCGACCACACGGTTCACCTGTGCCGGGCCGATGGAGCGAATGGGCACCACCACCGACTTTGGCGTGGCGGGCTCGGGGGCTGCGCCGGCAGCGCCCGTGGACGCCTCGACCGAAGGCGCTCCGGGCTTGAACCAGTGAAGGGGATTGACCATTCGATGAATGTAAGGGTTTTCCCTAAATCACCAAGGACGCGTTCCTCTAAAGGAGCATCGGTCCGACAGGCGGAGTCACCCTCCCCCACCTAAGCAAGCACTCACACTGGCAATGCCGTCGTGCTCTTCAGGCGATCCATCACAAAGCTGGTCTTGCAGTCCTGCACACTGGGATGCTGAAGCAAGGTGTCCATCATGAAGCGGGAATACGCCGCCATGTCGGCCACGACCAGCCTCAGTTGGTAATCCATTTCGCCCGTGAGCGCGGCGCACTCCACCACCTCTGGCCAGGCCATCACGCTGGCCCGGAAGAGATCCATGGGATTGCGCTTGCTGGCCTCTGTGTGTTTTTCAAGCCGGACATTCACATAGGCGGTGAGCCCCAGACCCACACTTTCCGGCTTGACCAACGCCACGTACCGATCGATGACGCCCGCCTCTTCCAGTCGCTTCACGCGCCGCAGCACGGCACTCGCGGACAACCCCACCACCTCCGCGATCTGGTCGTAAGTGGCGCGGCCATCGGCCTGGAGGCTGCGCAAGATGTGTCGATCGAGCTTGTCAAGTGCTTGCATGTGGGCGATTTTGCAGGTTTTCTGCAATCCAGACAAACGGCCCGCCACAAAACGCCGGAATCGTGACACGCTGCGCCGATACAGTGGCGCATTCACCCACACCGATGGAGACAACCATGAACGCCAGCCTGCCAAGCCAGACCTCGACCGTCTGGGAAAACCCCATGGGCACCGACGGATTCGAGTTCATCGAGTACGCCGCACCCGATCCCGTGGCCATGGGCACCCTGTTCCAGCGCATGGGCTTCAAACCCATCGCCAAGCACCGCCACAAGGCCGTCACGCTCTACCGCCAGGGCGAGATCAATTTCATCATCAATGCCGAGCCCGACAGCTTCGCGCAGCGCTTCGCGCGGCTGCACGGCCCCAGCGTCTGTGCCATCGCCTTCCGCGTGCAGGACGCCAAGGCTGCTTACGAGCGCGCCATTTCGCTCGGTGCCTGGGGCTACGCACAGGCTGCAGGTCCTGGCGAGCTCAACATCCCGGCCATCAAGGGCATTGGTGATTCGATCATCTACTTCATCGACAAGTGGCGCGGCAAGAATGGCGCCCAGACGGGCGACATCGGCAACATCGGGTTCTACGATGTGGATTTCGAGCCATTCGCTGCCGACTCCAGCGCCGAACTCAGCCCGGTTGGCCATGGCCTCACCTACATCGACCACCTCACCCACAACGTGCATCGTGGGCGCATGGACGAGTGGGCGGGTTTCTACGAACGCCTGTTCAATTTCCGCGAAGTGCGCTACTTCGACATTGAAGGGCAGTCCACCGGTGTCAAGAGCAAGGCCATGACCAGCCCCTGCGGGAAGATCCGCATTCCCATCAACGAAGAAGGCAACGAGAAGTCCGGCCAGATTCAGGAGTACCTTGACCGCTACCACGGCGAGGGCATCCAGCACATCGCCATGGGCTCGACCAACCTCTACGACACCGTCGACGCACTGGAGCTCAGCGGTGTGAAATTGCTCAACACCAGTGACACCTACTACGAGCTGCTCGACAAGCGCATTCCAGACCATGGCGAGGACGTGGAAGCCCTGAAGCAGCGCAACATCCTGGTGGACGGCCATCCGGGCGAGTTGTTGCTTCAGATCTTCAGCGAGAACCAGCTGGGCCCGATCTTCTTCGAGTTCATCCAGCGCAAGGGCAATCAGGGTTTTGGTGAAGGCAACTTCAAGGCCCTGTTTGAAACCATGGAGCTGGACCAGATGCGCCGCGGCGTGTTGGCGCCGGTAGCCAAAGAGGCCTGACCTGACACCCCCTGCGTAGGTGTCAGAGGGGCTCCTCAGCCACGTTAGGCCTTGCCATTGACCAAGGCCATGGACTCAGCCATCACCACGGGATGAAAAGCCATCGCCACGTGCGCCGCGCCAGCCACCAGCCGGTTGTCGGCACCGGGCAGCGTGGCGGTAGAAGCTGGAAACACAATGTTGTCGGTGTTCGAGTACCAGCAGACAAAGTGGGCATAGGGTGACGGGCTCTGCGCCCGCTCCAGTTCTTCGAGCGCTGCGAGCCAGTCACAGCCTGGCTGCATCTGCCGCCCATTGGTCACCCGGCTCAGGCGCCCCAGCCAAGTGCCCCTGTGCGGCGTACCGATGGTGATCACAGCCCCCACGCGCGATCGGTCGGATTGCCGGGCCAGCCATGCGCGAACGGCCAACCCACCCATGCTGTGACAAACCACGACAGGTCGGCGTCCTGTCAGCCGCTCGGCCCGACAGACCGCCTCTTCGATGAGGGCGTCATAGGCATCAATACTGCCGAAAACGGGCTCCAGGTTGACCGACACGTACGGGAGTTGTTGCGCGCGCAAGGCTTTCATCCAGGGCAACCAGAGGCCGCGGTTGCAGACAAATCCATGCACCAGCACCACTGCAGTGGATGCGGTGCCGGCGGCCGGCGTTTCGTTGTCAGGCAGTAGGCGCCAGCAGAAGGGCTGCCTCCAGGCAAACACCATGGGTGCCACCCGCGTCTCAGACCACCATGCGCCCAACCATGCCTTCCACCCTGCCGTTGGGGCCGGGTCCGATCGGTTGATCGTCGCAGCGATCACACATTCAATCGCCAGGATCACGGCGTGTGCAAACAGGAAAACCGCCGCGCCAGCGATGACCCATCCGGGGTGCGACCAGAACCACCACATCCAGACCACGGCCCCGAACATGGCCGCAATGACCAGGGCCTGTTGAAGAAGGGCCAATCCTGAACCTATTGGAGGCTTTTCTGTCATGGATACTTGGGGCCTATCGTTGCTCACAGACTGAACTATCGCACGCCAGGTACGCAGACAAGGTCGCTTGCCTGGCTCAAACAGGTATCCCTGCATAACCGCACAATCTGCCATCGAGATGAACACCTCCCGCAGCGCCGCTGATGCCATCCGTTTGCACCTTGCTCGTGTGAGCGAGCTGCGCGAACGTGCCCAGCAACAAGGTCTGGCACAAGCGGTCCATGCCATCAAGCGTTTGCAGGCCCAACGCTTCAGAGGAACTTATGCGGACTTTCTTGCCAGGCCACAATTCGCGCCCGCCACACGCTTCTTCCTTGAGGAGCTCTATGGTGAGCACGACTTCTCCGAGCGCGACCGGCAGTTTGGCCGCATCGCCGGCGCCCTGGAAAGGATGTTCCCGGCTGCGGTGAGTTCGCTGGCCGTGGACCTGGCTGAAACACACGCGCTGACCGAGGTGCTCGATCATGAGCTGGCCTCCCACTGGATGACACAAGCCGAGCACACCCCTGCAGCTCTTCGGTACGTGATCAGCTGGCGCCGGACAGGTGCTCACGAAGATCGGCTTCGGCAACTGACCGTTGTGCAACACATGGGCAGCGAGTTGCAGCGGCTCACGCGAAACGCGTCACTGCGACTGGGTCTGAAGATGATGCGCCGTCCGGCGCATTTGGCCGGGTTGTCCGCCTTACAGGGTTTTCTAGAGAGCGGATTTGACTCCTTTGCAGCCATGCGCAATCCAGACGAATTCATGCAGGCCATCCAGACCCGCGAACGTCATTGGATAGACGCGTTCTTCGAGGCGGATGTGTCTGTCGTGGCCGAAGAGCTTCAGATCGAGACCCAGCGCGGCCTGGGCTGAAGGCGGCCATTGTGCTTTCGGTGACACCTCCCTAGGGGTCGCCCTGTGTTCGCGCAGGCAAGGCCAAGACAGAATCCATGACGTCGTCAACCTTTCCATCAGATCCATGACCCGTCCCTGGCTGTCTCACTATCCCGCTGGCGTTCCGCATGATGTGGACCCGGACCAATACCGGTCGTTGGCGGCCTTGCTTGAAGAGTCTTTCAGAAAGCACGCACGTCAACCCGTGTCGGTCTGCATGGAGCATTGGATGAGCTATGGCGAACTTGACGAGCACAGCGCGGCCGTCGGCGCATGGCTGCAAAGCCAAGGCCTAGTTCAAGGTGACAGGGTGGCGGTCATGTTGCCCAACGTGCCCCAATTTCTGGTGGTGATGGCGGCCATCGTGCGCGCTGGATTCACCGTGGTGAACGTCAACCCCCTCTACACGAGCCGCGAACTTGAGCACCAGTTGTGCGACTCAGGCGCCAAGGGTATCGTGATTCTTGAAAATTTCGCGTCCACACTTGAAGAGGTGATTGACCGGACGCCCGTGAATGTGGTGGTTGTCGCCAGCCTTGGCGACATGCTCGGATTCTGGAACGGTCGGTGGCTGACCTTTGCTGTCAGACACCTGGCAAAGATGGTCCCACCATACAAATTGCCGCTGTCCGGCCCGGACGGCCCCAGAACAATCACCAGCTTCCGGCAGGCGCTTCAGCAAGGCGCGGGGCTTTCGCTGAAACCCAGCCAGGCCAATCTTGATTCAGTGGCCTTCCTGCAATACACAGGGGGAACCACCGGCCTGTCCAAGGGCGCGATTCTCACGCACCGAAACATCATCGCGGCCATCCTCCAGGCGGAAGCTTGGTTCCAGCCTGCGGTTTCTCGAGTGGGCGACGTACGCACCGTCAATGCCATTGCCGCATTGCCGCTGTATCACATCTTTGCCCTGACCTTGAGCCTCCTGGCTATCCGGTGGGGCTCCCATATGACGCTGATACCAAATCCCCGCGACATTCCCAAAGTTGTTGCCACGCTCAAGCGACGCCCGTTTCATATCTTGCCGGCAGTCAACACCTTGTTCAACGCGCTCCTGCAAGATCCACAGTTCAGGCAACTGGACTTCTCAACACTGGTGCTGTCTCAAGCTGGTGGCATGGCCGCATCCGAAGGAACGGCCCGGCAGTGGTTGGCAGTCACCGGCTGCCCCATGATTGAAGGCTGGGGCATGAGTGAAACCTGCGCTATTGGCACGAACAACCCGGTGACCCGGCAATCGTTCAGTGGCACGATTGGCCTGCCTCTTCCTAGCATCGATGTTGCTATCAAGGACGATCATGGAGCGAACGTTCCAGCTGGCGCATCGGGGGAAATCACGATCAAAGGCCCAAACGTGATGCAGGGTTACTACAACCAGCCCGACGAAACAGCCAACGCCTTCACTCCAGATGGGTACATGCGCACAGGAGACATCGGCATCATGGATGAACAGGGGTACACGCGCATTGTTGACCGGAAAAAGGACATGATTCTGGTGTCCGGGTTCAACGTGTTCCCCAATGAGCTTGAGAACGTCGTGTCACTCTGCCCCGGTATTCTCGAGTGTGCAGCCATCGGCGTCCCGGACGACAAGCAGGGGGAATCCGTGAAAATTTTTGTCGTGCGGTCTGACCCAACACTCACTGAGGAAGACGTTGCTCGATACTGCCATGACAACCTGACAGGCTACAAGCGTCCGAAGTACATCGAATTCAGAGACGAGCTCCCCAAGACCAACGTGGGCAAGATTCTCAGGAGAGTGCTCCGAAGTGCGGCTTGAGAAGCGGCTTGGCTATCCGCTCAATGACCAACGCACACGTGCTGAACACTCTGCCGGAACTTGAACGGGCAGGCATCACCATTTTTGAGAGGGGATGGCTCTCGTCCAACAACATTCTCATTCAGGGAATGGATGGGCCATCCGCCTTGGTTGACTCAGGCTATGTGAGCCACGCGGATCAAACCCTGAACCTGGTTCGCACCGCTTTAAAGGATCATCCGCTAGATCTCTTGCTGAATACCCACCTCCACAGCGACCATTGCGGTGGCAATGCCTTATTGCAGTCCGCCTACCCCAGGCTGCGAACCATGATTCCCCCCGGTCTGGCGCCTTCGGTCAGTGATTGGGATCCGGTTGCACTGACCTTTGAGCCGACCGGACAGTCGTGCGCACCGTTTTCGTTCCAAGATTTGCTACGACCTGGTTCAACATTACAGCTCGGTTCATTGCATTGGGAGGTCCATGCTGCAGAAGGCCATGACCCTCATTCAGTCATCCTGTTTCAACCGCAAGTCCGAGTACTCATTTCAGCGGACGCTCTATGGGAGAACGGGTTCGGCGTGGTCTTTCCCGAACTCGAAGGCCTTGATGCTTTTCAGGATGTGGCGAACACGCTGGACATGATTGAGCGACTGGCCCCTCTGACTGTCATTCCCGGCCACGGTTCGGTCTTTCAGGATGTACCGACTGCGCTATCGAAAGCAAGATCCCGCCTGGCAGGATTTGTTGACAACCCGAGCAAACACAAGCGACATGCGCTCAAAGTGCTTTTGAAGTTCAAGCTTCTGGAATGGCAGCAAATTCACCGCTCAGAGCTAATCAAGTGGTGCCTGCATACGCCCTATATCACGCACCTTGCAAATGAGGGCAATTCCACACCTTTGTCACCAGAAGGCCTGTCCGCATTCCTCGTTCCTTTGCTGAAAGAGCTGGAGCGCAGCGGGGCGCTGCGACTTGAGGAAGATTTCGTCTTCAACAGCTGAGTTGTCAATAGTGGCGACCGGGATGGCAGCGGCGGCTGCAGATGCTCATGCGCAAAAGCCAGAAAGCCCAAACCCCCAGGCACCGGGAGGCACGAGGGGGTTTGGGGGCTGGGTAAGAGCCTGACGATGACCTACTTTCACACGGGAACCCGCACTATCATC
>PHCQ01000044.1 GCA_002840835.1 Betaproteobacteria bacterium HGW-Betaproteobacteria-16 | reverse complement strand
TCGGTGCGCAGCACTTCCAGCATCTCGGCCCGCACCAGCCGCATGATCAGGGTGAGCTGGAAAATGGCCAGAGTAATGGCCGGCAGCGTGATGTGGTGCCAGCCTTTGGCGGTCAGCAAACCCGTGGTCCACCACCCCAGTTGTGTCACTTCGCCCCTGCCGAAGCTGGGAAACCAGCCTAGGTTCACCGCAAACACCAGGATGAGCAGGATGCCGATCAGGAATGTGGGCAGAGACACGCCGAGCAGGGACACCGTCATGAACAGCTGGCTGGTGAAAGTGCCCCGCTTGAGCGCGGCGTAAACCCCCATGGGAATTCCGATCAGCAGGGCCAGAAGGGCGGCCACCATGGACAGCTCCAGCGTGGCAGGAAACCGCTCCGCGATGAGACGCGACACTTTGGCGCCTTGCCGCAGACTCAGGCCGAATTCGCCCTGAACCGCATTGCCCAGGAAGGCGGCGAACTGGAAAAAGAATGGCTTGTCCAGCCCGAGGTCAGCACGAAGCTCCCTGATCTGCTCGGCGGTCGCATCCTGCCCCAGAAGGAACACCACTGGATCGCCGACGTACTGGAACAGCATGAAAGCGATGAACGCCACACTGACCATGACGATCACGGCCTGCGCCAACCGCCTGAGAATGAATGCAAACATGTTGTGGGAATAAAGAGAGGGTCGCTCACCTTGGTGCGCGACCCCCGGTCATCAGGCTGATTTTCAGTTTACCTTGATCAGACGCCAGTCCAGACGGTTGTCGGCACGGTGCACCAGGTCGATGTTTTTCTTCATCGCCCAGGGAATGATCTGGTTGTGAAGCGGGATGTGTGCCACATCTTCGTTTTGCAAAGCCAATGCTTCAGTGAGCAGGCGAGGCCGAATGAACTGATCGGTTTCTGTCTTCGCGCGGTCGATGATGCTGTCCATCTTGGGGTTGCTGTATCGACCCACGTTGTAGTTGCCGTCGCCGCCGGTGCCCGTGGTACGGACCAGTGACTGCAGGCTGTAGAGCGCATCAAAGGTCGGCACACCCCAACCCAGCATGTAGATGCTGGCTTCGTAGCGCTGGATCATGGGAAAGTAGGTCGCCAGCGGGAGCGTGCGCAGCTTGGCCTTCACCCCGATGCGTGCCCACATGGCCGTCACGGCCTGGCAGATCTGTTCGTCATTGATGTAGCGGTTGTTGGGACACGCGAAGTCAACTTCGAAACCATCCTTGTACCCGGCATCGGCCAGAAGCTTCTGGGACGCGGCCACGTCAAACGGATAGCGGGCATGAATGGCTTCCGTCCAGCCGGCCACCTGGGGCGCCACGAGCGCGCCAGTGGGCTGGCCCAGGCCGCGCAGGGTGACCCTTGCGATGGCGTTCATGTCGATGGCCTGGTAAAGCGCCTTGCGCACGCGCTGGTCTTTCAGGGGGTTCTTGCCCTTCACGTTGCTGCCTGGCAGTTCATCGCGGAACTGGTCCATGCCGAAGAAGATGGTGCGGTTCTCGACACCGTCAATCACCTTCAGGTCGGCGTTGGAACGAACCCTGGGCAGATCCTGCGGACTGGGATCAAGCACGAAGTCGACTTCGCCCGATAGCAAAGCCGCCATTCGGGTGGCCACGTTCTTCACGGGGGAGTAGACGATCTCGGTCACGTTGCCTTCGGCGCTGCCCCACCAGCTGGGGTTCTTCACCAGAACGATCTTCTGGTCAGGCTGCCACTCCTTGAGCATGAAAGGGCCCGTGCCGTTCGCGTTGCGGTGCGCGAAGTTCTCATCCTGGGTCTTGATGTCTTTCGGGGCGACCGAGTTGTTCTTCTCTGCCCAGGCCTTGCTCATCATCCGCAGCTCGGTCATCTGGTTGATCAGCACCGGGTTGGGGCCGCCCGTGATGATGTCGACCGTGGTGGGATTGACTTTCACCACTTTGGTGATGCCCTGGGTGTACACCGTGAAGTTGGAGGTCTTGCTCATCGCGCGCTCAATCGAGAACACCACGTCGTCTGCAGTGAACGGCGAACCGTCATGAAACTTCACGCCACTGCGCAGCGTGATCCGCAACTGCGTGGGAGAAACCTGCGTCCAACCGCTGGCGAGCATGGGCTCGGGCTTGAACGTGCGGCTGTTGTAGTACACGAGCGACTCGTAAACGGCAGCGTGCACGCCATTGGCCAGTGCATTGTTCTGGGAATGGATGTCCCATGTGGGGATGTCGCTGGCGCTGGTCCACTTGAACGTCTTGGCATGCAAGCCTCCGGCACCCAGTGCCAATGCGGCACACAGGACAGCCATCCGCAGGTTCGTTTGGCGCAGTTTCATTGGTTGACACCTAAATTAAAAATGAACATTCCGACACTATGCAACAAACGTTCCTGCGCACGCTCCGGACTTACCCGAAGCGAAAGCCACGCGCCACAGCAAAGCGTCGCCCAGGCGTCATTTGCCTCTGTGGCATTCGAATTTCTGATGGCGGGAAAGACGCCCTAATGGGCATCTGCACAGCAGTTCAAGCCTTGAGATGAAGCCGTCATCAATAAGCAAGGCCCAGCTCGCAATGACACGCAACCGTGTGCATCCTGACGCTGCCACATCCTCCAAATGGGGCATGACGGTCGAATGAGGTCCATGTAGATTCCTCCCCGCGACAAGGGAGAGGAAATCAAGCTGCACCAGCAAGGGTTGCGGCAGCGCGCTCCATCCTCCTCCTCTGCCGCGACTGTCACACAACTTCAATCAGGAGGAACGTATGTTCAAAAAAATTCTCGCCACCATGGCGGCACTCGCCACAACCATTGCAATGGCTGCGGTGGACGTCAATGACGCCACTGTGGCTGATCTCGACAGCATCAAGGGCATTGGTCCGGGCACCTCGGCCAAGATTCTTGAACAGCGCAAAGACGCCAAGTTCAAGGACTGGAACGACTTCATCCAGCGCGTGCCTGGCATCGGCGACAAGCGTGCAGCCAAGCTCTCTTCTGAAGGCTTGACGGTCAATGGCGCTGCATTCAAGAACACTGCCACTGGCACATCCGCGACCAAGGAAAAGAAATAGGCCATCTGTGGCGGCGTGGTCACCAAGGCCGCGTAAAGATGATGAATCCAAAGAAAAAGGCCGCTGGTTGACCAGCGGCCTTTTTTGTTCCTGAGATCAGGCGGTCAGCAACCGCCGGACATTAGAACGAGTGCTTGATACCGAGACCGTAGGTGGTCTCAGCAGCAATACCCAGATCTACAGTGGCATCGTTAACCTTGCGGGCGCCTGCATAGAGAGCGGTGCGCTTGGAAAGGTCATAGGTGGCGCCCAGGCCAAAGCTGCGGAGACGTTCGCTGAAGCCGTCAACCTTGGTCTGCACATAGCCAGCAGACAGCGTCACAGCACCCAGTGGCACATCAGCGCCAATCGACAGATCGGTTGCCTTGACACTGCCTTCTGCGGTGCGGCCATAGCCTGCCAGCAGCTTGGCAGCGCCAAAGTCGTAGGTTCCGTTCACGGTGGTGTACTTGGTTTCGTCGACGCCGTCCTTGTCGATCTGGTACGCCACGCCAGCAGTAGCTGGGCCACCTGCGTAGCTGACCTGGAATGCCGTGCTTCGGGTGGTACCACCTTCACGCAGGTTGGTACTGAGAGCACCGCTGAAACCACCGAACTCGGGCGAGACGTACTTGATGCCGTTGTTGGGGTTGCCATCGAAGCTCAGGCTAGGGCGAACGACTGCAGGCGAGAAGGCGGAATCGAAGACTGGGTTCACATTCCAGGCGATGTCGTCATATGCCGTCCAGATCTTGCCGAAGCGGATCTCACCAAAACCACCGGCCAGGCCAACATAGGATTCACGGTTGAATTTGAGGGCATCGGACGTACCCGTGTCCACGGCCAGACTTCCTTCAAGCTTGAAGACAGCGCTCAAGCCACCACCGAGGTCTTCGGAGCCCTTGAAACCCAGACGGCTGGTGCTCAACAAACCGGAACTCAATTCAGTTGCAGCGTCCTTGTCTTTGATAACACCGACATCAACGATGCCGTACAGAGTCACGCTCGACTGAGCGTGCGCAACACCAGCCACGCCAAGAACGGCCAGTGCAATCAGTGATTTTTTCATGGAGATTTCCTTGAAGGAGGTTGATACAACGGGTTTGTCAAAAAACTTTCACCTGCTCATCTTAGGCACTGGCTTCTTCAAAACATCGGGTAATCCCTAAATATTGGAGCTTTCCAGCAAAAACGTTGCAAGTGAGCAACACGACATTTCCGACTATTCATCAGCAAGTTTTGAGCCAGACGAGCCCCGTCGGTTTTGCCACTTTTCCCGGCGCACGCACAAAAAAAACCCACCGCTTTCGCGGTGGGTTTTTTGCTTTCAAGCAGCGAACTGGCTTGCGCCAGTCGAGTGCTTAGAAGGCGTGACGCAGGCCGAACTCGATGCCGGTGGACTTGCCATTGGCGGTCTGAGCAGCAGCGTTAGGCGACAAGCCGAAGGCCGAGCCACCGTTCTTGTTGGTCAGACGCGAGTAGGTGCCGTACACAGCGGTGCGCTTGGACAGGTTGTAGTCGTAACCCACGGCGATCTGGTTGGCGTCGCCGTTACCAGCTGCTGGGTTGTAGTCGGAGCGGGTGTAGGCAGCCTTGATGTTGCCAGGACCGACGGGAGCAACCACGCCGACCAACAGGTGCTTGACTTCAGCAGAGCCAAACTTGCCGATGGTGTACTGAGCCATAGGCTTGACCACGCCGAAGTCGTAGGAAGCGCCGATGTTGGTGCGTTTGAAGGACTCGGTGAAGCCCTCGGTCGCGCCTTCTTTGGCGGTAGCCACGGCCACGCTCAGAGGACCTGCAGCGTAGGTCAGGCGCAGACCAGCGTACTCGTTGGGCGTGTTGTCAGCCTTGGTTTCTTTCACGGAAACCATGACTTGACCACTGAAGCCACCAAAGTTAGGCAGGAAGTAGCCGATGCTGTTATTGGCACGCACCAGGGTGGAGGTGCCGCTGCCCAGCGTGGAGAAGGTGTTCACCGAGCTGCCAACGCCGTTGGTGCCGAACGGATCGTAGATCGTGTGGTTCCAGAAGGTGGGGGTGTAGTCACGGCCCAGACGCACTTCACCGAAGTTGCCCATCAGGCTCACGGTGCTGCGACGCTGGAATTGCACGCCAGCAGGGGTGCCGGTGTCGGGGTTCAGACCAGCTTCCAGCCAGAAGCCTGCCTTCATGCCGCCGCCGAGGTCTTCCACGCCACGGAAACCGAGGCGGCTGGAAGCGATACCGTCTTGCGACATGGAGGTCAGGCTTTCGCCGCCTTGCTTCACATTGCGGACGTTCAGGTCCACGATGCCGAAAAGGGTAACGGAAGACTGAGCAAAGGCAGCGCCGGTGGCTGCCACAGCGGCCAGAGCAATCAGAGTCTTTTTCATTGAGAGTTTCTCCAAGGTTGAAAAAAGGGCCGTGGGTCTAGTGCCCCCGCGCCAACCTCCGTTTTTTGGAAGTTGCATGTATTCCAACAGATGGCGATGCCGGATGCAAAAGTTTCTACGGTTCGGATGTCTGTTTGTGGTGCAAGGGCAACACGCGACAGGAGCAGCCACACCACAATGGTGCACGCCATGGCGGGGCTGACACCAAGGCACGCCGCGTGGTGAAACGGCACAATGGCAGGCATTGCCGTTCGCAATGGAGCCACACCACAGGACCCTCGCCATGGATGCCTTGATCAACGCCGCCGATTCGACCCTGCGCACCTTGTTCGTTGCCCCCAGGGCCTCTCGCGACTGCCCGACGCTGCCTGAGCAGGAGTCGACCGACTCGCTGACAGAAGCGGACCGGCAACTTTCGGGCGCACTGATGCGGGTGAACCATGTGGGTGAAATCTGTGCGCAAGCGCTCTACACGGCCCAGGCCCTTGCAGCCCGTGGCGCGGGAGGGGCAGGCGCCACGCTGGCCGAGCAGCTGGAGGCGGCCGGCAGGGAAGAAACCGATCACCTGGCGTGGACGCAGCGCCGCCTGGACGAACTCGGTGCCCGCCCTTCACTTTTGAACCCCTTGTGGTATGCCGGCGCATTCGGCCTGGGATTGCTGGCGGGTCGCATGGGACGGGGTGTGAGCCTGGGATTTGTCGTTGAGACCGAGCGACAGGTTGAGGCACACCTGGCCTCTCACATGGAGCGGCTGCCTGCCAATGATCACGCTTCACGAGCGATCGTGTCGCAAATGAAAGCCGACGAGGCCCGGCACGCCAGGGAAGCCGCTCACGCAGGCGCAGTTGAGTTGCCCAGCCCTGTGAAAGGGCTCATGACGCTGGCAGCGCGCGTCATGACGACGGTGGCGCACCGGGTGTAAGACTCTTAGCCTCTCAGGCCTCAAGCACTTCAAACGCCGTCGTGATTTCTGCGGTTTTGCCCAGCATGATGCTGGCAGAGCAGTATTTGTCGTGACTCATGGCAATCGCCCGCTCAACT
This sequence comes from Betaproteobacteria bacterium HGW-Betaproteobacteria-16, assembly GCA_002840835.1. Lineage (GTDB taxonomy): Bacteria > Pseudomonadota > Gammaproteobacteria > Burkholderiales > Burkholderiaceae_C > Hydrogenophaga. Next base: position 33,415 of record PHCQ01000044.1, on the reverse strand, counting down.
GCCGCAGAAGGAATCCCCTTGCCGGTGACCACAAAATGCATGTGGATCCTGGTAAACACCTTCGGATCGGTCTGCGCACGCTCGGTCGTGAGTTTGACGCTGCACCCGCGAACGTCATGCCGGCCTCGTTTGAGAATGAGGACCACGTCGTAGGCGGTGCAACCACCGGTTCCTGCGAGCACGGTCTCCATGGGCCTGGGGGCGAGGTTGCTGCCGCCATTCTCCGGTTTGTTGGCGTCAGGAGCGCCATCCATGGTCAGCACGTGCCCACTGCCGGTCTCAGCGACAAAACCCATATGTGAGCGCGTACCCGTTGCGCCTGTCCAACTGACCGTGCATTCCATGGTGTGTTCCAGCGTGAAAAAAGTGGTTTTTTTGAAGAAAGTGCCAGCGGCCAACGCTTAAATCGACTTGCCGATGTTGCAACGCAGCATACCGGGGATATACTGGCGTCATTGTATTTAAGGTTGTCTCCTCTACCCTCCACGGGTGGATTTAAGCCCGGACCGGTTCTGCCAGTCCGGGTTTTTTTTGCCGCCGGGCAGCCCCCAAGGCAAAAAGCACCCCTCGGGGGCAGCGACCCGCGCAAGCGGCGGAGCGTTGGGGGCATTTTCTGGCCCGATATGATGCGTGCCAAGGAACACCATGCCAGCCCGCACACCCAGATCCCCCCCACTGACGACCCGAGCCGAGACCCCTGCCACCACAGGGGCCCTGAGTCCAGCTGATTACCTCAAGAAAATCCTGACGGCTCGCGTCTATGACGTCGCAGTGGAGTCCGCACTGGAGCCTGCCAGGAACCTGAGTCGCCGTTTGCACAACAAGGTGCTGCTCAAGCGCGAAGACCAGCAACCGGTGTTCAGCTTCAAGTTGCGTGGCGCCTACAACAAGATGGCGCACCTCGAACGAGCACAACTGGAGAGAGGCGTCATCTGCGCATCGGCAGGCAATCACGCCCAGGGCGTGGCACTGGGTGCCCACAAGCTCGGCACGCGCGCTGTGATCGTGATGCCGACCACCACGCCACAACTCAAGGTGGACGCCGTGCGTGCACTGGGCGGCGAAGTGGTGCTTCACGGGGATAGTTACTCGGACGCGTACACCCACGCCGTGACGCTGCAGAAAAAGCAGGGCCTGACTTTTGTGCACCCGTTTGACGACCCGGACGTGATCGCAGGCCAGGGAACCATCGCCATGGAGATCCTCAGGCAGTTGCAGAGCCTTGGCTCTGACCACCTGGACGCCGTGTTTGTGGCCATCGGAGGTGGTGGACTGATTTCAGGCGTGGCCAACTACATCAAGGCTGTTCGGCCTGAAATCAAGGTCATCGGTGTTCAGACGACCGACTCGGATGCCATGCTGCAATCGGTCACATCGGGCGAGCGGATCACCCTGAGCGACGTGGGTCTGTTTGCCGATGGCACGGCGGTCAAACTGGTGGGCGAAGAGACGTTCCGGATCGCACGCGGACTGGTGGATGAGTTCGTGGTGGTCGATACCGATGCGGTGTGTGCGGCCATCAAGGATGTGTTCGTGGACACGCGCAGCATCGTGGAGCCGTCTGGCGCCATGGCGGTTGCGGCCATCAAGCAGTATGTGGCCACCCACAAGACCAAGGGCGAGACCTACGCCGCCATTCTGTGCGGCGCCAACATGAACTTCGACCGCCTGCGTTTTGTCGCGGAAAGGGCCGAAGTGGGCGAGGAGCGGGAAGCGCTGTTTGCCGTGACGATCCCGGAAGAGCGAGGCAGCTTTCGCCGCTTTTGCGAAGTCATTGGAGAACTGCCCGGTGGGCCCCGGAATGTGACCGAGTTCAACTACCGTATCCACGACGGCGCCCAGGCGCACGTGTTTGTCGGTATGACAACGCATGGCAAGGGCGAGTCAAAGAAAATCGCCGGCAATCTGTGCCGTCACGGCTTTGACACCCTTGACCTGACGCACGACGAACTGGCCAAGGAGCACATCCGGCACATGGTGGGTGGCCACTCGGCGCTGGCCAAGGACGAGCGCCTCTTGCGCTTCGTGTTTCCCGAGCGCCCTGGCGCTCTGCTGAAGTTCCTGAGCCTGATGCGACCAGGCTGGAACATCAGTCTGTTCCACTACCGCAACCAGGGCGCTGACTACGGTCGCATTCTGGTGGGATTGCAGGTGCCGGATAAAGACGACAAGGCATTCACCAGGTTTCTCGAAACTCTGGGCTACCCTTTTGTGGAAGAGACCGGGAATCCGGTCTACCGTCTTTTCCTCAAGACCTGACCCGTCCTTGGGCAGCACATGAACATCCAGCCTTTCCCAAGCCCAGGTTCAGTCCAGCCCTCTGTCACGTCCAGCGGCTTGAAGCTTCCCGAGGTGGAGCCCACGGCTGACATTCACCTGGACCATGCGCTTCGAGGGCGCGTCACGCCAGAGGGGTTTCCAGAGCACGCATTGGGAAGGATGGAAGCACTGGTGCTTCAATTGGGACGGATTCAGCACGCGCCCCCTGCGCCATTCGAAGCATTGGCATTTGAATCTCCCCAGATGCTCGTGTTCGCCGCTGATCACGGCATCGCAGACGAGGGTGTGTCTGCGTTTCCCCAAGCGGTGACGGGTCAGCGCGTCACGCAGGTACTCGCCGGCCGAGCACCCGTCAACGCACTCTCCACGCTTCACGGCTTTGACCTGACGGTGATCGATGCGGGGCTCGCGAATCCCTTGACGCCACCTGACTCGGACAAGGGACAAGTGCCCCTGTTGTTGCGCAAGATCGGATATGGCACGCGCAACATGGTGCTGAGTCCGGCCATGTCTTTGACACAAGCGGTGGCGGCTTTGCATGCCGGTATGGATGTGGTTCGTCACTTGCCGGGCAATGTGGTGGCGCTGGGCGACGTGGGCGTGGGCAACACCTCGTGTGCGGCCCTGCTGCTGTCCAGGCTTTGCGGCGTCCCCCTCGCCGATGCGTGTGGAAGCGACCACGAGCAGGAAGGCGGCCTGGCAGACACCGAGCGGCGACACAAGCTGGAAAAGCTGTTTGAAGCAGCCACCCGACATCGCAAGGCCGTGTCGCCCCTGGCAGCCCTTGCCGCCATGGGTGGATTCGAAATCGCCATGATGGCGGGCGCCATGGTGCAGGCGGCAAGCGAACGGCGGATTGTTCTGGTGGATGGCTTTGTGTCAGGCACCGCGGCACTGGTGGCAAGAAGCTTGCGCCCTGCCGTAGCCGACTACCTGGTCTACAGCCACCGATCGGCCGAACCCGGCCACCGCCTGCTGCTCATCCATCTGCAGGCGCAGCCGCTGATGGACATGGAACTCCGGGTGGGCCAGGGCGTCGGCGCGCTGCTGGCCTGGCCTTTGCTGCTGGCAGCGCGCGATCTGCTTGCGCCGCAGACCTGAGGAACCGGCTTTGCCGGGCCGCTGGTATCGTTCCCTCGAGTGGGTAGGGCGAAGCGCTGCGGGGGTGAGCCAAGCGTTCCGGCGCGAAGTGACTCCATCCAGAGATACCGTCGGGCCGGCTTTGCCGGACGACTGGTATCGCCCCCTTGAGGGGGTGACGTGCCGAAGGCGCGGCGCGGGGGTGGGAAAAGTCAAGCGCCTTCGGGAGGCGCCGGCAAGGTGAGTTCCAAGCTGTGAGGCGCCGACATGGAAGGCCCCAGACGCACGGTGCGTCCGTTCACGGACTGCAAGAACATGCCGCCTTCCAGCTCGGCGCCCACGGGATAAGGCTTGGGAGGCTGCCCATCCACCGCAATCAGTGCCGCACCTTGCTGACGCCGGTCGGAGACCACACCGATGAGGTCGTAGCGGGTGGCCACCGGCACCGCTGGCCCGGCATCACCCACCACAGGCGCAGCTGTGGCGCCCAGTGCTTGCGACACGCTGTTGGTGTCGACCACCGGCAGAGACACGGTCGCCGATGCCAGCGGCGTGACGGGCGAGCGCCCCCATGCCTGGAGCACCCAATAACCTGCGCTCAAGCCAGCCGCCAGCCAGATCACACCTGCCGCCACCCCTGACCAGGGACGCCGTACAGGCACCAGCCCGGCAGGGACGTCGCCCTGAAAGACAGAATGGCCAAACGACAGTGACTTGCTCATAGGCGCATTATGATCGACGTCGGCCATGGCATGCCGCCATCCAAATGGCCGAAGACTTGTTTTCGGGAGAACGTTTTGACACATTATTGCCCCCCCCGGGCACGGTCGCTGGCCATTCTGCCTAGAGCCTTGCGCGCAGTGAGCCGAGGCTTCACCCTGATCGAGCTGATGGTGGTGCTTGTCATCATCGGCCTGCTGGCCGCGCTGATCGTTCCCAACGTGCTGGACCGGGCAGACGATGCGCGTGTGACCACCGCCCGGACCGATGTCAACAACATCGTGCAGGCGCTCAAGCTCTACCGGCTGGACAACCAGCGTTACCCCACTACTGAGCAAGGCCTAAGGGCTTTGGTTGCCAAGCCCTCCTCTGGACCCGTGCCGCCCAACTGGCGTCCTTACCTCGACAAACTGCCCAACGACCCCTGGAACAACCCCTACCAGTACCTGAATCCAGGCTTGCAGGGAGAAATCGATGTGCTGTCCCTGGGCGCGAACGGACAGCCGGGTGGCGAGGGACGAGACGCAGACATCGGCAGCTGGCAATAGGCCATGCACCGCAGCCGCGGATTCACATTGCTGGAGCTGATGGTGGTCGTGGCCATTGCGGCCTTGGCCACCGCAGGCGCCACCCTGGCCCTGCGCGATGGAGAAGCCACTCAGCTTGAACGCGAAGCGCTGCGTCTGTCGGCGATGCTGGAGTCCGCCCGGGCCCAGTCGCGCACCACCGGCGTGCCTGTGATCTGGCGCGCGCGGCCGGAGGGCTTTGAATTTGTGGACGTGCGACCTCGGCCCGACACTGCGACCGGAAGCACCTCATCCATCTGGGGGCCAAGGAACTGGCTGGCACCTGAAACACGGGCCCAGATCATCCAGCCGCCCGGCGCACAGACCTTGGTGCTGGGACCGGAACCCTTGATCGCGGCTCAGCGCCTGACCCTGCAACTGGGCGAACGCAGCCTCATGCTCACCACCGACGGCCTGTCGCCTTTTGCTGTAGCTGCGCCAGAGGTAGCGCCATGAAGGCACCTCTTCACCTGGATGCTCGCCGAAACAACGGCTTCACCCTGGTCGAAGTGCTGGTGGCTCTGGCGGTGGTGGCGATTGCCTTGGCGGCAGGTCTTCAGGCCACGGGTGCACTGACCCGCTCGGCTGAACGCCAGACCGAACAATGGCTGGCACAGCTGTGCGCAGAAAACGAATTGACCCGCCTGCGTCTGGCCCGCCAATTGCCGAACGTGGGTGAAAGCACCACCGACTGCGTTCAGGCAGGTCGCACCCTGGTGGTTCGCCTGTCCGTTCTGCCCACGCCCAACCCGAACTTCCGCCGGGTGGATGCGATTGTCGAATCCGCGGCCGGTCCCTCGACAGTGCGCTTGCTGAATCTGTCCACCGTGCAGGGAAGGTACTGATGATCGCGCTGTCTGCCCGAGCCAGGCGCATCGGTGGTTTCACCCTGATTGAGCTGCTGGTTGCCATCGTGGTGATGTCGATGCTGGCGCTGCTGAGCTGGCGCTCCATCGATGGCATGACACGGACCCAGACCCTGACCCAGCAACACGCCGACGATCTGCTGCGCCTGCAGGCAACACTGGGGCAATGGAACGCCGACCTGGATGCGGTGTTCGACACCGGTGAAATCAGTGCACTGGATTTCGACGGCCGCGTGCTGCGTCTCACACGTCGGGACGCGAGCGAAACCGGACTGGTCAGCCCCGGCATGCGGGTGGTGGCCTGGGCGCGCATCTCTGGAGGCGCAGGTCCAGCGCATTGGTCGCGGTGGCAGTCTGGCTCGATCCAGCGGCGTGACCAGTTGGCCCGCGCCTGGCAACGGGCATCCGAGTGGGGGCGCGAATCCCAGGGCAGCGGCGCCGCATCGAGCGACGAAAGCAGCGTGGCGCTGATTCCGATTACCCAGTGGCAGCTTTTTTATCACCGGGGTGAAACCTGGGGCAACCCGCAATCAGCGGTCGGCAACCAGGGCGGCATTGACTCGGAAGAGAACCAGCTCCCCAATGGTGTCCGGGTGGTGCTCAGCATGTCGCCTGGCCACAGCCTGACAGGTGAAGTGGTGCGCGACTGGGTTCGAACCACGCTGGAGGCGGGCAGGTGAATCCCTTGCGCACGTTCCGGCCGCCTGCCCGATTGCAAAAGGGCGCGGCCCTGCTGCTGGCCATGCTGACCGTGACGCTGGTGGCCACGATGGCCGCAGCGGCCATGTGGCAACAATGGCGGGCCGTAGAGGTGGAAACGGCCGAGCGCCAGCGCATGCAGGCATCCTGGATACTGACCGGCGCGCTGGACTGGTCCCGGTTGATCTTGCGAGAGGACGCGCGTGCGAACCAGAACAGCGGCAACGGCGACCACCTGGGCGAGCCCTGGGCCATACCGCTTGAAGAAGCGCGGCTGACCAGCTTTCTTGCGGTCGACAAGAACAACAACACAGACGATGTGCTGCAGGCCTTTCTGTCGGGCGAGATCATCGACCTGCAATCGCGCATGAACATCACGAACCTGGTCCGTGTGACCGGCGACGGCGCAGAAGCCAAGGCCGCCCTTTCGGAGACCGACATGCGGGCGTTCACCCGCCTGTTCGAACTGCTGGATCTGCCGGCTTCGGAGTTGACCGCTGCTGCGAACGAGCTGGTGAAGACGCACAATCTGGCACTGAAGGACCCCAAGCCGTCTCCCACCGCACTGGCGCCCAAGAAGCTGGCCCATCTGGCGTGGCTGGGCATTCGGCAGTCCAGTCTGGCGGTGCTGGAGCCGCACGTAGTGGTGCTGCCCATGCGAACAACGCTCAACATCAACACGGCCAGCGCGCAGGCCCTGGCGGCCAGCATCCCGGGGCTGGACATGGCCCAGGCACAGCAGCTGATTTACGAACGGGAGCGCACCCCCTTCAAGAGCCTGAACGATGCCGAGGTCTTGATGGCGCGCTACGAATCGGTGCAGCTGTCCGATCTCCACCACGGTGCACGCAGCCGGTTCTTTGAAATTCGTGGGCGGCTCAGACTCGACGATGTGGTGATCGAGGAGCGTTCCGTGGTGGTTCGCAGCGGTCTCAGCGTAAGGGTGGTGTGGCGTGAACGGATTGCCGGACAATGAGTGTTTCCCATTTGACACAGTGTCTCTCTAGAATGGGTGCCCGACCGATGGCCCCCCAACTACTCACCACCCTGCCGTGCTGATCGTTACCGCCTCCGACTTTTCCGTCGCTCCCACGGCTGGCCCATCGGCCATGGTCGACTGGGCGCTGTCTGCAGACGGCGAAATGGTGCTGGACTACGGGCAGTGTGCCGCCTCACTGCTGCCGCGCGACGCCGATGTGGTTCTTGTGTTGCCACCCCGCGCGGTGTCGTGGCACCGCGTGGTGCTGCCCAAGGTGCCGCAAGCGAAGTTGCGCGCTGTGCTCGATGGCCTGCTCGAAGAACGCGTCCTGAGCGACATCAGCGAACTGCATTTCGCGCTGGAGCCCGGAGGGCGTTCCGGCCAGACGGTCTGGGTGGCGGCATGCGCCAGGGCTTGGTTGCTCAGCTGGTTGCAAGCCCTGGAAAGCGTGGGCCGACCGGTGTCCCGCATCGTGCCTTCGCTCTGGCCGCTGACTCCACTCACGCCCTCGACCGACGCCAGCGACGCCAACCTCAGCGCCGAGCCCACCTTGCACTGGGCGCATGACGAAGGTGAGCAGGTCTGGCTGGCCACGTCATGCCCTCTGGGCGTGCGCTGCACGCCTTTGCGGGACAGCGCCAACAGCACGTTTGGCGAATCGGCATTCGGCGGGATGATGCCCGCTTCTTCAGGGCCACCCGTCGATATCGCCACATCAGACCCCGGCACGACGCGCTGGCTGGCCGATCCTTCGGTCGCTGCCATGGCAGAGCGAGCGCTCAACCAGCGCTTTGACCTGGTGTCCCGCCCTTCCTGGTTGCTGCAATGTGCCTTTTCCGACTGGAACCTGGCTCAGTTCGACCTGAGCCTGTCATCCGGCGCCCGCCGGGGGCAGCGCTGGCGTCGCACCGTTCGGCGCTGGCGCAGCTCACCCGCGTTTCGTGCTGCACGCTGGGGACTGGCCGCGCTGGTGGCGGTTCAGCTTGTGGGCCTGAATGTGGCCGCCTGGGCAGAGCGCAGCGCCATCGATGCCAAAAAGCTGGCGGTGAGACAGACGCTACAGCAGACCTTCCCGCACGTCAGCCTGGTGCTGGACGCCCCGGTACAGATGCAGCGTGAGCTGACCCAGCTGCTCAAGGTCAGCGGCACACTGTCGCCCAGTGATCTGGAGGCCCAGCTGGGCACCATCGCTCAGTCATCGGTTGAGCCCCGCCCTTACCCGACGGAAATCGCCTTCAACAACAATGAAGGACGCTTTGGCGCCTGGAAGGGCTCCGAAGAGTCACTGAACGCAGTCATCCAGGCCATGGAGCGCGCCGGCTGGCAGGTGCGCATCGAAGGCACCGACTTGCTGGTCCGTCCTCCCCTGCCTTGAACACCATGGCCTCACCGTCCTCCACGACCCCCTCCTTTTCAGCCCGGTTGATCAACGGCCTTCAGACCACGCTGGATCGTCTGTCGCCTCGCGAGCGCAATGCGGTGATGGCCACGGCCTGGATTGCTGGTCTTCTGCTGCTCTGGTGGGTGGCACTGGCACCGGCCATTCAGACACTTCGACAGGCGCCCGCACAACACGCGCAGGTCGATGCCCAACTGGCCAGCCTCAGGGCCATGGCGGCGACCGCTGACGCGGTGCGCGCTCAGAACACGGCACAGCCCCTGGGAAGAACCGAAGCGCTGCGCGCGCTCGAAGACAGCATGCAGACGCTCGGAGAAACCGGTCAGCTCAACGTGGTGGGGGATCGGCCTACCGTGACGCTTCGCGGAACGCCTCCTGAAGCATTGGCCAACTGGCTGGCCCGAGTGCGCCTGAATGCACGCCTCACCCCGGTGGAAGCGCAGCTCTCAGGCGGCACCACACCGGCCACCTGGAGCGGAACCCTGGTGCTGGCCGGGCCATCGCTTGGCGAGGGAAACTGACACATGGCAACAGAATGGCCACACCGGATGGCATGGATCGGACTTGTACTCGGGCTTGTGCTGGCTCTGCTGCTGTTTGCACCGGCACGCTGGCTCGCACAGGGCATCGAAAAGGCTTCGAATGGCCAGTTGCGGCTGATCAACGCCAGTGGCACCGTCTGGCGAGGTCAGGCCGATCTGATGTTCTCTGGCGGCGCAGGAAGCCGCACGCAGACCGTTCTGCCGCGCGGCTTGCACTGGCAACTGGCTCCTCGCCTGGATGCGGGCATGCCCGCGCTTGGCATCCGGTTGCATGCGCCGTGTTGCACGCCCAAACCCATCCATCTGCAGGCCAGTCCCCGCTGGGGCGGCGGCGAGCTGAAGATCGCGGCGTCGAGCAGCCAGTGGCCTGCCGATCTGCTGAGTGGACTGGGCACGCCCTGGAACACCCTGCGGATGGAAGGTCAGCTCGCCCTGGAAACCGAGGGCATGACCTTGCGCTGGACGCAGGGCCGCGCCAACATGGTAGGCGCCGTGGCCATCGACGCGCTGGACATTGCTTCGCGACTGTCCACGCTGCGCCCGCTGGGAAGCTACCGTCTGGAACTTCAGGCGCTTGAGGATGGTCACTCCGCATCGCTGGACCTGCAGACGCTGCGAGGGGATCTTCAGCTTCAGGGGTCGGGGCAATGGGTCGGTGGGCGGCTCCGTTTCGAAGGTGAGGCCCGTGCCGCACCAGGCCGGGAAGTCACCTTGACCAACCTTCTCAACATCATCGGACGCCGTGACGGCTCCCGTTCACTGGTCAATATCGGTTAAGGATGCCCTGCATGACCTCCGCCATGCCACCAGTCAAAAAACAGACATCGCGGCCTACTTCGCGATAGGATTCGGATATGAAAACTTTCTACTTCCGTGCTGCCCCAGTCCGGCGCGACCTCGAGGGTCTGCGAAAGCACGGTACGACACCAGCAGCGCTGGTCCTGAGCACCCTCCTTGTGGTCGGGATCGGCTCTGCATTCGGGCCATCGGTCATGGCCCAGTCGCGCGGCGCCAGCGAGCCAGTGGTGCTCAATTTTGTGGGCGCCGAAATTGAAGCGGTGGCGCGCACCATGGCCACCATCACGGGCCGAAACGTCGTGGTCGACCCCAGAGTCAGAGGAACCATCAACCTCGCCACCGAGCGCCCGGTTTCACCCGACGCGGCGTTGAACCAGTTCGGCGCCGTGTTGCGCCTGCAGGGTTTTTCGCTGGTGGACACCGGCGGCCTCTACAAGATCGTGCCTGAAGCCGATGCCAAGTTGCAAGGCAACATCGTGAGCGCGGGCTCGGTGGGCAAGCTGACCGCCTCCAATCAGGTGGTGACCCAGATCTTCCGGCTCAACCACGAATCTGCCAACAATCTCGTGCCGGTTCTGCGGCCCCTGATCGCACCCAACAACACGATCAACGTCAACCCGGGCAACAACTCACTCGTGATCACCGACTACGCCGACAACCTCCAGCGCATCGGCCGGATCATCTCGGCCCTCGACGTGGCCGGGGCAACGGATGTGGAAATCATCCCGCTGCAACATGCCGTGGCCGAAGACCTGGTGGGCCTGGTCACCAAGCTGATCGATTCCGGCGGAGCGGCGGCAGGTGGAGCGGCACCGGCCGACACCTCCGTCAAGACCAGCCTGGTAGCGGAGCCGCGAAGCAACAGCCTGATCCTTCGCGCAGCCAACCCGGCCAGGCTGGCGTTGGTGCGTTCGCTGGTGGCCAGACTGGACCGCCCAACCTCCGAAGTCGCCAGCGGCAACATCCACGTGGTGTACCTCAAGAACGCGGACGCCGTATCGCTGGCCACCACCTTGCGGGCTGCAATGGCTGCCGAAGGAAGTTCAGCGTCCGGTGGCAGTTCGGGCGGTGGCTCGTCCAGCATCGTGGCCACGTCCAGCGCTGCAAGACCCGCATCAGGCTCTGACCCGTCCACAGCGCCGGTGTCGGCCAGCGCCGGTCCGTCCACAGGCGGACAGATCCAGGCAGATCCCGCGACCAACTCACTCATCATCACCGCACCTGAGCCTGTGTTCCGGCAACTGCGCGCGGTGATCGACAAGCTCGATTCGAGACGCGCACAGGTTTATGTGGAGAGCCTGATTGCCGAGGTCAATGCCGACAAGGCCGCCGAATTCGGCATTCAGTGGCAAGGCCCGCTGGGTGCCTTTGGTGACCGCATGGTGGGCGTGCTGGGCACCAACTTCGGCTCCGGTGGCAACAACATCTTCACCAACACGCTGCCTGTGGCCAGTGGCAACTTTGCCGACGTGACGCCGCCCGGGAATGGCATCAACCTGGGTGTGGCCGAGCGCCGCAACGGGGTCTACGTGCTGGGTTTTCTGGCCCGCATGCTGCAGCAGACAGGTGAGGGCAACATCCTGTCCACCCCCAACCTGCTCACCCTGGACAACGAAGAAGCCAAGATCGTCATCGGACAGAACGTGCCTTTCGTGACGGGCCAGTTCACGAACACCGGCAGCAACGAAGGATCGGTCAATCCGTTCCAGACCATCGAGCGTCAGGATGTGGGCCTTACTTTGCGCGTGAAGCCACAGATCAGCGAAAACGGCACCATCAAGATGACCATCTACCAGGAGGTCAGCAGCGTGCAACCGTCGTCGGTCAATTCGGCCACGGGCCTGATCACCAACAAGCGCACCATCGAGTCCACCGTGCTGGTGGACGACGGAGCGATTGTGGTGCTGGGTGGCCTGTTGCAGGACGAGTACGCGGGCAACAAGGACCAGGTCCCGGGACTCGGGGACATTCCACTGTTCGGCAACCTGTTCAAGAGCGAATCGCGATCGCGCAAGAAGACCAACCTGATGGTGTTCCTGCGTCCCGTGGTGATGCGCGACAGCCGCGAAACCAGCACGCTGGCACTGGACCGTTACGAGCTCATGCGCGCAGTGCAGAAAGATGCGCAGCCCAAATCCAGCAGCGTGCTTCAGATCAACGAATCACCGGTGCTGGCCCCGCAGCTTGCCCCTGGTGCGCTGCTGCCTCCCCTGGGCACAACGGCTCCGGCCACGGTGCCTGCCAACCCAGCACCCGCCGAAGCAGGTCCACTACAGTAGGTCGTGGTCGTGACGAAATACCCGCTCCCCTACGCCTTTGCGAGGGAACATCAGTGGCTGCTGGAGGACAACGGCGAAGAGGTCACGCTGCTCGGCAGCAACTCCCCTGCCACGGATGTGCACACACAAACGCGACGCCTGTCCGCCTTGTCAGAGATTCTGCGGCGCCACAGCGTGAACGACATCCAGTGGGAAAGCGGCGAGGCGATCTCGCAGCGCATCAGCGCCGCCTACGCGCAAGGCGAATCGAGTGCGGCGGCCGTGGTCAGCGAGGTGCAGGGCGACGCCGACCTCAGCCGCATGATGCAGGACCTGCCCGCCATTGAGGACTTGCTGGAAACGGCAGACGACGCGCCCATCATCCGCATGCTCAACGCCCTGCTCACGCAGGCCGCACGCGATGGCGCCAGCGACATTCACATCGAGCCCTATGAGCGCCATTCCAGCGTGCGCTTCCGGGTGGACGGCACCTTGCGCGAAGTGGTGCAACCCAACCGGGCGCTACACGCCGCGCTGATCTCGCGCCTGAAGATCATGGCCGAGCTCGACATTTCCGAGAAACGCCTGCCGCAGGACGGCCGCATTTCGCTGCGCATCGGCACCCGAGCAGTGGATGTCCGGGTGTCGACCATCCCCAGTGCCCATGGCGAGCGCGCGGTGCTGCGCCTGCTGGACAAGAGTGAAAGCAAGCTCAACCTGGAAGCCGTGGGCATGCAGGGTGATGTACTGGGACAGTTCGAGCGACTGATCCAGCAACCGCACGGCATCATCCTGGTCACCGGGCCCACCGGTTCGGGCAAGACCACGACACTCTACGCGTCGCTGCAGCGGCTGGATGCCAGCACGCAGAACATCATGACGGTGGAAGACCCCATCGAATACGAACTGCCCGGCATCGGCCAGACGCAGGTCAACGCGCGCATCGAACTCACTTTTGCCAAGGCACTGCGGGCCATCCTGCGGCAGGATCCCGACGTGATCATGATTGGCGAGATCCGCGATTTTGAAACTGCGCAGATTGCCATTCAGGCTTCCCTGACCGGCCACCTTGTGCTGGCCACGCTGCACACCAACGACGCCCCCAGTGCGGTGACCCGCCTGACCGACATGGGCGTGGAGCCCTTCCTGCTGTCGTCCAGCCTGCTGGGCGTGCTGGCCCAGCGCCTGGTGCGGCGCCTGTGCGTGCATTGCCGGACACAGGACGAGCGCGGTCGCTGGCAGCCCGTGGGCTGTGAACGCTGCAACCAGACCGGCTACAAGGGCCGCACGGGCATCTACGAGTTGATGGTGGCAGACGACAAGATCCGCTCGCTGATCCACAACCGTGCCGCCGAGAGTCAGGTCTTTGTGGCGGCAGAGGCGGCGGGTCTGCGTTCCATGCGCGAAGACGGTCAACGCCTCATTGATGCAGGCATCACGTCTGTGGCCGAGGTGATGAGTGTCACGCGAGATTAGGTTGTTGAAACACCCCCGCCGCGCTTCGCGCGACCCCCTCAAGGGGGCGATACCAGTGGCCCGGCAAAGCCGGCCCGACGGTATCTCTGGAATGGGACATCTCGCCCCGGAAAGACTGACTCGCCCCTGCTGCACGGGTCACCGTAAAACCTCTCTCTGAACATGCCTGCCTACACGTTTGAAGCCCTGGACGCGAAGGGTGCGACCCAGAAGGGATTGATCGATGCGGATACGGCTCGCTCGGCACGCGGCATGCTTCGGGCGCGTTCGCTGGTTCCTATCCTGGTCGAGCCGGCCATGGGGGCTTCGGGCACGGGTGAGAGTTCCAGCGGGCTGAATGTCACCCTCTGGGCCGGGCGCATCTTCAATGCCACGGCGCTGGCCGTGTGGACCCGGCAACTGGCCGGGCTTGTGGCGGCGGGGTTGCCGCTGGAGCGGGCGCTGGCGGCACTGACGGAAGAAGCCGAGGTGAGTCGCCAGCGCAACCTCATGGCGTCGCTGCGATCCGAGGTCAACGGCGGCTCGCCGTTTGCACGGGCCCTGGCCCAGTACCCCCGTGAGTTCTCCAATTCGTACACCGCTGTGATCGCAGCCGGTGAACAGAGCGGCCAGCTGGGCACCGTGCTGGAACGCCTGGCCGATGATCTGGAGACCAGCGAGGCGCTCAAGAACAAGCTTCTGGCGGCCTCGCTCTACCCTGCCATCGTCACGCTGGTGGCGATCGTGATCGTGGTGTTCCTGGTGACCTACGTGGTGCCCCAGGTGGCGGGCGTGTTCGCGGGCAGCAAGCGCGCCCTGCCCTTCCTCACGGTGGCCATGATCACCATCAGTGACTTCGTCCGCGACTACGGCTGGTGGATGCTGGGCGCTGCAGTGCTCGCGGTGATGGGAGTGGTGATGGCGCGGCGCAATCCCGCCATGCGCCTGAGCATGGACGCCGCCTGGTTGCGCCTGCCCTTGATCGGCCGCCTGGCGCGCGGCTACAACGCGGCCCGGTTCGCGGCCACGCTGGCCATGCTGGCTTCGGCAGGTGTGCCCATTCTCCGCTCGCTGCAGACGGCCGCAGAAACACTGTCGAACCAGGCCATGCGGGCCGACGCACTCGATGCCCTGGTGCTGGTGCGTGAAGGCGCGCCTCTGGCTTCCGCGCTGGCGAGCAAGAAGCGGTTTCCTGCGCTGGTGAGCATGTTCGCCCGGTTGGGGGAGCAGACCGGTCAACTGCCGGCCATGTTGTCCCGGGCGGCGGAGCAACTCAGCGCGGAAGTGCAGCGCCGCGCCATGCACATGGCCACCATTCTGGAGCCTTTGCTGATCGTGACCATGGGGCTGGTGGTCATGATGATCGTGCTGGCGGTGTTGATGCCGATCATTCAGTTGAACCAGCTGGTCACTTAGCCCACCCCTGCCGCGCTTCGCGCGACCCCCTCAAGGGGGCGATACCAGTCGTCCGGCAAAGCCGGCCCGACGGTATCTCTGGATTGGGTCATTTCGCGCCGGAAGTTTTTCCAGGCACCACACCATGAGCCATGTTGCTTCGGTCGTGGAACCGCAGAATCTGCCTGAATTGCTGCTATGTTCAGCAGCCAGCAAGATCCGCTTGGCGGACTTCCCTCACTTTGATGTTCACCTGGATACCCTGACATGGCAGCTTCGCTGGACGGTCAACTTGTGGTTGCGATTTCTTCTCGGGCTTTGTTCGACTTCGAGGAGGAGAACCGTATTTTTGAAACCGGCGACGACAAGGCCTACATGAACCTGCAGTTGCAGCGGCTGGACCAGCCGGCTGCACCAGGTGTGGCGTTTTCGCTGGTGCACAAGCTGCTGGCCTTCAATGATGCGAATGCGCAGCGCGTTGAAGTGGTGATCCTCTCGCGCAACGATCCGGTCTCGGGCATGCGGGTGTTCCGCTCGGCACAGCACTACGGTTTGCCCATTCAGCGTGGCAGTTTCACCCGCGGCCAGCCGCCCTGGCGCTACTTGCGGCCACTGCGGGCCAACCTGTTCCTGTCCACCCATCTGGCCGACGTGCGCGCCGCGCTCGACGCCGGTGTGCCGGCGGCTCAGGTCTACCCCCACTCGGTACACGCCAGTGATGCGCACCCGAACGAAGTTCGCATTGCCTTTGACGGCGACGCCGTGCTGTTCTCTGACGAAGCCGAACGGGTGTTTCAGTCGCAGGGTCTCACCGCCTTCCAGACGCACGAGGCCAGCAATGCTTCAACGCCGCTGGCCGGCGGCCCCTTCAAGCCCCTGCTCGAAGCGCTGCACCGGTTGCAAAGCGAAGGCACGCCCATGATGCGCATCCGGACCGCGCTGGTGACCGCCCGCAGCGCGCCCGCACACGAACGCGCCATCCGCACCCTGATGAACTGGAACATCGAGGTGGACGAGGCCATGTTCCTGGGCGGTCTGCCCAAGGGCGAGTTCCTGCGCGAGTTCGAGCCCGACTTCTTTTTTGACGATCAGACAGGGCACATCGAGTCGGCGTCGCGCCACGTGCCGTCCGGTCATGTGGCCAGCGGCATATCGAACTTATGACCCCCCCCGCGCCGCGCCTTCGGCGCGTCACCCCCCAGGGGGCAATGCCCTTGGACCGGCAAAGCCGGATCTTCGGCATTTCTGGATGGGACACTTCGTTGATGAAACTGTTAGGCGCTCCCGCACCGCGCCTTCGGCGCGTCACCCCCCAGGGGGCAATGCCCTTGGACCGGCAAAGCCGGATCTTCGGCATTTCTGGATGGGACACTGCGTTGATGAAACTGTTAGGCGCTCCCGCACCGCGCCTTCGGCAAGTGCCTTGCAGGCCCTGGCACTAATCCTGCGTTCAGCGCGCTGTCCCCACTGACACCCTTCCCAGTCGCTGCTTTCGGAGCCATCGATGACCCAACCCCTGTCCAAGTTCCAGAGCTTTCTCGTCTTTGCCGGCAAGGTGCGGCGCCTGGCTGCGCCTTACTTCAACTCCGAAGAAAAGTGGAAAGCGCGCGGACTGCTCGCCGCCATCATTGCGCTCAACCTGGCCGCGGTCTACATGCTGGTGCTGCTCAACGAATGGAACCGCGTGTTCTACGACGCGCTGCAGAACAAGGACCAGGTCGTCTTCTGGCGTGAGTTGGGTCGCTTCACCTACCTGGCCTTCAGTTTCATCATCATCGCGGTCTACCGCTTCTACCTCACGCAGGTGCTTGAGATGCGCTGGCGCGCCTGGATGACTGGCCACTACATGGACCGCTGGCTGGCCGACAAGGCGTTCTACCACCTGGAACTCGCGCGCTTTGCCAAGGGAGAAGACGCCCCGCCGGACAACCCGGACCAACGCATTGCGGAAGACATGAACCTCTTCACCAGCTACACGGTGAGCCTGTCCATGGGCCTGCTCAATGCGGTGGTCACGCTGGTGAGTTTTGTTGGCATCCTTTGGTCGCTCTCGGGCAGCTTTGCGTTCAACTTCAATGGCAGCGAATACAGCATTCCCGGCTTCATGGTCTGGATGGCGGTGCTCTATTGCCTGGTGGGCAGCGTGATCACGCACTACATCGGCCGACCACAGATCACACTGAACTTCAAGCAGCAGCGCTATGAGGCGGATTTCCGGCACCACCTGGTGCGGGTGCGTGAGTACAGCGAATCGATTGCGCTGGACAAGGGTGAACCGGTGGAGCGCAGACACCTGGGTGGCCGCTTCGGCGAGGTGCTGGGCAACTACTTCAAACTCATCAAGGCGCAGAAGCGCTTGCTCTGGTTCACCGTCGGCTTTGGGCAAGCGGCGACGGTGTTTCCCTTTGTGGTCGCTGCACCGCGCTTCTTCAGCGGCGCCATTCAACTGGGCGAACTGATCCAGATTTCGAATGCCTTCGGCCGGGTGCAGGACTCCCTCTCATGGTTTGTGGACAACTACAGCACCCTGGCTGCCTGGCGGGCCACCACCGATCGCATCACCAGTTTTGAAGAAAGCTTCCAGGCCTTGCAGGTACCAGAAGCGGCCACCGCAGCCACGACCCACGCTGAGGATTCGCTGGCGCTGGACGACCTGCAACTGGCACTGCCGGGCGGCGTGGCGCTGCTGTCGGCGCGCGGTCTGAGCCTGCACCCTGGCGACACGGTGCTGGTCAAAGGCCCTTCGGGCAGCGGCAAGTCCACCCTGTTCCGGGGCCTGGCGGGCATCTGGCCCTGGGCACAGCGGCACCTGCGACTACCCGCCGACTTTGCGGAGCGGGCCATGTTTCTTCCGCAACGGCCCTACTTCCCGCAAGGCTCGCTGCGCGACGCGCTGGCCTACCCGGCACCGGCCGATCGCTACAGCGACACCGAACTGCAGCAGGCCTTGCGCGAATCGCTGCTGCCCGATCTGGTGAACAAGCTGGACGAGCCCGCCACCTGGGGACAGAAGCTCTCAGGCGGTGAACAGCAACGGCTGGCGATCGCGCGGGCGATTCTCAAGAAGCCGCGATGGCTGTTCGTGGACGAGGCCACGAGCGCGCTGGACGAGCCGGCCGAGGCCGCGCTGTACGCCCGCCTGCAGGCCTTGGTGAAAGAGAGCGACGGTGCGTTGATCTCGATTGCGCACCGGCCCACGGTGGCGGACTACCACGACACCCAATGGGGACTGCAACCCGGCGAGCCTGGCGGCGCGCGCTTTCGCTTGCTGCCGACCTGAGGTGCCGGGCTGAGTCGCGCACGAGGCGAGCGGGCGGGCCTCTGGCGCGGTGAGCATACCCACGCGCCATCAAAGCGGCGTCAATGCGGCATCAAAGACAAGAATCAGGGTTTCTACCTATACTTGCCGCTCCTCACCCGGCCGCCGGGTCCGCGCAGCGCGGCCCTGCCCCTTCTGTCCCCTTCGCCGTGCACAACCCCTCCACCCCGGCCCTCGTGTCGCCCGTTTCCCCCGTCCCCACCGCGGCCCACCCAGGCCGGGCCATGCTGGCCATGGGCGTGGGCTCCTTCGCCATTGGCACCGGTGAGTTCGTCATCATGGGCCTGCTGCCCGAAGTGGCCACCGATCTGGGTGTGAGCATTCCGCAGGCCGGGCATGTCATCAGCGCCTACGCGCTCGGGGTGGTTGTTGGCGCACCGCTGCTGGCCGTGGCGGCCGCTTCCTGGGGTCGGCGCGCGCTGCTGGTGGCGCTGATGCTGGTGTTCGCGCTGGGCAACTTTGCCAGCGCTCTTGCGCCGGGCTACCTGTCGATGAATCTGCTGCGATTCATGACCGGCCTGCCCCATGGCACCTACTTCGGCGTGGCCGCGCTGGTGGCCGCTTCCCTCGCGCTGCCCGGTCAGCGGGCGCGGGCGGTCGGCTGGGTCATGACGGGGTTGACCCTGGCCACCCTGCTGGGCGTGCCGCTGGCCGCCTGGCTGGGTCAACACTTTGGCTGGCGCACCGCCTTCGTGCTGGTGGGCGGCATCGCCCTGCTGGCGGCCGGCCTGATCCAGCGCGAAGTGCCCGCGATGGCGGCGTCCGTGGGGGCCAGCCCCTTGCGCGAACTGAACGCCTTGCGCAACAAGCAGGTGTGGCTCACGCTAGGCATTGGCGCCATCGGGTTCGGCGGCCTGTTCGCGGTGTTCAGCTATGTGAAGCCCACCATGATCGAAGTGGCGGGCCTGCCACTGGCCGGTGTGCCGGTGGTGCTGGCCCTGTTCGGGCTGGGCATGGTGGTGGGCAATGTGTTTGGCTCACGGCTGGCCGACCGGGCGCTCATGCCCACCGTGGGCGGCATGCTGGTGTGGTCCATCGTGGTGCTGGTGGCGTTCGTGTTCACCGCGCAGCACGTGGTGGCGGGCTCGATCAACATCTTCCTGATCGGCACCGTGGTGGCGATCGGCCCTGCGCTGCAGATCCGCCTGATGGACGTGGCCGGCGAGGCCCAGGTGCTGGCGGCAGCGCTCAACCATTCGGCCTTCAACATCGCCAACGCCTTGGGTGCGTGGCTCGGTGGCTTGGCCATCAGCGCCGGCCTGGGCTGGACATCCACCGGCTGGGTGGGCGCGCTGCTGGCGCTGGCCGGGCTGGGCGTGTTTGCCTGGGCATTGGCCGATGCAAGGGCGCGCCCGCTGACAGGGCGCGAAGGGCCGGCACAGGTGATGTGACCGACGGCCAGTGGGCCGATCTTC
Source organism: Betaproteobacteria bacterium HGW-Betaproteobacteria-16 (assembly GCA_002840835.1). Taxonomy (GTDB): domain Bacteria; phylum Pseudomonadota; class Gammaproteobacteria; order Burkholderiales; family Burkholderiaceae_C; genus Hydrogenophaga. Next base: position 13,644 of record PHCQ01000044.1, on the reverse strand, counting down.
AGCTCTGACGGTAGCGTTCCCATCCCCGCGCGCGCAGCTCGCACGCCGGGCAGCTCCCACACCCATAGCCCCAGGCGTGCCGGTGTTCACGATCACCCAGGTAGCAGGTGTGCGTGTGCTCCACAATCAGATCCACCAGTGCCTGCCCTCCACCGCCCACGGCACCAGCTTCGCCCAGCACCTCGGCCATGCGCCAGGTCTCGGCCTTGTCGATCCACATCAGCGGCGTGTCGATGAGAAAGCGGTGGTCCATGCCCAGCGACAAGGCGACCTGCAGGGCTTTCATGGTGTCGTCGCGGCAGTCCGGATAGCCGGAAAAGTCGGTTTCGCAGACACCGGTGACGATCACCTGGATGCCCCGGCGGTAGGCGAGCGCGGCGGCCAGCGTGAGGAACAGCAGGTTGCGCCCGGGCACAAAGGTATTGGGCAAGCCGCTCTCTTCCATGCGAAAGGCCATGTCGCGCGTGAGCGAGGTCTCGCTCACCTTGCCCAGCACAGCCAGATCCAGCATGTGGTCTTCACCCAGCCGGCTGGACCAGGCGGGAAAGCGTTGACGCAATTCAGACAGCACGACCTGACGCGCCTGCAACTCGACACTGTGCCGCTGACCGTAGTCAACCCCGATGGTTTCCACGCGCTCGAAACGCGAGAGCGCATGCGCCAGACAGGTGGTGGAGTCCTGGCCGCCGGAGAACAGGACCAGGGCACTGGTGTGGTGAGGCGAAGATGTCATGCGGTGGATGGTAATGCCCTCTCACCACCACAGGCCCCCACCCCACCCTCCCCCAGCGGGGAAGAGCGCCAGACAAAGACAGCGAAAGAAAGAGTGCAACGAACCAGAGCGTCCAGAGATGCGGTGGAACCGGCTTTGCCGGGCCACTCGCATCGCCCCCTTGGGGGGTGACGCGAAGCGGCGCGGGGGGGTTAGTGCAACCTGCCAGGCCGCGGTCGGTCGTGATCCCGGCTGGTGGCCAGCATGCGAATGAGTGAGCGGTTGGCGTGTTCCACACTCAGGCCGTGCTGGTGGCACACGAACGACAGGCGCTGCAGTTCGCCAGGTTCACCCTGCACGCGGGCGACCTCGAGCAGCGGGTGGTACGGTCCGTCATTGCGCAAGGCGGCGTCGTACACGCGCCCGGACAAGGGCAGCTTGCCCAGCAACTCGGCCAGGGGTTGGTGCATCAGCCGGTCGAGCTGGGCGAACAATGCGGTGGTGTAGACCTCGGCACGCAGGTTGTTCTCGGAGCCGTGTTCGAGCAGGTGCTGGGCCTGACGCGAACGCATGACCATGGCATAGCGCACCGGGTGCAAGTCGGGGTCGGGGTCCTTGTCTTTGGGCATGTCGCTCAACCAGCGGCCCAGTGCGATGAAGCCCAACATCATCAGGGCGTGGCGCAGCGAATCGATTTCGCGGCCCACGCCGTAGGCGGCGGAGTTCACCAGCATGAGGATGCGGTAGACCAGCACCGGGTCCTGGCGCACCAGGCGCTCCAGGTGGTCGAGAGACGAGTCTTCTGCAATGGCTTTCTGCACCTGTGCGATGACGCCGTTGTCGCAGGCCACGGGCTTGTGGCGGTGGACGTGCAGCACGTCTTCATCGGGCCAGCCCAGCAGACCCCAGGCACCGGCTTCGTCCAGGCAGTGGCGGGCCAGCATCTGGCTGCCCACACCTGCGTAGATCTGCCCTGCCACCACCGGGCTTGGCGCCCGGCGGGCCGCCTGCGGAATGCCGGCACTGGCGCTGGCCTGCAGGGCGGCCAGGGCGTCTTCGGCGTCCATGTCGAGCAGGCCGCGCACATCCACCGACAACCGCGCCGCACCGCGGTGCGCGGCCACGGTGGTGCGGCGCAGCAACTTGTGGCCCTTGCGGGCAGCGATCGACAGATGTGCCAGTTTTTCCGCGTCTTCGAACTGGCTCGCGGGCACCTCCAGCCAGGTGTTCTGTACCGGGTCGCACGCGAGCGCCTGGCGCAGCAGCGTGGGTGAGTCGACGGCGATGATGAGCACCGGCGCACTCTCGGGCCAGTCGTCACCCAGCGCCCGCATGAGGTGCGCGGCGTCCACGGCTTCGGGCTGGAGCGTGCGCACGTCAAGTCGCACTGCAGCGAGCTGGCGGGCGCTGTTCCACACGGGCTGGTAGCCCATGGCCATGCTGTCGAGGACGGTGTGACTCATGAAAAGCGACGTTCAGAAAGCGTCATCAGTTGATCACGTTGAACAGCGACAGGCGCTGCACCTGCCCATAGGCCTTGATGGCGGCTTCCAGTGCGATCTGCTGGCTCTGGAAGTCGGAGATGCCTTTGACCAGATCGAGGTCTTCGAGTCGCGATTGTTCGGTCTTGAAGTCCACCACACGGTCTTCCATCAGGGTGTCGAGCGAGTCGGCGCGGTTGAGCCATTCGCCGGCACGTCCGCGTGCCAGCAGCACACGGTCGTGACCGGCGTCGAGCTCGGTCAGGGCGCGCGCCAGTTCGGTGGTCTGCAAGGCATCGCGGTTGGGGCCGGTGTCCCGCAGCACATTGACCGCATTCTGCACGACGCTGAAGATGTCGGTCGGCGTGCTGGGCACGATTTCGACGGTGTCGCCAGCCGCGGGCAGGCCGTCGAGGCGCAGCGTCAGGCCGTCAAACTGGACCGACCGACCCTGCTCGTAGGGCACACCCGTGAGACCCGCCATGGGGTTGTTGGCGGGGGTGGTGACGTTGACCACGGTGAACTGGATTTCGCCGGCCACGTCGGCGAAGTCGATGCGGTATTCGTCGCCGGTGAGTGCGGCCGGGTCGGTGATGGTGCCCACGCTGGTGCTCACGCCGCCGGTGTTGCCGGCGCCCAGGCCCAGCGTGTAGCTGCCATTGCCACCGGGCACCTGCATCCAGATCGCGTTGCCGTCGAGCGACTGAGGCAACGAAGCGGCGCCCGCGGCGGTCTGCCCGCGCAGACCTTCGAACTGCACGCCGGCACCGGTGGGGGTGTAGAGATCGACGAAGGGCGTGGAAGACCCCCCCAGACCACCGAAGAGGGTGCGCCCGGCGTTGTCCTTGCGGTTGGCCACGTCGATCAGCTGCTCGCGCAGACCCTCAAGCTGGCGGGCCACGTCTTCGCGTTCACTGTCCGTGAATGTGCCGTTGCCGGCCGTGATGATGAGGTCGCGCACGCGCTGGATCAGGTCACCCGATTCGGCCAGGCCGCTCTCAGCCTGTTGCAGGCTGGTCTTCGAGGCATCGAGCGCGCGCAGGTCGGCTTCGACACGGGTGCGGCGGTTCTGCGCGGTCTCGGAAAGCGTGGCCGACACCGGATCGTCACTGGGCTTGAGCACCCGCTTGCCGGTGGCCAGTCGCTCCTGCTGGGCGGCCAGTTCGGCCTGTCGGCGCGCCAGCAAGGAGATGGTGTTGTCGTAGCTGTTGGCGGTGGAGACTCTCATGGCGATGCCTCAATCTTTCTGACGGCAGACATTTGGAGCGCAGCAGCGCAGGCGAAGCAAGCGCCAAAGCCTCCGGAGCGAAGTGCCTCCATCCAGGGGCGACAAAGGTCCGGCTTCGCCGGCCAGAGGCGCCGTCCCCCTCCAAGCCGAAGGCGCCAGAGAGGGGGAAGCCGCGCAGCGGCGCAGGGGGTGTCTCATGTTCAGCGGCCCACGGTCTGCAGAAGGCTGTCGAAGGTGCTTTGCGCCACCTGCAGGAACTTGGCCGAAGCCTGGTAGGCCTGCTGGAATTGCAACAGGCGAGCGGCCTCTTCGTCAAGGTTCACACCGGCCACGTTGGTGCGGGCAGTTTCAGCCCCTTGCGCGATGTTGGCCGAGAACTCTGCCGCGAACTTGGCACCCTGCACCTGGGTGCCCAGTTCGGAGAACAGGCTGATGTAGCCGTCGGCCAGTGCTATGCCCTCAAAGGTCGGCCGGTCGCGCATGGCCAGCACACCCATGGCGTTGCCCGAGTTCTGTGCGATGGAGCTGGCCGGTGCGGCGTCCACGGTGAAGGTGTCGCCAGCAGTGGGGGTGCCACGCAGGGTCAGGCTCCAGCCGTTGAGTTCCATGGGAACGCCGGGGCTGAAGTTGTAGGTGGCGGGCGGGCCCACATTGTCGGGGGGCGGGTTGCCGGGCCCCAGACCGGTGGCGGTGAAAGTGCCGTCGGCCTGGAAGGTCAGCGTGACCGGGTCGGTGAGGTTGGGCGAATTCGAAACCGCGTACAGGCTCTCGACGCTCAGGCCGGTGCTGTTGCTCAAACCGGGCACCACCTGCACCGGGCTGGCAGCGGCCAGGCGGTCGGGCGACCCGATGGCCAGCTGGATGTTGCGGGCCACGGCAGCGAAGGGACGTACCGCGAAGCGGTCGCCCACGTTGCCGGCGCCAGCATCGAGGTTGAAATTCAGGCCATCAATTTCGGCTGGCAGGCTGGGCACCACGGTGCTCTGTCCATCGGACAAGCGAATGATGTTCACGCCACCGCCTTCGAAACGGATCTCGTAGTCGGACGCCATCAGCGCCGTCTCATCGCTCACGCTGGTGCTGATCTGCGCATTGCCGGTGTTGGTGTCGGAACCTTGCGCGGTGGCGTTGGCGGGTGGAACAAAGAAGTTGGTGCCGGGGTTGCCCTGCAGGTCCACGCCCAGCGCCTGCTGTTCGTTCATCGATGTGGCAGCGGCCAGCGCCAGGCGGCCAAGCTGGTTCTCCACCACGGTAAGGTCCTGGTTCATGAAGCGGACCAGGCCTGCGATTTCGCCACCACCCAGGTTGGCGTCGGCGATCGGCGTGCTCATCCCGGCCTGTGTGAACAACACCTGCACGCGGGAAGGATCTGCGCTGTCACGGCCCACGGCCAGGCGCTGCGCGTTCTGGCCCAGCACCAGGGGCTGGCTGCCGCCCACGAAGAGGTTGATGCTGCCACCCTCACCTGTCACGGAGCTGGTCTGCACGTATTTGTTGATCTCGCGCACCAGCTGATCACGCTGATCGAGCAGGTCGTTTGGCGTGTGCGTGCCACCCTGGGTTTCGATGATGCGCTGGTTGACCTTGGCCAGGTCGCTGGCCAGTTGGTTGACCACGTTGACCGCACCTTCGACCTGCTGATAGGTGTTGCTGCGCAGGCTGTCCAGCTGGCCGGCGGTGTTGCGCAGCCGGCTGGCAAATTCTTCGGCGCGCGCAATGGCCACCGTGCGGGCGGTCAGGTCAGACGGCGAGGAGCTCACATCACCCCAGGCGTTGAGCATGCTGTTCATCGCGGAACCCAGACCACCTTCGCCCAGCGGAAAGGCGCTCTCAAGCTGTTGCAGGCGGGAAAACCGGATCGCATCGGCCGAGGCGATGGCCGAGGTGATCTGCGCCTCGCGCGTGAGGTAGGCGTCATGCGAACGCTCCACCGTGGCGATGTTCACACCCTTGCCGAAGTAGCCATTGCCAAACTTCTGGTAACCCGCTGTCTCCAGCTGCACGTTCTGCCGCGAATAGCCCTCGGTGTTGACGTTGGCAATGTTGTGGCCAATGACCTGCAGCGCCGCCAGGTTGGTGGTGAGCGCGTTCGCGCCAATGCTCAGCGCTCCCATGGGAACTCCTTTGTGTTTCCAATCAGAGCCAAGGCAGCCGCCGGCGCAAAATGCCCTAGATCCAGGAGTACCGCGGAACCGGCTTTGCCGGGCCGCTGGTGCTGCCCCCTTGAGGGGGTCGCGCAAAGCGCGGCGGGGGTGGTCATGCGTTCACCCTCTGTAATGCGAGCGTCATGTTGATCGCGCGGCTGAGCTTGTTCGCGTACTGCGGGTCGGTGGCGTAGCCGGCCTGCTGCAACTCCGTGGCAAAACCCTTGACCGAATCCAGTTGCCCCATGACTTCGTTGTAGCGCGGGCTCTGGCCAATGAGGCGGGCGTAGTCGCGGAACGAGTCGGCGTAGGAATCGTAGGCACGGAACTTGGCGGTCATCTTGCGTGGCTCGCCGTTGATGTATTCGGTGGTGGTGACCTCGGCGACCTTGCCTTTCCATCCGCCTGTGGCCTTGATGCCGAACAGGTTGAAGGAAGGGGAACCATCGGCATGCTTGATTTCGCTCTTGCCCCAGCCGGTCTCGTGACCCGCCTGGCCAATCATGAAGCTGGCGGGAATGCCGGACTCGCGCGACACCACGGCCGCAGCGTCGTTGTGCTGATCCACAAAACCGGCAGCGCGCGGGCCGCCCGTCTGGCGACCCATGGTGCTGGGGGGGGTGAGAGCAGGCAGGGCCTCGCTGGCCTCTGCCGCTGCAGCCGACTTGTCCTGCACCGGGCCGGCCGTGATCTGGCGGCTGAGCTGGCGTTCGATGGCTTCGGACAATCCCCCAGGCAAGCCGGAAAGCTGCACCGCCATCTGCTGGTCCAGCAACTCGGTGCCCATGTCGCTGCCCGTGCCTTCCATCAGGCCCGACTTCTGCGTGGCCTCACGCATGCTCTTGATCAGCTCGCGCATGAACAGCGATTCAAACTGCTTCGCCGCTTCCTTCAGCGCCGCCTTGTCGCCCTTGGCGCCCGCGGCACCACTGCTGTACTTCAGCGCATTCAACGCATTCGGGTCAATCGCCAGACCCTGAGGAGACAAAGAAGATGCGTTCACATCAACCTCCCTGGTGGTGCCCCGATCAGGCTTTGGCGACGGGCGAAAGCGCTCACGCGCAGCACGCCATCAGAAGGGCAACGAAGCCCGCAGGGCGAGAAAGAACGAACCACAAATGACACGTCCGAAGTGAGAAGCCTCGATCCAGGGCTCCCGTGGAACCGGCTCCGCCGGGCCACAGGGAGCGTCCCCCCTCCCAGCGGCGAAGCCGCGCCAGAGAGGGGGGAAGCCGCGAAGCGGCGCAGGGGGGTGGTCCTCATATCACCTCCAGCTCGGCGTTCATCGCGCCCGCGGCCTTGATCGCCTGAAGAATGGCCAGCAGGTCCTGCGGCGTGGCACCCAGACCATTGAGCATGCGCACCAGATCGGCCAGCTTGGGCGCGGCGTCCATCTGCACCAGCGCGCCCCCTTGCTGAGTGATCTCGATGTTGGATTTTTCGGCCACCACGGTTTCGCCCCGGGCCAGCGGATTGGGCTGGCTGATGACGGGGGTGGTGCTGATGCTGACCGACAGGTTGCCGTGGGCCACCGCCACCGGGCTGAGCGTGACGGCCTGGTTCATGACGATGGAACCGGTGCGGGTGTTGATGATCACCTTGGCCACAGGGATGGAGGCTTCCAGCGGAATCTCTTCGACCTGGGCCAGAAAACCCACGCGTTCGTGACTGTTGACCGGGGCACGCAGGCGCACCACGCGGCCGTCGATGGCGTGGGCCACGCCTTCACCCATGCGGCTGTTGATAGCCTCGGCCACGCGGCGTGCGGTCTGGAAGTCGGAGGCGTTCAGGCCGAGGTCGATGGTCTCACCCAGCGCAAAGTCGGTCTCCACCGTGCGTTCGACCTGTGCACCGCCGGGAATGCGCCCGGCGCTCAGGTGGTTGATCTGCACCTTGCTGCCACCGGCCGATGCGCCGGCACCGCCCACCAGCAGGTTGCCCTGGGCCAGTGCATAAATTTCACCGTCTGCGCCCTTCAGCGGGGTGCTGATGAGCGTGCCGCCGCGCAGCGACTTGGCGTTGCCCATGGAAGACACGGTCACATCGATCATCTGGCCCGGCTGGGCAAAGGCGGGCAACTGGGCCGTGACCATGACGGCGGCCACGTTCTTGAGCTGCACCTTGGCGTCAGGGGGCAGGTTCAGGCCGAGCTGCTGCAAATAGTTGTTCATGCCCTGCGAGGTGTAGGGCATCTGTGTGGTCTGGTCCCCCGTGCCGTCCAGACCCACCACCAGACCAAAGCCGGTCAGCTGGTTGGTGCGAACGCCCTGCACCGCTGCCACTTCCTTGATGCGCATGGTCTGCGCCTGGGCCAGCTGGGGCCAGGCCAGCACGCCAATCACAATCAGCACCCCAAGCCAGGCGCCCAGGCAGATGCGCATCAAGGCGCGGCTGCGCTCGCTGGAGGCAGATGCGGGCGGGTGGAGAGGGACGTTCATGGCAATCTTTTCGAGGCATGGAAAGGGTGACTCCATGCTAGGCCGACTCAGAACGGCATAACGTTCAAAAAGAACCGCCCCAACCAGCCAATTGAAAGCGCTTCGTCGATCTGACCGCGCCCCTTGGACTCGATGCGGGCGTTGGCGACCTGCGCAGAGGCCACCACGTTGCCCGGGCGGATGTGGCGCGGATCGATGGTGCCAGAGAAGCGCAGCACGTCCACGTTGTTGTTCACGCCGATCTGTTTGTCGCCCACCACCACCAGGTGACCGTTGGGCAGCACGTCCTGCACGGTGGCAGTGATCACGCCCGAGAAGGTGTTGGCGTTCTCGGTGCCGCCCTTGCCACCAAACTCGGTGGACGACTCGCCGGCGAGCTTGAGGTTGTCTGCCTTGAGCAGGTCTTTGGGCCGCACAAAGGGCAGCGCAGTGACGCCGCCGGAAGAGCTGCCAGCGCGGTCCACGTTGGACGACGAGCTCTGTGTGGCAGACACCTTTTCGGTGATTTCGATGGTCACCGTGTCGCCCGGCAGGCGGGCACGCGGGTCTTCAAATGCGGGTCGGTAGCTGGCGGCCTGGAACAGGCTGCCGTTGCGAGGCGCGGTGCGCACCACCTGGGGGTAGGTCACGGGCTTGACCTCGACCAGCTCGACCGGCTTGGTCATGCAGCCTGCGAGCAGACCGGAGAAACCCAGCACGGCGGCGCTCAGCAGCGTGCTGCCGCGTTGAAAGAGAAAGGTGGCTGGCGACATGGTGGGCTCTTGGAGAAAAAGAAACAGGACAGTGCCGATCAGATCTGGCTCAGGCGCTGCAGCATCTGGTCGGATGTCTGGATGGCCTTGGAATTCATCTCGTAGGCGCGCTGGGTCTGGATCATGGTCACCAGCTCCTGCACCACGTTGACGTTGGAGGTTTCCACATAGCCCTGCATCAGGTTGCCCAGGCCACCGGCCCCGGGGGCACCGTTGACAGGGCCGCCAGACGCCACCGATTCGGCGTACAGGTTCTGGCCCAGCGGCTCCAGGCCGGCCGGGTTCACAAAACCGGCGAGTTCGATGTTGCCCACCTGCTGCGGCGCGGCGTTGCCAGGCACCTTCACGGTGACCACGCCGTCGCCAGAAATGGTGATGCTCTGGGCCTCGGCGGGAATGGTGATGTCGCCGGCGATGGGCAGGCCGCCAGACGTGACCATGCGGCCCTGCTGGTCAAGTTGCATGCTGCCGTCACGGGTGTAGCCAATGGTGCCGTCGGGCATGTTGACCTGCAGGAAACCGTTGCCGTTGATGGCCAGATCCAGCTGGTTGCCCGACTGCTGCAGGCTGCCCTGGGTGTGCGAGCGCGACGTGGCCACGGTGCGCACGCCCAGGCCGATCTGCAGGCCGGTGGGCAGTGTGTTCTGCTCGTCTGCCGCCGCACCCACCTGGCGCAGGTTCTGATACATGAGGTCCTCGAACACGGCGGTGCCCCGCTTGAAGCCGTTCGTGGACACGTTGGCCATGTTGTTGGAGATCACGTCCAGCTGGGTCTGCTGGGCCTGCATGCCGGTCTTGGAAATCATCAACGAGTTGATCATGGTGTTTCTTCCTTGTGGGAGTTATCCAGAGATGCCGAGGAACCGGCTTTGCCGGGCCTCTGGCATCGCCCCCCTTCCAGGGGGGTGACGCCGAAGGCGGCGCGGGGGGTGTTATTCATCTTTAGCCATTCAGGCTGAGCAGTTGAGCTGCAGCCTTGTCGTTGGCTTCGCCGTTCTGCAGCATGCGCATCTGCGTTTCGAACTGGCGGGCCACGGCGATCATGCCGACCATGGCTTCAATGGGATTGACGTTGGACCCTTCCAGCGCCCCGCTCTGCACGCTCGCTTGCGCGTCGGCCTGCAACTGCTGGCCTTGCGTGCCGCGAAACAGACCGTCGCCACCACGGGCCAGCTGGTTGTCTGCGTCGGGCGTGACCAGCTTGATGCGGCCCAGCTCCTGCGGTGGCTGCTCGCCCACGCGGGCAGTCACCATGCCGCTGCCGGCAATGTCCACCGTGGCATTGGCCGGCACCACGATGGGCGCGTCGCCATCGCTGAGCACCGGCAGACCTTGTGCGTTGACCAGCGTGCCATCGGCATCCACTTCAAAGGCACCGGCACGGGTGTAGGCCTCGGTGCCGTCCAGCGCCTGCACGGCGAAGTACGACTGGCCCTTGGCCAGCACGTCCAGGTTGCGCCCGGTGGGGTTGACCGCGCCCGGTGCATCGAGATGCCCGGCCGTGGCTTCCAGCGAATACACCCGTGTGCTTGAACCATCGCCGTTCACCGGCACCGCACGGAACGTGGACAGCTCCGCGCGAAACCCCGGTGTGGACACGTTGGCCAGGTTGTTCGACAGCACCTGCTGCCGATGCATCGCTGCATTGGCGCCGGTCATCGCGGTGTAGATCATGCGGTCCATGGTGGGCTCCGATCGGTTTTACGAGAGGATCATCCTCACCGCATGCTCAGGAGGGTGTTCAACACTTGGTCCTGTGTCTTGATGGTTTGCGCGTTGGCCTGGTAGGCGCGCTGCGCGGTCATCATGTTGACCAGCTCGGCGGTGAGGTCGACGTTGGAGTCTTCCAGTGCACCGGACTTGAGCGTGCCGAACTTGCCTTCGCCAGGGGCGCCGCGCACCGGATCACCCGAGGCGGCGGTCATCACCCAGTTGCCGCCCCCAGTGGGCGACAGGCCCTGCACGTTGCGGAAATTCACCAGCGCCACCTGCCCTGCGGCCTGGGTCTCACCGTTCGAATAGCGGGCGGAAACGATGCCTTCTGCGTCAATGGTCAGACCGGTGAGTTCGCCGGGACGGTAGCCGTCCTGGTCGATGTCGGCCACGGCGAAAGAGGTACCGAACTGGCTCACGTTCTCGAAATTCAGGTCCACGTTGAACACCTGGGCCGGGTCATTGGGCGAGGCCAACTGCAGCTGCGGGATCACGTTGGCGGGGTCGTAGGTGCCGTCGGGCAGGAAGTTGATCTGGAACGGTACGGCGGCGGCCGGATCGTCGCCGTTGGCAGCGGCGTACACGTTCCACTGGTTGTTGCCGATCTTCTCGAACGCCAGCGCCACCGGCACTTCCAGGCCCTGCTGATCAAAGGCGACGACCGAGGTGGCGTAGGTGGCCAGCGGGGTGGGCGGCACCTGCGCGGCGGCAATGCCGGCGCGTGCGTCGAGGTTGAATTCGGCGGTGATGGCCGTGGTCTGGCGCGCAGGAATGGGGCCGCCAGTGGGCAGGCGCAACGGCTGCGACTCGAAGGCGGTGCGGTTGCCATCCACGTCGGTGGGGTAGCCCATGAGGTTGGCGCCGTCGTTGTTGATGATGTTGCCGTCGGCGTCCAGCTTGAACATGCCGGCACGCGAATACGCCATGGAGCCGTCGCGCTGGCCCAGCTCAAAGAATCCGTTGCCGTTGATGGCCAGGTCGAGGTCGTTGCCGGTGACGGAGATGTTGCCCTGGGTGAACATCTGTGAAACGGTGGCCACCGACACCCCGATGCCGGCGTTGATGCCACCGGCAGAGTTGATGGAGCTGGCGTAGAGCTCGGCGAACTCGGCGCGTGAGGTTTTCATGCCCACGGTGTTGGCGTTGGCGATGTTGTGGCCGATCACGTCCAGATTGCGGCTGGCGCTGTTCAGACCCGAGAGACCTTGCTGGAATGCCATGGTGATGTCCTTGTGACGGAGAGAAAGGAAGTGTTCGGTGGTGGGTGGAAGTCGGCCGGCGCTTACATGAAGGCGCGGACCTGGTCGTAGGTGGTGGTGCGACCGTTGGCCAGCTGCAGGCTCATGGCGCCGTTGGCAAAGCCCACCGAGGCCACCTTCACCCGCGACAGCGGTGTGGCCTCGACCTGGTCTTCTCCGTTGTTTGCGCGCACCCGGAAGCTGCCCACATCGGCGGGATTGATGGCGCCGGCGTCCCAGTCGAAGGCGTGCTGGCCCTGGGTGAGCTGGCCCATGTCGACCGTGTCGATCACGCTGCCGTTCTTGTTCAGGATGTCCACATACACGCGGTTGGCATCTGCGGCCAATGACACAGCGCCTTTGCCGACGTTGCCGTCGAACTGCACGGTGTCACCCTCGATCAGCGCGTCGCGGCCGATCAGCGAAGTGCCCTGCAGTGACTGCATGGACGCGCTCTGTTCGGCCATGCCCTTGAGCGTGGCGTTGAGCTCCTGGATGCCGCTGACCGTGTTGATCTGCGCCATCTGGGTCGTCATCTGCGCGTTGTCCATGGGGTTGAGCGGGTCCTGGTTGTTCAGCTGTGCGACCAGCAGCTTCAGGAAACGGTCTTGCGAGGCCTGGGGATCGGTGGCGTTGTTGCCGCCCTTGGTGGCCGTGGTGCTGCCCACGGTGGTGCCCAGGTTGCTGAGATCAAGCGGTTGCGAGAGCATCATGGTTCGTCGTCCTTTTCATGCCGGGATCACTGCCCCATCTGGAGCGTTTTGAGCAGAAGCGACTTGGCCGTGTTCATGACCTCGACGTTGTTCTGGTACGAGCGCGAGGCCGAGATCATGTTGACCATCTCCTCGACCGGGTTCACGTTGGAATGCGTCACATAGCCATCGGCGTCGGCGCTGGGGTGGTGCGGCGAATGCACCCGTCGGCCGGGGGCGTCGCTCTCGGTGATGTTCTGCACTTTCACGCCCGCCGAACCCGCGCCACCCATGGGCACGGTCTGGAACGTGATGTGCCGCGCCTTGTAGCTCTGCCCGTCCGGCCCCGCCACCGCATCCGCATTGGCCAGGTTGCTGGCCACCACGTTCAGCCGCTGCGACTGCGAGCTGATCGCACTGCCCGACACCCCAAAAATCGTGAACATGGACATGGTTCAGGTCCTTTCAATTCAACAGCGCCGGCCGAGCCGAACGCCAGTGGCCAAGAAACACAGGTGAAGAAGCGTCTCGGGAGTTCAGCGATGCCGCAGGCGAGGCATCGCGGACAGCGGACGAGCGATCCGGAGCGCGTGCCCCCCGATCCAGAAATACCGCGGAACCGGCTTCGCCGGGCCGCAGGTATTGCCCCCCTTCCAGGGGGGTGGCACCGAAGGTGACGCGGGGGGTGGTCATGTTCACTGTCCTTGAATCGCACTGAGCATGGTCTTCACATGCCCGTTGATGAAACGCAGCGTGGACTCGTAGCGGATGCTGTTGTCCACGAAGTTGGCGCGCTCGCGGTCGATGTCGACCGAGTTGCCGTCCAGGCTGGGCTGTGTCTGCACCGTGTAGGCCATGTCCGGGTTGCGCGCGTCGGTGGTGCCCAGTCGCATGTGCTTGCCATCGGTGATGCTCACGCCGGCGCTGGCCGCGCCGCCGGCCACGCTCTTGAGCGCAGCTGCGAAGTCGAAGTCGCGGGCCACATAGCCAGGGGTGTCGGCGTTGGCGATGTTGCTGGCAATCACCTGCTGGCGTTGCGAGCGCAGCAGCAAGGCCTTGGATTGGAAATCCAGCCGTGCGGTCATCTGTTCAAGCATGTTCGCCTCCTGGCGGTGGTTGCGGGGTCGGTCAAAGCACGGGCTTTCACCGGGTTGAAGGCAAGTATGGGAAAACTTGAGGGCGGGCAATGAGCAGAAGAAGCAGGGCTTTCACGGGCATTTCCCTGCTTTGGTGCGGCGGGGGCACG
>PHCQ01000126.1 GCA_002840835.1 Betaproteobacteria bacterium HGW-Betaproteobacteria-16 | reverse complement strand
GAAAGACGGCGTGATCGCCGACTTCACCGTGACCGAGCAGATGCTCAAGCAGTTCATCAAGATGGTGCACCCGCGCTCGATGTTCAAGCCGAGCCCGCGTATCATCATCTGTGTGCCCTGCGGCTCCACCCAGGTGGAGCGCCGCGCCATTCGCGAATCGGCCCTGGGTGCCGGCGCTTCCGAGGTGTACCTGATCGAAGAACCCATGGCCGCGGCCATCGGCGCCGGCCTGCCGGTGTCTGATGCTTCCGGTTCCATGGTGGTCGACATCGGCGGCGGCACCACCGAAGTGGGCGTGATCTCGCTGGGCGGCATGGTCTACAAAGGCAGCGTGCGCGTGGGTGGCGACCGGTTCGACGAAGCCATCATTGCCTACATCCGCCGCAACTACGGCATGCTGATCGGCGAACCCACCGCCGAAGCCATCAAGAAGGAAATCGGCTCGGCCTTCCCCGGTTCCGAAGTCAAGGAAATGGAAGTCAAGGGCCGCAACCTCTCCGAAGGTGTGCCGCGCAGCTTCACCATTTCCAGCAACGAAATCCTCGAAGCCCTGACCGACCCGCTGAACAACATCGTCTCTGCCGTGAAGATGGCACTGGAGCACACGCCTCCTGAACTGGGTGCCGACATCGCCGAGCGCGGCATGATGCTCACCGGCGGTGGTGCCCTGTTGCGCGACCTTGATCGCCTGCTGGCAGAAGAAACCGGCCTGCCAGTGCTGGTGGCCGAAGAACCGCTGACCTGCGTGGTGCGCGGTTGCGGCATGGCCCTGGAGCGCATGGAGCGCCTGGGTACCATCTTCACCAGCGAATGATCCTGCGCCGGTCGCAGGCCTGATCCCGGGCCCGTTCAAGAGACCTCTTCGACATGCCACTGGGCACCCTGGACCGGACCCCACCACCCTTCTTCAAGCAGGGTCCGTCGGCCCTGTCCAAGTTGATTGTGTTCAGCGCCACGGCGCTGTTTCTCATGGTGGCCGACGTGCGATTCCAGGTCACCGGACCGGTGCGCTCGGCCATGGCCACGGTGCTCTACCCCGTTCAGTGGCTGGTGATGCAGCCCATCCAGGCTGCCACCACCGCAGGCGGCTATCTCACCTCGCTGCACCAGGCCCAGCGCACCGAAAGGGAAGCCCTGGAGCGGCTTTCTCTCCAGGCGGCACGCAGCCTTCAGGTAGAACAATTGCTGAAGGAGAACCAGCATCTCCGGGAAATGCTGACGATGCGCGAGCGCAGCGAGTCGGTGGCCACCGGTGCGCAGGTGCTCTATGACACCGCCGATCCGTATTCACGCAAAGTGGTGATTGACCGCGGCCAGGCGCACGGCGTGCTCGCCGGTTCGCCAGTGATTGACGAACACGGCGTGCTGGGGCAGATCACCAGGGTGTATCCCTTGGTGTCGGAGGTCACCCTGCTGATCGACCGTGATCAGGCCATCCCGGTCGTCAACATGCGCACCAGCGTGCGCGGCGTGGCTTTTGGGCAGCCGTCGGCCAGCGGCGACGGCCTCGAACTGCGCTACACGCTGGCCAGCGCCGACATCGAAGAAGGCGATCTGCTCACCACCAGCGGAGTCGACGGCGTCTATCCGGCGGGGCTGCCGGTGGCCAAGGTGACCCGGATCGAACGCCGCTCAGAATCCGCTTTCAACCGGGTGGAGTGTGAGCCGGTGGCCCGGGTGCAGGGCGCGCTGCATGTGCTGGTGCTGACCCCGGTGGGCCTGACCCAGCCGGCCGCTCCGGAACCCGAGGCCACTGGTGGTCGGCCGGGGCAAGGCGGCCGGGCCGACCTGCCGGGCAGACGGGGTGCAGCGCCATGATCATGCGCCCCGGCCAGCAGCTGCTGCTGCCTGCCAACCCGGTCTTCATCTGGTTCACCCTGCTGGGCGCGCTGGCCATCAACATGTTCCTGAACATGGGCCTCTGGGGACGTGCGGCCTGGATACCCGACCTGCTGGCGGTGGTGCTGGTGTTCTGGAGCGTGCACCAGCCCCTGCGCATTGGCGTGGGCGTGGCGTTTGCATTCGGTCTTGCCATGGATGTGCACCAGGGCGCCCTGTTCGGACAGCACGCACTGGCCTACACCGTGCTGGGGTTCTTTGCGATTTCCATGCACCGCCGACTGCTCTGGTTCGCGGTGCCCACGCAGGCGGTACAGGTGTTGCCCTTGTTTGTGTCCGCTCACGTCCTGCTGATGCTGGTGCGGCTGATTTCGGGTGGGGTGTTTCCGGGCTGGTCGTACTTCCTGGCACCTGTGCTGGAGGCAGCGCTGTGGCCCCTGGTGAGCGTGTTCCTGCTGGCCCCTCAGCGGCGGGCGCCGAACCCTGACGACAATCGGCCATTGTGAGCAAGGGCCCCCACGCTCCACCGTTTCACGGGTCGCTGCCCCCCGAGGGGGCTGATCCGGCTTGGGGCGGCCCGGCGCCGGATCGGTCGAGCCCCCACCCTCCACCGAAGGGCTTGTTGACCCCCACGCTCCGGCGCTGGCGCGGGTCGCTGCCCCCCGAGGGGGCTGATCCGGCTTGGGGCGGCCCGGCGCCGGATCGCGCTGCCCCTACGCTCCGGCTCTGTGGTCGGCTTGCCCCTGAGCTCCGCCGCTTGCGCGGGTCGCACCCCGTTAGTTCTTGCGGCGGCGATGGGCATGCCGTTGAAACCTTCCGCTGTTTGCCTGGTCCATTCCACTCTCTGCACACTCACTTCTGCACCGGCGTGGCCGGATCGAAGGTGTCCGGGTGGCGGGAGGCTGCATGACCGAACTCCGCAACGTTGAAGCCGATCTGGCCCAGTTCCGCAACCGGGTGGTGGTGGCTGGGTTGGTGGTGCTGTTTGCGTTCGGGCTGGTGGCGGCGCGCATGTACTACCTGCAGGTGCGCCAGCATGACCAATTGCTGGCCCAGGCAGAGAGCAACCGCACGGCGGTGTTGCCGGTGGTGCCGAACCGGGGTGAGATTCTGGACCGTCACGGGCGTGTGCTGGCCACCAGCTTTTCTGCCTACACGCTGGAAATCAACCCCTCGCGGGTCGGCGACGTGGACGCCACCATCGAAGCCCTGTCGGAGATTGTCGAGATTCCACCGCGCGATGTGCGCCGCTTCCGCCAGTTGCGCTCCGAATCGCGCCGTTTCGACTCCCTGCCCATTCGCACCCGCCTGACCGACGAAGAAGTGGCCCGTTTCACGGCCCAGCGCTATCGGTTCCCCGGGGTGGACGTGCGCGCCCGGCTGATCCGCCATTACCCGAACGGCGAGGTAGCCAGTCACGTGATCGGCTACATCGGGCGCATCAACCAGCGTGAGAAGGAGTTGATCGAGGAATGGCCCGAGGAGGAACAGGCCAACTACCGGGGCACCGAGCACATCGGCAAGCTCGGCATTGAGCAGACCTACGAGAAGGAGCTGCACGGCGTCACCGGCTTCGAGCGCGTGGAGACGTCAGCGGGTGGCCGGGCCGTGCGCCTGCTGGCCAACACCCCCGCCACACCGGGCTCCAACCTGCGCCTGTCCATCGACATTCAACTGCAGAAGCTGATCGAGGACATGTTCGGCGAGCGGCGTGGTGCCCTGGTGGCGCTCGATCCGCGCAACGGAGAAGTGCTTGCCTTTGTGAGCAAGCCCACGTTTGATCCCAACCTGTTCGTCGAGGGCATCGATGTCGAGAGCTGGCGTGCCCTCAACGAGTCCATCGAAAAGCCTTTGCTGAACCGCGCGCTGCGCGGCACCTACCCGCCGGGCTCCACCTACAAGCCCTTCATGTCGCTGGCGGCACTCGAAACCGGTACGCGCTCGGCGAGCACCCTGGTCAATGATCCCGGGTTCTGGATGTTCGGCAACCACCGCTTTCGCAGCTACAACAACCACGCCCTGGGCATGGTGGACATGCACAAGAGCATCGTGAAGTCCAGCAACACCTACTACTACTCGCTGGCCAATGAAATGGGCGTGGACGCGATGCACGACTTCATGAAGCCGCTGGGATTCGGGCAGATCACCGGCATCGATCTGCGCGGCGAGTTGCGCGGCGTGCTGCCCAGCCAGGAATGGAAACGCAACGCCTACAAACGGGCCGACCAGCAGCGCTGGTACCCCGGTGAAACCATCTCGCTGGGCATTGGCCAGGGTTACAACAGCTTCACCATGCTGCAACTCGCCCATGCCATGACCACCCTGGCCGGGGGTGGCATGCGCCACACACCGCGCCTGACCCTGGCCATCGAAGACGCGGTCACCCGCACCGCCCACCCACCAGAGGTGGCCCCTTCGGTTGACCTGGGATACAAGCCCGAGAACATCGAGGTTATTCTGAAGGCCATGCAGGGGGTCACGACCGAAGGCACCTCGACCCGGGTGTTCGCCGGGGCCGGGTACAACAGCGGCGGCAAGACCGGCACGGCGCAAGCGGTCACCATCGGTCAGAAAGACCGCTACGACGCCAAGAAGCTGGAAGAGCATCAGCGCGATCATTCGCTCTACATCGCGTTTGCACCCGTGGAGGCGCCGCGCGTGGCGCTCGCGGTGGTGGTGGAGAACTCGGGCTTCGGGTCGGCCCACGCTGCGCCCATTGCCAGACGCGTGTTCGACTACCTGCTGCTGGACCAGTATCCCAATGCCCAGGACCTGGCAGCGGTACAACGGGGCGAGGCCAGCGCCCCCATCGGCACGCCGCTCAAGGCGAGCGCGTTGCCCTGGCCACCAGAGCCTCTGCCTTCTCCCGCCACGGCTCCCTGAGGAGCTTGCCGGCAAGCAACCGGCCGGCCGCGGGTTTTTCTTTCTCTAAAGGGTCGAACCCAGTCTGGGCATTGTCCGGTGTGGGTGCGCGCTCCTGATGCTCCATTAGATGTACTTATAAAAATACAAGTTCAGATGTGACACGGCTAAAATTAGGGTTAACCCTAGGTCACCACATCATGAATACCCTATTCCCTGCCCTCGTCGCAGCCCTCTCCCGCACTGCGCTCGCAGTCCGCACCCTGTTTCAACCCGCTGCGCCATGTGCCAGCGCCGGCCTTGAGGCCTACCTCAGCACAGCCACGTCCCTGCACCAGCTGGAAGACATGCAGCGCCGCTGGGACCGCGACCACCGTGGGAACCACAGCTTCGGCACCTACTGATTGGAGCACCCCATGTTCAAACTGATTCGATCCTTCTTCCAGACCCCCAAGTTCATCGCCGGCGTGCGTGTCAACCGCTTCTACCGCGGCAGCATCGACCGCGTGGACGGCCGCGTGGTGGCCCAGACCGCCGACGGCGTGCTCGTGGAATGGCCCCGTTTCGGCACCGGCTGGGAAAGCCCGCAGACACTCTGCCAGCAGGTATAACCCCGCCGGGGAGCTACCTCATCCACCCGTCGTAGGTGGTCTTCAGTATGAGTGCGCTGACCACCACAATGAACACGCTGCGCACAAAACCGCTGCCGTGCTTGAGGGCCAGTCGGGTGCCGACCAGGCTGCCCACCACGTTGGCCACGGCCATCACCACCACGAAGTGCCACCACACATGGCCTTTCCAGGCAAACAGCAGCAACGCTGCGAGGTTGGAGGTGGTGTTGAGCAACTTGGCGCTGGCGCTGGCATGCAGGAAGTCGTAGCCGAGCCAGCGCACGAACAGGAACACGAAGAAACTGCCGGTGCCCGGGCCAAAGAAGCCATCGTAGAACCCGATGGTGACACCCAGCACGCTGGCAGCGAGGGCCTCGCGCCGGCCTTCAAA
>PHCQ01000043.1 GCA_002840835.1 Betaproteobacteria bacterium HGW-Betaproteobacteria-16 | reverse complement strand
AGCCGGGATGGGACAGCGACGAAAAGAGCAGTTGATGCTCGCTGACATGCGCTTGTGAGGTCATTTCGATCCCCTGTACTGAGCGGCCACCCTTGAATCACTGGAACCCGCACCGATTGCAACGGGCTTCGTATGCCTTCAGTCGCTCAGTCAAGGCACACCTGAATTTTCGGCGTGCCTCATCCAATCTAAAGGGAAGAAAGTGGCATCGAACGCGTGTTTTTTTACCGCTATCACACATCCGGCGTCGCGCCGTGAGGCTCTTCTTGATTGAAGGACGCCCGCTTGCGACGAACCGCGCATACGCAATAGGTTTCGGGGGACCAGTCCTAGCCACCGAGTTGTCACACAGTTGCGCTACAAGGGACTGAAGCAGGCAGACCGAGTGACCGCATGGACCTCGGACGCCCACACCAAACACACCCTTCTGGAGGTGCGACCCGTGGTCAACACCAAAACGGTCGATCTCATTTATTTCAATGCAGGTGGCGGCCATCGCGCCTCCGCGCTGGCGCTGCAATCGGTGCTTCAGACGCAGGGCTGGCCCTGGCGGGTTCGTCTGGTGAACCTGTTTGAAGTGTTGGACCCCAAGGGCAAGTTCCGAAAGCTCACTGGCAGCGCACCGGAAGACTGGTACAACCGGCGTCTGGCGCGCGGCTGGACCATCGGTATGGCGCAGGAACTCAAGCTGCTACAAGGCCTGATCCGCCTGTCCCACCCCATGCTGGTTCGGCAACTGCAGCAGCACTGGCTGCGTACCGAACCCGACCTCGTGGTCTCGCTGGTGCCCAATTTCAACAAGGCCATGTATGAAGCGCTGGTCTCTGCCCTGCCCGGCGTGCCCTACGTGACCGTGCTCACCGACCTGGCCGACGTGCCGCCGAACTTCTGGATCGAACGCCGCCAGGCCCAGCATTTCGTGTGTGGCACGCCGCGCGCGCTGGAACAGGCCCGCGCCATGGGCCACGAGGAATCGCGCCTGCACGCCACCAGCGGCATGATCATCCGGCCCGCCTTCTATGCGCCCCTTTCACTGGAGCGGGCCAACGAGCAGCGCGCCCTGGGTCTGGACCCGTCTCGCCCCACCGGCCTGGTGCTGTTCGGCGGTCACGGCTCCAAGGCCATGCTGGGCATTGCGCGCCGGCTCGCAGACACCACGCAGCTGATTCTGGTGTGCGGCCACAACCAGGCACTGGCCCGCCGCCTGCAGGCCCTGCCCGGCAGCGCACCGCGCGTGGTGGTCGGCTTCACCGCCGACATTCCGCGCTACATGCAGCTGGCCGATTTTTTCATCGGCAAACCCGGACCGGGCAGCCTGAGCGAAGCGGTGCAGCAGGGCCTGCCGGTAATCGTGGTGGACAACGCTCTGACCATGCCGCAGGAGCGCTACAACGCGCAATGGATCCGAGAAAACGAGCTCGGCATGGTGCTGCGCAGCTTCCGGCGCGTGGATGCTGCCGTTGCCGAGATGCTGGAAAACCTTGAGCATTGGCGCGGCGGCGTGCGGCGCATGCGCAACCGCGCGCTCTTTGAAGTGCCGGCCATTCTGGCCCACATCCTGAACACCGCCGAGCGGGTCCAGCCTGGTTCGGGTCACACACCCCGGCCTACGCAGCGCACCGACGTGTGATCGATCAAGCGGTGGCACCGACCCGTTTCGCGCGGTGGTAGCTGCCGTGGCCGCGCGCGAACACGCGGTCATCTGGCAACACATCACCCGGCTGGTGCTCCGGGCCCAGCGCCGCGCGCTGGTACAGCGGTGCAAACTCGATCTGCGTGAACTCCAGCAGTTCGTCCAGGTCGCGGATGACGAAGTAACTTTCCTGAAAATCATCGATGCGGTAGTGCGTGCGCATCACGCGCTCCAGCTCGAAGCGGATGCGGTTGGGCGAGGCGCTTTCCAGGCAGAACTGCGATTCGGTGAACGACGAAGCGATGCCCGCACCATAGAGTCGCAGCGCGTCGCCCTGCTGCAGCAGACCAAACTCCACCGTGTACCAGTACACCCGCGCCAGTTGGGGCAAATACCCGAGTTGCTGCGCACGCAAGCCTCCCTGGCCGTACGCCTGGATGAAGTCGGCAATGGCCGGGTTCATGAGCATGGGCACGTGGCCGAACACGTCGTGGAACACATCGGGTTCTTCCAGGTAGTCCAGTTCGTGTGGCTTGCGAATGAAATTGCCGGAAGGGAAACGGCGGTTCGCCAGGTGGTCGAAAAACACTTCGTCCGGCACCAGGCCGGGTACTGCCACGATCTGCCAGCCATTGCGCTGCATCAGCACCTCATTGAGGCGCCGGAAATCGGGAATCTGGTCGGGGCCGATGGGAAGGTCGCGCATACCCTCCACGAACTCATCGCAGGCGCGGCCAGGCAACAGCTTCGTCTGACGTTCAAACAGCGTCTTCCAGGTGGCGTGGTCTTCGGCGGTGTATTGCTCCCAGCCCTGGTCAATGGTCCAGTCGGGATTCTCCGGTCGGGCCTCTTCGCCTGCGGCCAAGCCGTGTTTGGCGGAACTGTTCATGCGGCCTCCGCTGCGGTCTTGAAGGCCGTGTCTGCGCGAGTGGCCCAGTCCAGGTCGCGTGTGGTCAGGCCGTTTGCATCGTGCGTGGTGAGGCGCACCTCCACCCGGTTGTAGACGTTGAACCATTCGGGATGGTGGTCCATCTTCTCCGACACGATGGCCATCTGGCTCATGAAACCGAAGGCCTGCGCAAAGTCCTGAAAACGGAAGTGGCGCGAGATGGCGCGTTGTTCTTCGTCCAGCTTCCATTCAGGCAAAGCGAGCATGTGCGTGCGCAAGGTGGTGGGGTCGATGGGGGTCATGTCGATGTCTCCTGGTGGAATGATTCGGCGCGTCGCGCATGAAGCTGTGCAGTTTGCGCCGCATGACAGACAATTTGCTCTCATGTTCCGCACATGTGGCCCGGTTTACAAGAGACCCTTTCATGAATGACGATATTCACGGCGATTCCTTGCATCCCTCTTCCCTTGACAGGCTGGACCGGCGCATCCTTTCTGTTCTGCAGCAGCAAGGTCGCATCAGCAACCAGGAACTGGCGCAAGCCGTGCACCTGTCGCCCGCACAAAGCAACCGGCGTCACAAGCGTTTGGAAGCAGCGGGCTACATCCAGCGCTACGAAGCCCGGCTGGATGCGCACCGGCTCGGTCTGGGTGTGACCGCGTTCGTGCATGTGTCAATGGAACGCGGACAGCACAAAGAGGTGCTGAAATTCCAGCGCACCGTGGGCAAGATGCCCGAAGTGCTGGAGTGTTACGCCGTGACCGGCGACTTCGACTACGTGTGCAAGGTGGTGGCGCGCGACCTCAAGGGTCTGTCGGACTTTCTGCTGGGCACGCTGGCGCAGCTGCCGGGCGTGAGCAGTGTGCGCTCCAGCATCTGCCTGAATGAACTCAAGTGCACCAGCGCGTTGCCGATGGACTGAAGCACGCCTGCACTGGCCGCCGCCCGCGCGCCAAAACCCCTCAACGCTCAAGGACATTTTGAGGCTGACTGGTTGTCAATCCATTCATGCAACAAATAATGTTGCATGAAATCCAACAGCCAACTGTCCGGTGTTTTGCACGTGCTGATGCACATGGCATTGCGTGAAGGCCCCACCACGTCGGAATCGCTGGCCAAGGCCATGCAGACCCACCCGGTGGTGGTTCGTCGCCTCATGGGCGGGCTGCGTCAGGCGGGTTTCGTGGCGTCTGCCAAGGGCCATGGCGGCGGCTGGGTGCTCACCTGTCCCCTGGCATCCACCACCGTGGGCGACATCCACCAGGCGCTGGGTGCTCCGCACCTGCTGGCCGTGGGTCACCGCGATGAAAACCCCGGCTGCGTGATCGAGCAGGCGGTGAACACCGCGCTCGATGCGGCCTACCGCGACGCCGAGCGGCTGGTGCTGGAACGCCTGCACGCCATTTCGCTGGCCGACCTGCATCAACTTTTTCAGCAACGCATGGCGACGGACCCCCGCGCCAGAAAGCTCACAGACCATGCACACTGACGTGATCATCATCGGCGGCAGCTACGCCGGCCTATCAGCCGCCTTGCAACTCGCACGCGCCCGCCGCCACGTCACCGTGGTGGACGCCGGCCGGCGGCGCAACCGCTTCGCCAGCCATTCGCACGGCTTCCTTGGACGCGACGGCCATTCACCATCGGCCATCGCAGACGAGGCTCGACAACAATTGCTGGCCTACCCGACCGTGCGATGGCTGGCTGGTGAAGCCACCCAAGCCTCTCAGGTAGCGGGCAGATTCGATGTGGTTGTCAACGACCAGACCCTGTCGGCCAACCGTCTCGTGCTGGCCAGTGGGGTGACCGACGAACTGCCCGAAATCGACGGATTGCGCGAGCGCTGGGGTCGCAGCGTTTTTCACTGCCCGTATTGCCACGGCTACGAACTGAATCAGGGAAGAATCGGCGTGCTGGCCAACAACGCCATGGCCATGCACCAGGCGCAGTTGCTGCCGGAATGGGGCCAGGTGACGCTGTTGCTCAACGGCGCCTTCGAGCCCGACGTCGAGCAGCAGGCGCAGCTGGACCGATGGGGTGTCAAGGTCGAACGGGCTCGCGTGCGGCGGCTGGCGGAACAGGCCAGCGTGGTACTGGAAGATGGCCGCACGCTGCATTTCAGCGGTCTGTTCACCGTGCCTTCCACCCGAATGAGCAACGACCTGCCACACCAGTTGGGCTGCGCACTGGAACACGGCCATGTGGGCAGCTACCTGCGGGTGAACGAACTCAAGGAAACTTCGGTACCGGGCGTGTTTGCCTGTGGTGACACCGCTCGAGGCTTCAGCAATGTGGCCATGGCCGTGGGCGACGGGGCCATGACCGGCGCGTCTGTGCACCGCTCGCTGGTGTTCGACCACTGAGCGCCATCGCACGCGGCCGCTCAGGGCCTGTCAGAATCGCCCCTCCAGACGGGCAAGCGCCCCTCTGACACTTCTCCCTCCGGCCACCATGACGCTCACTTCCCACGGCACCCTCGGCATCGACTTCGGCACCTCCAACTCCGCCATGGCCTGGGCGCCACATGGAGGTGCGGCGCAACCCCTCCCGCTGGAGGGCGATGCCGTGTCCATGCCCACGGCGGTGTTCTTCAACGCCGAAGACCACCTCACCCACTTTGGCCGCGACGCCGTGAGCCAGTACCTCGCCAGCACCGAAGGCCGGCTCATGCGCTCGCTCAAGAGCCTGCTGGGCAGTTCGCTGCTGCAGGAGAAGACCGAGATCAACCACCAGACCATCAGCTTCCAGGACATCATCGCCATCTTCCTCGCTGAGCTGCGGCAACGCGCCGCTCGGTCACTGGGACACCTGCCGACCGGGGTGGTGCTGGGACGGCCGGTGCACTTCGTGGACGACGACCCACAGCGCGATGCGCAGGCGGAACAGTCGCTGCGCGAAGCGGCGCAGGCGGTGGGCTTTGCCGAAGTGCGCTTCCAGCTGGAACCGATCGCGGCGGCGCTGGATTTTGAGCGGCGACTGACCCGGGAGGCCCGGGTGCTGGTGGCAGACATCGGGGGTGGTACGTCCGACTTCACGGTGGTGCGACTGGGCCCCGAACGCGCTGGGAAGCCCGACCGCAACGCTGACGTGCTGGCCACCACCGGTGTGCATGTGGGCGGCACCGATTTCGACCAGAAGCTCAGCCTGGAGCGGGTGATGCCCTTGCTTGGCCACCGCCATATCGGCCCGCAAGGACGCGAAGTACCCAGCCGCGTGTTCTTCGACCTGTCGACCTGGCACCTGATCCAGTGGCTGTACCTGCCACGGGCCCTGGCCCAGACGCAGGCCTTGCGGGTGAACTACACCGACACGCGGTTGCACGAGCGCCTGATGCGCGTGCTGGACCAGCGAGACGGCCACCGCCTCGCCCACGAGGTGGAACTGGCCAAGATCCGTTGCTCCGAAACCCAGGCCACCACCGTTGTGGACCTGCAGGCGGTGGAAGCCGGTCTGAAGGCGGAACTGTCCACGGCCGACATGCAGCAGTACCTCGATGCCCTGCTGCAGCGCACCGTGACGTGCGCTGTGGAATGTGCGCTTCGCGCCAATGTGCGGAGCGAAGGCGCACTCGACGCCATCTACCTCACGGGCGGTTCGTCTGCGCTGAAACCCTTCCAGCAGGCCCTGCAGGCGGCCTTTCCGGGTGTGCCTCTGGTGCAAGGCGATCTGTTCGGTGGCGTGGCTTCGGGTCTGGCCTACAGCGCGGGTTGAATCTCAGTCCGAATCGGCCAAGTGGAATGCGGCCAGGCCCTTGTCGAGCAGCTCGTGCAAGGCCACCACGGTCGCAGGCCCCAGTTGTTGATTCAATGCCACCTGGGCCGCCTTCCAGTGGCGCTGCGCCCGCCGGCGCAATTCGCGCCCGGCATCGGTGATGTTCAGCTCGCGGGTGCGCGCGTCCACCCCTTCATCCATGCGCAGCCATCCCGAAGCCAGCAGTGGCCGCAGATTGCGGCTGAGCGTGGAAGCGTCCATGTCCATACGCCGGGCCAGCTCACCCGGTGGCAACGGACCCAGCCGATCCACGTGGCTCAGCAGGGAATACTGGGTGGTCTTGAGGCCTGAGAGCGCCAGGTGGCGGTCGTAGTGCTGGGTGACGCGGCGGGTGAGCTGGCGCAGCTTGAAATTGGTGCAGCCCACCGGCTGGGGCAGCACAGGCACTTCATGAGGTGACACATCGGAGTCAGATGGCATGGTTTCATTGTATCTACAATGCTTGTATATGCAATCTTTCAGGAGAAATTCATGAGCAAGGACAACCTGCTGGACACCTGGCTGGCCCAAGAAGCCGAAGCGCTTCAGAGGCTGAATGCCGGCCCTGGGCCTGGTGTGGCGCGGCCCGATCAAATCGCAGGCAAGTCCGGCATGGAGATGATGCAGGCCATGCTGCGCGGTGACATCCCCTATGCGGCCATCGCCCACACACTGGACTTTCTGGTCATCGAAATCGGCGACGGCACCGCCACATTCCAGGGCGCACCGCTTCCGCGGCATTTCAACCCCATGGGCACGGTGCATGGTGGCTGGTTTGCCACGCTGCTCGATTCCGCGCTGGGCTGTGCGGTGCACACCAAAATGCCACCTGGGCGGGGCTACACCACTGCCGAGCTGAGCGTGAACATCGTGCGCGCCCTCACGCCCAAGGTGCAGCGCGTGCGGGCCATTGGCCGTGTCATCCACTGCGGGCGCCAGCTCGCCACGGCCGATGCCCAGCTCATCGGCCCGGACGGCACGCTCTACGCCCATGCCACGACAACCTGCCTGGTTTTCGATATGAAGCCACAATCGGGCGCATGAGACTCCTACACACCATGCTGCGCGTGGGCAACCTCCAGCGCTCGATCGACTTCTACACCCAGGTGCTTGGCATGCAACTGCTGCGCACCTCGGAAAACCCCGAGTACAAATACTCGTTGGCCTTTGTGGGCTATGAGGGCAACCCGGCCCAGGCCGAGATCGAACTCACCTACAACTGGGGCACCGAAAGCTACGAGATGGGCACGGCCTACGGCCACATCGCCCTGGGTGTGCCCGATGCCTACGCAGCCTGTGAAAAGATCAAGGCCGCTGGCGGCAACGTCACACGCGAAGCGGGCCCGGTCAAGGGCGGCAGCACCGTGATTGCCTTCGTGACCGACCCAGACGGCTATAAGATCGAACTGATTCAGCGTGCCGAACAGGCTGGTGGCCAAGGCCTGCGCTGAACCAGAAAGTCAAAAGCCCGGTCAAACCGGGCTTTTCTCTTGATGGCATCGACGACAAGTTCAGTCCGCAATCACCACTTCCACTCGACGGGCTTCGGCCATGTTGCCGCTGCCGGTGGTCTCTTCGGGCTTGTTCAACTCCACGCTCGATTCGGCCACGCCCGCGCCCACCAGGGCATCGCGCACGGCCAGGGCGCGCTTCTTGGCCAGTTCGATATTGAAGGCCGGGTCGCCTGTGGCATCGTGGAAGCCCGAAATGACCAGTCGCTTGCCGGCCTTGGCAGCCGCAATCGCATCACCCAGCACCGCCACGGCACCGTTGGCCAGGTCGGCCTTGCCGGTGGCGAAATAGAACATCACCACACCGTTTTCCACCACGATGCTGGCATCTTCACTGCGCGAGGCGGCACTGGCCGCAGGAACCACATTGGCGGCCGTGGGGGACGATGCTTCACCAGACCCAGTGACCGAAGCCACCGCACCCGCCACGGCAGCCTGGGCCGAACCCGCCGCAGTCGAAGCGTCACCGCCCATGCCAGCGCCGCCACTGCGCGACTTGTGGATGCCGATGCCCAGCGCTAGGCCCACGGCCAGGAGAATCGTGAGGATCAACACCACCGCAACCACGCGGTATTCGATTTCGGTTTCCTGGGATGACATGGGTGAGAAACTCCTTGAAGAATAATGGGCTGAAACAGGTGCATCAGCGGGCGCGGACCAGCGAAACGGTTGCCCCGGTCCTGCTTTGGCAAACATGCGATTCTAAATGGCTGAACCCTTGCAACGAATGACAAGCCCGCACGATCCGGCCCTTCGCGACGGTGCCCGCATGATGGCCGACACCTTGGCCCAGTGGCGAACGCAAGGACCCAGGCCCGACCTCTGGGTCTTCGCCTATGCCTCCCTGGTCTGGCGACCCGAATTTAAAGCGGTTGAACAACGCATGGCCCGGGTGCACGGCCACCACCGCTGCTTGCAGATGTGGAGCCGCGTCAATCGCGGCACCCCTGAGCGGCCGGGCCTGGTGTTCACCCTGCTGCCCGGCGGCAGCTGCAGCGGCCTGGCACTGCGCGTGCCGCACGAACAGGTGGAAGCGCTCATGCCCACGCTGTGGGCGCGCGAAATGCCCAACCCGGTGTACGACCCCAAATGGCTGCTCTGCCGCACCTCGCAAGGGCCTGTGCACGCCCTGGCCTTCACGCTGTCTCGCCGCAGCCCCAGCTTCACCGGCCATCTCAGCCCTGAGCACTACCGCGAAATCTTCACCCATTCCCGTGGGCGCTACGGCACCACGCTGGACTATGCCCGCCAGACCTTTGAGGGCCTGCTGCAGCACGGCATACACGACCGTGCACTGGAGCGGCTGTTGAAACTCGCGACCTGAACCTTGAAATTTCGCTGCCCGGGTGCACAGACTCCCCAAATTGATCCGGCGCAAACCACCGCTTCTGCCGCACTCCTATACTGCCTTGATGAACATCGCCGACCTGCGCAAGAGCTACGAAAAGGCCGAACTTAGCGAATCCGCCTCTCAGGCCGATCCGCTGCGCCAGTTCGCCCACTGGCTGGAAGAAGCCATCCAGAGCGAAGTGCCCGAGCCCAATGCCATGACTGTGGCCACGGTGGGCTCTGACCTGCGGCCCAGCACCCGGATCGTGCTGATCAAGGATTTCGACGAGCGCGGCGTTGTCTGGTACACCAACTACCAGAGCCGCAAGGGCCAGGAACTCGCCGGCAACCCGTTTGCCGCCTTGCAGTTCCACTGGGTGGAGCTGGAGCGAGTGGTGCGCATCGAGGGATCGGTCGAAAAGGTCAGCGATGAAGAAAGCGACACCTACTTCCACAGCCGCCCGCTCGACAGCCGCATCGGGGCCTGGGCGAGTCCGCAGAGCCAGGTGATTGCAGGGCGTTCGGTGCTGGTGACCAATGCCGCCCGCTACGGCGCACAGTTCCTGCTGCAGCCACCCCGCCCGCCACACTGGGGAGGCTACCGCCTGCGGCCCGAGCGCTGGGAATTCTGGCAAGGCCGCAAAAGCCGCCTGCATGACCGCTTGCGCTATGTCAAACAGGAAGACGGCACCTGGCTGCGTGAGCGCCTGGCACCCTGACCAACGGCGAAGCTGCAGCATTCGCGCCGGCGTTCAGACTTCCAGCGGCTCAATGGCCTGTTCGGCCACTGCTGCAAGCTGACCTGTGCTCACCAGTTGCGGCGCAATTTCGGCCAAGGGCACCAGCACGAACGCCCGCTGCCACATGCGAGGGTGTGGCACGGTGAGCCGAGGTGATGCCACGCGGCCGCCTCCGTACAGCAGCAAATCAAGGTCAAGCGTGCGTGGGGCATGCCGGTAGGGCCGCAGGCGACCGGCGTGGGTTTCGATGGCCTGAAGGGCATCCAGCAGGTCGGGCGCCGTCAGCACGGTGCGCAGTTCGGCCACGGCATTGATGAAATCGGGTCCGCTGGCATCCACCGGTGCCGAACGGTACAGGCGCGAGCAACGCAGTCCGGAGATTCCGGCGGTCCGAGCCAACGCCTGGGCAGCCTCGCGCAGCGCGCCAGCCGCATCACCCAGGTTGGCACCCAGCGCCACATAGGCGATCACGGGTTCGCGGGTCATGCCCGGTCAACCCCATTCAGCCAGGTTCACCCGGTCCGTCGCCACCGGTGCCACCTTCGGCGCGCGGGGCGCCCGTGGGCTTGCGGCGACGGCGGCGGCGTTTTTTGGCCGGGGCCGTGCCTTCAGGTGCTGCGGCATCAGCCGGCCCATCCGCTTCAGGGCCGTCGTCTTCGTCGCTGCTTTCCGTTCCAGCCGCTGGGCGGAACCGGGGATCGGGGGCAGGCGCATTCACCGGGTGATCGGAATCGCTGCGCTTCACACGCCGTGCTGCACCCGGCCCACCGGGCTTGGCCAGGTTGGCGCGGCGCTGTGCGTCGATCATGTCGTCGCGCAT
Organism: Betaproteobacteria bacterium HGW-Betaproteobacteria-16; assembly: GCA_002840835.1. GTDB lineage: Bacteria > Pseudomonadota > Gammaproteobacteria > Burkholderiales > Burkholderiaceae_C > Hydrogenophaga. The sequence goes on along the minus strand of PHCQ01000043.1, from coordinate 30,596 downwards.
CTCATCGCTGGCGTGCTGGAAGGTCTCCCACCAGTGGGCCAGTTCTTCTTCCACTTCACCCACCTGGGCGCGCAGACGCAGAAAATCAAAACCGGCACGGAAGCGCGCCTGATCCACCAGACTGAACGGCGACGATCCCACGCGCTTGTCGAAGCGCGGCTGCATCATCCAGATCTCGCGCATGTCCGCCCCCAGCTTGCCGCGGCCTGACACATCCCCGATGCGGGCATCAAAAGCGTCGTCCACCGCGTCCTGCAAAGCCGCCACCGGCGGCATCGGGCGCTGGTTGGGGCGCGGCTGCAAGCGCTGGCTCCAACCCTTGCGCACATCGGCCCACAGCACGCAGGCCAGCAGGAAGCTCGGCGCCACGGGTTTGCCTTCGCCCACGCGACGGTCTGTGTCCTGCAGCGCCAGCTTCACGAACGGGTCGTCGGCGCGCTGCACCACCACGTCGAGCAGCGGATAGATGCCGTTGGCGAGACCATGCGTCTTGAGCTGTTCAATGCTGGCCAGCGCGTGACCGGTCTGCAACAGCTTGAGCATCTCGTCGAACAAACGGCTCTGCGGCACATCAGCCAGCAGGTTGCGCGACGCCACCAGGGGCTCGCGGGTCTTGGGGTCGAACTGGAAGCCCAGGGCATTGAGCTTGGCCGCAAAGCGCACCGCGCGGATGATGCGCACCGGGTCTTCTCGGTAGCGGGTGGCCGCATCGCCAATCATGCGCAGGGTTTTTTTCTTCGCGTCCCGGATGCCGTGGTGGAAGTCGACCACGGTCTGGCTTTCAGGGTCGTAGTACATGGCGTTGATGCTGAAATCGCGGCGCGCGGCATCGTGTTCAATGGGACCCCACACGTTGTCACGCAGCACCCGTCCGCTGGCGTCGACCGCGTGGGTCATGCCGGCGAGCTGCCCTTTGCTGGTGCGCTCGTTGCCGGCCACCTGCTCGGCGTCGGCACTGTCCAGGTAGGCGCGAAAGGTCGAAACTTCGATCATTTCGTGTTCACGCCCACGCCCGTAGATCACGTGCACGATGCGAAAGCGCCGCCCGATGATGAAGGCGCGGCGGAACAGGCCCTTGACCTGTTCGGGCGTGGCGCTGGTGGCCACGTCAAAGTCCTTGGGACGCAGGCCCAGCAGCAGGTCGCGCACGGCGCCGCCGACGATGTAGGCTTCGAAGCCGGCCTGCTTGAGGGTGTGCACCACGTCCAGCGCCCGCTGGTCCACCAGTTTGGGGTCGATGCCGTGCACCTGCACCGGCACATCTTCGCGTTTACCGAAAGGGCTGGCGCGCCGACCGGTGGTGCCCTCGGTCTTGCCCAGCAGCCTGTTGATGAATTTCTTGATCATTCGAATAGGTTCAATATGCGCCAGCCCCGCTCCAGGGCAATGGCCTTGAGCCGGTCGTCCGGATTGGTCGCCACGGGCTCGTGCACCTTCTCCAGCAGCGGCAAATCGTTGATGGAGTCGCTGTAGAAGGTGCTGTGCGTCACGCTGGCCCAATTCAGGCCGCGCGCAGCCAGCCATTGTTCCACACGCGCCACCTTGCCCTCACGGAACGAGGGTACACCCCGAATCAGGCCGGTGGGCGTGCCTGCGACATCGGTCTCCAGATCGATGGCGATGAGCTCGTCCACGCCGAAGGCGGTGGCGATGGGGCGGGTGACGAAGGCGTTGGTGGCCGTGACGATCACCACCGCATCGCCCGCTGCCTGGTGCGCCCGCACGGCCGCCAGCGCACGCTCACTCATCGCCGGGCGGATCACCTGCTGCATGAAGCGCTCATGCGCCTCGTTGGCAGCAGACATGCCGTGTTCCCGAACCGCCGCCGTGGCGAACTGCACGTATTCATGGATGTCCAGCGTGCCGGCCTTGTAGGCGGCGTAGAAGCGGTCGTTCGCCTGGGAGAAGGTGGCGGCGTCGCGCCAGCCCAGCGACACGGTGAACTCGCCCCATGCGTAGTCGGAGTCCAGTGGAATCAGCGTGTGGTCGAGGTCAAAAAGCGCGAGCCGGATGCCTGTCGTGCCCTGAGGGGAGTTCGTCACATCGGCAGAAGTCTGGAATTTGGTCATTCGTTTTCGAGCATGGATCTGATCAGCGGGATGGTGATGGCACGCTGGGTGCGCAGGGCATAACCATCGAGCTGTTCCAGCAGCAGCATCAGGCTGGAGAGGTCGCGCGCAAAGCGGGTGAGCATGAAGTCCATCACCTCGTCGCTGAGGAACACGCCGCGCTCGTCGGCGGCGCGACGCAGCACCGATCGGCGCTCGGCTTCACCCAGCGCTCGCAACTGGAACACATGACCCCAGCCCAGCCGGGTACGCAGGTCTTCGCGCAACTGCAGGTCGGCCGGAGGCCGGTCGGCTGCGGCCAGCACCCAGCGCGCCGGTCCGTGCACCGGATTCTGGGCGTTGACGAACCAGTTGAATGCGGCCGCCTGCTGTTCGGCGGTGTAGAGGTGGCAATCATCGAGCAGCACGGCGTCCCAGTGTTCGTCGTACTCGGGCGGGTGCAGGGTGCTGGCGTCCATCCAGCCCACGCGGCTGTCCTGCTCGCGCAGCGCTTCGCGCACGCCTCGCAGCAGATGCGACTTGCCGCTGCCCCCTTCGCCCCAGATGAAGGTAGGCACAGGCGAGCGAAGGGCATTGCCCGCCCAAAGGCGCAGGTGTTCCAGGGCCGCTTCGTTGCCTGCTGCCACAAAGTTGTCCAGTGTGGACACCGGCGCCAGCCCGATGTCCAGCGCCATCTGTTTCATCGGAGCGGGGGGCTGGCTCATGCAACCCCTTCGCCCTGCGGGCAGCGGAGTGAGCCGGGAACAGACACTGTGCTCATGCCTCGCCGCCGTTGGAGGAAGGAGGCAAAGCCAGCGGGGGCGTGGCTTGCGCAGGCGCCTCGTCCAGATAGAGCTCGCTCTTGAAGTACTCGTTGCGGGCACGGCGAATCGCCACCAGCAGCACCGCGCTGGCCGGCAGCGCGATCAGCACCCCCACGAAGCCGAAAAGGTGGCCAAAGGCGAGCAGCGAAAAGATCACGGCAATGGGGTGCAGGCCAATCCGCTCACCCAGAAGGCGCGGTGTGAGGTACATGCTCTCGATGGCTTGCCCCACCATGTACACCCCAAACACCAGCGCCACGCCCAGGACGGTCTGAAACTGGAGCAGCGCCGCCAGCAGCGCCAGCACCAGGCCCAGACCAAAACCGAGGTACGGAACAAACCCCGCCAGCCCGGTGAACACCCCGATCGGCAGGGCCAGGTCCAGCCCCACCAGCACCAGCAACACCGTGTAGAGCACGGCCAGCAAGCCCATCACGACCAATTGACCCCGCAGGTATTGGCCGAGCACCTCATCGGTTTCGTCCAGGAAGCTCTGCACGTTCTCGCGCCAGCGCGGCGGAATCAGGCCCTTCGATCGCTGCACCAGGTTGTTCCAGTCCAGCAGCAGGTAAAACGCCACGATGGGCATGAGAAACAGGTTGCCGATCACCGCCGCCAGCGCGCTGCCACCGATGCGCAACGATGACAACAGACCCTCGACCAGTTCGCCCTCATGCCCGCTGATCAGCGACTTCAGGCCTTCGCGCACCACGGTCACGTCGACCTGCACATCCACGCCAAAGCGGCTTGCAAAGGGAACCACCCAGTCGTTGAGCCGTTCCAGCAGGTCCGGCACCTGGTCACGCAGCAGTGGCACCTGCTTGGTGATGACTGGCACGATGAGCAGCACCACCGCCAGCATCACCAGCATGAGCAAGCTGATGGCCAGGCCGGCGCCCAGCCAGCGGGGCACGCGCCTGGCTCGCAGCCACTCCACCAGGGGGTGCAGCACATAGGCAATCACCGCCGCCAGCAGGAAGGGCATGAGCACCGGCGCCAGCAGCGTCAGCAGGAGCCAGCTCACCACGGCAATCGTGGTCCAGACGGCGGCGCGGATCTGGGTGGGGGTGAAGGTCATGGGGAGGCGGTTCGGCGTGTTGACGGGACGGGCGGCAGGAGCAAACCCTTAAAATCCACCGCAAATTCTATTCCGCGCCCTTGTTGCCGACGCCGAACGCCCCCGGCGCCGGGCGCCGCCCCGCCAAAACGCGGTGCGCCGGTCCCAGGCGTTGCCAACTTCACCCCCTCGCGGCCTGTGCCGTCCCTGCCAACATGACCTCCCCCACCCCTCCCATTTCGTACAAAGACGCTGGTGTCGACATCGACGCTGGCGACGCGCTCATCGAACGCATCAAGCCTCTGGCCAAAAAAACCATGCGCGAAGGCGTGCTGGCGGGCATCGGTGGCTTTGGCGCCCTGTTCGAAGTGCCCAAGCGCTACAAGGAACCCGTGCTGGTCAGCGGCACAGACGGCGTGGGTACCAAGCTTAAGCTCGCTTTTGAATGGAACATGCACGACACCGTGGGCATCGACCTGGTGGGCATGAGCGTGAACGACGTGCTGGTGCAGGGCGCCGAGCCGCTGTTCTTCCTGGACTACTTTGCCTGCGGCAAGCTGGACGTGGACACGGCCGCAGCAGTGGTGGGCGGCATTGCCAAGGGGTGTGAACTCTCGGGTTGCGCACTCATTGGAGGCGAAACAGCTGAAATGCCCGGCATGTACCCTGCTGGCGAATACGATCTGGCCGGTTTCTGCGTCGGCGCGGTCGAAAAATCGAAAATTCTCACCGGCCAGAGCGTGAAACCCGGTGATGTGGTGCTGGGCCTGGCCTCGCACGGCGTGCATTCCAACGGTTTTTCGCTGGTGCGCAAGTGCATCGAACGCGCCGGAGCAAACCTGCCCGCCACGCTGGACGGTCAGCCCTTCCGCGAGGCCATCATGGCGCCCACCCGCCTGTACGTGAAGAACGTGCTGGCCGCGCTGGCCTCCCATCCCATCAAGGCCCTGGCCCACATCACCGGTGGTGGTTTGCTTGAAAACATTCCGCGCGTGCTCCCGGAAGGCACCGCCGCCCACCTGAAGGCCGGTAGCTGGCCCCAGACCGAGCTGTTCGCCTGGCTGCAGAAAACCGCCGGCATCGACGACACCGAGATGAACCGCACCTTCAACAACGGCATCGGCATGGTGGTGGTGATCGCGGCTGAAGACGCGGCCGCTTGCGCCACCACACTGCGCGAACTGGGCGAGATGGTGTTTGACATCGGCGTGATCGCCGAACGCGGCGAAGGCGCTGCAGTGGTTGTGGCTTGAAATAACAGCGAGTACCTGCACAAAGGCCCGCTCAGCGGGCCTTTTTTCATGGAGACACCCGCCATCCAGTTTGCGACAATGATGTCCGAAAATGATCGGAGTTGGTCTCTGGCTGAAACGGACAACGGCTTTTCTTAAGGGAAAAATTCAGGCTTTCACCCCCATAAGGAAATTCCATGAATACCTGTCTGATCGTGATCGATGTGCAAGAGTCGTTCCGCCGCCGACCGTTCTTCAGCGAGCATGACGTGCCAGCCTATCTGGCCGCGCAGAACGCCCTCATCGAAGGCGCCCAGGCCGTGAACATGCCCATCGTTCGCGTGTTCCACCGGGACGGACCGGCGGTGCCCAGCAACCCGTTCTCCGAAGAATCGGGCGCGGTGCGGCCGTTCGAGGGGCTGACAGCCTTTGAGGCGGCTGCCACTTTCCACAAATCGCGTCACAGCGCCCTGGTGGGCACCGGGCTGGATGTCTGGTTGAACCGCAACGGCATCCAGCGCCTGATCGTCAGCGGCATCCGCACCGAACAGTGTTGCGAGACCACGGCCCGGCACGCGTCCGACCTGGGCTACACCGTGGACTTTGTGCTTGAAGCCACCCTGACCTTCGACATGGTGCAGCCCGATGGCAAGCCTTTGACGGCCGCCGACATTCGCGCCCGCACCGCCACAGTATTGAAGGACCGGTTCGTTCGCCTGTGCACACCCGCACAGGCCCTGGAGGGCGTGTGACCCGGCCTGACCCTCCCATGAAAGTCGCGATCCTGGCCTTTGATCAGGTGGAAGCGCTGGACCTGGCCGGGCCCTACGAGGTATTCACCACCGCCAGCCGCATGCACCTGCGCGAAAACCCGGCTTCTCAGGCCCTGTTCGAGGTGCATTGCGTCGCGCAAAGCCAGGCACCTGTGCGGGCGCGTGCCGGCCTCGCACTGCTGCCCACTCACGGATTCGAGGACACACCTGCGCCTGACGTGCTCATCGTGCCGGGCGGCGTGGTCGACGACGCGCTGACCAGCGCGCAGACACTGACCTGGATCGCCCGCGCCAACCGTTCTGCGCAGATCACGGCTTCGGTGTGTACCGGCGCCTTCCTGCTGGCCGCCAGCGGCGTGATCACCACCGGCGAAGTAACCACCCACTGGGAGGATCTGGACGACCTAGCCCGGCGATTCCCGGCACTCACCGTGCGAGACGGCGTGCGCTGGGTCGACCAGGGCCGCGTGGTGACCTCCGCCGGCATCAGCGCCGGCATCGACATGAGCCTGCACCTGGTGGCCCGCCTGGCCGGCATGGCGCTGGCCGAGCGCACGGCACACCAGATGGATTTCCAGTGGACGCGCGCCTGAAGCGGGAAGCCCAGCCCATCGAAGTGCTGTTCGTCCTTCTGCCGGACAGCCTCATCCTGGACTGGGCCGGCCCGGCCGAAGCACTGCGCATCGCCAATCAATGCATGCAAGCCGCAGGCAGGCCAGACGCATTCCGATTGCGCTTCGTGGGCCCCGAGGCCCGGACACGGAGTTCAGTGGGCGCCATGGTCAGCGACATCGAGCCCCTGCCCTCGCAGCTTGCCGAACCCTGCTGGGTGGTGCTGGTCGGCCAGCCGGGCGCCCGGCTCGTGGTCGACAACGAACCCACACGCAGGCTCATGCACTGGTTGCGCGGACTGCAGCTCGCCACAGGCAGGGCGGAGTTGCTGACCGTGTGCGCCGGTGCCGTGCTGGCCGCCCACGCCGGCCTGCTCGACGGCCGGCGCGCCACCACCCACCACCAGCATCTGGACGAACTGCGCCATGTGGCCCCGGCTTGCGACGTGGTGGCCAACCGGGTGTTCCTCATGGACGGACCGGTGTGCAGCAGCGCCGGTGTCACCACAGGCATCGATCTCTTCCTGCACCGGATCAGCAGGATCTGCGGCCCGGCGCTGGCGGCCCAGGTGGCCCAGGGCATGGTGGTGGCCTTGCGGCGCGGACCGAACGACCCCGAGCTTTCGCCGTTCCTGCGCTTTCGGGACCACCTGCATCCGGCCATCCACCGCGTGCAGGACACGGTCGGCCAGCAACCGCAGGCCGACTGGTCGCTGCCGCGCATGGCCGAGGTCGCCTGCACCTCGCCACGCCACCTCACCCGGTTGTTCCTCACCCACGCAGGCATCGCGCCGCTGGCCTACCTGCGCAACATCCGGCTCGATCTGGCCGAGGCCGCGCTGCGCTCAGGCCACAACGTGACGCAGGCGGCCGAACTGGCCGGCTTCAGCTCCGACACCCAGTTGCGACGGACCTGGCATCTGCTCGGAAAAGCCGGCAGCCCAAATCGCCGGCCAGGCTGAACCTGTCGAAACTCACACCAATACCCGACCCGAAGCGAAGTACCCCGTCAAGAGATACCGTGGAACCGGCTTTGCCGGGCCACTGGTATCGCCCCCTTGGGGGTGGCGCGAAGCGACGCGGGGGTGTTCTACGTCACACCATCGCTTCCGACGGCACCACATGCACCCCGTGGCGGGCCGCCAAGGCCGCCAGCAGCAGGTGGTGCGCGATGTTCTCTGCCGGCACCACGCGATAGCGCAGCGGCAGCAGTGGTCGCAGCCATTGCGACAGGGTCACACCGATCTGCTCGGCCGGCCGCGACTCTTCGCGCTCGCCGCCAATCAAGCCGGGCCGCACCAGGGTGAGCGACGGGTAGCCCAGCTTCTGCAGATCGCGCTCCAGCTCGCCCTTGGTGCGCGAATAAAACACCCTGGACTGCGGGTCCGCACCCAGTGCCGAGTTCAGCGCGTAGGCCCGCGCCCCATGCGCCAGCGCCAGTTCGCCCGCGCGCAAAGGCAAGTCGTGATCGACTTTGTAAAACGCTTCGCGGGAGCCCGCCTTGGCGATGGTCGTCCCCAAGGCGCAGGCCACCGCGTCCACCTTCCACCAGTCCGCGTCTTCCGGCAAACGCTCAAAATTTGGTTGCGGATTGTGCAGCCGGGCATGCGGCGGAAGGGGTTTTCGGGTGGGCGCAACCACCCGCCTCACACTGCGATCGGCCAGCGCCTGGCTCAGCACGGATCGGCCCACCAGGCCGGTGGCCCCCAGAATCAGCAAGGTGGTCATGGACGAACGCGCTGCCGATCAGTTCAGCGCGCGGCGCAGTTCCTGCAGGCGCTGATCGATGGCATCGCGCTCCAGGGTGTCTTCGGTGTGGTCGATGTAAATTTCAAGATCGCTCACAGCCAGGCGCGCCTCGCCCATCTCGGCCCAGGCAAGCCCGCGGTCGCGGTATTCGCTCCAGGCGTCGGGCAAGAGCACCAGCAGGCGGTCCTCCACCGCGATCAGGCGCAGCCAGTCTTCCTGGGTGCGGTGAATTTCCTTGAGGTTGCGCAGGATGCGGGCGAGGATCTCGCGTGGGCCGGCGGCCTGCAGGTAGAGCCCCACCGGCACGTCGAAGTCGTCGACCAGGCCATTGCGCCGCTTGTAAGGTTCCAGCCGCTCCGACAAATCTTCGCGACTGAGCGACTGCCCGCTGAAGGGATCGATCACCACCTGCCCGTTCGGCAGGTTGACCTTGACCATGAAATGCCCAGGAAAGTTGACGCCGCGGGCCTTCAGCCCCAGCCCCTGGGCCAGCTCCAGCCACAGCACCGCAAGCGTGATGGGAATGCCCCGGCGCGTGCGCAACACCGCGTTCAGGTAGCTGTTGTCCGGGTCGTAGTAGTTGTTGACGTTGCCGCCAAACCCCATGTCATGGAAGAAGAACTGGTTCAGCAGCCGAAGACGCGGCAGGGGCTCGGTTTCTGTCGCGCAGCGACGGCGCACACGGGCCAGCAGCTGATCGACGTCGCCCAGCACCGCCTGCACGTCAAGATCGGGGTATTCGTCCTGGGCCACCGCCGTGGCCGCTTCCAGCAACGGCAGGCTCTCGTCGTCACCCACCAGGGCAGCAAAGTACCCCAGAGGCGTGGGCGCCAGGTAGTCGTAGGCGGCGGGCATGGTGGGTGGGCGGTGAAAGCGGTTCGGCTATTTTCGGACGAATTGGCGCAGGTTCAAACCCGACAGCAACAAAGTCACAAAATACACCAGAACCGCCCCCAGGATACAGAGGGTCAACAACCCCACGCGGCCCAGCGCCCGCCCCTCAAACGCCAGCCAGTTCACCTGGGTGGTCATCGCCATCAGAAACACCGCCAGCAATGCGCTGGCCGCCACCACCTGCAAGCCGAAACGGGCCCAGCCTGGAGATGGCTTGTAGGCGCCGCGCTTGATCAGGCCCAGCAGCAGCCACAGGGCGTTGACCATGGCGCCAATGCCGATGGCCAGCGCCAGCCCCGCGTGAGCCAGGTACGGCACCAGCAGCAGGTTCATGCACTGGGTCAGCACCAGCACCACGATGGCGATCTTCACGGGGGTGCGAATGTCCTGCCGCGCATAGAAACCGGGCGCCAGCACCTTGATGGCGATCAAACCGATCAGACCCGCGCCATAGCCCATCAGGGCCAGCGAAGTCTGTTGCACATCGGCAGCAGTGAAGGCGCCGTAGTGGTACAGCACCGCGACCAGGGGCCGGGCGAAAGTCAGGAGAGCCACCGCACTGGGCACCGCCAGCAGCACCACCAGGCGCAGACCCCAGTCCAGCAGACCGCTGTAGCGGTCGGCATCGTCTGCCGCACGGGCCGCCGCCAACTGGGGCAGCAGCACCACCCCCAGCGCCACGCCCAGCATGGCCGTGGGAAACTCCATCAGGCGGTCCGCATAGGTGAGCCAGCTCACGCTGCCCACGGTCAGGTGCGAAGCAATCTGGGTGTTGATCAGCAGCGAGATCTGCGCCACGCTCACGCCCAGCAATGCCGGCAGCATCAGCGTGGTCACACGGCGCGTGCCAGGATGCTGCCATGCGTGGCGCAGCGACGACCAGCGCCAACCTACCCGCGGCAACATGCCCAGCCTGCGCAACGCCGGGATCTGTACCGACAATTGCAGCGCCCCGCCCAGCAGCACGCCACCGGTCATGGCATAGATGGGTTCGATACCCATGCTGCCAAACCAGGGTGCGCCCCAGCCGGCGGCGGCGATCAAGGCCACATTGAGCAGCACCGGCGTGGCGGCCGGCACCGCAAAGCGCTTCCAAGTGTTCAGAATGCCGGCCGACAACGCCACCAGCGACATGAAAGCGATGTACGGGAACATCCATCGGGTCATGAACACGGCGGCCTCAAACCCTTCAGGGGTCTGCTTGAGACCGCTGGCCATCGCCCACACCAGCACGGGCGCACCCACCACACCCAGAATGCAGGTGAATGTGAGCGCCCATGCCAGCACCGTGGCGATCTGGTTCACCAGCTCCCTGGTGGCATCCTCCCCATCTTTTTCCCGTGCGGCAGCCAGCACCGGCACGAAGGCCTGGCTGAAAGCGCCTTCGGCGAACAGGCGCCGGAAGAAATTCGGGATGCGGAAGGCGACGTTAAACGCGTCGGTCAGGGCGCTGGCGCCGAAGGTCGATGCCATCAGCAACTCGCGCAACAGGCCGGTGATGCGCGACGCCAACGTCAGCACGGAGATCAGGGAGGCGGATTTGAACAGTGTCACCGCAAGAGTGTAAGAGAACCCCCTGCGCCGCCTGCGGCGTCTTTCCCCCATTCTGGCGCCTGCGGGCTTGAAGGGGGACGGCACCAGCAGCCCGTCCAAAGCTGGTCGTTGGGGCGGATCTGCGGTGACCCTGGCCGCAGACCACTGCTTTGTCGCGGGGGAGGCTCATGCTAAAATCGCGGGCTTTGCTGGCATCATCCCAAACACGTAAAGGAAACTCATCATGGCAACCAAGCCAAAGAAAAAGAACCCCCGCCTGGCCTCAGGCCGCAAGCGCGTCCGCCAGGACGTCAAGATCAACGCCGCGAACACCTCGCTGCGCTCCAAGTACCGCACCGCCGTGAAGAACGTGGAAAAAGCCGTTCTGGCAGGTGACAAGGACAAAGCCACCGAACTGTTCGCCAAGATGCAAAAAGTGGTGGACATCGTGGCCGACAAGGGCATCTTCCACAAGAACAAGGCCGCTCGCGACAAGAGCCGCCTGTCTGCCAAGGTCAAGACGCTGGCCACCGCCGCCGCCTGACACCCCTCACGGTCTGCCCCGGCAGACCAACAGCCCGGACCCTTTCAAGGGTCTGCCGTTTGAAACGGTGCGCTGCCAGCAAAAGCAAAAAAGCCGTCGCAAGACGGCTTTTTTGCGTCTGGAAGGCCAGGGCGAAATGCCCACTTCCAGAGATACCGTCGGGCCGGTTCTGTCGGACGACTGGCGTCGCCCCTTTTCTTGAGGTGATGCCGACAGCAGCGCCGCAGAAAAACCTGAGGCGCCTTCCGAAGCGCGGGCCTTCATCCAGAGATACCGTGGAACCGGCTTCGCCGGGCCACTGGTATCGCCCCCTTGAGGGGGTGACGCGCCGAAGGCGCGGCGCGGGGGTGGGTCACCGCTCGGGCAGCAAGCAGCCCTCGGCCACCTGCAGATCGTTGTCGCGGGCGAAGTGCATCACGAAGTCCCAGGCCATGGGTTCTGCATCACGCAGATCGGTGTGCACGACCACGCATTTCACCCCGTTGATGGTGTTGGGCACGCACCATGGGGAATAGCTCAGGTGGCTGCCTGGCTGTGCACCACCCGGGCGAAATGAACTCATCACGCCCGCCAGTCGCTCCGCCCAATCGCTGGGCCGGAAGGTGCGGCCACTCTGGGTGACGCCCTGAATGAACACTTGCTTGGCGGTGGGAGTAACCATCGGGGAAGCCTGCGGGTGGAGGGCCCAGAAAGGGGGACATGGCCAGCACCAGCGCGAGGATCACTCGACAGGTTGGCCGCCCGGTATTCTATCTTATATAAGACTTGATCTCAGGGATAACCCGCCCTCCGGGAGGTGCGCCGGCGCCGCACCGTGTGACATGACTGCAATGCAAAACAAGCAACGATGATGCCCGCCGCTGCGCCTAGAATCGCTTTTCAACGGCTCAACCTGCGTTGAGCCGCTTTCTTTTCTGGCCCTTTCCCTTCGGAGTCCCAAGCATGAATGCCGCCGCCCCAGTCCTGGCCTCTTCGCCCCACGTGATGAACACCTACGGCCGCCTGCCGATCGCGATGTCGCACGGGCGAGGCTGCCGCGTCTGGGACGTGAATGGCAAGGAATACCTGGACGCGCTGGCCGGTATTGCGGTCAACACCCTGGGCCACGGCCATCCCAAGCTGGTGCCTGCCCTGCAGGATCAGGTGGCCAAGATGATTCACTGCTGCAACTACTACCACGTGCCCGACCAGGAACGCCTGGCACAGATGCTGGTGGAGCGCTCCGGCCTCACCAACGTGTTTTTCTGCAGCACCGGACTGGAAGCCAACGAGGCCGCGCTAAAGCTGGCGCGCAAGTACGGCCACGACAAGGGCATCGAGCGCCCCGAAATCGTGGTCTACGAAAAGGCCTTCCACGGCCGCAGCATCGCCACCCTTTCAGCCACCGGCAACCCCAAGATCCAGGCCGGCTTTGGCCCGCTGGTGGAAGGTTTCATCCGCGTGCCGGTGAACGACATTGAAGCCCTGAAAAAGGCCACAGCAGGCAACCCCAACGTGGTGGCCGTCTTCTTTGAAACCATCCAGGGCGAAGGCGGCGTGAACCCCATGCGTGCGCAGTATCTTAAAGACGTGCGCGCCCTGTGTGACCAGCAAGACTGGCTGCTGATGATCGACGAGGTGCAATGCGGCATGGGCCGAACCGGCAAGTGGTTCGCCCACCAATGGGCGGGCATCAAGCCTGACGTGATGCCGCTGGCCAAGGGCCTGGGTTCGGGCGTGCCCATTGGCGCGGTGGTGGCCGGACCCAAAGCCGCCAACATCTTTGCCCCTGGCAACCACGGCACCACCTTTGGCGGCAACCCGCTGGCCATGCGCGCCGGGGTGGAAACCATCCGCATCATGGAAGAAGACGGCCTGCTGGCCAATGCCGAGCGGGTGGGCGCCCACCTGCGCGGCTTGCTGGAAGCGAGCCTGGCCGGAAAGCCGGGTGTGAAGGACATTCGCGGACAGGGGCTGATGATCGGCGTCGAACTGGACAAGCCTTGCGGCGTGCTCACGCAGCGCGCGGCCGACGCCGGCCTGCTGATCAGCGTCACTGCCGACAGCGTGATCCGCATCGTGCCGCCGCTGATTCTGACCACCTCCGAGGCCGATGAAATTGCGGCCATCCTGCTGCCGTTGGTGCACGCATTCCTGGCTGAGTGAACATGCCCATGAACATCCGTCACTACCTCCAGTTCAAGGACCTGAACGCCGACGAGTACGCCTACCTGCTCACGCGCGCGGCTTTCATCAAGGCCAAGTTCAAGGCCTTCGAGAAACACCAGCCCTTCGCCGACCCCGACCGCACGCTGGCGATGATTTTCGAGAAGGCCAGCACCCGCACCCGCGTGAGCTTCGAGGCCGGCATGTACCAGCTGGGCGGTTCGGTTGTGCACCTCACCACCGGTGACAGCCAGCTGGGCCGTGCCGAACCCATTGAAGACAGCGCCAAGGTCATCAGCCGGATGGTTGACCTGGTGATGATCCGCACCTACGAGCAGAGCAAGATCGAAGCGTTTGCCGCCCATTCGCGCGTGCCGGTGATCAACGGCCTGACCAACGAGTTCCACCCATGCCAGATCCTGGCCGACCTGTTCACCCTGGTCGAGTACCGCCCGGCCGCCAGCGGCAACCCGCTGGACGCACTCAAGGGCAAGGTGGTGGCCTGGGTGGGCGATGGCAACAACATGGCCAACACCTGGCTGCAGGCGGCCGAACTGCTGGGCTTCACCGTGCACGTGAGCACACCCAGCGGCTACGAGGTGGACCCGAAGCTCGCCGGCATCGCCAACGCCAACTGCTACAAAGTCTTCAAAGACCCGAAAGAGGCCTGCAAGGACGCCGACCTGGTCACCACCGACGTGTGGACCAGCATGGGGTACGAAGCAGAGAACGAAGTGCGCCGCGCAGCTTTCGCGCAGTGGTGCGTGGACGAAGCCATGATGGCCGTGGCCAAGCCAGATGCGCTGTTCATGCACTGCCTGCCCGCGCATCGTGGTGAAGAGGTAAGCGCCGAGGTGATTGACGGCCCGCAATCCGTGGTCTGGGATGAGGCGGAGAACCGGATGCATGCCCAGAAGGCGCTCATGGAGTATCTGTTGCTGGGCCGCTTGAACTGAACACGGCGTTGCCAACAGCATGGGCCTGATGGAGTGCTTTCTGCCCGAATGGCAGTTTCAGGAGCGGCACGAACGCTGGCTGCCCGGCATCACGGCCGAACGGGCCTTCGCCGCCGTGGTGCCCGCGCTCCAGGCCAAGGATCCTTTGATTGAAAAGGCGATCGCACTGCGCGAATGGCCCGGCCGCTTGCTGCAGCGAATGGGGGCTGCCGGATCACGACTGCCTACCCAGGCTTTTGGCTTTGACAGCTTCACGCCCTTGGGCACCGTGCCGGGGCGCGAAGTGGCCTTTGGCCTGGTTGGCCAGTTCTGGCGGCTGGACTACGGCCTGATTCCCGTTGCCGATACCCAGGCCTTCGAGCGCGTGCAAGGTGAGCCCAAACTGGTGCTTGACGTTTGCGTGGAACCTGACACCGATGGTAGCCGACTGGTCACGCGCACCCGCGTGCACTGTCCGACCGAATCCTTGCGCCGCAGCTTCCTGCCGTACTGGTACCTGATTCGGCCTGTGAGCGGACTCATCCGTCACCGGCTGCTGGCACGCATGCAGCGCCTGAGTCTGGCCCAACCATGAGCGTTTGCACCACCTGTGGCGCTTGCTGCGCCAGCTTTCGGGTGGACTTCTCGGTGTTCGAAACCCAGTCTGAAGGTGGCACAGTGCCCGACGGACTGTGGGTACCTGTGACCGACAGCATTGCCCGTCTGCGCGGCACCGACCATGGCAGCCCGCGCTGCGCCGCCCTCTCCGGCAAGGTCGGTGAAAAAGCCACCTGCGGCATCTACGAATGGCGACCCAACCCTTGCCGTGAGTTTGAAGAAGGCAGCGATGCCTGCAACCAGGCAAGGCGCCGCCACGGGCTGCCCCCGCTCTAATCCACGACACTTCTCCCATGCAAGCCCTGCTCGACGCCATTGCCGCAATGGCCATGCCCACCGATGCCCAGCGCATCTTCCACGGCCGGGGTGGTCTTTACCCCGGTTGTGAAGCCTGGACTCTGGACGCCTTCCCGCCCGTGTGGCTGATCACCAAGTTCGGTGAGACCACGGCAGAAGAAAGGGCCGCGTTGACCGTCGCGTTGCAGGCACGCCATGCACAGATTGCACCCGACGCACCGCTGAACGCCGTGCTGCAGACCCGGCACGAAGGCCGCAGCGAAACGGTGTTGCTGGCCGGCAGCGTGCCCGATTCCCACGTGGTCATGGAAGACGGTGCAAAGTACCGCGTGAACCTGCAGCGCGGCCAGAATCACGGCCTGTTCCTGGACATGGCTGAAGGGCGGCGCTGGGTGCGCGCGCACGCGCAGGGCCACAAGGTGCTCAACCTCTTCGCTTACACCTGCGCGTTTTCGGTGGTGGCGCTGCAAGGTGGCGCCAAGGAGGTGGTGAACCTGGACATGGCCCAGCCCGCGCTGACAACCGGCCAGCAGAACCATCAGCTCAACGGCATCACCAGCGGTGCCAAGTTCCTCGCGCACGACCTGTTCAGCACCTGGGGCAAGGTCAACCGCATGGGACCCTACGGCCTGGTGATCGCGGACCCGCCCAGCTACCAGAAGGGCAGCTTCGTGGCGACCAAGGACTACGTCCGCCTGATCCGCCGCCTGCCTGACCTGCTGCGCCCCGGTGGCCATGCCCTTCTCTGCCTGAACGCGCCAGAAATCCCCGAGCAATTTCTACGTGACCTGCTTGCCGCAGAAGCGCCCGAGCTGGAGGTGTTGCAGCGTCTTGCCAACCCGTCGGTATTCGCCGATGTGTCCAGCGACCGGGCCCTGAAGGTGCTGGTGGCACGCTTGCCGCCGCTGGTTTAGCGGTTATTCGTTTAGGCCTGAAGTATTTTTTTCAGGCCGTTGGAAAATACCGACACCATGGGTTTTTTGCTGGTGCTACCTTCACTGCACCATGAAAAAACTCTGGGACATTTCACCACCCGTTCACGCCAGGTCGCCCGTTTTTCCGGGTGACACCGCCTACAGCCAGCAATGGGTGGCCAGCATCGGCCCCGGCTGCCCGGTCAACGTGAGCGCCATCACGCTCTCGCCCCATGTGGGCGCCCATGCCGACGCGCCGCTGCACTACGACCCCGAGGGCGTAGCCATCGGCTCGGTAGATCTGGACGCCTTCATCGGCCCGTGTCGCGTGATCCACGCCATTGGTTGTGGCCCGCTGGTGAAACCCGAGCACATTGCACACGCGATGGACGGACTGCCGCCCAGAGTCCTGCTTCGGGTGTATGAGCAGATGCCCAAAGACCAGTTCGACAACGCCCTGCCCGCCTTCGCACCCGAGACCGTCATGCTGCTGGCAGACCACGGCGTCAAACTCATTGGCATCGACAGCGCCAGCATCGACCCCGCCGACAGCAAGGCCTTGGACAGCCACCAGGTGATCCGCCAGCGCGGCTTGCGCGTGCTGGAAAACCTGCTGCTCGACGACGTGCCAGAAGGCGACTACGAACTGATCGCCCTGCCCCTGAAACTCACCACCGCCGACGCCAGCCCGGTGCGCGCTGTGCTCCGTTCGATTTGATTTCCTGGAAGAAATGACCACATGACGACACACCAAGACTGCATCGCCCTCGACGCGCAAGACCCGCTGCGCTCCCTGCGCAATCTCTTCAACATCCCCGCCGGCACCATCTACCTGGACGGCAACTCGCTGGGTGTGATGCCCGCCGCCACACCGGCCCGCGTGGCCGACACCGTGGCCCGTGAATGGGGCACCGATCTCATTCAAAGCTGGAACAAGAACGGCTGGTTCGCCATGCCGCAGCGGGTGGGCGACAAGATCGCCCGCCTGATTGGCGCAGGCGCGGGTGAGGTGGTAGCCACCGACAGCACCTCGATCAACCTCTTCAAGGTGCTGAGCGCCGCCATGAACATGGCGGCCGCCGACGCACCGCAGCGCAAGCAGATCGTGAGCGAGCGCAGCAACTTCCCGACCGACCTTTACATCGCCGAAGCCCTGTGCAAACAACACGGCATGGAGCTGGTGCTGGTGGAGCCGGAAGACATCGCCGCCTCGCTCACCGCGAACGTGGCCATCCTCATGCTCACCCACGTGAACTACCGCACCGGTGCCATGCACGACATGGTCGCCGTGACCGCTGCCGCACACGCCGAAGGCATTCTGACCGTGTGGGACCTGGCACACAGCGCCGGCGCGGTGCCGGTGGACCTCACGGCCGCCAAGGCCGACTTCGCCGTGGGCTGCGGCTACAAGTACCTCAACGGCGGCCCGGGCGCACCGGCCTTTGTGTGGGTGAACCCGCTGCACACCGATCGATTCTGGCAACCGCTGGCCGGCTGGTGGGGCCACGCCACACCCTTTGAATTCACCCCCGACTACCGGCCTGCCGCGGGCATCACGCGCTACCAGTGCGGCACACAGCCCATCATCAGCCTGGCGGCGCTGGACTGCGGTGTGGACACGCTGCTGGCGGCCGAAGCTCACGGTGGCATGGCCGCGCTGCGCGCCAAGTCACTGGCATTGACCGACCTGTTCATTGCATTGGTGGAGGAACGCTGCGCAGGACAGGGTCTGTGCCTGGCTACGCCACGTATCCACGCGCAACGTGGTTCACAGGTCTGCCTGAGCATGGATAGGAGCCCCCACGCTCCGCCGCTTCGCGGGTCGCTGCCCCCCGCGGGGACGCCCACCGACTTGGGGCGGCCCGGCGGCGGCGGGGACTCTGTCGCCTACGCCATCGTACAAGCCTTGATCGCACGCGGCGTGATCGGCGACTACCGGGCCGGCGACGGCGGCCGACACAAGGACATCCTGCGGTTCGGCTTCACGCCGCTCTACATCGGCTTCGAAGACGTCTGGAACGCGGTGGAACACCTGCGCCAGGTGCTGGAAAGCGGCGAATGGCAGCGCCCCGAATTCAACAAAAAACATGCGGTGACCTGATCATGTGCCCCCACCACCCCACCTCCACCGCCCCCGAAGACATCGTGCGTGAAGAAGGCGCGCAACTCGACTTCAGCCGCGACATGAGCTACGGCGACTACCTGCAGCTAGACGCGATTCTGGGCGCACAGAAACCGCTCTCTCCCGCGCACGACGAGATGCTGTTCATCATCCAGCACCAGACCAGCGAACTCTGGATGAAGCTCATGCTGCACGAGCTGAAAGCGGCCATCGCACACATCGCGTCAGACGAACTGCAGCCTGCGTTCAAGATGCTGGCGCGTGTGAGCAAGATCATGGAACAACTGGTGCACGCCTGGGACGTGCTCGCCACCATGACACCACCCGAATACAGCGCGCTGCGCCCCTACCTGGCGCAGTCCAGCGGTTTCCAGAGCCACCAGTACCGCTGCATCGAATTCGCCATGGGCAACAAGAACGCCGCCATGCTCAAGCCGCACGCCCACAGCCCCGAGCGGCTGGCCGTGGTACAGGCCGCGTACGAAGCACCATCGCTGTACGACGAGGCCCTGCGCTTGCTGGCCCGCCGTGGTCTGGCGGTGCCTGAGAGCCACACGCAGCGCGACTGGACCAAACCCTACGAAGCCAGCGACGCAGTGGAACAGGCCTGGCTGACGGTCTACCGGAACCCCAAGGACCACTGGGACCTGTACCAGCTGGGTGAAGAACTCACCGACCTCGAAGATGCCTTCCGCCTCTGGCGCTTTCGGCACGTGACCACCGTGGAACGCGTGATCGGCTTCAAGCGCGGCACGGGTGGCACAGGCGGTGTGAGCTATCTGCGCAAGATGCTGGAGGTGGTGCTGTTCCCTGAGATCTGGCGCTTGCGGACGGATCTTTGAAGTGGCGGGTGGTGCCGACCGAGCTTGCTCGCTATCGGCAGCGCCCGTACATATAGCAAGCACGGGGTTCCGGGCTCAGATTCGGATGCACGACATACCGTTCGTGTCGACCCTCTTGCACAAACCCTGCTTTCTCCAAGGTCCGCTGCGAAGCCTTGTTCTCCACATCACAAAACGCCTGGACCCGAAAGAAGCGCTCCTGGGACAGTGCCCATTCGGCGAGGCAACGAACCGCCTCGGGCATCAAGCCCTGCCCCCAATACCTCGGCGGCAGCACATAGCCAAGGTCAACGATGTGCTGCGATGCCCGAGCCTCCAGCATGCCGATGGGATCGTTCGGGTGCTCCCTGGTGGCGAGTACGTAGGGAAAGCGCGTGCCTGCCTCCACCGCAGCCATGCAGTCGCCAATGAAGCGCTCCGTTTCAGCGACCGACTGATGGGGTGTCCATATCATGTAGCGACTGACCGTGGGGTCGCTGGTGTATGCAGAAAACAAAAGTGCGGCATCAGCGGCGCGGGGTAAACGCGCGAGCAGGCGATCAGATTCAAAAGTGAGGGGAAGCATTCGCATGTCGGAACTTCATTGAGCCTGGCGGAATTTTCTACGCCCACGTGGTTCGCGGTTTCGAGGGGGTCTTCAGGGCATTCTGCCGCACTGCATCCCAGTGCAGCTGCACCCATGGCTCTGCTTCCGTGACCCGGTGGAGCGCGTTCGCCTGCGGCATGATGGCACCATGCCCGCCATCAACCTGCCCCACCTGCGCCGCTACGCCATCGCCCGCAGCCTCTTCACCCCCACCACCCTGCCCAAAGCCATCGAACGGCTGGGCTTTGTGCAGGCCGACCCGATCCGCGCGCCTGCGCGTGCGCAGGACCTCACGCTGCGCCACCGGGTGAAGGGCTACCTCGCGGGTGACCTGGAGCGGCGGTACCCGCAGCTGGCAGTAGAGGAGGATTTTTTCGTCAACTACGGCTTCGTCACGCGCGAGCTGCACGCGCGCATGCATCCGCGCACCGCGCGCATCGAATGGCTGGCCGAGCGCTGGGCCCAGGCGCAGGCGGTGTGGCACCACGTACAGCAACTGGGTGTTGCTCACCCCCGTGAGATCGACGCGCACTTTGCTCATGGCCACACCACCAACTGGTTCGGCGGCCGGTCGAAGGCCAGCACGCAACTGCTGGACGGCATGCACTACCGGGGGTTGTTGCGCGTGGCACGGCGGGCCAATGGCATTCGCCTCTACACGGCACACATGCCCCAAACGGCGCCCGACGACGTGCCAGCGGTGCTGGACCAATTGGTGGACGTGCTGGTGAACAAGTACGCGCCCTTGCCACTACCGGGGCTTCGGCAACTGGTGGCCATGCTCAAACACGCCGTGCCGCAATGGCAGGACCAGTTGCGCGCTGCGCTGCTGCGCGCCACGCAGCGATTGCCCCATGCGGAGGTCGAAGGGACGACCTGGTTCTGGCCTGCAGGAGAAGACCCGTGCTCGCGCCGCTGGAAGGCACCCGAGGGTGTGCGCCTGCTGGCACCCTTCGATCCCGTGGTGTGGGACCGAGACCGCTTCGAACGCCTGTGGGGCTGGGCCTATCGGTTCGAGGCCTACACGCCGCCTGCTCAGCGCGTGCGCGGCTACTACGCCATGCCGCTGTTGTGGCGCGATCAGGTCATCGGCTAGGGCAACCTTTCAGTGGTGGGCGGCACACTGCGGGCCGAGTTGGGCCACGTCAGCGGGGATGCGCCAAAAGATCCGGCCTTTCAATCCGCGCTGCAGGCCGAACTGGCGTCCTTTGCTGGCTTTCTTGGTGTCGCCAGCGGTTGAGCCCGTCCGGCGCGCGAAGCGCTGAGCGTCATTGGCGGCATACACTGCGGGCACTTTTTTATTGCCTGTTCCCATGTCACGATTTCCACGCTCCAACCGCCGCCAGCAGCATCGCAACAGCGCCATCTGGCTGGGCGCGTTCGGTGGGATTTTCTTTTTGGTGGGCCTGGGGTTCCTCGTGCTGGGCATGGTGCCCACCGTGATCGATGCCGTGCGCATGCGCCAGTGGGAACCGGTGCCGGCTCAGGTGGTGGAAGCACGGCTGGCGTCCTCCCGCAGCAGCAGTGGCAATGCCACGTCCCGAGTGCATGCACGCTACCGCTACGTGATCGACGGCCGCACCTACACCGGCGAGCGCGTGGCTGTGAGCAACATGGCCGACAACCTGGGGGACTTCTGGTACCAGTTGGGCTGGCAGCTGAAAAGCGCCCAGCAGCAGGGCAAGCCCGTCACGGCCTGGGTCAACCCGTCTGATGCGTCAGATGCCGTGCTGGATCGCAGCCTGCGCTGGCCCTTGCTGGGTTTCTGGGCGATCTTCCTCGTGGTCTTTGGCGGTGTGGGTGGTGGCATGCTGGCATGGGCTCGCCACAGCTGGCGCAAAGCCGCCCAGCCAGAGCAAGCCTTGGCCACCAGCCAGCCCTGGATGGCGCACCCGGCCTGGGCAGGTCCGTCCATCGCATCGAACATGCGCGCGGAACGCTGGGTGTTCACCGTCATGGGGCTGGTGTTCCTGGTCTTCGGGGCCTCGGTGAGCGCACTCGCGCTGCCTCAGGCCGTCAACGGCCGTCCCATCGTGTGGGTGGTGCTGGTGTTTCCACTGGTCGGCCTGGCGATGTGCTGGCATGCGATCAAGCGATGGCGCCAGCATCGCCGCTATGGTGCGGCGGCGCTGGTGCTCGCACCCCACCCGGCGCCGCTGGGTGGGAGCGTGGTCATGCATCTGGATCTTCCAGTGCAGGCGGGCCCGCAGGCGCGTGTGGTGGTGGCACTCAGTTGCCTGGAACGCAGCACCAGTGGCAACGGTGACGACCGACGCACCAGCGAAAACCTGCAATGGGAGAACGAAGGCATCGCCAAGCTGCTGCCCACACCCAGCGGCACCCGCATCCAGTGGCAGACCAACGTGCCCGGCCATCTGCCACCCTCGGCATCGCCAGATGAGGACGGTACCGTCTGGCGCGTGAGTGTCACGGGGCAGGGCCTGGACGGCGATTTCAGCGCCCACTACGACATCCCCGTGTTTGCCACCGGAACAAGCGCCTCCTTTTCTGCTCCGGACGATCGTCTCGCTTTCGGTCAGGCGAACCTGCCATCTGAAGAGTCGTTGTTGCGCGAGCGCATTGCCGCCGTCTGCCAGGTTGGCATGAACATGCAGGGTCGACTGGTGCTGGACCAGCCTTATGCACGCATGCGGCGCGTTCAAATGCCCTGGCTGATCATGGGCGTGGCGTTCCTGGCATCAGGCACCTACCTGTGGCGCAAAGACGCCCTGGGTGGATGGATGGGTATCCTCTTCGGTGGCCTGGGCTTGCTGGCGCTGGTGTTGAGCCTGTGGCACCTGGGCAACCGGCGAAAGGTCACGCTGGATCGCAGCCAGGGCGCCACCGTTGAAAGGTGGCTGCTCGGCATACCGGTGGGGCGACGCCGGTATGCCCAGATGATCGAACGCCTGAGCCTGTACCGCAGCTACGGCCTGCAAGTGAGCGGCCAGCGACCGGAAAACATCTGGCAAGTGCGTGCCCACCCACTCGGTGGCAAAGCCTTTGTGCTGGCCGACAGCATCAGCGGCGAAGAAGCTGCGCGCTTGCTGATGAGCGACATTGCCCGGCACACCGGATGGTCTGCCGGCACCTGAGTCATTCCCCCAGAGCAGGCAGGCAAAGACACGCTCAGCCTCTTAGCCCGGACGAATGTTGTTGCGCTGAATCACTTCCGTCATGGCCTTGGTGTCGCTCTGAATGCGGCGAGCCAAGCCCTCAGGGCCGGTACCAGCCACCTGCCATCCCTGCAAGAAGATCTTCTGGCGGATGTCTTCGCGGCGCACAAATTCAGACAGCAACCCGGCGAGCTTCTGCACGTTCGCCTTGGGCATGCTGTTGGGCGCGGCCACGGCGTTCCAGATTTCGAGCTGGAAGTCGCGCACGCCTGCTTCAGACAGGCTGGGCACTTCGGGCACCACGCTGCTGCGCCCAGCAGACGTGACACCGATGGCGCGCAGCTTGCCTGCGCGCACCTGGGCCATGGCCAGGCCTGGCGGCAGCAGCGACATCTGGATCTGGTTGGTGAGCATGGCGGCGATCACCTGCGGGTTGCCCGGGTATGGCACGTGCACGGGTGCGATGCCGGCCTTGGGTTTGAGCAGCTCCATGCCTAGGTGGGCCACCGTGCCCACACCGGGCGTGCCGTAGTTCCATCGGTCGCCACCTTCGCGGGCGGCGGCAAAGAAGGCGGCTCCAGTGGTGGTGGTTTCGGCCGGTACACACAGCACCAGCGGCGCCACGGCGATCAGCGCCACCGGCGTGAGGTCCTTGAGCGGGTCGTAAGGGGTGGCCGGATTGAGGATCTTGGCGATCGTCATGTTGCCGTTGATCATCAGGCCGATGGTGTGATCATCGGTCGCGCGGGCCACCAGGTCGGCAGCGATATTGCCTCCGGCGCCGGGGCGGTTCTCGATCACCACGGGTTGGCCCAAGGCCTGCGCCAGCGGCTCGGCCAGCAAACGGGCCATGAGGTCGGGCGAGGACCCGCCCGGGAAACCCACCATGATCTTCAGCGGCCTGTTGGGCCAAGCGGCCGACTGGGCATGGGCGGCGGGCAGCACCAGCGAGGAAGCCATGGCGGCTCCCACGGCCAATGCGTGGCGGCGGCCAGGGGTGGTGGGGGGCGTGGAGGTTTTTTTCATGTTTGTCTCTTATGGATAAAGTGCAAAAAAAGGCAGGCTCATGGTATCGGATGGGGTGGCCCGCTGTACAGCCAGGCGTTGTCCATGAGGCGCTCGTCCATCAGACCCAGCCCGATGTCGCGGCCCAGGCGCAGCAGGCCCGTTGCATGAAAGATGGTGCCATTGCGTTGGGAACGGGTCTGCACACGTGCGTTGCGCGACCAGCGCGTGCGGGCGTAGCGGGCGAACAGGGGCGACCAGTCCACCGGCCCCTGATGGACGGCCTCCTGCAGCAAGCGGCCCAGGGTCCACGCGTCTTCAATGGCCATCGCCGCACCCTGCGCCAGGTAGGGGCGCAGCGGGTGGGCCGCATCGCCCAGCAGTGCCACGCGGCCGTGTGCGTGCTCGTCGGGGCCGCGCATGGGCGGGCGATCGTTCAGTGCCCAGAGCTTCCATTCCGCTACGGCGTCGATCACGCCTGCGAGGCTTTCACACACCGTGCCCATTGCGCGTTTCAGATCGGCCGCATGCGCTTCGTGCGTCCAGCTCTCGGCGGGCTCGCCATGACCCTGCCCCAGCACGCCCTCCACCACGGCCACCACGTTGAACCAGTCACCGCCGCGAACCGGATAGTGCACCACGTGCAGCCTCGGGCCCATCCAGGCCGTGACCACGTTCGCACGCGATCCGATCGGCATGTCGCGCGCGGGCACCATGCCCCGGTAAGCCAGATGCCCGCTGGAGCGCACGGGCTGTGCGCCCAGCAAGCCCGTGCGCACCTGGCTCCACAAACCGTCGCATCCGATCAGCGCGTCGCCCACGACCTCGCGGCCATCTTCCGTGTGCACAAGCACGCCATTGGCTGTGGACTCAAAACTGGCGATGCGAGTGTTGAGTGAGAGGGCCACCTTGCTCTGGTGTTGCACAGCGTCCAGCAGCAGCCTGTGCAGATCGGCCCGGTGCAAGGTGGCGTAGGGTTGGCCGTAACGTGCCAGCATGACCGCACCCAGCCGAAGCCGACCCAGCGATTTCGCCGATCGGGCGTCGCACACGCGCAGGCTTTCCGGAAAGGCGGCGCAGGCCCGCAAAGCTTCGGTAAGGCCCCACTCGTGCAGCACACGCACCGCATTGGGTCCCAGTTGCAAGCCGGCGCCCACTTCACCAAACGCGCCGGCCTGTTCCATCACGTTCACCGATGCGCCAGCGCGTGCCATGGCCAAAGCACAAGCCAGACCGCCAATGCCACCGCCAGCCACCAATACGTTTTTGTTCATTGGCCCGAATTGTCACCCGGCAGGCGCTGCAGGCCTTGACACAGGGCAAACCGGAGCATGTTCACGCCCCGGGAGACCCAAAAAAATGCTGCCGACTTTGCGCAGGCTTCAGAGCGTGTTTGCGCTCTCAGGCCACACGGTTGAACCAGAGCAATGACAAGCCTGCAGAAACCATCACCAACAACGATGCCAACAAAGCCAGCAGGCCAGCGATCTCGGTTTCTTTTTTCTCCACCGTCAGCCGGGTACTCAGCGATTCGTACACCTGCTTGAGGTTTTCTGCCGTGCCCGCGTAGAAGTACTCGCCCTGCGTGGTGCTGGCCACTTCCTTCAGGCTCTCTTCGTCCAGACGCACCCGCATGGACCAACCTTCGAAGCCGATGATTTCGCCATCGACCGTGCCCACACCCACGGTGTAGACCCGCACACCCCGGTCGGCCGCCATCTGGGCCGCTTCCGCCGTTTCCACGCCGGTGGTGCGCTGACCGTCGGTGAGCAGAATCACGGCGGCCGAAGTGTAGGAACCGGGCGCCACTGGCGTGAAAGGTGTTTCGTCGGTTTTGGGCTGGTCCAGGGAACGGCCTTTGGGTGCGAACGGGTCGCTGTTGCGGCTGTAGGTCATGTCGCCGAGGTTGATGCGCTGTTCGGGAAACAACTCAGAGAGCGACACCACGATGGCGCTGCCAATGGCGGTGGCGCGCTGGAGCTGGAATTTGTCGATCGCGGCCACCAGGTCTTCACGGCTCAGTGTGATGGGCTGCACCACCTGGGCGGTGCCGGCGAAGGCCACGATGCCCACTTTCACATGGCGTGGCAGTTCGGCGAGAAACGCCTTGGCAGCGTTCTGCGAAGCCACCAGCCGGTTGGGCTGCACGTCTTCGGCGCGCATGCTGCCGGACACGTCCATCGCCAAAATGATGGTCTGCTCCTGCGAAGGCAGCACGATGGACGCCATGGGCCGTGCCGAGGCCAGCAGCATGGCGGCGAACGCGAACAACAGCAGCGCTGGCGGCACATGCCGGCGCCAGCCGGGGCCTTTGCCCATGGCCTCGCGCACGATGGACAGGCTGGCATAACGCAAGGCGGCGTGCCGGCGGCGGCGCAACAGCCACCAGTAGATCAGCACAAGCAACGGCAAGGCCAGCAGCAACCAGAGAAACTGCGGCCAGATGAAGGTGACGGGCAGATTGTTCATGCTCGGACTCCCAGGTGGGATGGCAGACCGGCGCGCAGGCCGCTGCGGCGCTTGCGCAGGTCCACGAATCGCAGGACGGCGTCGGCCAGATCGTCGTCGGTGGCCAGTTCCAGCGTGTCCACACCGGCCCGCGCCAGGCTGTTGCGCAGCACCGCTTCACGTTCGGCGGCGATGCGGGCGAAACGCTGGCGAAAACCGGTGTCGTGGGTGTCCACCAGCAGCTGTTCACCGGTTTCCGCGTCCCGCATGGTCAGCAGGCCCAGGTCCGGGAGCTCCTGCTCCAGGGGGTCCAGCAGGCGCACCGCCACCACATCATGGCGCCGCGCCAGTTCGCCCAGTGGTTTTTCCCAGTCTGGTTCGCTGATGAAGTCGGACACCACGAACACCGTGCTGCGCTGGCGCACGGTGCGGGTAGCGGCCGTCAGCAGGTCTGACAGGCGGGTGGCACCAGCGGGCGGCGTCTTCTTGCCCGGTTTGACCGAAGGCGCAGTCGGTTGCTGGATCAGCTGCAACAGGCGCAGCACCTGATTGCGACCACCCCGCGCCGGCAGCACGGCGTCCACTGCGGCTCGTCCGCGCGAACCATAGAGCACCGCCCCCACCCGGTTGCCATGCCGGCTGATGAGCCGCGCAAGCACGGCCACAAAATCGCGCAGCACCTGACTCTTGTGCTGGTCGCCAGAGCCGAAGTCCACCGACGGGCTGAGGTCAAGCAGAAACCACGCAGCCATTTCGCGGTCTTCGGTGAACACGCGCACGTAAGGCACTTGCTGGCGCGCAGTCACGTTCCAGTCGATGTGGCGCACGTCGTCATGATGCTGGTACTCGCGCAGGTCGGCCAGGTCCAGCCCGATGCCGCGCATGAGGGTGCGGTAGTCGCCCTGCAGCAGGCCATCAAGCCGGCGAATCACCGACCACTCCAGTCGGCGCATCAGGGCGTCTGCGCGTTCGGGTACTTCGGGCGGTAGCACCCGTGCGGGCGCGATCGACTCGTCAGGTGGGCGGGATTTGAACAAGCCGAAGAGCACAGCGATCTCCCTCAAGCAGCTCGCTTCTCGTGTTCAAGCGGCTTGGCCGGCGGCGTAATCGCCGCCATGATGCGTTCGATCAGCGCGTCGGCATCGAGCCCATCGGCCAGGCCTTCGTACGAGAGCACCAGCCGGTGCCGCAGCACATCAGGCACCAGATCGGTCATGTCTTCAGGCAACGCGTAGCTGCGACCCCGCAGCATGGCCAGCGCGCGGGCACCTTCCACAAGACCAATGGTGGCGCGCGGGCTGGCGCCGTAGGTGATGAATGCGGCCAGACCCTTGATCCCGTGCTTTTCAGGGGTGCGCGTGGCAGACACCAGCTTCACCGCGTACTGCACCATGGAAGGGTCGACGTACACATTGCGGCACTGGGCCTGCAGGGCGGCCAGTTGGTCGGTGGTGGCCACCGACTGCACCGTCACCGCAGGGCCGGTGACGCGCTCGACGATCACATACTCTTCCTCGTCGGTCGGGTAGTCGACCAGCACCTTCATCATGAAGCGGTCCACCTGTGCTTCCGGCAGCGGGTAGGTGCCTTCGGTCTCTATCGGGTTTTGCGTGGCCATGACCAGGAACGGCGAAGGCACCTTGTGCGACTCACCCGCGATCGTCACCTGTCGCTCCTGCATCACCTCCAGCAGCGCGCTCTGCACCTTGGCGGGTGCGCGGTTGATCTCGTCGGCCAGCAGCAGGTTGGCAAACACCGGACCCAGCGAGGGGCTGAAGTCGCCGGTTTTCTGGTTGTAGATGCGCGTGCCAATGAGGTCAGCCGGTACCAGGTCGGGTGTGAACTGGATGCGCTTGAAGCGCCCGCGCACCACATCGGCCAAGGTCTTGACGGTGAGCGTCTTGGCCAGCCCCGGCACCCCTTCGACCAGCAGATGTCCTTGCGCCAGCATGGCCACCATCACGCGCTCCAGGAAGCGGTCCTGCCCCACCACCACACGTTTGACCTCATACAGGATCTGCTCCATGAGCTGCGCGGAATCGGGGGTGTTGGGTGTGTCCATGGAGCGCTCCTGAAAAAAGCTAAAACGGCGGAAGGCCAGCTGCAGATGCGGCGCTTTCAATCGGCACAGCAAAACCAATGCCAACAAAGGTCCGGTGACTCGTGGGATTCAGGATGCCGGTGACCACACCCACCACCTCACCACTCATGGTGACCAGCGGTCCACCGGAGTTGCCGGGGTTGGCGGCCGCATCAAACTGGATCAGGTTACCGATCTCCTGCTCACCTTCCGGCGACTGGAACGAGCGCCCCAGGCCAGACACCACGCCCGCCGACACCGACGGGCCGATGCCGAAGGGAAAGCCCACGGCCACCACCTGGTCGCCGGGCAGCAGATCGGACGTGGAGCGCATGGTGGCCGCAGCCAGATCATCGGGAATCGTGTGGGCCTGCAGCACCGCCAGATCGTTTTCGGGTTGCGCCCCCACCACGCTGGCGGCGGACTCGGAGCCATCAAAAAAAGTCAGCTTCAAGGTTTCGGCACCTTGCACCACGTGCAGGTTGGTCAGGATGATGCCTTTGTCGACGATCACCACACCCGTGCCCACGCCTTGTTCTTCCTCTTCGCCCTTGGCGTTCTTGGCGAACGACATCACCCGCACCACTGAAGGCCGGATGATCTCCGCCGCCTTCGCGGCCGCAGAAGGCAAGGTCTGGGTGGTCAGCGTGCGCAGCACGGCTGCGTCAATGTCCTTCTGCGTCAGCGCCTTGGCGCCCATGGCTCCTTGCTGCAGATTGCTCGCCAGCAGCAGGGCCGCCAGCAAGGCCAGCGCCGCCCACATCACGCGGGGGTTGATGGCTGCGCGCGCCAGACCGGCACGCAACCGCTGCCCGCGGCCTGGGCGCTCCGCCGTTTCAACGGCAGGCGTTTCGCCACCGCTGTCCGCCGGCACGGGAGCACCGCCCGCCCCAGGCCTTGCACGGGCCGTTCGGCTGTAGAGAGCGGGCTTTCGCATGGCAACTCCTTGGAGGCTGGCGGAAAACACATCATGCCGCGTTGCGGCCGCTGGCTCAAGCGGTCAGCAATTGCCTGAGCACGAATGGGAGGATTCCACCGTGACGGTAATAGTTCACCTCCACCGGCGTATCGATGCGCAGCGTCACCGACAACTGGCGCGTCTGGCCATCCGGGCGGGTGATCACCAGTTGCGCATCGCTCTGGGGAGTCAGATCCGGGTGTGGCAGCACATCGATGGTTTCTTCGCCGGTCAGGCCCAGGCTTTCCCAGGAATCACCGGCCTTGAACTGCAGCGGCAGCACGCCCATGCCCACCAGGTTGGAGCGGTGGATGCGCTCGAAGCTGCGCGCCACCACCGCCTTGATGCCCAGCAACTGCGTGCCCTTGGCGGCCCAGTCGCGGCTGGAGCCGGTGCCGTATTCCTCACCGGCGAACACCACGGTGGGAACACCGGCGGCCTGGTAGCGCATGGCGGCATCGAAGATGCTCAGCTTTTGCCCTTGGGCGGCACCTTCGAGCTGGCAGGTGGTCCAGCCACCCTCCTCTCGCGAGCCGTTCGCATCCGGTGCCAGCATGAGGTTCTTGATGCGCACGTTGGCGAAGGTGCCCCGCATCATCACATCGTGATTGCCACGCCGCGCGCCGTAGCTGTTGAAGTCTGCCTTGAGCACGCCGTGTTCCAGCAGCCACTGTCCTGCAGGCGATTTTTCCGCGATGTTGCCGGCCGGCGAGATGTGGTCGGTGGTGATGGAATCGCCGAACAGCGCCATGATGCGCGCGCCCTTGACCGAAGGGGGTTCGGTCGCCACCGGCGGCGCAAGCTCGAAGGTTTCAAAGAATGGCGGCTCTGCAATGTAGGTGCTCTTGGGCCAGGTGTAGGTGGTGCCGTTCACACCACGAATGCGCTCCCACAACTTGCCGGGCTCGCTGGCCACACGCGCGTAGTTGTCGCGGTAGGCCTTGCCCTTCATGGCGAATTTCATCAGCGCGTGGATCTCGTCGCTGGTCGGCCAGACGTCGCCCAGGTACACCGGTTGCCCACCTTTGCCCTTGCCCAGGGGCTCGGTCATGAGGTCCGTCATCACATTGCCCGCGATGGCGTAGGCCACCACCAGCGGCGGGCTGGCGAGGAAATTTGCCTTGAGGTTGGGGTGGATGCGGGCTTCAAAGTTGCGGTTGCCTGAAAGCACCGCCGCGCACACCAGCTCATGGCGGGTGATCACTTCGTTGAGCTCGGGGGCCAGATCGCCCGCATTGCCAATGCAGGTGGTGCAGCCATAACCC
>PHCQ01000221.1 GCA_002840835.1 Betaproteobacteria bacterium HGW-Betaproteobacteria-16 | reverse complement strand
GGCCTCCGCCCACCAGCCGTCCAATTCCGAGAGATTGAGGCCGCCATTGACGAGCACCTTCATGCCGCTGGTTCCACACGCCTCCCATGGCCGCCGGGGTGTGTTGATCCAGACATCGACCCCCTGGACAAGGTGCTCGCTCAAGAGCATGTTGTAGTCACTGAGGAAGGCCACATGCCGGCGGGCTTCGGAATGCCGGATAAACTGCGTCCACTGTCGAATGAGGGCTTGGCCTTCCAAGTCGGAAGGGTGGGCCTTGCCAGCTATAATGAGCTGTACCGGACGTTGCGGATGAGTCAACAGGCGCAGCAGCCGCTCCGGATCGTGCAGCAGCATATTGGGTCGTTTGTAGGCGGCGAAGCGACGGGCAAAACCCAAGGTCAACACGTTGGGATCAAAAAAATGTCCCGCCTCCGCCACCTCTTCGGGCGAGGCGCCGGAGGCAGTCAACTGTCTCGACAAGCGGTCGCGCACATAGGCCACAAAAGATTGGCTGGCGTCGAAGCGAAATTGCCAGAGTCTGGCGTCGGAGACGCGGCGTATTTCGTGCCCCAGGGTTTCCGTTGTCCCCAGCCAGCGGCACTTGCCGCAGGTTTCCGTCCACAGGTCATCCGCCTCTGGGGAGTCCCAGGTCGGCATGTGAACTCCGTTGGTGACGTGGCCGATGGGCACTTCCTCCTCGGGCCAGCGCGGGAAGAGCGGCTCAAAGAGATGTCGGCTCACCTGCCCATGCAAACGACTTACGCCATTGACCGCCCCGCTCCCGTGGATCGCCAGATAGGCCATGTTGAAACTCTCAGACGGATCATCCGGATTCCGGCGACCGAGCGCCAGCAGGTTGTCCAGGGTAAGGCCGAGCTTTGCCCCGTATCCTTCAAGGTACTGCTCTATAAGGGCCGGAGCAAAGCGATCAAAGCCGACCGCCACCGCAGTGTGCGTGGTGAACAGATTGCCCGCTCGCGTAACGGCCAGAGCCACGTCAAAAGGCTGATCTGTTTCCGCCATGAAATCCCGGGCGCGTTCCAACACGGCGAAGGCCGCATGGCCTTCGTTGAGGTGACAGACTTCCGGCTGGAGGCCGAGCGCGCGGAGC
>PHCQ01000220.1 GCA_002840835.1 Betaproteobacteria bacterium HGW-Betaproteobacteria-16 | reverse complement strand
CGGACGTGGCCCGTCCTGGTCTTCCGCTTCCGGCAGTGACTTGATCAATTCCAGCGCACCATCGCGCGGCGGGTCGATCAGCCATTTGTCGAAGTGCCCAAGTTCTGCAAGTTTCTCCGGCGTCATCAGGAACAAGTCAGCCTCGCTGAATTCGGTGTTGCCCTGCAGGCCGTTGAGCTGCGCGCTTTCCACCGCGCGCGCCACCAGCGCCGCCGAGCCCTCGAAGCCGAATACTTGTGCACCGCTGCGGGCGATGGGCAGCGTGAAATTGCCCAAGCCGCAGAAGAAATCGGCGATGCGTTCACCCGCCGGCGGCTGCAACAACTGCATGGCGCGGCGGATCATGACCTGATTGATATGCGGATTGACCTGCGTGAACTCGGTCGGCTTGAACGGAAACTCGAGGTCGAACTCCGGCAGGTGATATTTCAGTGCCGGCGCATCGAGCGGATAGAACGGTTTTACGGTATCCGGCCCCTTGCTCTGCGTCCACAACTGCACCTGATGCCGGTCGGCGAATGCGCGCAGCAAGGGTTCGTCCTGCGGCTGCAGCGGCTCCAGGATGCGCAACAGCAACACCGTCACCTCCTCGCCCACGGCCACCTCGATCTGCGGCAGGCGGTCACGGATACTCAGTTGTTCAATCAAATCCTGCAAGGGCACGATCAGCGCGGAAACATGCGGCGGCAGAACCGCGCAAGACTGCATGTCGGCGACATAGCTACTGGCCTTTTCATTAAAGCCCACCAGCACGCCGCCCTTCTTCGGCACGTAACGCGCACGCAACCTGGCCTTGTGACGGTAACCCCAGGCCGGGCCGTGAATGGCCGGTAGCACGCGCTCGGGTTTGACCCTGCCGATGTGCCAGAGATCTGCCTCGAGCATGCGCTGCTTGGCAGCCACCTGCGCGCCGATCTCCATGTGCTGCAAGGCGCAGCCGCCGCATATGCCGAAATGCGGACATTTTGGCGTCACGCGCGCATTGGATGGCTGCAACACCTCGACCACATCGGCGAACTCATAGCTGGGCTTGCGCTTGCGGGATTGATAAGTAACGGTTTCGCCCGGCAATGCACCATCGATGAAGATGACCTTGCCATCGACATGGGTGACACCACGGGCTTCCTGA
>PHCQ01000219.1 GCA_002840835.1 Betaproteobacteria bacterium HGW-Betaproteobacteria-16 | reverse complement strand
GAACAATGTGTTTGGCCTTGCCCTCATCCCGCTGCTCATCGTCTTCGTGATTTATGCCATCTACGCCAAGGACAGCCCGGACACGCCACCGGCAAAATCGCTGAGCCAGTACGTCACCATCCTCAAGGACAAGGATGCCTGGTGGTTCATGTTCTTCTATAGCGTCACCTTCGGCGGTTTCGTCGGTCTGGCATCCTCGCTGACCATCTATTTCAACGACCTCTACAACCTGGGGCCGGTCGTCGCCGGTTACTGCACGGCGGCGGCCGTTTTCTCCGGTTCGCTGGCCCGCCCGATCGGCGGCATGATCGCCGACCGCATCGGCGGCATCCGCACCCTGCTCACCATGTACGCGATCGCCGCCCTGTTGCTGCTGGCGATGAGCTTCGGCCAGCCCAGCCTGACCTCCTCATTGTCCATCGTCATCCCGGTCATGGCCGTGCTCGGCATGGGTAACGGCGCCGTCTTCCAACTGGTGCCGCAACGCTTCCGCAAGGAGATCGGCGTCATGACCGGCCTCGTCGGCATGGCAGGCGGCATCGGCGGCTTTTATCTGGCCGCCAGCCTCGGCTGGTTCAAGCAGGTCACCGGCAGCTACCAGCTGGGCGTGCTGATCTTCGCCGGCCTCGCCGTGCTGGCCATCATCGGTCTGGCCAGCGTCAAGACGCGCTGGCGCACGACCTGGGGCTCTGCCGCCGCGACCTCGGCCAAGGTGTAAAGTAAAGTTTGCGCTCACCCACCAAAACCTCATGCCAACTGATAAGCACATGTCGCTGAAAATCATCATCGGTCAAAGTTCGCAAACCGGCCCCAGAGAATCCAATGAGGACTTTCTGGGTGTGGTGACGCCGGTGAATGAGCAGCTTGCCGTCAAGGGCGCGATGGTCGCCATTGCCGACGGCGTCGGCGGCAATGCGGGAGGTCGCGAGGCGGCCGAAATGACGGTACGCAGCGTGCTCTCGGATTACTACGCCACGCCGGATACCTGGGAGACGCATGCGGCACTGGACAAGGTGCTGGCGGCGGCCAACCGCTGGGTGCTGAGCCAATCGAACGCTCACCGCCAGCTGGCCGGCATGGCCACCACGCTGTCATTGCTGGTGCTGCGCGGCCAGCGGTATTACCTCGCCCATGTC
>PHCQ01000218.1 GCA_002840835.1 Betaproteobacteria bacterium HGW-Betaproteobacteria-16 | reverse complement strand
ACTGGACGGCCAGCCGGTTGCAAACGGCAAACCCGGCCCCATATTCCGTCGTATGTACCAACTTTATCAAGCATACAAGAACGAGGTCATGCGTCATGGCTGAGCAGGAAACCCTGGTCGAATTCCCTTGCGACTTCCCCATCAAGGTCATGGGTGAAACGCGCGACGAATTCGCACAAACCATCATCGATGTCATCCGCATCCACGACAGCGACTTCGACGCCACCAAGGTCGAGATGCGCGCAAGTTCCGCAGGCAAATATCTGAGCCTGACCTGCACCGTCTACGTCACCTCCAAACCGCAACTGGATGATATCTATCGCGCGCTGACCGCGCATCCGATGGTCAAGTTCGTGCTCTGACCGTATGCCGCAGCGTCTGACCATACGCCGGCTCGGCCGGACCGACTACGAGCCTGTCTGGCATGCCATGCAGGCCTTCACTGCCGCTCGCACCGATGACACCATGGACGAACTGTGGGTCACCGAACACCCGCCGATCTACACGCTGGGCCTGAACCGGCGTGATGTGCGCCTGCCAGCGCGCGACGACATCCAGCTGATGCTGGTCGATCGCGGCGGCAAGATCACCTATCACGGCCCCGGCCAGGTCGTCATCTATCTGCTACTTGACCTCAATCGCAAGGGACTCAAGGTGCGCCAACTGGTTGGCGCCATGGAGAACACCATCATCGAACTGCTGGCCGCGCATGAGATCGAGGCCAGTACGCTGGCCAACGCCCCCGGCGTCTATGTCGCCGGACGAAAGATCGCCTCGCTCGGCCTGCGCCTGAAGAAGAACCATTGCTATCACGGTCTTGCGTTGAATGTCGCCATGGACCTGAGCCCATTCGACGCCATCGACCCCTGCGGCTACCGCGGCCTGCAGGTCGCGCAACTCGCCGACCTCGGCATCGACATGAGCTTGCCGGCAGTAGCCGACGCCCTGCTGCTCAACCTGTGCCGCGATCTGGCTTATACTGACATCCAATACACCGACGAAACCCCCGCATGAGCGACATCACCGACACCACAGCAAAACGCCCGGGCGCCAAGGTCGCCGGCCTCAAGGAAACCGGCGCCGCCAAGACGGCGCGCATCCCGATCAAGATCGTGCCGCAACCGGCCATGCGCAAGCCGGAATG
>PHCQ01000217.1 GCA_002840835.1 Betaproteobacteria bacterium HGW-Betaproteobacteria-16 | reverse complement strand
GATCCTGCTGGTGGTCGACAAGCGCATGCTGTTGCTGCTGATCCTGATGTTCCGCGCCTCCGGCGATGTGGTGTTCGAGATGTCCAAGTTCGGCGGCGGCTTCGGTGTCGGCGCGCTGATCAACGCGCTCATCATTTTCATCGCCATGCTGTTTGTGCTGGAGCGGCCGGGCGGCATCACGCGCCGGGTGGCTTCGATCTGGGGGCCGGTCCTGCTGGTCGCTTGTGTTGCGCTCGCCTACGCGCCGGAATTCAGGGATGGTTTGCGCATGCTGCTGGCGTTGACTTCCTATTGCGCGGTGTTCGTCATTGCCTTTTATGTGGTCAGGTCGCGGGCCGATTTCGAGTTGTGCGTCACCACCATCCTGATTTCTTCGCTGATTCCGGTGCTTTACGCCTTTGTCGATATCGCACAGAACCTCAACAGCTTTTCAGCCGACGGTTTCAGGCTCCAGAGCACCTTCAGCCACCCGAATATCTTCGCGTTCTACATCGTGCTCTGCATCTCGCTGTTGTTCTACCGGCTGAAGACCAGCCTGGTGCAGGCTTCGGCGGCAACGCGCTGGTCGTTCGTCGCCTACATGCTGTTGCTGTTGGGGCTTTTGGTGATGACCAAGACGCGCAGCGCCTGGGCGGCCTGCTTCGTCATCTTTGCGGTCTATGGTTTGCTGTTCGAGCGCAAGTATCTGTTTTATCTGTTGCTGGCGCCGGTGGCGGCATTGCTGATTCCCGGCGTGCGCGACCGCCTGCTCGATCTGGGTAGCGGCAATGAATACGTGCGCAACGCCCAGCTCAACTCCTTTGCCTGGCGCTTGTTCCTCTGGGAATCCGCCCTCGAATGGATGAGCAAGGCCAAATCCCTGTTCGGCTACGGCCTCAACTCGTTCAAGCATTACTCGCCGGTCTTCTTTCCGTTGGCAGGCAACACGCACTTCGGCGCGCACAGCACCTATGTCCAGTGGTTCTTCGAGACCGGCGTAGTCGGCATCCTGGCGTCCATCTGGATGTATGCGCGGCTGTTCTTCACGCTCAAGCTCGGCAGCCGGCAGGATAAGCTGCGCACGGTGATCGCCATCACGCTGGTGATCGAATACCTGTTCTTCGCCTTCTCGGACAACATGCTGGATTACCTCGCCTTCAATTGGTATTTC
>PHCQ01000042.1 GCA_002840835.1 Betaproteobacteria bacterium HGW-Betaproteobacteria-16 | reverse complement strand
TGTTCTTCAAAGATGTTCATGGGAGTCCTTTCGTCGTTGCAAAAACGGATGTGCCTCGGTGATGCGTGCGGGCCAGGCCGCACGTGGGGCACACAAAAAAATCAGCTGGCGCGCGAGGGCGTGTCGCGCGCGATCGGGCCAATGCGGAACAGCGGTTCCGCAGGGTGGTCGTGCGCGAAGTGTTCGGCTGTGAAGTGCGGGCGCACCTCGCAGCCGGTTTGAAGCTCGGCGGCCAGTCGTTTGAACAAGGCCTGCGAGGCGGTGTTGTCGTCTGCCACGGTGGCGGTGACCCATTGGCAGTGCCTGTTGGCTGGCAGTGAAAGCCATGCCATCAGCATCTGCAGACCAAGGCCTTTGCCCTGGTGCTCCGGCAGCAGACCCACTTGCCACACGAAGGCGGTCGCGGGTTCGCGGGGTGGGTGGTAGCCGATCACCATGCCCACCGCCTGCCCGTCGTGTTCCGCGATCAGACAGGTCTCACCGAAGTCGGTGGCCAGCAGCAGGTAGAAATACTGGGAGTTGAGTTCGAGCGTGCCGGCAGCTTGCACCAGCCGCCACAGCATGGCGCCGTCGGCTGGGCGCGCAGATCGAAAAACGAGGGGAAAAGAAGGGGTAAGCGTGGTCGAGCCTGAAACGGTCATGCCATGGGTTGTTTGTGGTGAAGACACGCTGCGACGGTGCGCATTCGCGGCTTCTGGCGAACCGGATCTGCTTGTCGCCCTGAGGCTGCAACGCGGACCGGTCGGCCCCGGGTAAGGGACCTACAAAAGAACTCAAGCGACCTTTTGGCCGTTGAACGAAACAGACGTTCACCTGTCCCGCGAAGCGGGGGCGGCGGTCTGTGGACCCAGGGCCGTATTCACTGCCTAGTCCTTTTTTAGTCTAAACCCATACGTAGCGAGATGCAACCCACGGTGTGCAATTGCACACCGTGATGAGCCCTCGCAATTGGCTCAAAGCCTTGTGTTGACAGGCGTTGCGCGGGATGACCGCCCGTCGATTTTTCTCTTCCGCTGTGTCGCGTGTGACGTTGTTGGCGTGTGAGAAGAGGGCCGATACGGCGGTTCACGCACCATCCCTATCTATCGACACCTCAGGTCTCGAATGCATCTTCAATGCGCAGGATGTCGCCTGTCCGTGCGGCTTCATAGCCCTTGAGCGCGGCCACCTTTGACCGAAAGGCGGGTGACTGCAGCACCGAGAGAATGGGCTTGAATTCCTTGCGTTGCAGCGCATCCGCAGGCATGGCAAAGAAGTAGCGTTCCTTGAGCAGGGGAATGAAATGCAGGCCGAAGCGGTGTGCCGCTGTCTGCACCCCGATGCCCGCGTCGGCCATGTCACTGGCCACGAAGGCCGCCACCGCTGCGTGCGTGAGTTCGGTGTTGTCGTATCCGGCCACGCGGTGCGATGCAATGCCTTGTTGCTGAAGCAGCAGGTCTGTCAACATGCGCGTGCCAGAACCTTCCGGGCGGTTCACGAAGCGAAGGCCCGGCCGAACCAGATCTGCCAGGCCACGCAGTTTGAGTGGATTGCCCGCGGCAACGAACAGGCCCTGTGTGCGAACCGCCAGATGCAGCAGCCGATGCGTATCGGGCTTCAACCAGCGCAGGTAGCGCTGCGCCGCAGCTGCTTCGAATGGACCCAGCGGCACGTGAAAGCCCGCCAGATCGCAGTCGCCCTGGGCCAGCGCAGCCACGGCTTCCAGGCTGTTGCGGTAGCGCAATTCGAACGGCACCTTGCGCTCGCTCAACTGTTCGCGCAAGGTGGCCACCGCAAAGCCGTGGCTGGCGTGCAGCCGGGGCACGGATCGTTGCCTGCGTTGCACACGGCCCAGCTCACCTTCAATTTCAGATGCCAGCGACTCCAGCAAGGGCTGCAGGCGGGCCCCGATCCTCGCGTCCGCCCAGATCAGCGTCTGGCCCAGTTCGGTCAAAGACGAACCCTGTCCGCGTCCGCGTGTGAGCAGTGCCTGACCGAACAGTTGTTCGGCCTGGCGAACCAGGCCCCAGGCGTGCCGGTAGGACAGACCCAGTTCCCTGCCGGCCTGCGCGATGCTGCCGGACTCCTTGACGGCGCCAAGCAGTTGCAGCAGCGTGTTGGCAGACAAGGCCTCGCCGTCGTCATGACCGATCTGCCAGCCGGGTTGCAGGGTGATGCGCAGCATGTGGATGAGCCTGAAGCAGGTGTACGCCCGGTGTCTTGGCGCAGGGGTGATTTATGAACAGGAGAACATATTAAAACCCATGGCCCAGTGCTACGCTGCGGCCATGAAAACGACTTCTCCTGCGTCAGGCTCTGCCGCCGGTTCCCGCGTGATTCCGCTTCGCGCCGTGGCCGAACCTGCGCGCCAGCGGCCGCGCTCCACGCCCAAAGGGCGGCAGGTCGATCCAGCGGCCAGCCGGCGTGTGGCGGCCCTCTGCGAGGGGCTGGCGCCGCGCGCGGACCTGCTCATCGAACACCTGCACCGGCTGCAGGACGGCGAAGGGGCCTTGCGCCACGGCCATCTGGCGGCGCTGGCCGAGCACTTGCGCCTGAGTCAGGTCGAGGTGTTCGAGGTGGCCAGCTTCTACCATCACTTCGATGTGGTGGACGATGCCGCAGCGGTTCCGGCCAGCGTGGTGCGCGTGTGCACCAGCTTGTCTTGCGCCATGGCGGGCTCGCAGACCCTGTTGAAGGACCTGCATGACCACCTGCAGGGCGACGCAGGGGTGAGGGTCGAGGCAGCGCCCTGCATCGGGCAGTGCCACCGCGCGCCGGCGGCCTGCGTCGGCCAACGCCAACTCCCCGAGGCGACGGTGCCATCGGTGGTCGATCTGCTGAAGTCGGGCCAGACCGGGCCACGCGACCTGTCGCCAGCGCCGACCCGTGCACCTGCCTTGCTGCAGTTCAGCCGCTTGCTTGAAGGCTCGTTGACGGCCGATCAGGTGCTGGCCGAACTGAAGGCTTCGGCCCTTCGTGGCCTGGGTGGGGCAGGTTTCCCTGCCTGGCGCAAGTGGGAGACCGTGCGAGCACAACCCGGGCCGCGGCACATGGTGGTCAACATCGACGAAGGTGAGGTGGGCACCTTCAAGGACTGGCAGGTGCTGACCACAGGCGCCGCGCAGGTGCTGGAAGGCATGCTGATCGCCGCACACGTGACTGGCGTCGAGCGCATCTGGATCTACCTGCGCGACGAGTACCACGACGCACGCTTGCTGCTGCAGCGTGAACTCGATGCGCTGGTGCTGGCTTTGAACAGCCTGGCCACGCAGCATCCCGGCTTCGTGCCACCGCAGATCGAACTGCGGCGCGGTGCCGGGGCCTACATCTGCGGCGAAGAATCGGCGCTGATCGAATCGGTGGAAGGCAAGCGCGGCTTGCCGCGCCTCAAGCCGCCCATCGTGGCCATGCACGGCGTGTTTGGCCGGCCCACCCTGGCTCACAACCTGGAAACACTGTGGTGGCTGCCCGAGATCGTGGAGAAGGGCGGCGAGTGGCTGGCGCGTCAGGGTCGGCGTGGGCGCAGTGGGCTGCGACGATTTTCCGTGTCGGGACGGGTGAACAAGCCGGGTGTGCATCTGGCACCTGCGGGCATCACCTTGCGCGAGCTGGTGGACGAACATGCCGGTGGCATGCTCAATGGCCACGAGCTCTACGCCTACCTGCCCGGTGGTGCCTCCGGTGGCATCCTGCCCGCCGCACTGGCCGATGTGCCGCTCGATTTCGACACCCTGGTCGAACATGGGAGCTTCATCGGCTCGATGGCTGTGGTGGTGATGAGTCAGCATGACAGCGCACGCGACGCCGCACTGAACCTGATGCAGTTTTTTGAACACGAGTCGTGCGGCCAGTGCACGCCTTGCCGCTCCGGCACCACCAAGTCGGTGCAGCTGATGCAGGCACCGGTATGGGACAGGGCGCGGCTGGGCGATCTGTCACAAGTGATGCGCGACGCTTCCATCTGCGGGCTGGGGCAGGCGGCGCCGAATCCGGTGGACTCGGTGCTGCGCTTTTTTGCACACGAGGTGGATGGCACATCGAATGGTGGGGTGAAGGCATGAACGCAAAGGATTTGCCCGAGGACATGACGCCAGTTCCGTTCACGTTCAACGGTATGGCGGTGGAGGCGGCGCCGGGTGAGAGCCTGCTCAAGGTGGCGCAGCGCGCGGGTGTGGCCATTCCTCACCTGTGCCACCAGGACGGCTTGCGCAGTCCTGGCAACTGCCGCGCCTGCGTGGTCGAGATCGAGGGCGAGCGTGTGCTGGCACCTTCGTGTTGCAGGGCACCCACGCCGGGCATGGTGGTGCAGTCGGAATCCCCGCGCGCGACCCAGGCAAGAAGGACCGTGCTGGAGCTGTTGATCAGTGACGCTCCCGAAACGCAGGTGCTCAAGCACGACAGCGAACTGGCTCTGTGGGCTCAAACCGTCGAAGCCCGGCCCGACCGATTCCCGCTGCGCGCTGCGTCCGCGCCAGACGCCAGTCATCCCGCCATGACGGTGAACCTGTCTGCCTGCATCCAGTGCACGCGCTGCATCCGGGCCTGCCGCGAAACGCAGGGCAACGATGTGCTGGGCCTGGCTTTTCGCGGAGGTCATGCCCGGATCGTGTTCGACCAGAACGACCCCTTGGGCCAGAGCACTTGTGTGGCCTGTGGCGAATGTGTACAGGCCTGCCCCACAGGGGCCATTGCGCCCGCCAACGACGCTTACGCAAGTGCCTC
Source organism: Betaproteobacteria bacterium HGW-Betaproteobacteria-16 (assembly GCA_002840835.1). Classification (GTDB taxonomy): domain Bacteria; phylum Pseudomonadota; class Gammaproteobacteria; order Burkholderiales; family Burkholderiaceae_C; genus Hydrogenophaga. The sequence continues at coordinate 47,927 of PHCQ01000042.1, read as the reverse complement.
GCAGAAGCAAGTGGACTCGGTCTGCCCATTCTGTGGGGTGGGTTGCCAGATGACCTACCACGTCTCTGACGATCACATTCAGCATGTCGAAGGCAAGGCAGGTCCCGCCAACGATGGGCGCCTGTGTGTCAAGGGCCGCTTCGGTTTTGATTACGCCCATAGCCCGGAGCGGCTCACGCGCCCGTTGATCCGACGTGCTGGCGTGCCAAAGCTCGCCGCCGATGTGCGGCAGCGGCTCAAGCCAGATCAGGTTCGCGAGCAGTTCCGCGAAGCCACCTGGGACGAGGCGCTGGACGCTGCAGCGGCCGGGTTCAGGCGGGCCATGGCCAGCACCTCGGCTCGCGGCCGCCTGGGTCCGGTGGCCGGTTTTGGTTCGGCCAAGGGCACCAACGAAGAGGCCTATCTGTTCCAGAAGCTGATTCGCACTGCCTTTGGCACCCACAACGTGGACCACTGCACGCGGCTGTGCCACGCATCCAGCGTGGCCGCGCTCATGGAAGGGCTGGGCTCGGCCGTGGTCACCAACCCGTTGCGCGACGTGCAGCACGCCGACTTCGTGCTGATCATCGGCGCCAACCCTGCGCAGAACCACCCGGTGGGCGCCACCTGGATCAAGAACGCGGTGAAGCGCGGCACCCGCCTGGTCATGGCGGACCCGCGCCGCACCGAGCTGGCTCGGCACGCCTGGAAACACCTGGGCTTCAAGTCGGGTACCGATGTGGCCCTGCTCAACGCCTTGCTGCACACCATCGTGTTTGAAGGGCTGGCCGATACGGCCTACATTGAAAAGCACACGCTGGACTTCGCCCAGCTCAAGGCCCATGTGGCCGACTTCAGCCCCGAAGCCATGGCGCCCGTGTGCGGCATCGACGCCGCCACCCTGCGCGAAGTGGCCCGTGCCTACGCCACGGCCGGCAACAGCATGATCCTCTGGGGCATGGGCATCAGCCAGCACACGCACGGCACCGACAACGCCCGCTGCCTCATCGCACTCTCGCTCATCACTGGCCAGATCGGACGGCCCGGTACCGGTCTGCATCCCTTGCGCGGCCAGAACAACGTGCAGGGCGCCAGCGACGCCGGCCTGATTCCCATGGTGTTGCCCGACTACCAGCGCGTGTCTGAACCCGCGGTGCGTGAAAAGGCCGAGCAGCTCTGGGGCGTGCCGCCGGGCACGCTGGGTAGCGAGGCGGGATTAACCGTGGTGGAGATCATCGACGCCGCCTTCGATGGCCAGATCCGCGCCATGCTGATCCAGGGTGAAAACCCCGCCATGAGCGACCCCGACGCCAACCACGCCCGCGAGGCCCTGGCCCGGCTGGACCACCTGGTGGTACAAGATATCTTCCTGACCGAAACAGCCGGCCTGGCCGATGTGATCCTGCCTGCCACCGCCTGGCCCGAGAAGACCGGCAGCGTGACCAACACCGACCGCTGCGTGCAACTGGGCCGCAAGGCCGTGCCGGCACCGGGGAATGCGCGCGCCGACGCCTGGATCACCGAGCAACTGGCGCGTCGGCTCGGGCTCGCCTGGACGTACAACATCGCCGCCGACGGCACGGCGCACGGCATCGGCGCCGTGTTCGAAGAAATGCGCAGCCTCATGCCCAGCATCGCCGGCCTGTCCTGGTCGCGCCTGCAACGGGAAGGCGCGGTCACCTACCCGGTGGCTGACGAAAACGACCCTGGCCATTCCGTGGTGTTCACCGACGGCTTTCCGACCGCCACGGGACGCGCACGGCTGGTGGCGGCCGTGCTCACGCCACCAGACGAGATGCCCGACAGCGATTACCCGATGGTGCTGATCACCGGTCGCCAGCTCGAGCACTGGCACACCGGCAGCATGACGCGCCGCAGCACCGTGCTCGACGCGGTGGAACCCGGGCCGATGCTCAGCCTGCATCCGGACACCGCCGCCAGGCTGGGGCTGCAGGCGGGCGAACTGGCGCAGGTGCGTTCGCGCCGGGGCGAAGTGCGGCTGGCGGTGCGGCTGGACAGCGGCATGCCCGCCAACACCGCCTTCATCCCGTTTGCCTATGCGGAAGCGGCAGCCAACTTGCTGACGAACCCGGCCCTGGACCCGGTGGGCAAGATCGCCGAGCTGAAATACTGCGCGGTGTGTGTGGACCGGGCGCCCGTGCTTGACGTGGCGCAACCCTGAACCGGTTCGACTGCGCTAGGATGGAATCCGGTTTGGGCGGAGCGGTCGCTTCCCGCGATCGCCCACCGATTCCTGCAACGACCAGAGGAGATGGACCATGTTCAAGAAAATTCTCGTTCCCACCGACGGATCCGGCCTGGCAGCCAAGGCGGTCGAAACAGCCGTGCAGTTGGCAAAAACGCAGTCTGCCCATGTGGTGGGTGTCTATGTCATCGATCCGTTCCCCTACATCGGCATTGGCGACGCTTCTGCCGTGGGTCTGCAGGCCTACCTGACCGAAGCCAAGAGCGCAGCCACACGCGCGCTGGATGGCCTGGGCAAGGTGTGTGAGTCGGCTGGTGTGCCGTTTTCCGGTGACACCATCGAGCGCAACGTGGTGTACGAAGGCATTCTGGAGACAGCGGAAGCCGAAGGCTGCGACCTGATCGTGATGGGTTCCCACGGGCGCCAGGGCGTCAAGGCCCTGATTCTGGGCAGCGTGGCCCAGAAGGTACTGACGCACGCAAAAGTTCCCGTGTTGGTGGTCAAAGAACAGTAAATGTGTGGAAAAAGGCTGCCTTTGAGTATTGAAAAGGCGCCTTTAATCCCCGCAATGTGGGGTTAAGTAACAGATTCCCGGGTCTGTAACCTTCATTTACATTTCAATGGGAGCTCAGGACTAAATTTCGCGTCTATGAGCCCTCTACCCACCCCCCACCCCCACGGCTCCCTGAGGGCCGTGCTTCGCAAACTCCTGTTTTCATTGTGGGTGGGCGGCATGTTGTCGCTGGCCGCATGTGGCGGGAACGACGGCGCAGACGCCGAGCCGAACGCGTTGGCAGACTCCTCGGAAGGCCAGGTGGCGCTTGCAGCGGAGGTGGGCGCGGCACCGGACGACATCCCCGACATCGAAGACACAGAGGGCGATCTGATCGACTATGCCGAATCCGAGTCCGAAGACGAGGAAATGGCGGAGAAGAGCACCGAAGCGAGCGCAGAAAGAACCGTCTCCGGCGTAAGTGCGCTGTTGCTTGCCGAACCCGCTGCGGCCACCAGTGGCGCCAGGTCCACTGGCGGCAACATCCGGGCTCGTGCCACGACCCAGAGCGATGCGGTGCGCCTGGCCCACCAAGCCACGTTCGGGCCCAAAGAAGGCATGGTTCGAAAGATCCGCCAGTTGGGAGCGGCCAGATGGGTGTCGGACCAGATGAAGCTGAGTTCTTCCAAATACACCACCGGTGGGTCCGGCGCGATACACAAACACACGAGCAGGAACAGGGACTTCTGCAGTACCAGGGGAAGCAACTGCTGGCGCGACTGGTACTCGACCACACCGCTGGTCTGGGATTTTTACCGCAACGCCACGACCAAGCCTGATCAGCTGCGCCAGCGTGTGGCCTTCGCATTGCAGCAGCTTGTGGTGGTTTCCAACCTGGAAGTCTCAGGCACTTACGGGTTCAAGTACTACAACAACACGCTTTTGAAGCAGGCGTTCGGCAACTACCGTGAAGTGCTTCGCAAGGTGGTTCTTTCGCCTTTGATGGGGGACTACCTGAACAACGCCAACAACGACAGAAACGAACCCAACGAAAACTTCTCGCGCGAATTGCTGCAGCTGTTTTCTGTGGGCACCTGCAACTTGAATCCCGATGGCACGCTGGCAGGCGGTGTCTGCACCCCGACCTACGACAACGAAATCGTGCGGTCGTACGCCTATGCCTTGACGGGCTGGACGTATCCGCGCGGTGGCAAGTCGCCCTGGGGATGCGGGTCTGGCGGCACCAACTGCCGCTATTACCAGGGCGATATGGTGGCCGCGCCTGCCCGCCACAACACCCAGGCTGTGACCTTGCTGTCCGGCCGGCAACTGGCTGAAGGCCATACGGCTCAACAAGCTCTGGAAACCGTTCTCGATAGCCTGATGGCACACCCCAACACGGCACCTTTTGTCAGCCGGCACCTCATCCAGCATCTCGTCACCAGCAACCCCAGTCCGTTGTATGTGCAACGTGTAGCCACTGCCTTTTCTACTGGCCGATTTGGGGCGTTCGGGAAGGGAAGGCCCGGCGACATGAAGGCGGTGGTGGCGGCCATTCTGCTCGATCCAGAGGCCCGTAGCGAAACGCCTGCCGACAGCGCTGGTCGCCTGCGCGAGCCGGTGCAGTTGTTCACAGGCGCGATCCGGGCGCTGAATGGCCGCACCGACGGTGACGCGCTGAGCTGGGGGTGGGGCGAAGAGCTGCGTCAGCATGTGTTCCGTTCCCCGTCGGTGTTCAACTTCTATCCACCGGATTACCCTGTGCCTGGCACTTCGCTGGTGGGCCCCGCATTCGGCATCCACAATGCCAACTCGGCCCTGCAGCGAATGAACTACCTCAACTACCTGGTGTTCTGGGGGGGCTCCCAGAAGGCGAAGGGCGTGCCCAGGGGCATTGGCACTTTTGCCAACCTCAAGGACTTCCGGGTGGATGCAACCGATCCCGCGCGTCTGGTGGATCGGTTGTCATTGCTGGCGCTGGGAGAAGTGTTGCCCGCCACCGAGCGCACGGCGGTGATCAATGCAGTGAACGCTTTCACCATTCCGACCTCCGGGACCAAGCAACAGATCAAGGACGCCAAGACCAACCGTGTTCGTCAGGCCGCCTTCCTCGTGCTGGCTTCGCCCCAATACCAACTGATTCGCTGAGGATGGTCATGAACGACAACAAGATGCTTGATGGCCTGCTGATGAATCGGCGCCGCTGGATGCAACGATCAGGCGCCACGCTGGCTGGCGCACTGGGTGCCACCAGCCTTTCGGCCCTGATGCCCGCCACCGCACACGCACAGGTGGGCGGTTACAAGGGTGGTGCCCAGGGATGCGACCCGCCACGGCCTTTATGCAGGTGTGCGGGGGACGCGCCTGACGCTCCCGCGCGACAGCCTGATGGCAATGGGCGCCGACTATGGCCTTCACCCGGCGATGAGTGCCTTGGCTCCGGTATGGGCCGACAACGGTCTGGCGCCGGTATTCAATGTGGGCCCGCTGGCCGTGCCCCTGACCAAACAACAGTACCGCGAACGGACCCGGCCACGGCCGGAGAACCTCTATTCCCATTCCGACCAGCAACTGCTCTGGGAAGCCGGGGGCCCAAGTGTGATCAGCCGCACAGGCTGGGGTGGGCGCGCTGCCGCCGCTGTCAGTGGCAATGGACAGCCCGTGATTTCGGTCGGTGGCAACGGTCGGTTTGGTCTTTCAGCGCTGGAAGTGCCATTGGTGCTCCCTGGACCCGGGGGAACCTTCGGTGTGCAGGGACTGACGGGCACCTGGACGCCCACAGTTGCACGGCGAAACGCGCTGAATGCGCTCTATGCAGCCTCGCACCAGAACGTGTTGCTCAACAGCTTTGCCGCGCAGCAGCGGGGCGCTTTCGACATGGCCGAGCGCCTTGGGTCCGTGGTGGCCGTCCAGCCCAACAGCAGCAATGGGACTGAGGTGGTTCCGGGCCTGGCGCTCATCAATGCGGCCTTTCTGCCCATCACGACGAACAACCGCATCAACACCGGTCTTGGTCGACAGCTCTACCAGATTGCCAAACTGGTGGCCGCACGGGACACCGTGCAAGGCAACAGAAAGATATTTTTCGCCCAGCAAGGTGGCTACGACACGCACGGCGATCAGGTGGGCGCATCGGCAGAGGTGGGCAACCATGCCAACCTGCTCAGACAACTGGCCGATGCCATGGCCTGCTTCTACAACGCCATGCAGGCCATCGGCATGGGCGACAGCGTGACACTCTTCACCCAGAGCGATTTTGGTCGGACCTTCAAGCCCAACAACAGCAGCGGCACCGACCACGCCTGGGGCAACAACCAGCTCGTGATGGGCGGCGCCGTCAATGGCGGATCGACCTACGGCACATACCCCGAACTGGTGCTGGGTGGCCCGGACGATGTGGGGCAGCACGCCTGGGAGCTTCATGGTCGCTGGATCCCGACCAGCAGTGTTGACCAGTACGCCGCCACCCTGCTGCGCTGGTTCGGTGCAAGCGAAGGTCAGCTCAATACCGTGCTGCCGAACCTGAACAACTTCGGCAACCGCAACCTGGGCTTCATGTCCGTGTGAGGGGTGGCAGGAAGCGGCTTCGGGGGCTTGTTGTCAGCGCCTGAAGCGGCCGCTCGCATCGACGATCGATAGATCGGCAAAGTCAAGCCCTGTGTGGTTGGTGGGGCTGTAGCTGACCTTCAGCCCTCCCAGATCGAAGTCCTTGATCCCCTCCAGCGCACTGCGCAGTGCAACGGGCGTCGGATTCGGGCCTGCCCTGCGCAGACCTTCCGTGAGAACCTTGGCCGCAGCGTAGCCTTCCATCATCGCGGGCGACACGCCTTCCATGCCCGCTGCCTTGGCCAGTTCCTGTGCTTCCTTGATCAGCGCATAGGTCACCGAGCGCTCGTTGGGAAACACCTGGGTCACGATCACGCCTCGCGCATGGTCCCCCAGCAGTTTGATGAAGCCCTCAGAGGCATTGTTCGACAACGTCACCGCCTGAGCGCGGGAGCCCGCAGCCCGGATGGCTTTCACCGCATTGGCCGTGTTGCCGGCCGAGCCAATCACCATGACAGCCTGCGCGCCGCTTTTGACGACCTGTTTGGCCAGTTCCGAGAAGTCGGGCTTGTCACGGGGAAACTTCTCCAGAAGCAAAGGCTTTTGCCCCACAGCTTCAAAGCCCTTGAGCGCGCCGGCTGCCGAGTCAGCACCAAACGAATCGTCGGTTTGCAACAAGGCGATGCGTGTGATGCCGGTCGTGGCCAGGTGTTCGATGGCTTTGGCTGCCTCGCGCTGGTAGGTGGCGCGCACGTTGAACACCCAGGGGTTGACGGGTTCGTGCAGCGCCATGGCGCCCGTGCTGGGCCCTACCAGTGGCACCTTGAATTCTTCCAGCAGCGGCAGGAGCGCTTGCGAATGCGGTGTGCCGCGGTTCAGGAACAGCGCCAGCACTTTCTGGTTGGTGATGAGCTCGCGTGCCACTTCCACCGTGACCTTGGGGTCGAATTTGTCGTCCACCGAGATGAGTTCGATCTTCTGGCCATTGACCCCGCCCCGGGCGTTGATGGCGTTGATGTAGAGCTTGGCGCCTTCGGTGTTTTCCTTGACGCCAGCGGCCACGGACCCGGTGAAACCGGATGGTTGACCAATGCGCAGCTGCGCCCACGCCGGCGAAGATACGCCCAAGAGAATGGAGGCGCCGAGGGTGATCACGAGCGCGGCCGGGCGCATAAGACGTTCGTACATGAATGTGTCTCCTTGTTACTGAAAGTTTAGGTAACCCGATCCCACGATAAATTGTGGATATGACGTAGGGGCAAACCCGGGCGATCAGGGGCTCCGTAGAATGTCGGGCTCCCCCTTTGGAGTCCCTGCATGTCCGATGCTTTCCCTCCCGTCAAGCCGACTGCGGCGGACATTTTTGACGACGTTGCCGATGATCGGTCGGGGCAAGCGACCGAGGGTGGGTCCGGGCTGATACGCATCAGGGGTGCGCGCCAGCACAACCTCAAAAACCTCGATCTGGACATCCGCACCGGTGAGCTCACCGTGGTGACCGGTCCCAGTGGCTCCGGCAAGTCCAGCCTGGTGTTCGACACCTTGTTCGCCGAGGGCCAACGCCGTTACGTCGAAACGTTCAGCGCCTACGCGCGCCAGTTCCTCGACCGCATGGACAAGCCGGCGGTGGACAAGGTGGAAGGGGTGCCACCGGCGATCGCCATCGACCAGACCAACCCGGTGCGCAGTTCGCGCTCCACGGTCGGCACCATGACCGAGCTCAACGACCACCTCAAGCTGTTGTTTGCGCGCGGTGCCGATCTGTTCGACCGCGAGACCGCACAACCGGTGCGCCACGACTCGCCCGAATCGATCTATGCCGAACTGAAGCGGCGCAGCGCTGAAAGTGCGAAAGACCAGGTCGAACCTCGTTTGGTCGTGACTTTCCCGGTCGAACTGCCGGCCAGCACCACGCCGGAAGAAATTGAACAGTGGCTGTCTGCCAGCGGTTACACCCGCGTTCAGGCCGAGCGGGTGGTGCAGCGCACAGCCGAACCGGTGGATGCAAAGGCCTCGGCGAAGAGCAAGGGAAAAGCCAAGCCAACGGTTGGTGAATCCGTCAAGGTGCTCGATGTGGTGGCCGACCGCTTCCGCATCGCCACGGCGGATCCTGCGCGTGTGATGGAGGCGATCGAGGCAGGCCTGAAGCGCGGTGCGGGCAAGCTGATGGTGTATGCGCTGGGTGACGAAGGCGCTGAGGAGATTTGGCGTTTTTCTACGGGCCTGCACTGCCCCGAGAGCGACATCCGCTACAGCGACCCCACGCCCTCCATGTTCTCGTTCAATTCGGCGGTGGGGGCTTGTGAGGCCTGTCGCGGCTTCGGGCGCGTCATCGGAGTGGACCACGATCTGGTCATTCCGAACGGCAGGCTCACGCTGCGCGGTGGCGCGATCAAGGTGTTCCAGACACCGGCCTGGAAGGAAGCGCAGGACGACCTGATGCGCCACGCCGAGGCCGCCGGCATTCCCCGCGACACGCCTTGGAACAAGCTCACGCCCGAGCAGCAACACTGGGTGAAGAATGGCTCGCCCAACTGGAATGGCAAGTGGAACCAGCACTGGTTCGGCATCGGTCGCTTCTTTGAGTACCTGGAAAGCAAGGCCTACAAGATGCACATCCGCGTGCTCTTGTCCAAGTACCGTAGCTACACCGAATGTCCCACCTGCCGTGGCGCACGCCTGAAGACGGACAGTCTGCTCTGGCGCATCGGCACCAAAGCACAGGCCGATGCGGTGCTGCCACCGGAGAAGCGCTACTTGCCGGCTGGCGTGCAGTGGTCGCGGGCGCAACTGGAGGCCTTGCCGGGCCTTTGCCTGCACGACCTGATGCTGTTGCCACTGGATCGGCTGCGGGTGTTTTTTGCCAGCCTCGAACCCTCACCCCAACCCTCTCCCGCCAGCGGGAGAGGGAGCAAGACACGCGGCTCTGAAAGTGAAGGGGAGTTGCCCCCTCTCCCGCTGGCGGGAGAGGGCCGGGGTGAGGGTCAGCGCCAGGCGCTCAAGCTCCTGCTGGAGGAAATCAACACCCGTCTGCGCTACCTCTGCGAGGTCGGCATCGGCTACCTCACGCTGGACCGCCAGAGCCGCACGCTCAGCGGCGGCGAGGTGCAGCGCATCAACCTCACGACCGCGCTGGGCACCTCGCTGGTGAACACGCTGTTCGTGCTCGACGAGCCCAGCATCGGCCTGCACCCACGCGACATGGCGCGCATCAACGACGCCATGATCCGCCTGCGCGACGCGGGCAACACGCTGGTGGTGGTCGAGCACGATCCGGCCGTGATGCTGGCGGCCGACCGCCTGATCGACATGGGTCCTGGCCCGGGCGAACGCGGCGGGCAGATCGTGTTTGACGGCACGCCCGAGCAGATCCGCAGTGCCGACACACTCACCGGCGCCTACCTCGGTGCGCGCAAGACCATCGGCATGGGCTTCAAGCGCATGGTGACCGACAGCACGCCGCGACTGATCCTGGAGGGCGCAAGCGAGCACAACCTGAAGAACGTGTCGGTCGAGTTTCCTCTGCAGCGCCTGGTGGTGGTCACTGGGGTGAGCGGCTCCGGCAAGTCCAGTCTGATCCAGGACGTGCTCGCCCCCGCGCTGCTGCGCCACTTCGGCAAGTCCACCGACAGCCCGGGCGCACACGACCGCCTGCTCGGTGCCGATCATCTGAGCGAGGTCGTGTTCGTCGACCAGTCGCCCATCGGCAAGACCGCGCGCTCCAACCCGGTGAGCTACGTGGGCGCCTGGGACGCCATCCGCTCGCTGTTTGCCGATGCGCCTTTGTCGCGCCAGCGCAGCTACACGCCGACCAAGTTCAGCTTCAACAGCGGCGATGGTCGTTGCCCCACCTGTGGCGGTTCGGGCTTCGAGCATGTGGAGATGCAGTTCCTGAGCGATGTGTACCTGCGCTGCCCGGACTGCGATGGCAAGCGATACCGGCCGGAGATCCTGGAGGTGCGCATCGACCGGGGCGGGCGCCTGTTCAATGTGGCCGACGTGCTCGACCTCACGGTGAGCGAAGCCGCCGCGCTGTTTGCTGGTGACCGTGAAGTCATCCGGGTGCTGCAGCCCATCGTGGATGTGGGGCTGGAGTACGTGAAGCTGGGCCAGCCCGTGCCCACGCTCTCGGGGGGTGAGGCGCAGCGCCTGAAGCTCGCGGGTTTTTTGGCGGAGGCTTCTAAAGGTGCGAGCGCCAGTCGCCAGCCGCTCTCGCGCAAGGGCACGCTGTTTCTGTTCGACGAGCCCACCACGGGGCTGCACTTTGACGACATCGCCAAGCTCATGCGCAGCCTGCGCAAGCTGCTTGATGCCGGACATTCGCTGGTGGTGATCGAGCACAACCTGGACGTGATCCGATCCGCCGACTGGTTGATCGACCTCGGCCCGGAAGGTGGCGAAGGCGGGGGTCTGATCGTGGCCGAGGGCCCGCCGGAATCCGTGCGGGAACACGCCAGCAGTCACACGGCCAAGGCCTTGCGGGAGTACGCCATGGCCCTGGGCGAGGTGCACGCGGTGCAGGAAGGCCGGGTAACCGACTACCTCAGCCAGTCGCGTGGCCAGGTGGCCGCTGCGCGCCGCGATCAGGCCCACGGCAACGCCATCCGCATCGTCAACGCCAAGGAACACAACCTCAAGAACCTCAGCGTGAACATCCCGCGCGGCCAGTTCAACGTGATCTCCGGCGTGAGCGGATCGGGCAAGTCCACGCTGGCTTTCGACATCCTGTTCAACGAGGGCCAGCGGCGCTACCTGGAGAGCCTGAACGCCTACGCTCGCAGCATCGTGCAGCCAGCCGGGCGGCCCGAGGTGGACGCGGTGTACGGCATCCCGCCCACCGTGGCGATCGAGCAGCGCCTCTCCCGCGGCGGGCGCAAGTCCACGGTAGGCACCACCACCGAGGTCTGGCACTTCCTGCGCCTGCTCTATGTGAAGCTGGGCACGCAGCATTGCGTGCACGACGGCGCAGCGGTGATGCCACAAAGCGCCGACAGCATTGCCGCGGCCATCCTCAAACGCTATGCCGGGCAGCACATCGGTCTGCTCGCGCCGCTGGTGGTCAACCGCAAGGGTGTCTACACGGAGCTGGCCGACTGGGCGCGCCCGCGCGGGCACACGCATCTGCGGGTGGACGGCGAATTCCTGCCCACCACTGGTTTTCCGCGCATCGACCGTTTCAAGGAACACACCATCGAACTGCCGCTGGCCGACTTCGTGGTGAGCCCGGCCGACGAGTCTCTGCTGCGCAGTCAGCTGGCCAAAGCGTTGGAAATTGGCAAGGGCGTGGTGAGCGTGCTGCATCCGCTCGACGACCTGAGCCAGGCCATGGCCGAAGGCAGCAGCACGGTGGGCATCGGCAAGGTGGAGTCGTTTTCCACCAGCCGCGCCTGCCCCGTCTGTGCCACCAGCTACCCCGAACTCGATCCTCGCCTGTTCTCGTACAACAGCAAACACGGCTGGTGCCCGGACTGTGTGGGCACCGGTCTCAAGCTGTCGCGCGACCAGCGCAAGGTGCTCGACGACTCGGTGCGCGATGACAACGAACGCGGCCGCGAACAGAGCTTTGCCGAGCCCGAAGTGGAAGACCTGGTCGACGAAGTCTGTCCCGCTTGTGAAGGCACGAGGTTGAATGCGCAGGCCCGTGCCGTGAAATTTGGCGGTGTGGGCATCACCGATGTGGCGCGCCTGTCGGTGCGCGAGGTGCGGCAGTGGGTAAACACACTGATGCAAGCACCATCTGGTGCTCAGCTTGTTGAAGGGTCGGCAGCACCCGACACCGGTTTTTCGATGAGCGTGCGCGAGACTGGCATCGCCCGTGACTTGCTGCCAGAGATCGAGAGCCGCCTGGCTTTCCTGGAAGAGGTGGGCTTGAACTACCTCACGCTGGACCGCGGCGCACCCACGCTCAGCGGCGGCGAAGCCCAGCGTATCCGGCTGGCCGCGCAACTGGGCAGCAACCTGCAGGGCGTGTGTTACGTGCTCGACGAGCCCACCATCGGCCTGCATGCGCGCGACAACGCCATCCTGCTCAACGCCCTGCACAAGCTGGGCGACATGGGCAACACGCTGGTGGTGGTAGAACACGACGAAGACACCATCCGCCGTGCCGACCACATCATCGACATCGGTCCCAGCGCGGGCAAACGCGGTGGGCGGGTGGTGGCGCAGGGCACGGTGGACGATCTGTCGGCGAATGCCGAGTCCGTCACCGGGCGGTATCTGCTGCATGCGATGAAGCATCCGCTGCAGGCACGGCGCACGGTGACCCCGGACGCCGCTTCACGGGCGGGCCCCCATCCCGCTCCTGCCCCAGCGGGGGAGGGAGAGATACCTTGGCTTGAAGTCCGCGGTGCCAAGCTGCACAACCTGCAGAACCTCACCGTCGCCGTGCCCTTGCAACGCCTGGTCGTCGTCACCGGCGTCAGCGGCTCCGGCAAGTCCACCTTTGCTCGCGACGTGCTGCTCACCAACGCTGCCGCCGCCGTGTCCCAGCGCAGCACCTTCGCCGGCCGCACCCGCTGGGACTCAGGCGAGCGCCCGAGCTGGGCGGGCTGCGACAAGCTGCTGGGCTCCGAGGTGGTGGATCGCGTGCTCGAAGTCGACCAGACACCCATCGGCAAAACGCCGCGATCCTGTCCTGCCACCTACATCGGCTTCTGGGACACAGTGCGCAAGCTGTTCGCCGACACGCTGGAGGCCAAGGCGCGTGGCTATGGGCCGGGCCGCTTCAGCTTCAACACCGGCGAAGGCCGCTGCCCGGGTTGCGAAGGCCAGGGCATGCGCACCATCGAGATGAGCTTCCTGCCCGATGTGAAGGTGCCTTGCGAGGTCTGCCACGGCGCGCGCTTCAACCCCGAGACGCTGGCCGTGAGCTGGAAAGGCAAGAGCATTGGCGATGTGTTGCAGATGGAAGTGGACGAAGCGGTCGAATTCTTCGCGTCCATGCCCAGCATCGCCCACCCGCTGCAGTTGTTGAAAGACGTGGGCCTGGGTTACCTCACGCTGGGCCAGCCCAGCCCCACGCTCAGTGGCGGCGAGGCGCAGCGCATCAAGCTGGTGACCGAGCTCTCCAAGGTGCGCGACGACATCGGCCGGCGCGGGCAGAAGGCGCCGCACACTTTGTACGTGCTCGACGAGCCCACAGTGGGTCTGCACATGGCCGATGTGGAAAAGCTGATCCGCGTGCTGCACCGCCTGGTGGACGGCGGCCACAGCGTGATCGTGATCGAGCACGACCTGGACGTGATGGCCGAAGCCGACTGGATCATCGATCTGGGCCCTGAGGGCGGCGGTGGCGGTGGCCGCATCGTGGCGGCTGCACCACCGGAGGAAGTGGTGCGGCTGGACACCCACACCGGGCGGGTGCTGGGGCCGGTGTTGGCACGGACCTGATGCCGCGCGACCAGATCATTCACATCCACGCAGCAGCGCCCACACAGCCGGCACTCGGTGCGCCGTGCAACGGCTGTGGCGTGTGCTGCCTGGCCGAGCCCTGCCCCCTGGGGCAGGTGATTTCGCGCAAGCGGCACGGCGCGTGCGATGCGCTGCGCTGGGACGACAACCTGATGGTCTACCGATGCGGTGCGATCACCGACGCTGGCGGCGTGCTGGGTCCTCGCTGGCGCTGGGCGGCACCACTTTTGCGCAAGCTGGCCGGCCGCTGGATCGCGGCGGGGGTGGGCTGTGATGCCTCGCTGCAGAGTGAGCGGGGCTGATCAGCGCGCGAACAGCACGATCACGCCGATGGCCAGCGCGGCGATGACGAACATGAGCAGTCTCGTGCGCACGCGCAGCAGCTCCACGGCAGATACCAGCCGTGCGTTCTGCTCGGCGAGTTCGGCCAGGGTCTGCGCCATCTGGTCCTGCGTCCGGGCCTGCTGATCGATCAACTGGCGCGCTTCGATCAGGCGGTTGCGCAGTTCCCCCAGACTGGGCGGTGTGTCTGACACGAGGTCCATGGGCGTGGCGGCAACGGTCGTGCCTTCAGGCGCCTTTTCCCGATCCATCAGCTTGCGGGCGGCGTTCAGCACCTTGGGTGCGTGTTCGATCACGTCACCCCATGGAATCACTTTCAGGGCGAGCAGCCAGGGAATGGCCATGCGGGGCTCCTTTCAAAGGCGGGGCGGAGGGTTGACCTGAGCTTAACGGTCTCCTGCAACTGTGGCGGGCTTGCGCCAGATCAACCTCCTGGACGGGAGTTCTTCTTAATATATAAGCAAGCACTAATGCAATTATGTGGAGATGTCCATGAACTGGACGGATGCGGTAGAGCACTGGGGTGAGGCACGGCTGCTGGCGGCCTGTGGGCTGTTGCTGGGGCTGGGATTTGGCTTTTTTGCGCAACGCTCGCGTTTCTGCCTGCGTGGTGCGGTCATCGAGTTCTGGCATGGCCGCTTCGGCGACAAGCTCGCGGTGTGGTTGCTGGCCTTCTCCAGTGCGGTGGTGGGCGTGCAACTGCTGGTCGTGGCGGGCGGCCTGGACGTGAGCACCGCACGCCAGTTGGCCGCACGCGGCAGCCTTTCAGGAGCGCTGGTGGGCGGGTTGGTCTTCGGTGTGGGCATGGTCATGACGCGGGGCTGCGCCAGCCGGCTGCTGGTGCTCTCGGCCAACGGCAATTTGCGCGCGCTGCTGTCGGGCCTGGTGTTCGCGGTGGCGGCACAGGCCTCGCTGGCCGGCGTGCTAGCGCCCTGGCGCGAGGCCATCGCGGGCTGGTGGACCGTGGAAGGGGGCACCTCGCGCAACCTGCTGGCCGTGCTGGGTGCGGGCCCCTGGGACGGGCTGGCGTTCGGCGGCGTATGGCTGGTCACCGCCCTGTTTTTCGCGTTTCGCAGCGGCTGGGGCTTCTGGAAATGGGCAGGCGGCCTGGGCACGGGCTTGATGGTGGCGCTGGCCTGGGCGGCTACTTATCAGGTGATGTCACATTCATTTGAGGTGGTGCAGATCCAGGGGCTGACCTTCAGTGGGCCCTCGGCCGAATGGCTGATGCGCGTGCTCAGCCTGCCCGACGGACCCTGGACCTTTGGCTTGGGCCTGATGCCCGGCGTGTTCCTGGGTTCGCTGCTCGGCGCCCTGGTGGGGCGCGACTGGAAGCTCGAAGGCTTCGGCCCGGGCTACAGCATGCCGCGCTACATTGCCGGCGCGGCGCTCATGGGCTTTGGCTCGATGCTGGCTGGCGGCTGCGCCGTGGGCGCCGGGATGACCGGAGGGGCCATCTTTGCCGTCACCGCCTGGCTGTCGCTGGCCGGCATGTGGATCGGCGGCGGCGTGGCCGACCGGTTGTTCGACCGCACTTAAGGCGCGCGTCGCAGCAGCCACACGCCCACACCGGCCACCAGCAGCAGCACGGCCGGAAAACCCACGGTGGGAAACCACTGCAGTGCGGCAGCACCCAACGCGGGCGCCAGCACACCGCCCAACGTGTACGACAACACCAGCACCGCCGTGCTGTTCACCAGGGTGACGCCTTCTTCACGTGAGCCGATGTCGATCATGGCGAGCGTATACAGACAACCACCTGCACCGCCCCAGAGGAACGCCACCGGCGCCGCCAGCCAGGGGGTGCCTGACACAAAGGGAATCACCAGCGTGGCCCCGAAGGTGATCCAGGCGCAGACCCGCATGAGCCTTGTGCGTGTCTCGCGCTCGTTGCCCCAGCGCTGATTGGGGTGGTGGGCCATGCGGTCGGCCAACATGCCGGCCGGCAGCATCATGAGCGCGCTGCCCAATCCGCTGGCGGACACCAGCAAGGCCGCTGCCGTGGCACCCAGGCCCAGCGCCAATCCGTAGAGCGGCAGGATGGATGTCAGGCCGCTTTCGAAAAAACCGCCCACAAAACCCACGGCCATGATCTGTGGGTGCATGCGCAGCGCGTGCCAAACGCCAGACAGGCCCACCTTGGCGCTGTGGGCATCGGCGGCATCGGGCATGCGTGGAATCAGCAGGCTCCAGATCAGACCCATCACGGTCAGCGTCAGGGCGATCCACAGCGCAAGCTCACTCTGTGCTCCCGTCCACGCCAGCAGCGCCGGGCCGATCACAAACGTGGTGCCCACCATGGTTTCAAAAATGCCGACATTGCGCCCGCGTCGGGTGGGTGGTGAGAACTCGGCCACCACTGCTTCGGCCAGCACCCAGCGCAGTCCTGCAGCCATGCCCTCGATCAGCACACACAGAAACCACAACCACAGCAGGTCGCTGAACAAAAAGCCACAGATGGCCAACACGGGCACAAAGGCCGCCAGCCACAGCGAAGGGCGACGGCCCAAGCGTTGCGTGATGGCAGAGGCAAACGGCGTCATCACGAACACGCCCAGCCAGCCCGTGGCCACGAACACACCGGCCAGCGCGGTGGATACCCCGTCACCCTTGAGTCGCAACAGCAGCAAGGGCATCAACATGAAATACCCGACCAGCTGGAAGAAGGTGGAACCGAAGATCGCCACCAGGCCCAAAGACGCCCGCGGGGGCATGCCCGATGTCGGGCCAAAGCCCGTGACGGCCTGTCCGTGCGAAGGTGGCAAGGGGTGCTCGG
Source organism: Betaproteobacteria bacterium HGW-Betaproteobacteria-16 (assembly GCA_002840835.1). Taxonomy (GTDB): domain Bacteria; phylum Pseudomonadota; class Gammaproteobacteria; order Burkholderiales; family Burkholderiaceae_C; genus Hydrogenophaga. Next base: position 31,172 of record PHCQ01000042.1, on the reverse strand, counting down.
TCATGTCGGGGCGATCGAGGGTGCTGCAGCCGCGCGCGTTTTCAGGCGCGCACGCCTGGCTGCGCTTCCAGAATGGCGTCAACCACCTCGGCAAATCCGGCGCCACGTTCGCTGGGGGCCACGTACCTGGGGTGGTGGCTCAGCAAGTGCCAGAAACGCGCCACGTTGGCCACGCCCACGCTGTGTTCAAAATGGCCAAACATGCGCGCATCGTTGGTGGAGTCGCCCACATAAACCCATCGGTCGAGTTCCGGGTCGAGGTCGCGCCCCAGGCGGCTGCGCACGATCCAGCGCGCGCCGGCGAGCTTGTCGTGGTCGCCGATCCAGCCGTTGATGTGGATGGAACTGACGGTCGCGTTGAGCCCTTCGCTTCGCATGATGTGCACCACCTGCGCAATCTCGGCCTCATTCAGGTGGGCAAATTCGCTGTGGTCGATGGCGATGTCGGTTTCGCGCCCTGGGCTGTCGGTGGCCAGGCGGGTCTGAGGCATGTCGCTGAGGATGCGGTGGGCCACCGTCTGCAACCTGGCGAAGTTGGCGGCGCGGGTGGACGCGTCCTGAAGATGGTCGCGACACATTTGTCCATCAGTGCCACGCCACAGTGCCACCGCGCCATTTTCGGCCACGATCGCGTCCACCGGCCACGCCAGCGCGAAGGGCTCGCTCCAGCCAGCCGGCCGGCCAGTGATGGCCAGCACAGGCAGACCAGCGTGGCGCAGGCGGTGCAGGGCGCTCAGCGCTTCGGGTGTGATGTCACCATCACAGGTGAGCGTGTCGTCGATGTCGGTCAGCACCCCTTGGATGCCGGCGCGGGCCGAGACCGGCCATTCTGAAAGAGGAGTCATGGATGCGGAGGATTGGGCCCGCGCAGTGTCGCACAGGCGTGTGAAACTGCTCGGACGCGCGCCGCAAGGGACATGACAAGGCGCCGATTGCCGGGGTAGAATCCCGCATCCGAGGAGCGTTGCAGCGACCCTGACTTTTTGTCATACGGGGCGTGAGGCTCGGACCATCCATGCAACGACGCTCATCCACATCCCGTGTGATGAGCTTTTTTTGCTCGAGCCGGGCTGTGGTTTCCTTCTTTTCTGGAGCGAACCATGAATGCACGACTGAATCCCCCCGTCAACACCGACTGCGTCATTGCCGATATCGGTCTGGCCGACTGGGGCCGCAAAGAGATCAAGATCGCCGAGACCGAAATGCCCGGTCTCATGGCCATCCGCGAAGAATTCGCACCCAAACAATCGCTCAAAGGCGCGCGCATCACCGGCTCGCTGCACATGACGATCCAGACGGCCGTGCTGATCGAGACGCTGCAGGCCCTGGGCGCCGAAGTGCGCTGGGCGTCGTGCAACATCTTCTCCACGCAGGACCACGCTGCCGCAGCCATCGCCGCCGCCGGCACACCGGTGTTCGCCGTCAAGGGCGAGACGCTGGAGGACTACTGGGACTACACGCACCGCATCTTCGACTTCGGCCCCAAGGGCAGCGAAGGTGAAGGCCCGAACATGATCCTGGACGACGGTGGCGACGCCACGCTGCTCATGCACCTGGGCAAGCAGGCAGAGACCAACCCGTCCGTGCTGGCCAACCCCGGCAGCGACGAAGAGCGCATCCTGTTCGCCGCCATCAAGGCCAAACTGGCTGAAGACAGCACCTGGTACAGCCGCAAGAGCGCACAGATCCTGGGCGTGACGGAAGAGACCACCACCGGCGTGCATCGCCTGAAGGAAATGTCCGTCAAGGGCACGCTGATGTTCCGCGCCATCAACGTCAACGACTCGGTGACCAAGAGCAAGTTCGACAACCTCTATGGCTGCCGCGAGAGTCTGGTGGACGGCATCAAGCGCGCCACCGACGTGATGATCGCCGGCAAGGTCGCCTGCGTGGCCGGTTACGGCGACGTGGGCAAGGGTTCGGCCCAGGCCCTGCGCGCCCTGAGCGCCCAGGTGTGGGTGACCGAGATCGACCCCATCAACGCCCTGCAGGCCGCGATGGAAGGTTACAAGGTCGTGACCATGGAATACGCTGCCGACAAGGCCGACATCTTCGTGACCACCACCGGCAACCGCGACGTGATCACGTATGAACACATGGCCGCCATGAAGGACCAGGCCATCGTCTGCAACATCGGCCACTTCGACAACGAGATCCAGGTCGCCAAGCTGGAAGAAAAATGCCAGTGGGAAGAGATCAAGCCCCAGGTCGATCACGTGATCTTCCCGGACGGCAAGAAGATCATCCTGCTGGCCAAGGGCCGTCTGGTGAACCTGGGCTGCGGCACCGGTCACCCCAGCTTCGTGATGTCGTCGTCATTCGCCAACCAGACGATCGCGCAGATCGAGCTGTTCTGCCACCCCGAAGGCTACGACGTGGGCAAGGTCTATGTGCTGCCCAAGCACCTGGACGAGAAGGTCGCGCGCCTGCACCTGAAGAAGGTCGGCGCGATGCTGAGCGAGCTGAGCGACGAGCAGGCTGCGTACATCGGCGTGCCGAAGCAGGGCCCCTACAAGCCCGACACGTATAGATACTGACCCCCCCGCGCCGCCTTTGGCGTCACCCCCCAGGGGGCGACGCTGGCGGCCCGGCGGAGCCGGTTCCGCGGCGTCCTGGATTCGAGCGGCCTTCGGACCGCTCGCCTCGCTCCGGCGAGGTTGCTTTGTGCCACCTATGCGTGCTGATCAGTTGATTGTCGAGCGAGGCCTCGCCGCTTCGCGGTCGCAGGCCCAGCGGCTCATTGCTGCTGGCGTGCGCTGGCGGCTGCCTGGCGGTGTCTGGAAAGCCGTTGGCAAGAATGGCGAGGAGTTGCGCGAGACGGTGGAGCTGCAACTGGCTGACGACGCTGAAACGCGCTTTGTCTCCCGCGGTGGCCTCAAGCTGGCCGGTGCGCTGGACCATGTGTCGCTGGACGTGGCCGGTCTGCGTTGTCTGGACGTGGGGCAGAGCACCGGCGGTTTCACCGACTGTCTGTTGCAGCGGGGTGCTGCCACTGTGGCGGGTGTCGATGTGGGGCAAGGGCAACTGCATCCGCGCCTTCGCGGTGATGCGCGCGTGGTGTGCGTGGAGAAGTGCAATGCCCGCGAACTGAGCGCAGATCTGCTGCTGCAAGCAGGTGGACTGAAGGCCGCGCCACCATTCGATCTGGTGGTGGGCGATCTGTCATTCATCTCCCAGACGCTGGTGTGGCCCGCGCTCGTGCCTCTGCTTCGGCCCGGCGGGCGTCTGCTGATGCTGGTCAAGCCGCAGTTCGAACTGCAGCCGGAGCACATCGGCAAGGGCGGGCTGGTGCGCGATCCGGCGAGTTACGTTGCCGTGCAAACCCGCATCGAAGAAGCCTGTACCGACAACGGCCTGGTGCTGGTCGACTATTTCGAAAGCCTGATCACCGGGGGTGACGGGAACCGCGAATTTTTTGTGTACGCACATCCATGAAATGAGGAGGGGAGCATGAGTCTTCCGATCAGTCTGGAATTTTTTCCCACCAAAACTCCCGAGGGTGCAGAGAAGCTGCGAGCGGTGCGCCAGCAGCTGTACGCGCTGAAACCAGAGTTCTGCTCCGTCACATTTGGCGCTGGCGGCTCCACGCAGGACGGCACGCTGCAGGCTGTGACCGAGATCATGAGCGAAGGTTGCCCGGCTGCGCCGCACCTGAGTTGCATTGGTCAGTCACGCGAGAGCATCCGTGAACGCCTGGCGGCTTACCGCTCCGCTGGCATCCGCCGCATCGTTGCCCTGCGGGGCGACCTGCCCAGTGGCTACGGCGTGGGCGGCGAGTTTCGCTACGCCAGTGACCTGGTGGCCTTTGTGCGTGCCGAGACCGGCGACCATTTCCACATCGAGGTGGCGGCCTACCCCGAAACGCACCCGCAGGCCAAGTCGCCCCTGGCCGACCTGGACGCCTTTGCTGCCAAGGTGAAAGCCGGCGCCAACTCTGGCATCACGCAGTACTTCTTCAACAGCGACGCCTACTTTCGCTATGTCGACGACCTGCACAAGCTGGGTGTGGACGTACCGGTCGTGCCCGGCATCATGCCCATCGCCAGTTCCACGCAACTCATGCGCTTCTCCGACGCCTGTGGCGCCGAGATCCCGCGCTGGATCCGCATGCGCCTGCAGGCCTTTGGCGACGACACGGCGTCCATCAAGGCCTTCGGTCTGGATGTGGTCACCGACCTGTGCGACCAACTGCGCAATGCAGGCGTGCCGGGCCTGCACTTCTACACCATGAACCAGAGCGTGGCCACGATGGAAATCGTGCGGCGGCTGGCGCTGTCGCCACCCAGCGAACCGAGCTGAATCGCAAAAGAAGCGGGGGAGGGGGCACCCGTTTCAATTTCATGGTGCCTGGGCCCCCTGTCCGGTGATTCACACGGTCGTGCCCAGCATGCCGCCGAGAGGCACCCCTTGGCGAACGCGGGTCGGCCTGGTCTCCCCCTCTTTCGGGGGAGAAGCGACGTCTTGCGGGTGTGTTGCGCCGCCCCCTCCGAGACTTTGTGACATATTCCACATGCTTATCCGGCAGCTTGTAAGAAAATCTAGCTGTATTCGGGATGGAAGAGAGTGGTTTTGAATCTGTTCGATGCTGTGCCTCCTGAGGGTTAGGTACACGAAGGTATTCGCAGTCTCCACTCTTCTGTTGTTCAGAGTTCTGGCCCTGGTACCGGGGCTGGCACCACCCTCTGTTTTTCACAAGCTGACTTGAAAGTGTTCTACGCATGAATCCAAATCGACCGCCCCTGACTTGCATTGCCTGCGATGAACACAGTTCCTCCCATGCTGACTCGGCTGCGCGTCAGAGCCGGGGCGCCGTGGACTTGAGGCGTGTGGCGCTGTCGGGGCTGTTCGTGATGTCTCATGGTTTCGCTTTGGCGGGCACGGGTACCTGTCTGGGAGCGGGCGCCATTGTGGTGAACGATGCCAGAGATGGGGTGTGCCAACTTGAATCAGCGGATGAATTGGCGATCACCGGCGCCGGTGCCATCTCATCGACCACCGACGGTGTGGTGGTTCAGCCTTCCATCAATGACGTTGAAGTCTCCAATGAGGGGTCTATCAGCGTCTTCGACCGAGGTGTTTACAACGAAGGGGACATCGACGACCTTAGCAACCGTGGAGAAATCCGTGGCAACGTGGCCGGGGTGCTCAATGACGCCGGAGGATCGATCTCACAGTTCAACAACCTCGGCTCCGATGCGCAAATATTCAGTTTTGAACCAGCGATTTCCAATGCCGGCCATATCGGTCAGCTGAACAACACGGGACGCATCGAATCTCCAAACAATGCGATCGTCAACCAGGGGAATATCGATGGCATCAACAATGCCGGTGTGATCAGCGCGGGGGTGGGCATCATCAATCGCGGGGAGATCGGCGTGATCGACAACGCCGCAGGAGGGGAGATCACGGGATCGGGTGGCTTCGCCATCCTGAGCCACGATGCGGGCAGCAGGCTGGCCACCATCAACAATGCCGGCCTGATCGATGGTGGCATCCACACCTTGTACACCACGCTCAATATTGAGGGTACCTCGTCGAGCATCACGGGACCTGTGATCAATCGGGCTTCAGGTGCCGTGGGCGCTGGCGACGGCTCGGTGAATGTGCGAAGCGGCGCTGCCTTCACCACCAGCGACACTTTCCATTCGCACACTTTCGTCATTCACAACGGCGGCAGGTTGCGCATTGGTGCTTCGGCGCACACATTGTCGGTCGACAGCACCGACGCAGACGCATTCAGCAATGCAGGCACGCTGGTGGTGCCCGAGGGCACCGTGGCGAACATCACGGGCCACTACTCCCAGAGCGGTGTTTTGCGTATCGGTGCAAGTAGCGACTCCAGTTATGGACGCTTGAACGTGAGCGGCGGCGTGGAGCTGTCGGGTTCCGCGCAATTTGATGTGGATGTGAGCGCGACCAATACGCTGGCGGTTGGCAATACATTGAGTGGCGTGATCGTTTCAGGCGATGGCGTGACCAACAACGCGCCCGCGAACAACGTCAGCGACAACAGCGCACTGTTCAATTTTGAGTCGGCAATCAATGGCAACGCCGTCGACCTGGAGGTCGTGGCAGCTGGGTCGCCCACACCAGCACCCTCGCCAGATCCCGCGCCAGCTCCCGCGCCTGCACCTGAGGTGACGGTGCTCGGCTCGACGCAAGGCATCGTGCCTGCGGTCATCCAGCATGGCCTGCTCAATGGCGTGCCGGTCGCGCAGGTGCTCGATGGATACATCCGGGGCGGTTCCACTGGCACTGACTTTGACAACGTCGTGACCGCATTGGGCAAACTGCCCAGCAATCGCACGGTGGCGCTCGCCGTGGGCCAGGTGATGCCGTCCATGCATGGCAACGCGGCGCTCGCTGGCCTGGCTCACAGTGCCAGCTCGGGTTCGGTCATTGAGCAGCAGGCCGAACTGGGGCAGTCGGGTGGATCGGAGGCCGGTGGGCGCGGCCTGTGGGTCAAGCCGATAGGCAACTGGGTCAACCAGGATGCGGTGGACAACGTCAGCGGCTTCAAGGTGGCTTCGTATGGCCTGATGGGTGGTGTGCAGTCCGATCTGAATGCCCGCTCCACACTGGGATTCGGGCTGGGCTATCTGCAGAGCAAGGTGGACGGCCAGGACTTTGCCGCTGGCCACAGTAGCGACATCGATGGTGTGCAACTGGCAGCCTATGGGCATCACACCCTGAATGAAGCTGGCTGGCAGTTGAATTGGCAGGGCGACTACACCCGCGGCCGCGTCGAATCGCAGCGGCATCTGGGCTTCATCGGTCGAACGGCCGAAGGAAAATACGATACCGACGCATGGCATGTGGGCCTGGGAATCAGCCGGAGTGTCGCGGTGGCTCCCGACATGACGTTCAAACCGATGGTGGCACTGGACTGGCGGCGCTTCAAGAGCGAGGCCTACAGCGAAACCGGGGCCGGCGCGCTGAGTCTGCAGACCCAATCCCAGAAGGCCGAAGAGGCCATCCTCAAGTTCGGCGCACAGGTTCAAGGGGACCTGGGTTCGCAAACCCAGTGGCTGGCACGCGCCGCACTGGGCTACGACCTGAGCAGCCAGCACAACGCCGTCACGGCGCGTTTCACCGGGGGTGGCGCCGCCTTCACCACCGAGGGATTGCCCCATTCAAGAACGGTGGCCGAGCTGGGCGTGGGTCTGCGCTACCGACCCACTGAAGGCATGGAAGTGATCGCTCGCTACGACCTTGCACTGCGCAAGGGCCTGCGCGACCAGAGCGCGACCGTGCGTCTCGGCTGGAGCTTTTGACGCAGCGCTGCCGGGTGCCCCTTCTGCGGGTCTTGGGGGCGATGCTTCTGGCGGCCGCTTTGAGCGGCTGCTCGACCTCGCCGCGTGAGCGCGCGGAGCGCGTCTTTGAGCTTGCGGCGGCACAGGACTGGCAGCCCCTTGTCCTGCAGACGACCGACTTTGCCATCCAGGCTTTTGTGCCTCGTCGTCCCGGCGCCACAGCGCAACTGCACGTCTACATCGAGGGCGACGGCCTCGCCTGGCTGGATCGCCAGACGCCTTCGTTTGCGCCCACCCCGGCAGACCCGGTGGGTTTGCGCCTGGCGATGGCCGATGCCGGTGCGTCGGCCGTGTACCTGGCCCGTCCTTGCCAGTACACCTTTGTCACCGATTTCCGCAACTGCCATCCACAGTACTGGACCAGTCACCGGTTCGCCCCTGAACTTGTGGAGGCCATGGACCAGGCGCTGGACCAGCTTCGGCAGGTGCAGGGTGCACACCGTCTGGTGCTGGTGGGCTACTCCGGTGGGGCAGCGATCGCCGCGCTGCTGGCCGCCCGCCGGCACGACGTGGTGGGCCTGGTGACGGTTGCAGGCGTGCTGGATGTGAAGGCCTGGACCTGCAGCCAAGGCCTGTCAACGTTGGGTGGCTCTCTTGAGCCGCGTGACATTGCGCCACGACTGACCGGGCTGCCCCAGTGGCATTTCGTCGGCAGCAGAGACCGGACCGTGCCGCCCGCCCTGCTCGACGGATTCCTGCGGGCGCAGCGGCCATTGACCGCAGACTCTTCGACTGCGATCCGTGTCCACAGGGAGAAGGACTTTGACCACCACTGCTGCTGGGTCCAGGCCTGGCCCGCATGGAGCCGCTCTTTTGCACCAGCAACAGACCGGCATTGAAGCGTCCGGCGCGGTCTGGTAAAAGCGGGGCTGATTCCCGCAACTGAATGGCCGTCGGGAGGGGCTGTGCTCCTCCTGCCGGACAGAATGACCATCGTGATTGACGCTCCTTCCGAATTCGCCTTCGACCGTCCCCACCTGAAACCCTCGGGGCCCATGACACGGTCCTTGTTTTTGTTGGTGCTGTCGTCCACGCTGTGGCTCGGAGGCTGTGCGGCGCCGTCAGCGCAGGACGACCCCATCGATGCCTGGTTATCGACACTGCCCTGCGGCGCTACAGATGCGCAGGTGATCGACCAGGGCCTGGCCTCTTGGTACGGGGAGCGCTTCCACGGACGACGCACGGCCAGTGGCGAGCCCTTCGATATGCGAGACCTCACGGCCGCGCACAAGACGTTGCCGTTTGGCACGCGAGTGCGCGTGCGCAACGTCAACAACGGCCGGGAGGTCGTGGTGCGCATCAACGACCGCGGACCGTTCAGCCCGAAGCGGGTCATTGACCTCAGCCATGCGGCGGCCTCGGCGCTGGGCATGCTGAGAAGCGGGGTGGTCTCCGTGCAACTGCTCCGGGAGTGAGCTTGCTTTCGCGAGGCGGCCGGAATCGGCCGCTGGTCGATTGTTTGATCCAGGTCAAGCCGCATGGCGTTTGCTGTCAGCCGCCACGCCTGAGGCTGAACAGGATTGATTTTGCTCAAGCGACGCGGCTGATCCGTCTTCTGTAATCCCTCACGGGGATATTCCCGTATCGAGGACCGAAAGAAGATCATGAAGAAGCATATCGTTGCGATGGCCGCCATCACGCTGCTCGGATCGGGCGCTGCTTTGGCGCAGGACTTCCAGGCCGGCACGCTGCTCATGCGTGCTCGTGCCGTTCATCTGGACAGCGTCAACAAGGACACCACCGGCCTGGGGCTCAACGTCAACAACAAGTGGCTGCCTGAAGTGGATTTCAGCTACTTTTTCAGCCCCAACCTGGCGGCTGAACTGATTCTCACCGTGCCCCAGAAGCACACCTTGTCCGCCGGCGATGCCCGCATCGGCAGCCTGCGCCACCTGCCGCCCACGCTGACCGTTCAATACCACTTTGACGCGGCCGGCTTCAAGCCCTACGTGGGCGCCGGCCTCAACTACACGCGCTTCAGCTCGGTGAACCTGCCGGCCGGCGTCGACATCAAGCGCAACAGTGTTGGCCTCGCGCTGCAAGCCGGTGTGGACATTCCGGTGGCGAAGAACCTGTACCTCAACCTGGATGTGAAGAAGGTGTACCTGGGCACGAAAGTGCTTGCGGGCGGCAGCGAGATCGGCAAGTTCAAGGTCGATCCGGTGCTGTTCGGGGTGGGCCTGGGCTACCGCTTCTGACCGGCGGCTCCGGTATCCGGTTGCCGGCGAGGGCCGATCATTTGATTGGACCTCGTCAGCCATGAACCTTCAGGCCGGAGACGTCGGGTGGGGCCAAGGAAGCCTCTCCCGTGGGAGCATTCAGCGCTCGTCGTAGCTCACCACCAGGCGGTCGCTGGTGGGGCGGGCCTGGCACGACAGCACAAAGCCCTTGTCGGTTTCCCACGGCTCCAGTGTGAAGTTCTTTTCCATCTGCACCGAACCTTCCATCACCTTGGCGCGGCAGGTGCAGCACACGCCGCCCCGGCACGACCAGGGCAGGTCCAGCCCGGCGTTGAGCGCGACGTCGAGCACACGTTCGTCCCTGTTCATGCGCAAGGCGTGGGACTTGCCGTCGAGCAAGACGGTCAGTGACACGTCTCCTTCAGTGGGCAAGGCCGGATGGCCCAGCACCACAGCCTTCCGAACCCCTGCTGGCAGGGCCTCCAGCGTGGGTGACGTGAAGCGCTCGGTGTGCAGCCGGTCGGGTCGCACGCCGGCCTCGAGCAAGGCCGCTTCAGTGGCCTCGATCATGGCCTCAGGACCACAGATGAAGACCTCGTCCATGCTGGCCACCGGCAGCAGCGTGGCGATCAGTGCGCGCACCTTGTCGCCGTCGATGCGCCCTTCGAGCAGAGGCACCTCCTGCGCCTGGCGCGACAGGATGTGGATCAGTGTGAGGCGTCCCGCGTAGCGGTCTTTCAGGTCCTGCAGTGCCTCATTGAACATCACACTGTCCATGCGCCGGTTGCCGTACACCAAGGTGAATTTGGCGTCGGGCGATTCTTCGAGCGTGCTGGCCATGAGCGAGAGGATGGGCGTGATGCCCGAACCCGCCGCAAAGCCCACACGGTGCAGGGCGCGCGGTTTGTGCACCGTGAAGCGGCCATCGGGCGGCATGACCTTGAGCGTGTCACCTGCCCGGAGTTCGCTGGCAGCCCAGTTGGAAAACACACCACCTTCCACCGGGCGGATGCCCAGCGTGAGTTCGCCGCGCTGCTTGAGCAGGCTGCGCGGGCTGCTGATGGAATAGCTGCGCCGCACATCCTGCCCGCCGATGGTGGCGCGCACGGTGAGGAACTGGCCCGGTTCGAACGCGAATGCCGAGCGCTGTTCGGGCGGGATGGCCAGGGTGATGGCCACAGCACCTGCGGCTTCAGGGCTGATGCGGGTGACGGGCAACTCGTGGAAGCGGGTAGCGGCATTCATGGCATCAATAGGGTTTGAAATAGTCAAAGGGTTCGAGGCAATCCAGGCAGCGGTACATGGCTTTGCACGCAGTGGAGCCGAAAGGGGACGTCTCGGTGGTGTGCGTCGAGCCGCATTGCGGGCAGGGCACGGCCTCGCGCTGGAGGGTCTGGCGCGAGAACTTGAGCACGTTGGTCCCTGCATTTGCGCTGCTGCCGCACTGCGGCGGCGCGATACCGTATGCGCGCAGCTTTTCGCGTGCGGCTTCGCTCATCCAGTCGGTCGTCCAGGCCGGGGCGAGCTGGGTGACCACGCGCGCGCTGATGCCGGCGTGGGCCAGTGCGGCACGCACGTCGTCTTCGATCTGTCCCATGGCCGGGCAACCGCTGTAGGTGGGGGTGATCACCACTTCGGGCACGCCGTCCGGCCCCGCCCTCACCTCCCGCAAAATTCCGAGCTCGCTCAGGCTGATCACCGGAATTTCCGGATCTGCCAGCTCGGCCAGCGCAGCCCAGATGACTTCGTGGTCGTGGTCAGTGGCCACTGGCATGATGACCCTTCACCACACCGCTTGCGGGTGTGCCCGCGCAAGGCTTTGCATTTCGGCAAGCAGGAATCCCATGTGCTCGGAATGCACGCCCAGTTTTCCCTGCGGCACGTGGCCGCGCACCTGTGGACGAACCAGTGTGGCGGCTTGAAGGGTGTCGTCGACCAGGGCATCCCATTCCACGTGCAGGCTGGCCACGTCGATGCCGGTACCGCTGGCCACCGCCTGTGCTTCCGCGTCGCTGCCGATCCAGAATTCCTGGCAGTAGGGCAGCAGGTGGTTGAGCGCATGCTGCGCACGCCGGTGGGATTCGTCGGTGCCGTCACCAAAGCGGACCAGCCAGTCGCTGGCGTGCCGCAGGTGGTAGCGCACTTCCTTCAGTGACTTGGCAGCAATCGCCGCCAGTTGCGCATCGGCGGAAGTTTGCAGCCGATCCCACACCAGCACCATGAGTGCGCTGTAGAGGAAGTTGCGCGTGATGGTGGTGGCGTAGTCGCGGTCACCCGCTGCCGTGGCGGCCAGGGGGCCGCTGTGCGGCAGTTCCAGCAGTGTGAGGTTGCGGAACTCGGCGGTGTCCCGGAAGTACGCCAGTGTGTCCTCGGTCACGCTGCCGTCGCTGCGCGCGCCTTGCAGGTGTTCGAATCGCTTCGCCAGGTCGGCGTCATCGTTGATGAGTGCGGCCGCGTGCTGGTAGAGCATGCGGGCCTGGCCCAGCAGATCAAGGCTGTTGTTCGCCAGAGCCAGATCTTCCTCGAGCACGGGCCCGTGGCCGCACCACTCGGCGTTGCGTTGACCCAGCACCAGGGCGTTGTCGGCCAGGTGCAGCAAATAGTCCACCGGTGCATGGGTAGAAGCCGAGACCATCACATGTGCCCCACTTTGTCGGGGATTTCGTAGAAGGTCGGATGTCGATAGACCTTGTCGGCCGCCGGGTCGAAGAAGCTGTCCTTGCTGTCGGGCTCGCTGGCCGTGATGCTGTTGGACGGCACGACCCAGATGCTCACGCCTTCCTGGCGGCGGGTGTAGACGTCACGCGCCATCTGAAGCGCGTGAGGTGCGTCGCTCGCGTGCAGGCTGCCGCAGTGCTTGTGTTCCAGGCCCTGCTTGCTGCGAACGAAGACTTCCCAGAGGGGCCATTCCTTGAGTGCGGTGTTCATACGAGTACCTCCGTGCTGTGCAGTGTGGTGCGAGCTGGCTTGGGACGGCCCGGCACTGCGCTCATGCTGCCTCCTTCATGGCGCGGGCCTGTTGTTTGGCTGAATGGGCAAGGGCTGCCTCGCGCACCCAGGCGCCGTCTTCCCAGGCCTTCACGCGTGTGGCCAGACGCTCCTTGTTGCAGGGGCCGTCGCCGTTGACCACGGCCCAGAATTCGTCCCAGTCGATCTGCCCGTAGTCGTGGTGGCCACGTGCTTCGTTCCACTTCAGCTCGGGGTCGGGCAGAGTCACACCCAGCACCTCGGCTTGCGGCACCGTGGCGTCGACGAACTTCTGGCGCAGGTCGTCGTTGCTGATGCGCTTGATGCCCCAGCGCATGCCTTGCACGCTGTTGGGGCTGTCCGCGTCGGGCGGGCCAAACATGGCGAGACACTTCCACCACCAGCGGTTCACAGCGTCCTGCACCATGGCCTTTTGCTCGTCGGTGCCCTGCATCATGGTCAGCAAGGCCTCGTAGCCCTGGCGCTGGTGGAAGCTCTCTTCCTTGCAGACACGAATCATGGCGCGGGCGTACGGGCCGTAGCTGCAGCGGCACAGCGGGATCTGGTTCATGATCGCCGCGCCGTCGACCAGCCAGCCGATCACGCCGACATCGGCCCAGGTCAGGGTGGGGTAGTTGAAGATCGAGCTGTATTTGGCCTTGCCGCTGTGCAGTGCATCAAACATCTGATCGCGGCTGGTGCCCAGGGTTTCGGCTGCGCTGTAGAGGTACAGGCCGTGCCCGCCTTCGTCCTGCACCTTGGCCACCAGGATCGCCTTGCGCTTGAGGCTGGGTGCACGCGAGATCCAGTTGCCCTCGGGCAGCATGCCCACGATCTCGCTGTGCGCGTGCTGGCTGATCTGCCGCACCAGGGTCTTGCGGTAGGCGTCGGGCATCCAGTCGCGCGGCTCGATCTTGCCGTCGGCGTCGATCACGACATCGAAGCCGGCCTGCAGTGTCGGGTCTACCTTGCTGGCGGTGTCGGGCACGACCTTCAATCCGCCGGACTTGCCATCGGATTCGTCTGGAACGTTGAAAGACTGGGTGTACATCGGTGACTCCTTTGCCAGCAGCTTTGCACGGCCGAGCCAGTATAGCCAATTAACCGACCGATCGGTCGGTTAATTGGCTGCTCGGCGTCAGGGTTTTCCAGCACGGTGACGCGGGGTGAGGGCGGTCTTCACATTCGCTTACCAGTCCCCGCACGCCTGGCCCTACATTCGCTGACCATGACCCTGTCAACAGCCCTTGCTCCGAACCCATACTCTGCGCCTCGATCGAGCGATTTTTTGATGGTTGCAGGTGGCGTCCTCCTGCTGGCGGCGGCCCTCGCAGCCTGCGGCGGTGGAAGCAACAGTGCGTCTGAATCCACCGATGCTTCGAGTGGCAGCTCCATGGGCGCTGCGCCACCGATCGAGGGGACCGATCCGGCCATCGAGACGCAGGACTCCTCCCCACCGTCGTCACCGTCTGTGCCGCCCTCTGCTCCTGCTCCCGTCGCCGTGGCGGGCTTGATCGGGTTGGACGCCAGTACGAGCTGTGGAATGCCCGGTTTTCAGGCGGACCTGCTTCAGCAAATCAACACCGCCCGGGCAATCGCCCGCCAATGTGGCGCCAATGCCATGCCCGCCGCGGCGCCGCTGAGCTGGAATGCCCGCCTTTTCTCAGCGGCTGCCCGCCACTCCAGAGACATGGCCCGGAACGACTACTTTTCCCACACGAGCCTGGACGGTCGCAGCATGGGTGAGCGGGTCAGCATTGAAGGTTATGCCTGGACGGCTGTCGCGGAGAACATCGCCGCAGGCCAAGGGTCGGTGAGTGCGGTCATGGCGACCTGGTTGTCCAGCCCCGGGCATTGCGCCAACATCATGCGCGCCAACCATGCCCACGTCGCCGTGTCCTGCGTGCACCAGACGGGCAGCCGCTATGGCCGGTACTGGACGATGGTTCTGGCCAAACCCTGAGGCACTGGCTGGCCACGGCGCTGAATCAGCCGCCCCCGGTGTCCAGCGACTGCGACTTGCCTCTGCCACGACCCAGTACCTCAAGCAGCACGGGCAATGCGGCCTGCAATGAGGCTTTGAGTGTGTGAGGGGGATTGACCACGAACATGCCGCTGGCCGTCAGGCCCGGGCGGTCGCCCGGGCCATGTGTCGGATCCTGACCAATGGCGAGCGTGGCATGCAGCCAGGGCCGCTTGGCCTGGTTGGACAAGGTCTTCAGCCGCCGGGGCAGGTCGTGGGCCTCCGGTCGCGGGATGACCGGGTACCAGACGAGGTAGGTGCCGGTGGGGAAGCGTTTGATCTGCTCCTGAATACAGGCGCTCACCTTGCCGTAGTCGGACTTCAATTCATAGCTGGGGTCCATCAGCACCAGGGCACGGCGCGAACCGGTGGCGGAGGGCGGCGGCGGCAACAGCGGTTTCAATCCTTCGAAGCCATCTTCCAGAGCTACCGCCACTTGCCGGCCGGCTTCCAGCTGGGCAATGTTGGCCGACAAGGTCCGGCTGTCTGTGGGATGCAGTTCAAAAAGCTTGAGCTTGTCGCGCGACTCGGTGCGCAGGAGCTGGTGCATCACGAACGGTGAGCCGGGGTACACCCTGAGCGCCCTCGAAGGGTTGAAACTGGCGACGAGGTCCAGGTAGTCGTCAATCGCAGGGGAGGAGGGAGCGGCCTTTCCCTGTGCTGGCCTGAGCGCCCCCATCAGCTTGATCACGCCATCCTTGGCTTCGCCACCGGTTTCGGTGAAATCGCCATCCAGGCGGTAGAGACCGGCCCCGGCGTGGGTGTCCACCATGGTCAGGCCTGCCTCTTTTTGCATCAGATGACGCAAGGTGGCGATGAGGACCGTGTGCTTGAGCACATCGGCATGGTTGCCTGCATGAAAGGCGTGTCGGTAACTGAACATCCGCGCATGTTAGCGTTTGGCGCCTCCTAATCGAACAATATTTGCGTCAGTTGCGGAATCTTTCGTACAATCGAGGGCTTCGCAGCGATTTGCAGGCTCCGCGGCGAAGCATTCAAACCCCACCTAAGAGCGTTCCATCAGAGAACGACCGACCGTGGAAAAGAGCCGCCAAACCACCTCTTCAAGAGAAACTCATGACCAAAACGTTCAGCGCCAAAGCAGCTGACGTGACGCACGAGTGGTTTGTGATTGACGCGACCGACAAGGTCCTCGGACGAGTAGCCAGTGAAGTTGCTCTCCGTTTGCGCGGCAAACACAAGGCCATTTATACGCCTCACGTCGATACCGGTGACTACATCGTCATCATCAACGCAGCCAAAATCCGCGTCACGGGCAACAAGGCCCTCGACAAGGTGTACTACCGCCATTCGGGCTACCCCGGCGGTATCTCTGCCACCAACTTCCGCGACATGCAGGCCAAGCACCCCGGCCGCGCGCTCGAGAAGGCCGTCAAGGGCATGCTGCCCAAGGGTCCTCTGGGCTACGCCATGATCAAGAAGCTCAAGGTGTACGGTGGTGCAGAGCATCCCCACACCGCCCAACAGCCGCAAGTGCTGGAACTCTAAAGGAGCCTTGAGATGATTGGTGAATGGAACAATGGCACCGGCCGTCGCAAATCGAGCGTCGCCCGTGTGTTTCTGAAAAAAGGCTCTGGCAAGATCACGGTCAATGGCAAGGACATTCAGGCTTACTTTGGCCGTGAAACCTCCATCATGATCGCCAAGCAGCCGCTGATGCTGACCAACCACGCCGAAACCTTCGATGTGCAGGTCAACGTGCACGGTGGTGGCGAATCCGGCCAGGCCGGTGCGGTGCGTCATGGCATCACCCGCGCCCTGATCGACTACGACGCGAGCCTGAAGCCCGGTCTGTCACAAGCCGGCTACGTGACCCGCGATGCACGCGAGGTCGAGCGTAAGAAAGTCGGCTTGCGTTCTGCCCGCCGTCGCAAGCAGTTCAGCAAGCGCTAAAGCGCCTGGTTGCTGCAACAGAAACCGCCTTCAAGAACTTTCTTGGGGCGGTTTTTGCGTTTGGGGGCTTGCAAAACAGCTTGCTCGATGGAGCCAGCGGTCGTCTCCCCGAATGTGCTCAGAGCACCACGGCACCTGTCGTTCGTGCAGGCCCATGAGAAAGGTGGATGAATGCGGTTTCGGCTGCTTCGCAGAAGATTGACGGTCAGCGCCCCCCGCGTGGCGATACGCAGTGCGCTCCCCTGGCCCCTGCGTTGGTTGCTGGGTGCGGTGGTGCTGGGGTTCTCGGCGGCGCTGGCCCTGTGGGCCTTCGAGTTCGGGCAGGACATCGCTGGCCTTGATCGCAATTCCAAAAAGGAACTGGCGGCGCTGCGCAGCGAGGTGCAAACCTTGCGCAGCGATCTGGAAAGAGCACAATCCGTGGCCGACATTTCCGAGAGCCTGCTGACCACCGAGAAGGCGGCGCAGGACAGGCTGACGCAGATGATCCGCCAGCTGGAGGCTGACAACCGCGCATTGCGCAGCGACCTGGGCTTTTTCGAGAATCTGATTCCCGCCAGTGGAAGCGAAGTGCTCAGCATTCGCAGCCTGCAGGTTGAGCGCCTGTCGGAAGGCCAGCTCAAATGGCAGGCCTTGTTGATCCAGGCGTCCAAGACGGCACCAGATTTCAACGGCGTGATCGAGATCGAGCTTGGGGGGCTGCTTGAGGGGCAACCGTGGAGCCTTGACCACTCGGATGCCCCGCAACGTGTCTCGATTCAACGCTATCTGCGAGTGGAAGGTGTGGTGGACGTGCCGCCTTTCGTCGTGGTACAAACCGTGACCGCGCGCATCTTGCAAGGCAGTGCGGTCAAAGCTGTGCATACCGTGAAGCTTTGATTCCAAATCCCGTCGTCAGGAGGCCCATCGGCATGTTCAACAAGAAAAAGCAACCCCCCATCAAGAGCCTGATCGCGCAAGGCACGCGCATTGACGGCAATGTCACTTTTCACGATGGCTTGCGTGTCGACGGTGAAGTGGTGGGTGACATTCTTGCAAGCAGTGAGCAGTCGAGCATCCTGGTGATCAGTGAGTTGGCCAGTGTGAGCGGCCGCATCACCGCAGATCACGTGATCATCAATGGGTCGGTCAAGGGCCCCGTGCACGCGCTGGAATTGCTGGAGCTACAGCCAAAGGCTCGCATCGAAGGCGATGTGTCGTACAAGGCCCTGGAGATGCACCAAGGTGCCACCATCGCCGGCCAGCTCAAACCCATGGCGCATGACGCCTCCGGTTCCGAAGAAGACAAACCCACACTGAAACTGGCGGCAAATAACGGGTAAAGGCAATTCCGAGCGAATTGCTTTACTATCAGCGCATTGGTCGGGTGAGTGGCACCCGTTCCTGATCTTGAGACCCGTCTTTCATGGGTCCGGATTTCGTCAAGAGGTATCTTCATGAGCGCTGTGGCCGACAACATCCAGACCGAAATGCCAGCACCGCTGGTCTTCACCGACAGCGCCGCTGCCAAGGTGGCCGAACTCGTGGCCGAAGAGGGCAATCCCGATCTGAAGCTGCGGGTGTTTGTTCAGGGTGGCGGTTGCTCGGGTTTCCAGTACGGATTCACCTTTGACGAAGTGGTGAACGAGGACGACACCCAGATGAGCAAGAACGGTGTTTCCTTGCTGATCGATGCCATGAGCTACCAGTATCTGGTGGGCGCAGAGATCGACTACAAGGAAGACTTGGAAGGCGCACAGTTCGTGATCAAGAACCCCAATGCCTCCACCACCTGCGGTTGCGGCTCCAGCTTCAGCGTCTGATGCCCGCCAGTTTGGCCTGACCCAGGTCGCCGATCAGCCATAAAAAAAAGGAGCCGACAGGCTCCTTTTTGCGTCTCAGATCTCACTGCGCCGGAGCCGCACTCGATGCCCCTAGCGGACTGTGCCAGGCCTTCCGGAGCGAAATGCCTTTGTCCAGAGATACCGAGGATCCGGCTCTGCCGGTCCAAGGTATCGCCCCCTTGAGGGGGTGACGCGAAGCGGCGCGGGGTTGTACTTACCTACTCTGCGCTGGCCTGCACGATGGTGGTGGCCGCATCGAGTTTGAGGCGTTGAGCGCTGGCCACAGTCGAGAAACGGGCACGCAGGGCAGGGTTCAAGGGCACGCTTTCGCTGTTGCGCAAGGCAACCAGCGGATCCTGGTGTACACCCTTGTCACGGAACTCGAAGTGCAGGTGAGGGCCGGTGCAGGTGCCTGTGCAACCCACCGCGCCGACGGCATCGCCTTGGGATACCCGCTGCCCTGTGCGCACATTCAGGCGGCTCAAGTGTGCATACACCGTGGTGTGCTGCTTGCGGTGGGTAATGAACACCACGTTGCCATAGCCACGCTGCTGGCCGGCGAAAGCCACCACGCCATCGCCAATGGTCCTGACCGCAGTGCCGGTGGGGGCCGCATAGTCCACGCCCAGATGGGGCCTGCGCCCACCTCGCACCGGATGGAAACGCATGCCGTAGCCACTGCTCACACGCGTGAACTGCAGCGGAGACGCAAGGTATTCCTTGCGTGCACTCTGGCCGTCGAAGCTGTAGTACGCGCCTTTTTGGTCAGACTCACCGAACCACACCGCAGAATGCGAGCGCCCATTGTTGACGAACTCGGCGCTGAGCACGCGGCCCGTGGTCATGACCTCGCCATCTGCCTCCAGCACCTCGTAGGCCAGGCTGAACCGGTCGCCCTGGCGCAGGTCACGGCGGAAATCGATGTCGCCAGAGAACAGCTCGGCGAGCTGTATCGCCACGGCGTCTGGCAAATTGGCCGCATCGGTGGCGGCAAACAGGGAGCTGCGAATGTCGCCACTGCCCAACCGGGTAGAAGCCTGAAGCGTGCCCGTTTCCAGGCGGGCTCTGAAACCCTGCTCGGTTTTTTCGACGACCAGGCGTTCGAATTCCCGGCTGTTGGATGAAGAAGTCCAGCGAGCGGTGAGCTTCTGGAGCTCATGTTGATCGCTGGTTTCTGCGGAGACCAGCTTGGTGCCCCGACCGTCAAAGAGCTGCCGTGCCACCGGGTCGCTGCGCAGGAAGGCCTGTGCTGAAGAATCCGGCACGCCCAGGCGCTGCAGCAGGCTTTGTGAAGTGTCGTCCCTGCGAACGATCTCGCTGCGAAACAGCGAGAAGCCGGCGACTTCGGGTAACAGGTTCAGTTCGGGCTGCGAGGTCCCCAGGTCGAGCATTTCGGTGACCAGACTCACGGGCAGGTCGGATGCGTCAGGGGCCAGGGGAGCGATGCCGAAGGCGGTCACGCCAGTGCCGAGAAGGATGGCACCAATGCCACCCATGATGCGTTTGGGGTGGCGGGCAATGCTTTGGGTGGCGGCCTCGACGGCTTGCGCCAGCGTTTGGAGTAGCGGTCTTGTCAAAACGGATGCCTTCAGGAAACTTGGGTTGGCTTGACCATGGTTCAAAACCCGCATGGGAGGGTCCACAAGCCATCAAGTTCCCTGCGCGTTTGAGCCGCCAAGGGAACCGGTGAGCCATATGCAAAAATCGCGCCCAACTAAAATTGGCCCACAATCATCGAGTATAGCCAGCCAAGGCGTTTTCACATCTGAGTTTTTACGTATGAACCCCCCTCAAAACGATTCAAAAAGTATTCACAACACGGGTGTCGACGGGGGGGCACTGACAGACGGTGTGCGCAGGGCGCTGGAAGTGACGCTGCGTGGGTGCGAAGAATTGTTACCTCAGGCGGACTGGGTACAAAAATTGTCACGTGCCGAAGCCAGTGGTCAGCCGCTGCGTATCAAGCTCGGGCTGGACCCGACGGCCCCCGACATCCACATTGGTCACACCGTGGTGCTCAACAAGATGCGCCAACTGCAGGACCTGGGCCATCAGGTGATTTTCCTGATCGGGGACTTCACCAGCCTGATTGGGGACCCGTCCGGCCGGAACAACACCCGCCCGCCTTTGACCAGTGAGCAGATCAAGGCCAACGCAGAAACCTACTACAAGCAGGCCAGCCTGGTACTCGACCCCTCGAAGACCGAGATCCGTTACAACAGCGAATGGAGCCTGCCGTTGGGATCCATGGGCATGATCCAGCTTGCTGCCAAATACACGGTGGCGCGGATGATGGAGCGCAACGATTTCCACGACCGCTTCAAAGCGGGAACGCCCATCAGCGTGCACGAGTTTCTGTACCCGCTGATGCAGGGCTACGACTCGGTGGCGCTCAAGAGCGACCTGGAGCTGGGTGGCACGGACCAGAAGTTCAATCTGCTGATGGGGCGTCACCTGCAGACAGAGTACGGGCAGGAGCCACAGTGCATCCTGACCATGCCGCTGCTCGAAGGGCTCGATGGCGTGGAGAAGATGTCGAAGTCCAAGAACAACTACATCGGCATCACCGAGGAGGCGAACACCATGTTCGCCAAGGTGCTGAGCATCAGCGACACGCTGATGTGGCGCTGGTACACGCTGCTGTCGTTCAAATCGATGGCCGAGATCGAAGCCTTGAAAAAGGAAGTGGAGGGCGGTCGCAACCCCAAGGATGCCAAGGTTATGCTTGCCAAAGAGATCACCACGCGCTTCCACAGCGCGGCGGCGGCCGATGCCGCCGAGCAGGACTTCATCAACCGCAGCAAGGGTGGCGTGCCCGATCAGATTCCGGAGGCCCAGGTGAGCGGCGCGCCCATGGGCGTGGCCGCCTTGTTGAAAGCGGCCGGGCTCGCGGCGTCGACCGGCGAGGGCAACCGGCTGATCGACGGCGGCGGCGTGCGTGTCGACTCATCCGTGGTCAGCGACAAAGGCTTGAAGCTGGAAGCAGGCACCTATGTGCTGCAGGTGGGCAAGCGCAAATTTGCGAAGGTCACGCTGGCCTGAGCCCGGTGGCCCGGCAGGGGATGCCTGACAAATCGTGCTCAGCGCTTGTGTCATGCTCCATCTGCGCGCGCCCCAGCACTGACTCCCATGACGCCAAAAGTCCTGCTCAAACTGTCGATCCTCGTGGCCCTCATCACCATCGTGATGAAGACGCTGGCCTGGGTCATCACGGATTCGGTGGGTCTGCTGTCCGACGCCATGGAGTCGCTGGTGAACCTGGCCGCCGCAGTGTTCGGTCTGGTGATGGTGACCATAGCGGCTCGACCCGCCGACGAAGACCACCCTTACGGTCACCATAAGGCCGAGTACTTTTCGTCGGGCTTTGAAGGCATCCTGATCATTGCGGCCGCACTGGGGATCATTTGGGTCGCCGGCAACCGTCTGCTTGATCCCCAGCCACTTCAGCAGGTTGGCTGGGGACTGGCGTTGTCGGTCGGTAGTTCAGCGCTCAACGGCTTGCTGGCCTGGTTCATGTTCAGAGCGGCCAAAGTGCACCGCTCGATTGCGCTGGAGGCCGATGCCAGGCACCTGGTCACCGACGTCTGGACATCGGCCGGCGTGGTGGTGGGCCTGGTGTTGGTGCACCTCAGCGGCTGGCTCTGGCTGGACCCGCTGTTGGCCATGGGTGTGGCGGCCAACATCATGAAGGAAGGTGTCCATCTGATGTGGCGATCTTCGCAAGGTCTGATGGATGAAGCGGTGGAACCCGAGGTCATGACCACCATCCTGCAGACACTGGACGGGTTCGCCTCGGCCGAGGGCGAAGCCACCATCATCCGGTTCGACCACGTGAGCACGCGCAAGGCGGGCCAGCGCCGCTTCGTGGATCTGCACATGCACATGCCGGCGGCCTGGTCGCTGGGCCGTGCCGCTGCCGTGCGCGCCAGCGTGGAGCAGGCGCTCATGAGCGCCGTGCCCGGCCTGCGCGCCAGCATCCAGTTGCTGCCCAGCGATGTGGAGGCGCACTTTGACGATGAAAAGGATCTGATATGACCCGCCCCCGGATTGTGGCGCCGTGTTTGGCAGGATCGTTCGCATGATGGCCTTGCTGCAGCGCGTGAGCGAGGCGCGTGTGGCCATTGCTGGCGAGACGGTGGGCGCCATCGGGCGCGGGCTGCTGGTGCTGCTGTGCGCCGAGCCCGGCGATACCGAGGCCGTGGGCGAGAAGATGCTGGCCAAGATCCTGAAGTTGCGCATCTTTGGTGACGGCGCCGGCAAGATGAACCTCAGCGTTCAGGACGTGGGCGGCGGCCTGCTGGTGGTGAGCCAGTTCACCCTGGCGGCCGACACGAGAAGCGGCAACCGGCCCGGCTTCACGGGCGCAGCGGCCCCCGCGCTGGGCGAAGCCCTGTATGAGGCCTTTGTTCGGTCGGCAAGAACACAACACCCGGTGGTGCAGACCGGTCGCTTTGGTGCCGACATGCAGGTGCATCTGGTCAACGACGGACCCGTCACCATCCCGCTCAAGCTGGCTGCATGAACCGGGTCTGGACATTGTTACATTCGCCCACGGGGGTGTGCAGACCGCCCCATGGCCACCGCTATACTTCGCCACCGCGGGGCTTCTCAGGCGCCGTTCTGCCGGGCTGTGCCCGAGTCAGAGCCGTGCACCTGCCGCCCGAGCAACGAGGCCCCGTCGGCCCCACCGAATCCATTGGCCTTCCCGGCTCTGCCAGAGGCTCGTCCCATGCAACACCCTCCACAAACACCTGAAATCAGACGCTGCGACGTGCTGGTGATCGGCGGTGGTCCGGCAGGATCGACCGTGGCGCCTTTGCTGGCGGAAAAGGGGCACCACGTCGTCGTGCTGGAAAAGGCGCACCATCCCCGATTCCACATTGGCGAATCGCTGCTGCCGGCCAATCTGCCGTTGCTCGAGCGCATGGGCGTTGCCGACGAGGTCAAGGCCATCGGCATGTACAAGCCCGGCGCTGAATTCGTGTCGCCATGGCACGAACATTCACAGGTGTTTCAGTTTGCCGATGCGTGGGACAAGTCCATGCCGCACGCCTACCAGGTCAAGCGCTCGGCCTTCGACGAAATCCTGATCCGCAACGCAGGGAAAAAAGGCGCGACAGTGATCGAGGGCTGCAAAGCCACAGGCGTGGATTTTCTGCCCGATGACAGCGTGATGGTGAAATCCACCCTGGACGACGGCCATGAGGTCCACTGGCATGCGCGTTTCCTGATCGATGCCTCGGGCCGCGACACTTTCCTGGCCAACCGGTTCCGAATCAAGCAGCGCAGCGAAAAGCACAACAGCGCGGCGGTCTATGGGCATTTTGCGAATGTGGAGCGCAAAGAGGGGCCGACCGAGGGCAACATCACCATATTCTGGTTCGACCACGGCTGGTTCTGGTTCATTCCGCTGGTCGATGGCGTGACCAGCATTGGCATGGTGACCTGGCCTTATTTCATGAAGACTCGCGGCAAGCGCAGCCTGACGCAGTTCCTCCAGGACAGCATCGCCTCCTGCCCCGGGCTGGCCGCCCGCATGAAGTCGGCCACCCTGGTCAACGAGGTCGAGGCCACCGGCAATTTTTCCTACACATCGGCGCACAATCATGGCCGCAACTACCTGCTGCTAGGCGACGCGTACGCATTTGTCGACCCGGTGTTTTCTTCGGGCGTGATGCTGGCCATGCACAGTGGCGTGGTCGCGGCCGAAACCGTTGACACCTGCCTGAAGACCCCGCACAAGGCCGCTGCCGCTCTCAAGCATTTCGATCGCCAGATGCGCCATGGCCCGACCCAGTTTTCGTGGTTCATCTACCGGGTGACCAATCCCATCATGCGCGACCTGCTCATGCACCCCAAGAACATGTTCCGCATGCAGGAAGCGCTGCTGTCGGTGCTGGCCGGCGACATCTACGGCAAGACGCCCATCTGGCGTTCGGTGCGCACGTTCAAGCTGCTGTACTACATCGCCAATGCGATCCAGCCCCAGCGCGCCTTCCTGGCCTGGAAGCGCAGGCGTTTCAACATTCGCAGGGTGGAAGACGCAGCCCTCCACAACGCCTAGTGGCGCTGGATCTCGTCACCACTGACAGCCCCTTTGCCGGCGAAGCCGCAAGGGTGCTGGGGGGTGCCCTGCTGGGCACGGGACCCAAGCCGCGCGCGGGATGGCCGCTGCAGCACCTGGGGGCAACGCTGCTGGGTGTGGATGGACCCGCCCTGCACGAAACCTGGCTGGCCGACGGTGAGCCAGTGGCAGAAGGCCACTTCGAAGGCATCGATTGGCGTCGCAGCGGTGACCTGCTGTACGGCGTGATTGAACTGGCCGAAGACACGTTGCCTGCCAACGCTGATGAAACCGCCCTGCAGGTGGCGAGCAAGACGGCCTATG
This sequence comes from Betaproteobacteria bacterium HGW-Betaproteobacteria-16, assembly GCA_002840835.1. Lineage (GTDB taxonomy): Bacteria > Pseudomonadota > Gammaproteobacteria > Burkholderiales > Burkholderiaceae_C > Hydrogenophaga. Next base: position 6,564 of record PHCQ01000042.1, on the reverse strand, counting down.
CGCGTATCTTCCGCCTGCTGGATGCGCAGGGTTTGCCGCATCTGTGGCGAGCCTGGAACTACCTGGCCGATATCCACGGCGACGATGCGGGTCTGGAGCGGTACCGCCGCTTCAACATGGGTCGGGGTTCGGCCTTTGAGCAGGCCGCGCGCAGTGTGGTCGGTCGTGTGCCGGCCGCCTGTGCGCTTGGCGTGGCAAAGGGGCCGTTGTCGGTGGCGTTCCTGGCTGGCACGGTTGCGGCCGTTCCGATCGAGAACCCACGCCAGGTCAGCGCCTACCTGTACCCGCCGGAATACGGGCCGCGCAGCCCGACTTTTTCGCGCGCGGCACTGGTGTACCCGCCCGGGCAGGAACTGCTGTTCATCTCCGGCACCGCCAGCATCGTGGGGCACCGCAGCCTGCACGATGGCGATGTGCAGGCGCAAAGCCATGAATCGCTGGACAACATCGCAGCGGTGCTGGCTGAGGCCAACCGCGCCAGCCGCCTCGGGCAGTTTGATCTGGCCGACCTGAGTTACCGTGTCTATGTCAGGCACGTCGAGCACTTCGATGCCGTGCGCGGCGTGCTGCGGCAGCGCTGCGGCGATGCACCGGCTGTGTACCTTCAGGCCGATGTCTGCCGCGTTGAACTGCTGGTGGAAATCGAAGCCATGGCCGGGCATACCGCCTGAACATGGACCACACACGGGAGAACACCTTGCGCAGTTTCAGAACCCTTTCCCTCGGTCTGGCGCTGGCCTGCGCTTGCGCCTCGGCAATGGCGGAAAAAACGGCACCCTTGTGGGAGCTGGGTGCCGGCGTGGCCGCCTTCAGCTTCCCCGCCTACCGGGGTTCCGACGAGACCAAACAGTTCGTTCTGCCGGTGCCGTACTTCGTGTACCGCGGCAAATTCCTCAAGGCCGACCGCGATGGCCTGCGGGCTCGGCTGTTCGCGTCCGACCACGTGAACCTGACCGTCTCTGCCGCGCTGTCTCCCCCTGCCACCAGCGATGACATTCGTGCCCGTGCCGGCATGCCCGACCTGCGCGCATCGTTCGAAGTGGGGCCGCAACTGGACCTGACCCTCTGGCGAGCCGAGGACCGGGGGCGCTCCCTCAAGCTGTTGCTGCCGCTGCGCACCGCCTACACACTGGAGCGTTCGCCGCAGCACATCGGCTGGGTCTTCCATCCGAAATTGAATCTTGATGCGGGCGACCTGCCGGGCCTGCGCGGCTGGAACGTGGGCGTGCAGGCGGGCCCCCTGTTTGGCGACCGGCGCCAGCATGCCTACTACTACGGCGTGGATACGGCTTTTGCCACGGCTGATCGACCGGCCTACGCGGCTGGCGCTGGCTTTGCCGGCATGCAGTACCTGCTGGGTGTGTCCAGGCGCTACCCCTCTCACTGGGTAGGCGCCTTCCTGCGCTACGACTCACTCAGCGGCGCGAGTTTCGCCGACAGCCCGCTGGTGCGGGATCGCAGCTACCTGGCCGCTGGCCTGGCCGTGACCTGGATCTTCGGCCAGTCGGCCACCCGCGTGCCCACCGATGACTGAAACCCGCCGATCGTCCCTGCTGTGGCGCGCCTACGAGACGCTGGCCATGGGCATTGGCCTGGGTGGGCTGGCGGTGTTGTGTCTGCTGTGGCTGCCTTTTGCCATGGTGCTGTACCCGCTGCTGCCCAAGGTGGCCGGGCAGACACTGGGGCGCCACGCGATCAGTCTGATTGCGCGTGTGTACCTGGGGCTGCTGAAGTGGGTCTGCGCCTGTCGATTTGATCTCGGCGAACTGGACCGACTGCGCAGTGACGCGCCGCTCATCGTGGCCGCCAACCATCCCTCCCTGCTCGATGCCGTGCTGATCCTCTCTCGCCTGCCCAATGCGGTGTGCGTGATGAAAGCCAGCCTGATGGACAACGTGCTGTTCGGCTCGGGTGCGCGGCTGGCCCGCTACATCCGCAACCATGCGCCTGTGGAGATGGTGCTGGGCGCACGCGAAGAGCTTCGCGGCGGTGCGCAGCTCATCATCTTTCCGGAAGGCACACGCACGTCCGACTTCCCGGTCGGCCCCTGTCTGCCCGGCACCGCCTTGATCGCGGCGCGTGCCGGCGTGCCAGTGCAGGCGGTGCTGATCGAGTTCTCCACTCCCTACCTAGGCAAGGCCTGGCCGCTGTTTCGCCCACCCCAGCTGCCACTGCGTTGCCGCGTGCGCCTGGGCCGCAGGTTCGATCCTCCCACCGATGTGCGCGCCTTCACGCTGGAGCTGGAGGCCTACTTCCGCGCTGAACTGAGCGAACCGCCTGTGGCCGCAGTTGCAGCCGCAGAGGCGCTTTCCGAGATGTCCCCATGCCCGAAACCTCCCGCAGCCATCTCGTCCTGATCCCCAGCTACAACCCGGGCCCGGGCGTGGTCGCCACCGTGTTGGCGGCGCGGGCGCAATGGTCGCCCGTGTGGGTGGTGGTCGATGGCAGCACAGACGGCACTGAAAAACTGCTGCGAAACATGGCCGCCAACGATACCGGTTTGACTGTGCTGGTGTTGCCGCGCAACCAGGGCAAAGGCTCGGCCGTGCTGGCGGGCATCGAGGCCGCTGCGGCACAGGGTTTCACCCATGCGCTCACCATGGACTCGGACGGCCAGCACCCGGCGGAGCTTATTCCGGCCTTCATGGCCGCCTCGCAGGCAGCGCCCGACGCCATGGTGCTGGGCAAGCCGGTGTTCGGTGCCGAGGCACCCGCACTGCGTGTGAACGGCCGAAAGGTGTCCAACGGCTGGGCCAATCTGGAGACGCTCTGGATGGGCGTGGGCGACTCGCTCTATGGTTTTCGCGTTTACCCGATCGCGCCGCTGGCCAGAATCATGCGCAGCAACCTGTTCATGCGCCGCTTCGACTTTGACCCCGAGGCGGTCGTGCGACTGTGCTGGGCCGGGGTGCGGCCCATCAACATCGACGCACCGGTGCGCTACCTCTCGGCAGAGGAGGGCGGTGTCTCGCATTTCAAATACCTGCGCGACAACGTCCTGCTGACCTGGATGCACACCCGCCTGTTCCTGGGCTTCCTGATGCGCTTGCCGATGCTGATCGCCCGGCGCTTTTCTTCCAGTTGAGGGCCAGATGAAGCCACGCAACGCCCCTTTGGCCGACGATCCACGCCTGAAGGCGTATTTTGATGGTGAGGACGAGCGCCGCGCGCTCACCCGTGACCTGTTCAATGACGCCGCCGTGGGCTACGACAGTGCCGAACGCCTCACTGCCATGGGCAGTGGTGCGTGGTACCGGCGCGACGTGCTGCGCCGCTGCGGCCTGCGCCCTGGCATGCAAGTGCTCGACGTGGCGGCAGGCACCGGCCTGGTCACGGTGGCGGCGCACGAACTGGTGGGCACACAAGGGCGGGTGACGGCGCTCGATCCTTCGCCGGGCATGCTGGCCGAGTTGCGCAAGAAGATCGATGTGCAGACCATCGAGGCGTTTGCCGAATCCATTCCGCTGGCCGATGCGTCCTTCGACTTCGTCTCCATGGGCTATGCCCTGCGTCATGTGGCCGATCTGGATCAGGCTTTTGGGGAATACCTGCGGGTGCTGCGTCCGGGCGGCCAGGTCTGCATCATGGAGATCAGCCGGCCCGCCAGCCGGTTGGGCCGGGCACTGCTGCGCGCCCACATCAGCGTGGTGGTGCCGGCACTGGCGGCGCTCACGCGCCAGCGTGCGGAGGTGGGCAAGCTGTGGGCGTACTACGGCGACACCATCGAAGCAGCGGTGGACCCGGTGAGCGTGCTGGATGCCTTGCGCCGAGCGGGCTTCGTCGACGTGGACTGCCACGTGACGATGGGCGTGTTCCGCGAGTACGTGGGGCGCCGCCCTGAAGTCGCAGCGGTCCAATCTGTGGCGGCATGATCACCACCGAGCTCTTCCTGATCGCCATGGCGGTCATTTTTTCGCTGCCCTGGCTGGTCTGGCGGCTGGGCCGCACCGACTACTGGGCGCCGCTGGTGGTGGTGCAGATCATGGCCGGCATCCTGCTCGGCCCCGGCGTGCTGGGCCGCGTGGCCCCGGAGGCCTACACCTTTGTCTTCACACCGGCGGTGATCCAGTCGCTCAACGGCATTGCCTGGTGGGCCGTGATGCTGTTCGTGATGATCGCCGGCATCGAACTCGACCTGAAAAAAGCCTGGGGGCACCGGCGCGAAAGCGGCATCACCGCCGGGCTGGCAATGGGCGTGCCGCTGGTGTGCGGCTGCGTGGCCGCGCTGGTGATGGTGTCGGCAGGGAGTGGCTGGATGGGCCTGCAGGCGCAAACCTGGCAGTTCGTGCTGGGCGTGGGCATGGCCTGCGCGGTCACGGCGCTGCCCATCCTCATCCTGTTCATGGAAAAGCTGGAGATCCTGCGCCAGCCGCTGGGCCAGCGCATCCTGCGCTACGCCAGCCTGGACGACATCGCCATCTGGGGCGTGCTCGCGCTCATCCTCATGGACTGGGAGCGCGTGGGCCGGCAGGTGGGGTTCATGGTCGCCTTCTTCGTGATCGCGATGCTGTTTCGCCGGCTGATGCGTTGGTTGCAGGAGCGCGACCGCTGGTACGTGTCGCTGATCTGGTTGGCCGTGTGTGGCTTTGGTGCCGACTGGGCCGGCCTGCACTTCATGGTGGGCGCCTTCCTGGCCGGCGCCGTGATGGATGCGGAATGGTTCGACCAGGATCGCATGGACCTGCTGCGCCACCACGTGCTGCTGGTGATGATGCCGGTGTTCTTCCTGTCCACCGGTTTGCGCACGGAATGGGCGCTGGGCGGGTATGCCGTGTTCGCGGCGGCTGCACTGTTGCTGGTGGCATCGGTCGCCGGCAAGTTGCTGGGCGTGCACATGGCCGGTCGGGTGCTGAAGTGGGCGCCGGGCGAAGCCAGCATCGTGGGCTGGCTGCTGCAGACCAAGGCGCTGATCATGATCATCTTTGCCAACATCCTGTTGGACAAGGCCGTCATCACCAGCGACACCTTCACGGCGCTGCTGCTGATGGCCGTTGCCAGCACCATGTTGTCGGTACCCATGGTGGCGCCGCGTTTGGCCAGGCTGCGCGAACTGGTGCTGCACTACCACTGAAGTGCATAGGTGCGCCATCCGGGCATATTCCCGAGTCTGGCACAGGGAGATTGGCTAAAATCCGGGCCTTATGACATCTCTCGAACTGGTCCGATCCTTTCTTGAAAACCGACTCGGGGTTGAACCTGTGCGCGTCGAACCCGCGTCCTCGCTGGCCGACCTGGGGGTCGACTCCATGATGATGCTGGAGCTCATGTTCGAGTTCGAGACCCACCTGGGCATCCGCCTGCCCTCTGACCTGTCTTCGCCCCAGACCGTGGGCGAAATGCTGGACATGATGGACCGGCTGGCGCAGGCATGACGCGAAGACGGGTAGCGATCACCGGTCTCGGCCTGGTCAGTCCCTATGGGGGCGATCTGGCCGATTTTTTTGCCCGGCTGTCTGCCCAGGAGTCGGCTATCACGCACCACCGCACCGACGACAAGCCCCGCCCGCTGTCGCTGCCATTGGTGCTGTGCCGGCATTTTGATGCCGCCGCCGCCATTGGCAAGCCCCTGGCGGCGCTGACGGACCGCTTCGCCCAACTGGCGCTGAGTGCGGCTTTTTCGGCCTGGGACGACGCCGGCCTGTCGCGCAGCGCCAACGGTCAGGACCGCAGCGACTGGGGCGTGGACTGGGGCACGTCACTGGGTGGGTCGTATTATTCCGAGAAGGTTTACCGCGATCTCTGGCAGGAAGGCCGGGATCGCGTTGCGCCGCTGTCGGTGTTGTTGGGCATGAACAACGCGGCCAATGCGCACCTCTCGATCCAGTTCGGGCTGGGCGGAATGAGCGTGAGCCACAGCGTGGCCTGCGCGTCGTCGGCCATTTCCATTGGCGAGGCCTTTCGACGGGTGCGCAGTGGCGAGGCCACGGTGATGCTCTGCGGCGGCTCCGACGTGCCGCAGAGCTATGGTGTGATGCGCGCCTGGGAAGCCATGCGGGTGCTGGCACCTGGCAATGAACACAGCTCATCCATGGCCTGCCGGCCGTTTTCCAGTGAGCGGCGCGGTCTGGTGCTGGGCGAAGGCGCGGCGGCACTGGTGCTGGAGGACTGGGACCATGCGCAGGCCAGGGGGGCGACCATTCACGGTGAGCTGGCGGGTTTTGGCACCAGCTGCGACCACTCCCACCTGGTGCGTCCCGACGTGGGCGGTCAGGCCCGCGCACTGCGTCTGGCGCTGGCCGATGCGTCGCTCTCACCCGAAGAGATCGGCTATGTGAATGCCCACGGCACGGCCACGGCCGAAGGCGACCCCACCGAAGTGGCGGCCCTGCGGGAAGTGTTCGCCAGCCTGTACAACGACCGCGCGATCGCCTACCGGGTGCACCACGGCTTCAAGCACGAGGATGTGTTCCTCTCCGCTGGCGTGCAGTTGATGGTGCGCTCGGATGTCGGTTCCTCGGGCGTGCTGTTTACCCTGGATACCGAATCGGGGTTTCGCGACGTGGTGTTCATCACCGCCAGCTACGGCCTTGGCGAAAACGTGGTGCAGGGTGCGGTCAATCCCGA
>PHCQ01000125.1 GCA_002840835.1 Betaproteobacteria bacterium HGW-Betaproteobacteria-16 | reverse complement strand
TCTCAGGTTGTCTGTCATCCCACGGAGCCATGACCATGCTGCAACGCCGCCAACTCGTCACCCTGGGCACCGGTGCCCTGGTTCTGCCCCACCTGCTGGCCATGCGCTCGGCCCATGCCGCCGCCAGCGTCGGCCAGCCCGCGCCCGACTTCACGCTGAGCGACACCGCGGGCAAGCCCGTCAAGCTCTCGCAATTCAAGGGCAAGCTGGTGGTGCTGGAGTGGAACAACCCCGGCTGCCCCTTCGTGCGCAAGCACTACCAGGGCAACATGCAGGCGCTGCAGAAGGACTTCACCAACCAGGGTGTGGTCTGGCTGGCCATCAACTCCACCGAAGACGCCAGCGCCGACTACCTCAGCCCGCCCCAGCTCGCGCGCTGGATGCAGGACAAAGGCGCCAGCCCCAGCGCCACGCTGATGGACGAAGACGGCCAGGTCGGGAAGGCCTACGGCGCGCGCGTCACGCCCCACATGTTCATCGTCAGCGCCTAGGGCCTGCTGGCCTACGCCGGTGCCATCGACAGCATCCCGACCGCGCGCGTGGCCGACATTCAAAAAGCCACCAACCACGTGCGCCAGGGCCTGGGCGAACTGCTGGCGGGCAAACCCCTGAGCACCACCACCAGCCAGGCCTACGGCTGCAGCATCAAGTACAAGAGCTGAGCCCCGGCGAAGCCTCGGCGGCAGCGCCTTCTTCATGCCGCTGGGCCACCATCCGCTTCAACGGGGATGCCGTGGGTCTCGGCCCACGCCAACAGCGCCTCGTTCACGGCCGCTTCCTCGAACGCGTACCAGGCCCGAAGCTTTCCCTCCCGTTCCAGCAACCGTTTGAACCTTGAGTAAGCGCCCCGGTGGCGGAAGCACTCGCGGACGTCCTGCTCGGCCTGAGGCAGCTGCATCCGAACAAAACGCAGGGCCAGGTGTTTCCCTAGGTCCAGGGTCCACTTGCCCGGAACGGCGACGCAAGTTTCCTCCAGCGCAGCCAGGACAGGACTGTCCGGATCCACGGGAACACCGGCCTCAAAATAATGGATTGCCCCGGACGCGGGGCAGACGCAGGCCTCGTTGTCGCCACCTGCGTCGGCGGAGACCCATTCGTACGCCAGCACGAGGTCGTCGAGCTTCACGTTCATGTCTGCCTGTGTCGAGTGGGTTGCCTCACCCCGTTCGTCCGCTCATGGGTTCCCGGCGTCCGTTGCGACGCGTTGTGAGGTGCCATGGCCATCAAATTCAATCCGCCGCTGAGCGCTGGTTTCCATCGGGGTCCCGAAAGTGGGCGCCGGCGCAATGCCCGCGGTGCTCAGGCCTCGACCCGGCTGAACCTTCGGGAGGCTGCCTTGGGCAGGAGCGCCGCCGAACCGCTCTCGGCAAAAAACGCGAACATGTTGCCAACGCGGGTGGTGGGCGTCAATCTGCGACCCACCGTGGCAAGGGGTCGTCCGCAAGAGAAAACCCTGCAAAAAGCGCATTTGGCAGCGCTCACTTATGCACAAATTTTGTGCCACGGGCCCGCAGCGAACGCCAGAGAAAAAACCACGCTCCAAGGGCGGAGCATCGGGCGTACATCCTCGAAGACCGTTGATTTCATTGGCTTCTGGAGCCTGCTTTTTTCCCGTGCAATTCAAGCAAGCCCTTGATTTAAAAGGCCTCCCGGCCTGTGCCCAGACACTATCAACAAAGTTATCCACAGAAATTCTGGACAGCGGCAAAAGCCAAAGCAAATCAAAGACTTACACCGCTTTCCCACAGTTCAACCGAAGAAAGAGGCCGCGGATCACCATTTGAGCTGAACGGCGACGAAGAACTACGCGTCGCTGCGGCGCGAATGGGCGGCCGCTTGGATCTGGCTGGACAGACGCGCCCTGACCGAGCGCAACAGGGCGCGCGAATACAACTTGTGGAAACCGAGCAAGGCCGTGAACACCAGCCCCATTCCACGGCGGGCGCCAGACGCCGAACGCGGCGGCACCACCACGGAGCCAAAGAACAGCTGGGTCGAGGCGGGAAGCTCGCTGGAGCCTGCCACGACCATGAGCCATGACCTCGTGCGGCCGGTGGCGAGGACGAGCTGGTTTTCGGCGCGTGACTCGACGGTCCAGGCAGCGAACGACGAGCGTTGCCCCTCGGCCAGTTGCCTGGCCTCTGCGTCGGTGGATGGGCGCGACAGAAACAGTCCCAGCAACAGGCGTTCGAGCTTGAACAGTGCCGAGGTGTAGAAGGCCTCGACGAACTGGGCGTGGCTGACCGTGGCCGGAAACTCCGTCACGTAGCAGTCCGCATACGCGCCCGAGGCGACGTAGTGGCCGAGCAGAGAATCCGGCGGAGCTTCAGAAACGTGGATCATCGTGGGTTGTCGTTTGCGGTGGATCGGATCGCATCTACGGGCCGCCGGGGCTCATTTTGGCACCGCTGCGCGCGTGCCGCGAACGGCCCAGGCCCGCGCCCTGAGCGAGATGGCACCGTCCGCTGCCTGCGGCAATGCCGACTTCAGCTGGTCTCTCAGACTGGCGCGTTGTGCTTCGGGCAGTGACATCGCATAGGCTGGCGCGGGCCCCTGTCCGCCGAGAAAGGGACGCCAGTAATCATCGAAGTCGGCGAACTCGGCTGTCACTTGGAGAGGGGCCGTTTCCACCTCGGTGAGTCCGGCGAACTCGAAGGCCGCTTTCAGGGCGGATGGCTCGCACAGCTGGAAGCGCGAACCTTCGTGGAGGGGAGCTGCCGCTGGATCCAGAGACACCGCAACGTCCCAGAAGACCCTGATGATCTCCATGCCATCGGCGTAGTCCCAGACATAGGCAGCGATGGTGCCGCCGCTGGCAGCGACCCGTTGCATCTCCGCGAGGGCGGCCGGCAACGCGGGAACAAAGTTCAGCACCAGCCCCGAGACGACGACGTCACATGCGGCGGCGTCCAACGGGAGCGCTGCCGCATCGCCAGCCAGGAAGCGGGCTTGGCCGGCAAGGTTCCGGGCCGCCAGCTGGAGGAATCCCTCCGAAGGTTCGACGCCCACCAGACTGCTGGGGCGGCAGTGATCCAGGATGGCGGCGGACAGCGCGCCCGTGCCGCAGCCGACATCCAGCCACCGCTGGTCGGCGGGCGGGTCCAGCCAGGCCAGGAAGAGCGGGGCCATCCTGCGGCTCCAGCGGCCGATGTACTGTTCATACGGGTTGCCGCGTGCCCAGGTATCGGAAACAGGAGGGGTGTTCATCGCTTGCGACCTCCGCGGATTCGGCTTGCGAGGGCTGGCGAGCTGATTGGCGAACAGCAGGCATCAGCCTCGAAACGGGCGGTTTTTTTCTTCTTCTGAACAGGCAGTGTAAGTTTCAACCACCGATCCGGGCAATGGCCGATACCGGCTGACCCGCCCGCCTGCGCTGGCTCAAAGTGCGGACAAAGCCCAGGCGGGATAATCGCGGCTTCCCTTTGACGACACCGCACCGGACACCCCCATGAGCTTTGCCCCCCTGCAGAACGACACCTTCCTGCGCGCCTGCCTGCGCCAATCGACCGACCACACGCCGGTGTGGCTGATGCGCCAGGCCGGCCGCTACCTGCCGGAGTACTGCGCCACGCGCGCCCGGGCGGGTTCGTTCATGGGGCTGGCGACGAATGTGGACTACGCGACCGAGGTGACGCTGCAGCCTCTGGAGCGCTATGCGCTGGACGCGGCCATTCTGTTCTCGGACATCCTGACCGTGCCGGACGCGATGGGCCTGGGCCTGTCGTTCGCGCAGGGTGAGGGCCCGAAGTTTGCGAAGACGGTGCGCACCGAGGCCGATGTGGCCACGCTGGCCGTGCCCGACATGGCCAAGCTGCGCTACGTGTTTGACGCCGTGACCAGCATCCGCAAGGCGCTGAACGGCCGGGTGCCGCTGATCGGTTTTTCGGGCAGCCCCTGGACGCTGGCCTGCTACATGGTGGAGGGCGGCGGATCGGACGACTACCGCGCGGTCAAGAGCCTGATGTACAGCCGCCCGGACCTGATGCACCGCATCCTGGCGATCAACGCCGACTCGGTGGCGACGTATCTGAACGCGCAGATCGAAGCGGGTGCGCAGGCGGTGATGATCTTTGACAGCTGGGGCGGCGTGCTGGCCGACGGCAAGTTCCAGGACTTTTCGCTGGCCTATACGAAGCGCGTGCTGGCGCAGCTCAAGCGCGAGCACGACGGCGTGACCATTCCGCGCATCGTGTTCACCAAGGGCGGCGGCCTGTGGCTGGACGACATGAAGGACCTGGACTGCGAAGCCCTGGGACTGGACTGGACAGTGAACCTCGCCAAGGCGCGCGCGGCGGTGGGTGACAGCAAAGCCCTGCAGGGCAACATCGACCCGAACGTGCTGTTCGCGCCGCCGGAGGCGATCGAGCGCGAAGTGGCGGCGGTGCTGGAAAGTTTTGGAAAGCCCCACCAGGGCGCCGGCACCGGCCCCACGCACATCTTCAACCTGGGCCACGGCATCAGCCAGTACACCCCGCCAGAGAACGTGAAGGTGCTGGTGGACGCGGTGCACACGCACTCGAAACGCCTGCGCACGCAAGGCTGAACACGGCCCTGGCCAGACCGGCCGGGCGGTCCCGGACCGTCACAGGCGGGTCCAAAAACCGGCCTGCGACAAGCCCTTAGCACAAAAGCCGGGAAAAAAACTGCTTGACACATCTCACTTATGCACAAATCTTGTGCTGCGGCGCCGCAACAATTTTTCAGCGCTGGTGAATCGGTTCGGCGCCAGCCAACTCTCGCAAGTTGTTGATTTGATTGACTTTTGATTTCTGCTTTTTTTCCGGGCAGTCTAAGCAAGCCCTTGATTTACAAGGCTTCCCGGCCCGCAAAACGTACCTATCAACAAAGTTATCCACAGAAAGTCTGGATAGCCCCGGAAGCCATGACAAATCAAAGACTTACATCGCTTTCCGACAGTTGAACCGAGGAAATCCCGCTAACCATGGCTTTTTGGCCCAGCATCGTCGTTGCCACCCCGGCCCACAGCGGCGTGGGTGCGACGCTCACCTACCGAAGTGAGTTGTCGCTCGCACCGGGTGCGCTGGTGCGCGTGCCGCTGGGTTCCCGCGAGGTGCTGGGCGTGGTCTGGGACTGCCCGGATGCCCCGCCCGAAGGGCTCACCGAAGCCCGGACCAAGGCGGTCGCGGGCGTGCTGGAGGGCCTGCCGGCACTGAACGGGTGCTGGCGCCAGCTGGTGAAATTCAGCGCCCAGTATTACCAGCGCAGTCTGGGCGAGGTGGCGCTGGCCGCGCTACCGCCCCAGTTGCGTGAGCTCGACAGCACCCAGCTGGCGCGCCGGCTCAAGCGCCGCGCCAAGGCGGCGGCCGGGGTGCCGCCGCCCACGGCGCCCGAGGCGCTGCAGGGCCACGACCTGAGCGCCGAGCAGGCCGGAGCGCTGCAGGCGCTGGCCGCGGCTACCGCGCCGGTGCTGCTGTACGGCGCCACCGGCAGCGGCAAGACCGAGGTGTATCTGCGCGCCACGCAGGCGGTGCTGGAAACCGCTGCGCCCGAAAACGAGGCACCCACCCAGGTGCTGGTGATGGTGCCCGAGATCAACCTCACGCCGCAGCTGGAGGCGCGCTTTCGGGAGCGCTTCGAGCCCGCGTTCGGCATCGGCTCGGTGGTCTGCCTGCACAGCGGCATGACGCCAGCGCAGCGCCTGACCAGCTGGCTGGCGGCCCACACCGGCAGCGCGCGCATCGTGCTGGGCACGCGCATGGCGGTGTTTGCCAGCCTGCCGGGGCTGCGCCTGATCGTGGTGGACGAGGAGCACGACCCGAGCTACAAGAGCCAGGAAGGGGCGCGCTATTCGGCGCGTGATCTGGCGGTGTACCGGGCGAAGGTGGAGAGCGAGGCGTTGGCGGCTGGCGGGGCACTACTTCAAGCGGGCCCTCACCCCCGCACTCTCCCAGAGGGAGAGGGGGCAAGAGGGGGAGACGTCGGCAACCCGCGTTGCCAGGTGCTGCTGGGCTCGGCCACGCCCTCGCTGGAGAGCTGGCACGCGGCGGACCAGGGGCGCTACCTGCGACTGGAAATGCCGGGTCGCATTGGCGGCGGGGCGCTGCCGCGCCTGCGCCTGGTGGACATGAACCACCAGCCCAAGGGTG
>PHCQ01000041.1 GCA_002840835.1 Betaproteobacteria bacterium HGW-Betaproteobacteria-16 | reverse complement strand
GTGGGGGAAATTCGCAAACTTGTCCGCTGCGCGGCCTTCGGACATGCGAATTTCTGATCCCCACGCCGCTGCGCTGCTCAGCCCGGCCACACGGCAAAGCGGGATCGGACTTCCCCTCGTGCGCCATACGATGCTTCACCGAGAAAGCCCCTTCTGCGCGAGCCGAGCACCGCAGGGTGCCCGCAGCGCAGCGAAGGGTCTCGCGCAGCAGGGGTCGTTTTCTTTGCCTACTTTCTTTGTCGACACAAAGAAAGTAGGTGCGCTGCCGGGCGCACATCCCGGCACGCCACGAAAGAAGCAACATCACGCCAACGAAAACCACACCCCGAAACCATGAAAACCCTAACCCACTGGTACTTCAAAGCCCTCGAAGCCATCATGGTCCTCTGCCTGGCCGCCATGTGCATCATGGTGTTCGGCAACGTGGTGCTGCGCCACGCGTTCGACTCGGGCATCAACACATCCGAAGAGCTTTCGCGCTTCATGTTCATCTGGCTCACTTTCCTCGGCGCCATCGTGGCCATGCGCGAAGGCGGTCACCTGGGCATGGACATGGTGGTCACGCGCCTGCCGCCCAGGGCGCGGCGGATCGCGCTCACGCTGGGGCAGGCGATGGTGATGGTGTGCTGCGCTGTGCTGCTGTGGGGCCTGATCCGTCAGCACGACATCAACGTGGCCAACATCGGCCTGGTCACCGGCATGTCGCTGGGCATCGTGTATTCGGTGGCCTATGTGTGCGCGGTCTCCATCGGGGTGATGGCTTTCGTCAACATGGTGCGGCTGATGCGTGGCACCGAACCGGACCAGCCCCTGGTCAGCGACCACACATGAACAACAAGAAAGCGCAGCAGCCATGATCGTCCTGGTCTTTGTGGGCGCGCTGCTCGCCGCCATGGCGCTGGGCATGCCCATTGCCTTTGCCCTTTTGGTCTCCAGCATGGCCATGATGGCCTTCATGGACCTGTTCGATGCGCAGATCCTCGCGCAGAACATGCTGTCCGGCGCAGACAGCTTTCCGCTGATGGCCATTCCCTTCTTCGTGCTGGCCGGTGAACTCATGAACGCGGGCGGCATCTCGCGCCGCATCGTCGACGTGGCTGGCGCCTGGGTGGGCCACTTCAAGGGTGGGCTGGGATACGTGGCCATCTTCGCCTGCGTGATCATGGCCTCGCTTTCCGGCTCTGCCATCGCCGACACGGCTGCGGTCGCGGCCCTGCTCATCCCCATGATGCGCAAGGCGGGCTACGACATCCCGCGCGCCAGCGGGCTCATCGCATCCGGCGGCATCATCGCGCCCATCATTCCACCCTCGATCGGTTTCGTGATGATCGGTGTGGTCGGCAACATTTCGATCACCAGCCTGTTCATCGCCGGGATCGTGCCGGGTCTTCTGATGGCCGCCGCACTGGTGCTGACATGGACCTTCCAGGCGCGGCGCGACAACATGCCGCGTGGCGAGAAGGCGAGCATGAAGGCACGCTGGTCGGCCACCTGGGCGGGTGTGTGGGCGCTCCTGCTGCCGGTGCTGATCGTGGGCGGCTTGAAAGGTGGCTACTTCACGCCCACCGAGGCGGCGGTGGTGGCCGTGGTCTATGCGGTGTTCGTGGGCTTCGTGGTGTACCGCGAACTCAAGGTGTCTCAGCTGTACGGCCTGTTGCTGTCGGCCGGCAAGACGTCCGCCGTGGTGATGTTCCTGGTGGCCGCAGCTCAGGTCACAGCCTGGCTGATCGCCGCCGCGAATATCCCCATGGTGGTGGCAGACCTGCTGGCACCGCTGGTGGATTCGCCCACCCTGCTGCTGCTGGTGATCATGGGGCTCATCATCGTGGTGGGGACGGCGCTTGACTTCGCGCCGACCATTCTGATCATGGTGCCGGTGCTCATGCCGGTGGTGCGCATGGCCGGTATTGACCCGGTGTATTTTGGCGTGCTGTTCATCATGAACAACGCCATCGGGCTGATCACACCGCCGGTGGGCACGGTGCTCAACGTGGTCTCGGGTGTGGCGCGCGAGCGCCTGGAGCCGGTGATCCGTGCGGTGTTGCCTTACCTGCTGGCGCAGTTGGCGGTGCTGCTCCTGCTGGTGCTGTTCCCGCAGATCGTGCTGGTACCGCTGCGGTTCTTCACGGGCTGACGCAGCGTTTCACCCGGAGGCGGGCGCCACGCTCATGCCGTCGCGACGCAGCGGCACCGGGTCCGGAAAATCCCGAAACAGCGCGCCGCCCGTGGCGTCGAGCAAGGCGTCGGCACGCAGCCGGTCGTTGCCGTCGAGGATCAGATAGGCCTCACGTGCGCGCTGCAGCATCCACAGCGCATAAGGGCGCACGATGCGCGGTGCGGTGCAGCCATCGATCGTGAAGTCGTGCAGACCCAACGTGCGCGGTACCGGCTCACCCGGGTGTGCCTGCAGCCACGCGGTGAACCGCTCTGCGGTGTCGGCCAGCTCAGGCATCTGTTCGCGCATCTGGCGGCGCAGCACCGGCAGCAAGGTGTCGGGCACCTGTTCGTCTGCGGTCCCTTCGTCTTGACCGCTCGCGCGCCCATCGCGCAAGCGCTCCACCCAGGCCACCAGACGGGGCGCGAGGGCACGCATGATGGCGCCGCTGGTCGGGTCGCGGTACTGGTGTGCATAGAGCGGCCCGAACAGGCCGAAGTCCGCCACCGAAGGCCGTTTGCCGAGCATCCAGGGCCAGGAGGTGAAATGGGCATCGAGCTCCAGCAACAAGGCTTCGTAGCTGGCCTCGATGGCGGCGTGCATCGCGGGCACCGCACCCAGCAGTTCGGCCGCGCGGGCAAACGGGGCGGCCTTGCGCTCGCCCAGCTCACGCTGTGCCTGCGGAGGCAGTTCCGGGGCGCTCAGCGCTCCAAAGGCCTGGACAGCCCAGTCGCGGTTGTGGTGCCAGCGGTAGTGCATCGCCGGAATCAGCAGCCATTCGTCACCATAAAGCTCCAGCATGCGTGCCAGCCAGCGCTGCAGCGGGCTGGGCGGAGAGAGGGACGGCTCTGGGTGCAAGCTCTCCAGCGCATCGATGATGTCGGTGCTGTCCTGCAGCGTCTGGCCGTCGGGCAGGGTCACCACGGGAATCACCGGAAAACCCACGCGCGGCAGGATGACTTCCCGGTACACGCGCGCATCCGCAGGGACTTCGTCAAACGGCAGGCCTTTCCACTGGAGGTAGCCGCGCACCTTGGCGGTGAAGTAGCTGATCTCGGCGCCGTAGAGTTGCAAGCGTTCGGGTGTGGTCATGCGCCCGGAGTGTGCCTGTGGTGCGCGCGCGTTGCCGCCGCTCAAGTGACAGTGGCGTGGCACGCATCGGTGCTGCATCAGGCAGGAAATCCGCACTACTGTCAGGCTCGGGTGCGTTCATGCGCGGGATCCCTGCAAGCCCATGGCGGGACAGCACACTAGACTACCCAGTGCCCAACCGCAGAGCGACAAGCCATTCCCTCGCCGACTGTCACCCGAGGCCAGGCAGGCCCTCCAGACCGCGATCCAGGCACGGTGCTGGCGGGCTGCAGCGCACAGAGCAAACATCTTCAAAACTCAAGGAGAACCAATGTCCGATTCATGGAAGTTTGAAACCCGATCCGTCCACGCCGGCTACACGCCCGACCCCACCACCAAGGCGGTGGCGGTGCCGATCTACCAGACCGTGGCCTACGCCTTCGACGACACGCAACACGGCGCCGACCTGTTCGACCTCAAGGTCGCGGGCAACATCTACAGCCGCATCATGAACCCCACCAACGGCGTGCTCGAAGCGCGGCTGGCCGCACTCGAAGGGGGTGTCGGAGCGCTTGCCATGGCCTCGGGCATGGCGGCCATCACGGCGGCGATCCAGACCATTGCCGAAGCAGGCGACAACATCGTCTCTGCCTCCACGCTCTACGGCGGCACCTACAACCTGTTCGCCCACACCTTTCCGCAGCAGGGCATCACGGTGCGCTTTGCCGATCCGCGCGATCCGGCTGCCTTCGCCGCGTTGATCGATGAGCGCACCAAAGCGATTTACTGCGAGTCCATCGGCAACCCGCTTGGAAACGTGACCGACATCGGCGCACTCGCTGCCGTGGCGCACGCCGCTGGCGTGCCGCTGATCGTGGACAACACCGTCACCAGCCCCTACCTGTGCCGCCCGTTCGAGCACGGTGCCGACATCGTTGTGCATTCGCTGACCAAATACCTGGGTGGTCACGGCACCACCATCGGCGGCGCCATCGTCGACAGCGGCAAATTCCCATGGGCCCAGCACAAGGCGCGGTTCAAGCGCCTGAACGAACCCGACGTGAGCTACCACGGTGTGGTCTACACCGAAGCGCTGGGTGCGGCCGCCTACATCGGGCGTGCCCGCGTCGTGCCGCTTCGCAACATGGGCGCAGCGCTGTCGCCCATGAATGCGTTCCAGATCCTGCAAGGCATCGAAACCCTGGCGCTGCGCATGGACCGCATCTGCGAGAACGCCGTCAAGCTTGCCACCCATCTGCAGAACCATCCCAAGGTAGGCTGGGTCAACTACGCCGGTTTGACTGACCACAAAGACCACGCGCTGGTGCAGAAATATATGGGCGGCAAGGCTTCCGGCATCATCAGCTTCGGGTTGAAGACCGCAGCGACGGGCCGCCCCGAGCAAGGTCAGCCCCCTGGGGGCGCCGAATCCGGCGATGCGATCGCGGCCGGTGCACGCTTCCAGGATGCGCTGCAACTGTTCACACGCTTGGTGAACATCGGCGACGCCAAATCGCTGGCCTGCCACCCGGCCACCACCACACACCGCCAGCTCAACTCCGACGAGATGAAAAAAGCCGGTGTGAGCGCCGACATGGTCCGCCTGTCCATCGGGATCGAACACATCGACGATCTGCTGGCCGATCTGGATCAGGCGCTGTCGGCCGTCTGATTTTCTAGCGGCCGGGGGCGAGAGCCGCTGGTGCCTGTGCCAGGCGCCGGCGGCCTTCCACTCAGCGACGTCTCATTGGAGGCTTCGACCCTTTTCGTGGGCATGCAGCACCTGGGCTGAAGCACCGCTCAGGGGAAGACAGAAGCGATCGACGCAACGATGGCTCAGGCCATGAACACCGCAATGAAGGCCAGCATGAAGATCAGGATCGCACCCATGACGGGCAGTAACAGGGGCATGTAGTGCACCACGGAATCCAGTATGTCTTCCGCCTGCTCCTCGGCGTACGCTCGCAGTTCCGGGTCAGAGTATTCAAGGGGATGGTCGGACAGGGCCTGGTCGGGCGGTGGATGTCGGTGTGGCATGTAGACCTCCTTGTCTGGTCTCATCTGCCCAGGAGGACAAATGGCGGTTCACCTTAGAAGGCGACCCGCTTGTGAAGTGTGCGCCGATCCGCACTTGTTCGTGCCAGTCTTTTGTTACGCCCTGTGGTTTGCTTGTTTGTTTCCTTGTCTGCCTGGAACAGGCGGGCACCAAGGCGGCTGGCCTTATGTCGCAGTCCCATATGCAAACTACTTAACAGTCGTTGGGATTTGAAGGAGGGCTCAACACAATGGGGCTTTTGCAAGGAGCGCACACATGACCACTCTTCGACTCGGCGACACCGCCCCCGACTTCACACAGGACTCCACCGCAGGCCCCATCCGTTTCCACGAGTGGGCGGGTGACCACTGGGTGGTGCTGTTCTCGCACCCCGCCGATTTCACACCCGTGTGCACCACCGAACTGGGCAAGACGGCCGCCCTGGCCACCGAGTTCGCCAAGCGCAACGTGAAGCCCATCGCTGTCAGTGTCGACCCGCTCGAATCCCATGGCGAATGGGTGCGCGACATCAATGACACCCAGAACACCACGGTCAACTTTCCCATCCTGGCCGACGCAGACCGGACCGTGGCCACGCTCTACGACATGATCCACCCCAATGCGTCGACCACCGCCACGGTGCGCAGCGTGTTCATCATCGACCCGAAGAAGGTGATCCGCACCACGTTCACCTACCCGGCCAGCACCGGCCGGAACTTCGATGAAATCCTGCGTGTGATCGATTCGCTGCAGCTTACCGACAGCCACAAGGTGGCCACACCGGCCAACTGGAAAGACGGCGACGACGTGGTCATCGTGCCGAGCCTGCAAGACCCGGCCGAAATCGCAGAGCGCTTTCCCAAAGGCCATACCGTGGTGAGGCCCTACCTGCGCGTCACGCCTCAGCCCAATCGCTGAAGTCTGAAGAAGCGGGTGCGGTGGCGGCTGGCCTGGTGGGCTCGCAGACCCGCTCCGCACGGTGCGATGGGCAGGGAAAGCCCGCGACCCGATGGGATAATCGCGGCTTTTCGCCTCTACCTGTGGAAGCCCGCGTGACCAGCCTGACCATTGAACCGATCGAAGAGACCATGTGGAGCGGGATTCAGCGGGTTCAATCCGAGGTGTACCTGGACGTCGAACCCGAGAGCACCGAGATTCTTCGCAGCAAATGGCTGCATTCACCTGCCTGCTGTTTTGCCATGCGCAAGGGTGACGAGGTGCTCGCCTACCTGCTGGCCCATGCCTGGGACAGCATCCACCCTCCCAAGCTGCACCAGCCACTGCCGGCCGAAAGCCAGGGCCAGGGTCTGTTCCTTCACGACATTGCGGTCTCCAGGAAGCTGACGGGTGTGGGCGCTGGCACCCAGCTGGTCAAGCAGTTGCTGGAAACGGCGGGCAAGCTGGGGTACCGGCACATCCGCCTGGTGGCCGTGCAGGGCTCCAGCGCGTTCTGGAAAAAACTGGGCTTTGAGGCAGTGCCCGGCCTCAAGGCCTCTGCCTGTTACGGGAGCGACGCCACCGTCATGCAGCAGATCCTCGCCTGATCAGACGCGATCAGACCAGTTGCGCGCTCAAGGCCTGAACCTGCTGACGCAGTTCGGCGTTCTCTGCTTCCAGTTGCACCACGCGCGCGCGCAGCGCCTGCACCTCATCGCTGACCGGGCCTGAACCAGCTTCACCAGCCAGCGCGGAAGCAGCGCCTTCACTCGCCTCGCCGTCTGGGGCCTCTGCCGCCCTGGGCTTGCGGCGCGACTCGCGCACCTGTTTGGCCACCTGCTTCAGGCCGTCCTTGCCCGATTGCGCAGCCGCCTGCTGTTCCGCCATCGGCAAACTGGCCACCACCGCCGCCGCATTCAGCGAGAGCTCGCCCGCCTTCAAGGCCGCCACCACTTCCGGCGCCGCCTGCTTCTGGATCTTCTCGATCATGCCCACCTGGCTGCTGCTCAGGCGCGCAGCACGCGCAATGTCTTCCCGGCTCTGCAGTGGCTTGGGCTCCAGCACCGCCGCCTTGGCTGCGGCTTCCAGAGATGCGTCGTCTTCGTCGGCCTGAGCCGCGTCATCCCCCGGCCGTGCTTCATTGGCCAGCGCTTGCGCCCGCGCCCGCCGCTCGGCCACGATCTCGCGTTTGCGCAGGGCCAGCACACCGCGCTGGTAATCGGAAACGCTGCGCCGTCCCAGGTGCTGGTCGATCATCCACAGGTGCACGTCTTCCAGCGTCTTCAGTCTTGGGTTCTGCACCGTGTTGAAGGGCAATCCGTGTTTCTGGCAAATGCCATAGCGGTTGTGCCCGTCCACCAGCACATCGCCCCAAAGCACCAGCGCATCGCGGCAACCCTCGGCCAGCAGGCTGCGCTCCAGCGCCTCATGTTCGTCTGCGGTGAGGGGTTCGATGTAGGCCTTGAGTTCTTCGTTGACGGTGATGTTCATGTCGCGCTTTGCGGGGCAAAAGGGCGCGATTGTAGAGGGCTTCGGGCACGGGCATGATGGGACAAGTCCATGGCCGCCTCCTTTTCGGACCCTGTGGCTTCCGGGAAAGCCACAGCGGGCAAACCTTCTAACATCGACCCTGTCCACTCACAGTCAATGGCGGCACTGCGCCGCAGCAATGGAGACATTTCATGTTCAACCACATCATGGTCGGCAGCAACGACATCGAGCGATCCAAGCGCTTTTACGACGCGGTGCTGGGCACGCTCGGGGCCGGCGAGCCGCACCGCAACCAGGCGAGCACAGGCCACACGCGGCTCTTCTACCGTCACGATGGCAGCACCTTCTGCGTCAGCGAACCCATCGATGGCGAACCTGCGACCTGTGCCAATGGCGGCACCATCGGCTTCAAGTGCGACTCGCCCGAACAGGTCAAGCAGTTCCACGACACCGCTGTCGCGCATGGCGGCACCTCGATCCAGGACCCGCCGGGGCTGCGTGCGGGCGCGATGGGGGATATGTACCTGGCCTATGTGCGCGATCCGGACGGCAACAAACTCTGCGCCATCCATCGTCCCAAGTAGGTGTCGTGACCGTCACAGCGAATGACTCAGATGACAAGCCCCGGTCTTGAGTCCAAACCGGGTCGCGTCGTTGCCGTGCACCTCGGTGCCGGGCATGCATTCTCGAAGTCGTCTGCCGCCTTTGTTGAGGTGGTGGAAGGCCTTGGCGTGCGGGGGGATGCGCATTTCGGCGCCACCGTGCAACACCGCTCGCGGGTGGCCAGGGACCCCACGCAGCCGAACCTTCGCCAGGTTCATCTGCTGCAGCAAGAGCTGTTGCTCGAGGTGGGGCGTATCGGCCTGGATGTGGGCCCCGGTGACATGGGTGAGAACGTCACCACCTGCGGCATCGACCTGCTTGCGCTGGCCACCGGCACCCGGCTCAAGCTGGGGGCCGCGGTGGTGCTGGAGGTGACGGGGTTGCGAAACCCCTGTTCCCAGATTGAAGCGTTCCGGCCCGGCCTGCTGCAAGCGGTTCTTGAAAGAGCCGAGGATGGCGCCTTGGTTCGGAAGGCTGGCGTGATGTGTGTCGTGCTTGGTGGCGGTGTGGTCAGGGCGGGTGATGCGATTGAGGTGATTCACATACCGGATCAGTTTCGCTCGCTTGCGCCGGTGTAGTACAGCTTCGCCAAAGGTGAACGGTTGCGTGGTTTCCAGGCGCCGAGTCTTGAAGGGAATCTTGCCATGAGCGATGCAAGTCCGCGCTTGCCTGATCTCTCGGCTCAGGCCATGCCTGCTGACGGCATCGAGGGCACAATCGCCAGGTGCGCATCTTTGGCTCGCGGTCTTCGGTGAACCCGATCTCTTCAGGCTGCATCCAGCTCCGTACCAGCCATCGAATCAATCAGGATGGTTGAGCGCCTGGCAGGAAGTCTGAGAAAGGACCGGCCAGCGGCACGCTGCACAGCCAGACGGGCGGTCCTGTCACTGTGCTGTGTGCGCAAACCCATTGTTTCCATCAACTCCAAATGCACGCGACATGGGCGTCCAATTCATCCGAGGCGAATTTCTTCGTGACCTGTTGATTGCTGCGACATGGTCGGACTTCTGGCTGTTTCTCGGTGCCGGTCTGGCCTTGCTGTTTGTCTCGGCAAGACTGGCCAAGGTCAGGGTGGGCAGTTTCCCTGCGAATCCGCTGTATTGGCATTATTGGGTAATGGCCAATGCCCATGAGCGCCCGCTGATGAGTGATTCGCTGCGCTACCCCAAAATTCACCGCCCCTACGTGTTCGCCTGGGCGATTTCCCTGTGCAGCTTGTTGTCTGCGCTGCTCGTGCTGGCTACCTTGCTCATTGTCGGCTAGGCCAAGCAAGCCAATCCCCATTCGTCCATGCCCAATGCAGAACCGAACACCCATCAGCATTGCCGATCTTGAAGTCGCACTCGAATGGTCGTCATCGGGGCAGCCCTATGAGAGCCAGGCCTTCATCGACCGAACGACCGGTGAACTGCATCTTCAATCGATGCACGGTGAGCTCGGCGAGCTGCTTCCGCCAGATCTCGAAGACAGCAGCCAGTACATCGCCATGCCGCACAAGAACGATCTGGATCTGGGTCGGCAACTGGTGTTCGATTTCGCGGATAGCGAAAGCCCGCACATGGCAGATGAAGTGCGGCGGATCTTTCGCGAGAAGGGTGCCTATGGCCGTTTCAAGGTCCTTCTTGAGCGAACGGGCGAACTTCAGAAGTGGTACGAATTCGAAAATGCGGCCACGCAAAAAGCCTTGCTGCAATGGGCAGAAGACAACGGCTTTCAGGTCGAGGGAGGCAACGCGAACTGACTGAGGCCTGTTCGCCCTGACTTCCAGTCGTGGCAGCACCCCCCTGTCAAGCCACGCCCGCTGGCGGCATGGAAGGCACAAACGGCAGGTGCAGCACGTTCTTCTTCGGGTCTTCGGCCAGCCTGTCCAGCTCCTTGTGAAGGTGCCCCAGGAAGCGGCGTTCGTCGCGGTCTTCGTCTTCGGCGAAGGGGATTTCTTCAGACGGCAGCAAGGCCGAGACCATGCGGAAGCGCAGCGGCAGATCAGCGGGCAGGGTGGGGCCCTGTTCCAGGCCCTTGGCGACGATGTGCTGGGCAATCACCTTGAGCGTGGCCTGGCGCAGCGGCCCTTCCACCAGCACGGCGAAGCGGGTGTTGGAGATGCGGCACACGGTGTCGACTTCGCGGACCACACGCGACAGCCGCGAGGCCGCGACCACCAGCGCGCGGTCGCCGGTTTCTCGGCCTTCCTTGTTCACGATCTCGGCGTGGTTGGACAGCTCCACCAGGAACACACCGCAGTGGTGGCCGTACCGGCGGGCGCGTCGCACGGCGTCGCGCATGCGCAGGTAGAGCACGGGTGCGATCGTCAGGCCAGTGAGGGGGTCGGCGCTGTCGAGTGCGCGCATGCGGGCGCGGTTCTCGTTGTATTCCTTGGCACGGCGGTGCAGGATGTACAGCAGCAGCGGAATCTCGATCGCCGAGCCGATCAGCACCGCGTATTGGGTGGCCCAGCTGTCGGGCAGCACGCCGGCAGCGCGCAGGGCCGGGAAGGGGTAGCCCAGATGCACCGGCAGGAAACCCAGCGCCATCCAGCCGGCGTATTTTTCACCCAGGCGCCAGGTCCAGATGCACAGGCTGAAGCTCAGCAGCACCGAGAGCAGGCCGTAGATGTTCAGGATGGTGAACATGGCCGGCGTGTTGATGAGCAGGTACGGAATGGGGAACAGGAACCCGAAGGCGGACCAGGCCAGCACCGCGCGGTCCACTTTGCGGTGGTAACGCGACACGGCACAGACCTCGCGCACGAACCAGATGCCCGACGCGGTCAACCACAGCATGAAGATGGGTGCGGCGGCGTTGTTCCACCAGGCTGAGTTTGGCCAGAAGAAGAAACCGCCCATGCCGGTGAAGGCGACCTGGAACCCCAGCATGCAGGCCACATAGATCACGTAGGCAACAAAGGAACGGTCGGCGTACAGACGGGCGTGCACCCAGCCAATGAACATCACCAGCAGGCCAAAGCCGAGGTAGCCGCCGATCATCAGGTAGGTCCAGACGCGCTTGTTCTGCAGTTCGTCCTCGGCGATCAGGTAGACCCGCGGGCTCAATGGCGATGGCTCGTTCGTCAGCCGCAGCCACACAGGGCCGGTCGGTTGCGTGGTGTCGATGGCAAACACCGGCGAGCGGTCCGGAATGGTCCACTCGGCCACCGGGAGGTGGTCGCCGGCGACCTGCTCCCTCCAGCCCGCGGTGGGGTCGGTCTGGTAGAAGTGGGCACGGTCGGTGAAGGCGCCACCGTCGAGCATCAGGTACCAGCGCTGGGCGGGGTCGAGTTCGGGCAGCTCGAACCGCATCCACAAGGCAGCGCCATGGAGCTGGAAGGCGCGCGCGGAAGTGAGGGGTTCAAGGGCCGCTTCGTTGGCGACGACATCGTCGATGGACTGTTCGCCCGTCGAGTCGAGCAGGAAGCGGCTTTGCAGCGTGATGTCGCGCAACCCTGGCGATGCCTGGGTGTCGGGCTGGGCCTTTGCCTGGGAGGTCCAGCAAAGGCCTACCAGCAACAGCGAGATCATCCATCGGGCAAACGAAGCCTGGGCGCTGGAACGTGTCATGGAGGCATCGTAACGGCAGGTTACTTTCTTGGGGAAGGCGAATAACGCCAATGACAGGACTTATTGCCTGAAACAAGGCGTCGCACTCATGTCTTCTGTTGCCCGGCATGGCGGGGCCGCCAGGCGCCGGTGGTGGTGAGGCGGTCTTCGATGCGGTTGATCCATGCGCTGCCATGGGGGTCGTCGCTCCATTCGGCCACGGTGTCCATCATGGGGTTGAGCACCTGATCGGGCAGGGTCAGTGGCCGGGTCTGGTCGAGCAGGAATCGCGTGAGCATGTGGTAGCCGATCGTGCGCATGAACAGACGCACGATCGAGAAGCGGGACGAGACCAGCCCCACCACCGCGTCGACTACTCGCACCAGCACCAGCCCGACACGGAACAGCAGGCGCGTGAGCAGCGGCACTTTTTCGTCCACACCAATGTCGCGCGCGGTCTTCCGCCCGATCAGCCATTGCGTGAGTGGCACGGGCACATGTCGCAGCACCGGCACATGGATGGCTTGCGCCATGGTGTTCATGAGCGCACGGCCCAACGGAGGGCGCGCGTCGGGCGAGACAACCACCGTGCGTGCGCGAGCCTGGATGCGATCAAACAGCGCGGCGGCCTCCTCCATGGTGTGCGCCATCCATTCGCTGCGGATGCCCAGCACATGGCCCACCACGTTCCAGGCGTGCAGGTAGGCCTCTTCGTCTTCGTGCGACAGACGCTGTCCCAGCTTGCGCATGCCATTGAGGAACACGTAGCTGAAGGTCAGCAGGGTGTAGGCCAGCTCGATCTGGTTGCAGGGCACACCCTGGGCATCCACATCCCAGCCGTTGTCCGACATGGCCTGATGCATGCCGGCCGGTTCGCCCAACTGGCGGCGCGGCACGAGGCCCCGCACCTGGGCCGGGTTGCCGCGCAGGATCAGGTGGCGGATGGTGGCGTGGATCAGGCGGACCTTGAGCACCTGCGCCACGCCCGTGCCGCCGGGGCTCATCAGGCCGCCGCGCATCATCACGGGGAACACCATGGCCGCGGTCTGGCGGATGCGGTGCTCGGTGTGCGCTTCGAGCTGGCCGGCGATGTGCAGCACCCCGGCCAGCTGCGGCAGCACATAACATTCCGGCAGGCTGGCGCAGAACAGCAGCGTGCACGACATGGCGCCATGCGACATGAACAGGTTTTCTGCGCGGGCCACCTTGGCCCCGTCGGCCCAGTGGGGCAGGTGGGCGGCACTCTGCAAGTAGTCGTGCAGCACTTCCGTGACCGTGTCTTCTGACCCCGGGCCGGGCACGGGGCGCACCGCCGGCCAGTTCAGCAGCGTGCCGTTGTGCGTCCATCCGGCCATGAGGCGTGTGCCCTCGTTCAGGCGCGCGGTGGCGTTCGGCCCGTCGATGGTGAGTGTGGAACTGGGCAAGGGCCGCTCGCCCACCAGGCGCGACACGACGTCGTCGGCCAGCGGGTCGCCTACGTGTTCCATGGCTGCCATGGAAGCCACGGCAGTCACGGGTGAACTTCCTCCCGCTGTACCTGGGTGCGAGCCGACGTGGGACAAACCCTGCACGGTGTTCATGGTGTCACTCCCTGGGCAATCGGGTTGGCAGGCTGGGTCCACTGGAACCAGGCCACGGCCGCGATGAAAAGCGGGATGCCCATGGCGAAGAAGGCGATGGCGCGCACCTCGATCGGGTGGCCCCAGATCATCTGGAAGACCAGGCCGCTGGCATAGATGGCCAGCGGCACCAGCACGGCGCGGTTCACCTGCGGGTCGGTCAGCGACGGCGCCACCGGGCGTGCGCGCCACTGAAAGGTGGCCACGATGGCGAAGCCGATGATCATCCAGCCCACAAAGCCCTGCAGGGTTTCACCGAACCAGCCACCGTCCTTCTTCTCCATGATCCAGGCCTCGAGCACGAACACGAAGTAGGGGTCGGCACCCAGGTCGAAGGCGGTGACGATCAGGGCGGCCAGCCAGGCGGTGAGGCCGCCGGTGACCCAGCCCGGCGCGGCCAGCACCGGCCGGCGCCACAGGATCAGGCAGGCCATCACATAGCCCAGCAGCGTGAGCGCGAACCACATCATGGGAATCACCAGCGGCACATCGCCCAGGGTGACGCCGAGCACATCGGTGTAGGTGTAGTGACCGAAGAACCAGCCGCGCGACGAGCCCATCTGCTCGGCGAACCAGCCCACGGCCAGCGCCAGTGCGGCAAACCCGTTGGCTCGCGCACGACCCAGCAGCACGTGCGCCGCCCACAGGCTGACCAGGAACATCACCACCGAGGCGGCATTGAGGGCCAGCGTCAGAGGCGGGTACCTGAAGGCCGTGAACAGCAGCAGGCCCGCCAGCAGGGCAGTCAGTGCCAGGAACTCGGGCGTGCGAATGCGCGGTGAACCCACAAGTCTCTCCTCCGGGTTGGACAACGTTCCCTGCTTGCGCGGCGCTTCAAGGCTCCCGTCGTCCGGTGCAGATGCCCGGCGAACTCGGGCGTTGCGGCCGTCTTGTCGTGGTGTGGGGGGGTAGCCTGCCAGCGTCACTGACGCGGACCTGACATGCCGGGCTCATTCTAGGTGAACACTTTGTAACAAGTGCGCGTGGCCGAGTGCAATCCCGGCGTTGTGCCGACAGCCGGGCCTTTGGGCCTGCCGAGCGGCAAGGATCTCAGGGCTGCGTTGGTGTGGCGCGCACGCGCGCCACCGCTTGCGCCAGACCTTGCCAGGGCGGCTGGCCGGGCGCGAAGCGCTGGCGCATGTAGCTGGCCAGTTCGACGATCTGCGCGTCGCTCAAGGCGTGGCGGAACGCTGGCATGAAGCCGAGTTCAGGCCCGGCCGGGTCGCGCACGCCTTCCAGGATGGCGCGCAGCACGTTGTCGGGCCGCTCGCTGTGCAGGTTGGTGTTGAGCGCCAGCAGCGACTGCGTGCCCAGCAGGCGCGGGCCGTCGCCGTCGTGGTGGCAGGCGGCGCAGGCGCCATCGAACAGGCGCTGACCGTTGCCCAGCAAGGTGGGCGCCTGCGTGGCGGCCTGCTGCACCACTGCGCGGGCCTGTTCGGCTTCGGCGGCCTCGTTCGTCACCGGCGCCTGGAACGCGCCCAGGTAGATGGCCATGGCGCGGATGTCGTCGTCCGGCAGCGCGGCCAACTGCTGCACCACCGGTGCCATGGGCCCGGTGGCCATGCCGTGGTGGCGCGAATGGCCGCTGCGCAGGTAGCGGTACAGCTCGTCGACGCTCCAGGGCACCGGCGCCTTGTTCAACGCAGTAAGGGCGGGTGCTTCCCAGCCATCGACCACCGCGCCACTCAGGTAGGCGCGGCCGCCCTGCTCGGCACCCAGGCTGTTGCGCGGTGTGTGGCAGGCGCCGCAGTGGCCCACGCCGTTGACCAGGTAGGCGCCCCGGTTCCATTCAGCGCTGCGGGTGGTGTCAGGCTGGTAAGGCGTGGCGTCGTGGAACAACGCGTTCCAGCCGGCCATGAGGGCGCGCTGGTTGAAGGGGAAGGTCAGCTCGGTGGACGGCGGCGCGGCGGCCACCGCAGGCTGGCTCATCAGGTAGGCGTACAGGGCGGTCAGGTCGTCGTCGCTCAGGCGGGCGAAGGCGGTGTACGGGAAGGCGGGGTAGAGGTGGCGGCCGTCGCGCGAAATGCCTTCGCGCATGGCGCGCTGGAAGGCGCTGAACGACCACCGACCGATGCCGGTGTCAGGATCTGGCGTGAGGTTGGTGGTGTAGATGGTGCCGAACGGCGTGGCCATGCCGCGCCCGCCCGCATTGGGCACGCCGCCTGGCGCGGTATGGCACACCACGCAGTCGCCTGCCGCGGCCAGCACGCGGCCGCGTTCGATGGTGGCGGCGGTGTAGACAGGCGCGCTGGCGGGTGCGACCGGGGCAATGGCCGGGCGCCAGCCCAGCAGCGCGGCACCCACGCCCAGCGAGCCTGCGGCCAACGCCAGCACACGCGCCCAACCTGAACGGCGGCGCGGCCAGGGCGCGCTGGCGGGCACCTCGCGTTCCGCTGGCGATGGGGCTGCTGGCGACGGCGCGGGCAAAGGATTGAGCGCCGCGCGCACCACCTCGGGCGTGAAAGGCGGCTGGCGAAAGCGCACGCCGGTGGCGTCGAAGATGGCGTTGGCGATCGCCGCCGTGCCGGGTACCGAAGACGACTCGCCTGCCCCCAGCGGTGGCTGGTCAGGGCGCGGCATCATCATCACGTCGATCACCGGCACTTCGCGGAAATTCAGGATCGGGTAGCTGCCCCATTCCGCATTGGCCACGGTGTTCCTGGCGGGTTCGGTGGTCACACGCTCTTTCAGCGCGCGGCTGGTGGTCTGGATCACGTTGCCGTGGATCTGGTGCTGCACCCCGGCGGGGTTGATCATCAGCCCCGCGTCGTGCCCCACCACCACGCGCTTCACATGCACTTCACCGGTCTTCTGGTTCACATCGACATCGGCCACCCAGGCGGCCCAGGCGGCACCGAAGCCAGGCCACTTGCTGTGCACATAGCGCGCATAGGCCACGCCCTGGCCGTGCAGGATGTCGCCGGTGCGGCCCTGCTGCTGCGGTTCGGTGTGCGGCAGCCAGCCGGCGCGGTGCGCAGTGGCTTCCAGCAGTTCGTGCGCACGCGGGTCCTTGAGCAGGCGCAGCCGGAAAGCCACCGGGTCTTCACCCGCAGCGGTGGCCAGCTCGTCCACATAAGACTCGTGTGCGAACGAATTCGGCAGGGCCGACACGCCGCGCAGCCACGACGCACGCAGGATGGGCGGCATGTCGTGGATGGCCACGCGCAGCGCCGGGAAGTCGTAGGGTGGGCGCGCGGTTCGGTCGCCCATTTCATAGGCCTGCGCATGGGGCTCGATGGTGCGGGTGAGCAGCAGGGCCAGGGTGGGCGCGCCGTTGGACGGGTAGGAGGTGGTGAAGTCGTAAGCAGCGCTGCCGTCGGCCTGCAGGCCTCCATCCACGGTCATCCACTGCGCGGCGCCCTTGGGTTCCCACAGGTGTTCCTGTTCGCGTGTGAGCTGCACGCGCACCGGCGCGCCCACCGCGCGCGACAACAGGGCCGCATCGGCGGCCACGTCGTCGGCACCATTGCGGCCGTAGCAGCCGGCGGCTTCCATGCGCACCACTTCAATCGCCACGTCGGCCAGGCCGGTCAGGCGCGACAGATCGAGCCGCAGCGCGTGCGGGTTCTGTGTGCCGGCCCACACGGTGAGGCGCTCGCCCTGCCAGTCGGCCAGCGCGCAAGAAGGCCCGATGGACGCGTGCATCTGGTAGGGCCACAGGTAGGTGCGCGACAGGCGTTGCTCGACACCTGCGGTGGCGGCCTCCACGTCGCCTTCGTCCACCAGCACGCGGCGGGTGGACGGGTTGGCGCGCAGGGCCTGCTCGATGTCGTCGGTGCGGGGCAGGCCGGGCCAGTCCTTCCAGACCACGCGCAGTTCGCGCGCCGCCTGATCGGCGTGCTCCTCGCGCTCGGCCACCACGCCCACGAAGTCGCGGATCACCACCACGGCCCGCACGCCGGGAATGTGGGCGATGGAGCTTTCGTCCACCGACTCCAGCGTGTTGCCGATGAAGTCGCCGTGGTCGGCCCCGGCGTAGGGCGGGCGCACCACGCGGCCGTGCAGCATGCCGGGCACGCGCATGTCGTGCACAAAACTGAGTTCGCCGGTTGCCTTGGCCGGGATGTCCACCCGCGCCGTGGAGGTGCCCACGATGCGGTAGTCGCTCGCCGGCTTCAGTGGGGTGCTGGTATCCAGCTTCAGCTCAAAACGCTGGGCCTGGAGCAGATCGCCATAGCTCACACGGCGTGTCGCATCGTCCGTTACCTGCACCACGCCGTCGTTCACCACCAGCGCCGCCGCATCGCACTGCAAATGCTGCGCTGTGCGCGCCACCAGGAAGGCGCGGGCCTGGGCGGCGGCCAGGCGCAGCGGCACGGCATGGATCTGGATGGAGGCGCTGGCGATGGTGGCGCCCTGGTTCGGTGCCCGCGCGGTGTCGCCCAGCACCATGCGCACCCGTGCCATGCCCACGTCGAGTTCTTCGGCCACGATCTGCGCCAGCGCGGTCTGGATGCCGGTGCCCAGGTCCACGTGACCATGCAACGCAATCACCTCGCCGTCGTCCCACACGGACACCAGAATCTCTACCCCTTCGGCCGGGTTGCCGGGCACGGCGGCGGGCTGGCCGGGCGTGGGCGGTGGTGGGGCAGGCGGATCGCGCGTGATCAGCAGCACGCCACTGGCCTGCAGGAAGTCGCTGCGCGTGCGCAGGGCGGCCAGGCGATCAGATGCGCTCATGCGACGGGATTCCCCGCCATGCGATCCGCCGCCGCGAGCACGGCCCGCACGATTTCCACGTGCGTGCCGCAGCGGCACAGGTTGCCTGACAGCGCCTGGCGCACCTCGGTTTCGGTGGGCCGAGGGTTCTCGCTCAGCAGGGCGGTGGCCATCATGATCATGCCGTTCAGGCAGTAGCCGCACTGCGCCGCCTGTTCGTCGATGAAGGCCTGCTGCACCGGGTGCAGCGCACCCCGGCTGCCCAGCCCTTCCAGCGTGGTGATGGCGCGCCCTTTCACGCCCCCGGCCGGGATCACGCAGGCGCGCGCGGCCACGCCATCGACCAGCACGGTGCAGGCGCCGCACTGGCCCAGCCCGCAGCCGTATTTGGGGCCGTTGAGGCCGCAGTCGTTGCGCAACACGTCCAGCAAAGGGGCGCTGGCGTGTGCGGCGACCTCGCGGGGTTCTCCGTTGACGGTCAGTGTGAGCATTCGGTGAGCGCGGTCCGATCCGTAGGGTGAGGGCACTTTAGCGCAGCGGTGTGGGTGCACGGGCGCGATGCGGTGGCGTTCAGGCCAGCGCAATGTCGGCCGACTGGATGCGCTTCACGCCCTTGGCCATCATCTGTTTCCACGCGGCGGCCAGCGAGCCATTGAGGTCGATGCCGCGCGAGGCGTCTTCGATCACGAAGGTCTGGAATCCCATGCCCTGAGAGTCCAGCGCCGTCCAGGCCACACAGAAATCGGTGGCCAGGCCGCACACGTAAAGCTTGCTGATGCCGCGCTCCTTCAAGTAGCCCGCCAGGCCGGTGAGGGTCTTGCGGTCGGCTTCCTGCAGCGCGGAATAGCTGTCCACCTGGGCGTGAAAGCCCTTGCGGATGATGGCCTGCGCGTGGGGGATGGACAGGCCGGGATGTAGCTCGGCGTCCTTCGTACCTTGCACGCAATGGTCCGGCCACAGCACCTGCGTGCCGTAAGACAGGTCGATGGTCTCGAACGGCTTCTTGCCCGGGTGCGTGCTGGCGAAAGAGGCGTGGTCTTCGGTGTGCCAGTCCTGGGTGAGCACCACGTTCTTGAAGCCTTTGGCCAGCCGGTTGATGACCGGCACTACCTCGTCGCCTTTGGTCACTGGCAAGGTGCCACCGGGAACGAAACAGTTCTGCACATCCACCACGATCAAAGCGGATGCCGCATCGGGCTTGATGGTGCCAGCGACCAGGGCGGTGAGGGGCCAGCCAGTGCCGGCCACCAGGCTCAAGGTGGCGCCACGCAGCAGGTTTCGGCGATGCATCGGTTTCATGGTGACCTCTTTCAGTAAAGGGAGTTGGAAGACCCACACAGGAGCACGATGCGTGCCCACGTGCAGCGAGCCCTAAACGCTCAGGTAGGCTCGCCGCACCGCTTCGTCCTCAGCCAGTTCGGCCATGGAGCCGGTGTACCGGATCTCGCCCTTTTCAAGCACATAGGCGCGGTCGGACACCAGCTCGGCGAAGTGCATGTTCTGTTCGGACAGCAAGATGCTCACACCCTGCGCCTTCAGCGCCAGGATCATCTGCACCATCTGCTCCACGATCACCGGCGCCACGCCCTCGGACGGTTCGTCCAGCAGCACCAGGTAGGGGTTTCCCATGAGGGTGCGCGCCACGGTGAGCATCTGCTGTTCGCCGCCGCTCATGCGGCCTCCCGGGCGGTGCGGCATTTCGCCCAGGTTGGGGAACAGCTGGAACAGCGCCTCTGGTGTCCACACCGGTGCGGCGCTGCCATCGGGCCATCGCCGGGCCGGCTGCCGGCCCACTTCCAGGTTCTCCATCACACTCAGGTCGGTGAAGATGCGCCGGTCTTCCGGCACGAAGCCCAGCCCGCGCGCGGCGATGGCGTGTGCCTCGTGGCGCGACACGTCTTGCCCCATGAAGGTGGTGCTGCCGCTCCGCTTGGGCACCATGCCCATGATGGTTTTGAGCGTGGTGGACTTGCCCGCACCATTGCGGCCCATCAGTGCCACCACTTCACCACGGCACACCTGAAGGTCCACGCCAAACAGGATCTGCGCCGCGCCATACCAGGCCGACATGCCCCGCACGTCCAGCAAGACCTCGCGGGGTGCCGCGTCGGCGGTGAGGGTCGGGGCGTGTTCTTCCAGCAGCGTCATGCGGCCTCCTGCAGGGACGGGGTTCCAGGGGACTTTTTCTCGAAGGTCTTGCCACTGCCGAAGTACACCTCCTGCACCTTGGGGTGGTCGCGGATCTCGGCCGGCTGGCCTTCGGCGATCAGGCGTCCGCGCGCCAGCACGATCATGCGGTCGGCATAGGCGAACACCACGTCCATGCTGTGTTCGGTGAACAGCACGGCCATGCCGCGCTCCACCACCAGTCGCTTGGTCAAGGCCATCAGCTCGTTGCGCTCCTTGGGCGCCATGCCGGCGGTGGGTTCGTCCATCAGCAGCAGCTTCGGGTCGTTGGCCATGGCAATCGCCAGCTCCACCCGCTTCACATCACCATAGGCCAGCACACTGCAGGGCCTGTCAGCCTGCGCGGCCATGCCCACCTGGTCCAGCAGGGCGAGCGCCTCGGCGCGTTTGTGGTCGGCCGCTTTGCGCCAGAGCGAGAACAGGCGGCCGTCGGCCGAGATCAGCGCCATCTGCACGTTCTCCACCACGGTGAGCGAAGAAAAGGTCTCGGCGATCTGGAAGGTGCGTCCCACGCCCAGGCGCCAGATCTCGCGCGGTTTCAGGCCGGTGAGTTCGCGACCGCCCAGCTGGATGGAACCGGTGTTGGGTTTGATCTGGCCGTTGACCATGTTGAAGGTGGTGGACTTGCCCGCTCCGTTGGGGCCGATCAATGCCAGCAGTTCGCCCGGCGCCACCTCGAAGCTGATGCCGTCGACGGCCTTCACGCCGCCGAACGATTTGCCGAGTCCCTGAACAGTCAACAAGCTCATTGGATTACCCTCCGTGCTGCGCACTGCGGGGCTGAGCGCCTTCGGAGCGGCCGTGCGGCGCTCATGAGCGCACCTCGCCCGCGTCACGGCGGCGGTCAAAGATCTGGCGGAAGAAACCCGCAATGCCTTGCGGAAACAACAACACCAGCAGCAGGATGATGGCGCCCAGCAGCGCGCGCCAGTAGTCCGTGCTGCGCGCCACGGTGTCGTGCAGCCAGGTGAAGGTGACCGCGCCCACCACCGGCCCGGCCAGCGTCTGCAGGCCGCCCAGCAGCACCATCACCAGCCCGTCGACCGACTTGCCCACGGCAATGGCCTCGGGCGAAATGCTGCCCTTGGAAAAAGCGAACAGCGCACCCGCCAGGCCGGCAAACACACCGGCGATCACGAACGCCATCCACTGCACACGCTTCACGTCGATGCCGATGGCATCGGCGCGCAGCACGGAGTCGCGCCCGGCGCGCATGGCGTAGCCGAAGGGCGAGAACAGCATGCGCCGCAACGCGATCACGCCCGCCGCCACCAGGGCCAGCGTGAGGTAGTAGTAGGTGGTCTTGTCCGACAGCCACTCGGATGGCCACACGCCGGTGAGGCCGTTGCTGCCACCGGTGAAGTCGTCCCACTGGTACACCACGGCCCAGGTGATCTGCGCGAAGGCCAGCGTGAGCATGGCCAGGTACACGCCAGAAAGACGCACTGCGAACCAGCCGAACAGCAGCGCCCCCAGGCCAGCGGCCAGCGGCGCAGCCAGCAGGGCCGCTTCCATGGGCAGGTCCAGGCTGCGCATGAGCAGCGCGGCAGCGTAGGCACCCAGACCGAAGTAGGCCGCGTGCCCGAACGAGTGCATGCCCGCCGGGCCCATGATGAAGTGCAGGCTGGCGGCGAACAGCGCGGCGATCATCAGGTCGATCATCAGCACGGTGATGTAGGGCGAGGCGGTGGTCAGCGGCGGCATGGCCACCAGCAGCAGGATCAGCACCGCACTGCCCACCATGAACGGCAGGCCCGGTGGTCGCAGCGGCGATTCGGCCGCGCCGGCGTGCCGGCTGGCGCCCTGCGGCTTGCCCATCAGGCCCCAGGGCCGCACCACCAGCACCGCAGCCATCACCAGAAACTCCACCACGAGCGTGAGCTTGGAGAAGCTGACCGGAATGCCAAACACATCCACCAGACCCAGCCAGATGCAGATGGCCTTGAGTTCAGCGATCAGCAAGGCCGCCACGTAGGCACCAGGAATCGACCCCATTCCTCCCACCACCACCACCACGAAGGCGGCGCCGATGGTGTGCAGGTCCATTTCCAGGTTGGCGGGTTCGCGCGGCAACTGCAGCGCGCCGCCCAGGCCGGCCAGCATGGCGCCCAGCGCGAACACGGCGGTGAACAGCCAGGCCTGGTTCACGCCCAGCGCACTCACCATCTCGCGGTCCTGTGTGGCCGCACGCACCAGCGTGCCCCAGCGCGTGCGGGTCAGCAGTAGCCACAGCAGGCCCAGCACCGCTGGCCCCACCACGATCAGGAACAGGTCGTAGGTGGGGAACAGGCGACCGAGGATCGTCACCGCGCCGGACAGGCCAGGCGCACGCGGCCCCAGCAGCTCTTCGGCGCCCCACAGCCACAGCACACCGTCGCGCAGCACCAGCACCAGTGCAAACGTTGCGAGCAACTGGAACAGTTCGGGCGCGCGGTAGATGCGGCGCAGCAGCACCATCTCCACCACCGCCCCCAGCACCCCCACCGCCACCGCCGCCAGCAACAAGGCGGGCCAGAACCCCAGCCCGGTGCCCAGCCAGCCCACCATGGAATAGGCCACATAGATGCCGATCATGTAGAACGACCCGTGCGCGAAATTCACGATGCGCGTCACACCAAAGATCAACGACAAGCCCGCCGCGACCAGAAACAGCGAAGAAGCCCCGGCCAGCCCGTTGAGCAGCTGAACCACAAAACCCGAAAAATTCATGAACACACCTCAGGCAGTGGGTGTAGATGTGACCGGAACGGGCCGCAGCAAGTGAACGCGCACAGGTTCATGTTGGCATCCTTAAGGGAGAAAAGAGGATGAAGCTATAGAGCAACAAACGCAACGCCTGAGGTGGCCCCATCCAGGGGCAACGAGGGACGGCTCCGCCGGCCCAAGCTGCCGTCCCCCCTCCAAGCCGAAGGCGCCAGAGAGGGGGGAAGCCGCGTCAGCGGCGCAGGGGGGAGATCTTTACTCCGCCGGACGGAGTTTTTTCGCCTCAGCCGCAGGCGGCAGATACGCGGCGCCGTCCAGGTAACGGTAGTCCACCATCACGCCCTTGCCGCCTTCGTTCTTGGTGCGGCCCACGTAGCCGCCCATGGTCGACTGGTGGTCTTCGGGCCGGTAGGTGATGGGGCCAAACGGTGTGCTCACCTGCAAGCCACGGAACGCGGTGATGAGTTTTTCCGTGTCGGTGGATCCGGCCTTCTTGATGCCCTCACCCAGCGACTTGATGGTGCTGTAGCCCACCACCGAACCCAGGCGCGGGTAGTCGTTGAACTTGGCCTCGTAGGCGGCCTTGAATGCCTTGTGCTCGGCCGTGTCAATGCCGTACCAGGGGTAGCCGGTGACCAGCCAGCCATTGGGGGCTTCGTCCTTCAGCGGGTCCATGTACTCCGGCTCGCCGGTGAGCAGGCTCACCACTTCGCGGTCCTTGAACAGGCCGCGCGTGTTGCCTTCGCGGACAAAGCGCGCCAGGTCGGCACCAAAGAGCACGTTGAAGATCGCATCGGGCTTGGCGTCGGCCAGGGCCTGCGTCACACTGCCTGCGTCCACTTTGCCCAGTGGCGAGGCCTGTTCGGTCACGAAGTCGATGTCGGGCTGGGCCTCTTTCATCAGCTTTTTGAAGGTGGCGGCGGCCGACTGCCCGTACTCGTAGTTGGGGTACACCAGTGCCCAACGTTTCTTTTTCATTTTGGACGCTTCCGGCACCAGCATGGCCACCTGCATGTAGGTGGACGGGCGCAGGCGGAAGGTGTAGCGGTTGCCGTTGTCCCACACGATCTTGTCGGTCAGCGGTTCGCCGGCCAGGAAGAAGAATTTTTTCTGCTTGGCGAAGTCGGTCAGAGCCAGGCCGATGTGCGAGAGGAACGAACCGGCCAGCACGTCGACCTTCTCGCGCGAGACCAGTTCTTCGGCCACGCGAACGGCGTCGCCCGGGTTGGCGTTGTCGTCGCGCACCACCAGTTCCACCTGGCGGCCATTGAGGCCACCGGCCTTGTTGATTTCTTCCACCGCCAGCTCCATGCCCTTCTTGTAGGGCTCCAGGAAGGCGGGTTGTGCCTTGTAGCTGTTGATCTCACCGATCTTGATCACGCCCTGGGCATGGGCGGTGGATGCGACCGTGCCGCAGGCGAGTGCGGCGGCGAGGGCGAGGATGTGACGGCGTGCAAGCATGGGACGAACTCCTGGGTGAAAGGGAAAGGGGAAACGGATGGGCGAATTGAACTGTGATGCGTCGGGACCGGTCCTGAGCGCTCAGCGCAGGCCGTCCTCTCCCTGGATTTCGTGGGCCTGCAGACCTCCCACGCGCGGCAGCGGGCGGCCGCTGTCGGTGACAACGACCGCCACCACGATTTCGTTGGCGCGCGGCGCGTCGGACACGCGCGCCTCCATGGCGTCGAAATGGCTGCGCACGAAGGCGGCGTCCTTGTGGCCCAGCGGCACGTCAATGGCCGTGCCCAGCCCGCCATGCTTCTTGCTCGAGGGCACGAGGGCGGCGCCTTTTTCCACCGCCTTGCGCAGCGGCGCGCCCAGCTTGGGATGCAGGATGGCTGCTGCATGCTCCAGCTCGCCGCCCTCGCCCACGATAGCCGCCTTGCCGTAACTTTGCGCCTCTCCGGGCGCAATGCCAAGCGCCTTCACGCAGCGCTCACCCAGCATGCCACCCAGCTCTTCACCGATGGTAATCAGCTCGTCGAGGTTCTCGCTGTAGCGGCCGGCATACGGGTTGTGGATCACCGCCATGGCCAGGGCGCGGCGCGTGGGTGGTGTCACCGGTTGTCCCATTTCCATGTGGATTTCATCCACCTGGACCACGACTTTGCGAATCTGGCTTTTCATTTGATTTCCTTGTTGGCTGGTGTGTGGAACGATGCAGCGCCTCAGCGCAGGCCGTCCCAGCGGCTGATGTCGTTGGCGTGCAGGCCGCCCACCCGGGCGTGCACTCGGGCACCGGTGCTCATCACCAGGATGAACACGATCTCGTCGGCCAGCGGTGCGCCGGGCATGCGCACTTCCATGGCGTCAAAATGGCTTCGCACGTAGGCGGCGTTGATGTGGGTGAGCGGCACGTCCAGCGCGCAGCCCGGCGGCCCCACCTTCTTGGTCGACGGTACGATGGCCAGCGCATTGGCCGGCTGGCCCTTGGGGCCATCGGCGCGGCCCTGGGCGTAGGCGGTGGCATCACCTTTCCAGCCAAGCAGTTCGCGCATGGCGTAGCCCCCGGGCACGTGCCACAGCGCGCCGTGTTCCAGCTCGCCCGCTGCTCCCACGATGGCCCCTTTGCCGTAGCCCTGAATGGCTTCCACCGGCACGTCCATGGCAGCGCGCAGGCGCTGGGCCATGTCAACGCCCACCGCTTGCAGCTGATCCATCATGGGCAGGATGTCGGGTTCGTACCGGCCCGCAAACGGGTTGCGCAGCAGCACCGCTATGGCACCCCGGCGCAGTGGTGTGGCCGCAGGCGGTCCGAACTCGTGGTGGATGTCTTCCACGTGGGTGAACACGCGGCGGATCTCGATCAGGCTGGAGGGATGGGTCATGGAGTGGTCATGAAATGGTCAATGCGCATTCACGCACTTGCAAAAGAGGTTCGGACGTCGTGCTCAAGCGCCCAGGCGTTGCCGGCGTGTCCAGGCTCGCCGCCGGCGGTGGCGCTCCAGCCCTGGCACACGATGATGGCCGACCAGATCAGGTCGGACGCCTGCAATTCCCGGGCCATGCGCTGGCCGGCGCGCACCGCGCGCAGCACGGCGGCCTGGTCCAGCGGCGGCACGTGAAAGGTCACGGGCCTGTCCCCCAGGTCGGTGTCGTGGCGCAGTTCGTTCGCCGGACGGCGCTCGATGCGTGCGTCGGGCACATTGACCGCGTTGGCGATCAGGGTGGCGGCCACGTCGGCTTGTGCGGCGGTGCGCGCCAGCACGGTGACGCTGTCGGCAATGCCAAGGGAAAAACTGCGCCCGCGCCACCCGCTGGTGGCCACGCCGCGCACCGGCAATGTCGCGTGCACCGTCATGTGGCCGTCGACCTGCAGTGGCAGCACAGCCGCAGCGGCGTCAAAGCGCGCCAGGTCGGCGAACAGGCCCACACGGATTGACTCGCCGGGCGCCAGGTGCAAGGCCACGTCGCCGCCGTTGTTGACCCAGGCCCGCTGAATGCCGGGGCGCGCGTAGTGTTCGATCAGTTCCTGCGCCACCGAACCCGCCACCGCCGCCATGGGCGTGACGAAGCCCGCGCGGTAGGGCTGGCAGGCCTGCCACATGCGGCGCGCCACCGGTCCGGCCAGCCCGCAACGATCACCCACCGGCTGGCGCAGCTCAGGCAGCTCGCACACCAGCTCGTCCAGCACGGTGGTGAAGCGCAGCCAGGCCGCTTCATGCGCAGCCTGCACGGCGGACGCCTCGCCATCGGCACCGATCACGATGTCGATGGGGCCGTGCTGGAAATGCCAGCGCTGACCGGGCAGGGCTTGTCGTTCCGCGCTCATGGGCGTCCGCGTTCAGCCCAGCATGGGCGGTTCGCCCAGGGGCCAGGTGTTGGCTGGGGGCAGCGCTTCCATGCGCCGTGCGGTGGGGGCACCGTCGTTGTGCCAGGCGCCGTGGGCGAGCGCGTCGGCCAGCGATCGCACGTAACCCATGTGGCCGCCGATGGCGCGGTAGTCGTCGAGCTTCATGCTGAATTCGATGGGTGCGACGATGGCCGGGGTGGGCACGGTGCCGAAGCTGTTGTCGGGCATGCGCATCACGTCCACCATCACCGTGATGCCGCCGCCCGGCCACACATAGGCCGGCGCGCCACCACAGGTGACATTGATCAGCGACTGCTTGATGGCCCGCGTGAGCTGCACCGGGTTTTCGGTCACGCCGGCCCGCAGGCTGCCGCCGGCGCCACCAAGGAACAGCACGGTGGCCAGCGAAGGTTCGCAGTTTTCGCCAATGCGGGCCACCGTGTGTGCGACCGCTTCGGGCATGGGCTTCTCACGTGGCACCAGGTTTTCGTCCAGCTCGAACCAGGCCGCATGTTCGCCGGTCGTGGAGACCATCAGCAGGCGCAAGCCCGGCCAGGCGAGTTCGGGGTCCCAGCCTTCGATGATGGACAGCGGGTCTGCGATGTCGGTGCCGCCCCAGCCGTTGCCCGGGTTGGCCACCTGAAAGAAGCGCCCGGGCGTGGACTTGCGGCCACGGATACGGATGCCCGACGGCCGCATGCCCAGGCATCGGCCCGCCTGATGCGGCGTCAGCACACCGGTGATGTGGTCGTCCACCACCACCACCTCGTCGGCATGGCCAAAGAACTGCCGCGCGAAGATGCCCACCGTGGCCGAGCCGCAGCCCACGCGCATGCGCTGCTCCTCCACACCATTGACGATGGGTGCCTTGCCCGCCTGGATCACGATCTGTGCGCCGCCGTCGATGGTGAACTCCACCGCCTGCTTGTTGCCCAGCGACTGCATCATGTCGCAGGTGATGCGGCCTTCCTTCTTGCTGCCGCCGGTGAGGTGGTGCACGCCGCCCAGTGACAGCATCTGTGAACCGTATTCGGCGGTGGTGATGTGCCCCACCACCTCGCCCTTGCAGCGCACGTTCGCCTGCTCGGGGCCCAGCCAGCGGTCGGTGTCGATCTTCACCTTGAGGCTGCAGTAGCTGAAGATGCCCTCGGTGACCACGGTCACCAGGTCCACGCCGTCGGCTTGTGAGGCCACGATGAAAGGTGCAGGCTTGTAGTCGGGGTAGGTGGTGGAAGAACCAATGCCGGTGACGAACAGCTCATTGGCCGGGGCCTCTGCGAGCAGGGCGGGTGTCTGGGGATCGCGTGCCGAAAACGCCACCACCTGCCCCTGGTCTTGCGCCAGTGTGCGCTGCAACATCACCACCGGGTCCACTCTCACCAGCACGCCCGAGGCATTGGCGTAGCGGTCGCACGCGCCCGTCTTGTCCGGTGAGATCTGACACAGCACCGGGCAGGCGTTGCACTCCACCTTGTCGCCCGCCATGCGCTCGTTGCGCGGCGCCGAGCGCTCCAGGAACTGCAGATCGGGGACGCCGTCCATCGCAGGCATGCCATCGGTTTTGGTGTGTTCTGTCATGTTCCGTGTGGGGCTTCAGGTGGCTGTCAAACCGCTTGTCCGATCGCTTTCGTTTGTGTAGCATTCACTAAATGAAAATGTTGTGAACACTACATGAAGTGCAATTTAAACCAATGTTTTCAGACGCGCAACACATTTTTTTCGCCCCGATTCGGGGCAGACCGGGAGCACCAAAATGACTCACGTTGTCGCAGACCCCTGCATTCGCTGCAAGTACACGGATTGCGTGGATGTGTGTCCGGTGGATTGCTTTCATGAAGGGCCCGAGTTCCTTGTCATCGACCCAGATGAGTGCATCGATTGCGCGGTCTGCATTCCCGAATGCCCGGTCAGCGCCATCCATGCGGACACCGAACTGCCCGCCAACATGGCGCACTTCCTGGCGTTGAACCAGCGCCTGGCCGCCACCTGGCCCGTGATCACGGCGCGCAAGGCACCCCTGCCGGAGGCCGAGCGCTGGAAGAACGGCGAAAATAAGCTCGTTGAGCTGGAGCAAACCTCCGGCGCCCCACTCTGAAGCCGCCAAGACGAAGCGGCATACTTGGCTCAACGCTTTTCAACCTCTGTCTCCCTTCCAACCATGAGTGCCTTCAACGAAGAAACCGTCTTGAGCGTCCACCACTGGACCGACCGCCTTTTCACCTTCACCACCACGCGCGACCAGTCCCTGCGTTTCTCCAACGGCCACTTCACGATGATCGGCCTGCGTGTGAACGACAAGCCGCTGCTGCGCGCCTACAGCATCGTCAGCGCCAACTACGAAGAGCACCTGGAGTTCCTGAGCATCAAGGTGCCGGACGGCCCGCTCACCTCGCGCCTGCAGCACATCCAGGTCGGCGACAAGATCATCGTGGGCCGCAAGCCCACCGGTACGCTGTTGATTGATTACCTGCTGCCCGGCAAGCGCCTGTACCTGGTATCCACTGGTACCGGTCTGGCGCCCTTCATGAGCATCGTGCGCGACCCCGAAACCTACGAGCGCTTCGAGCAGATCATCCTGATCCACGGCGTGCGCCAGGTCGACGAACTGGCCTACCACGACGTGCTGGTCGAACACCTGCCGGCACACGAACTGCTGGGCGACATGGTCACCAGTCAGCTGCGCTACTACCCCACGGTCACGCGCGAGGCTTACCGCAACACCGGCCGCGTCACCGAACTCATGAAGTCGGGCAAGCTGTTCAGCGACCTGGACCTGCCGCCCCTGAACCCTGCCGAAGACCGCGTGATGATCTGCGGCAGCCCGGCCATGCTGCGCGACCTCAAGCACATGCTGGAAGAGCAGGGCTTCCCGGAAGGCAACACGTCCACACCAGGCGCCTTCGTGATCGAACGGGCCTTCGCCGAGCAATGAGTCCGGCGGGCCTGCCCGCCAGGCCCACCGCATTCTCCCCAGCCAGGGACCTTCATGAGCACCAGCCCCACCCGGCGCAGCGCCGCCGCCAAGACGCCTGTGACGCGCCGCACCGGTACACGGGCCATGGCGGCACAGGACACGCGCGACAGCATCCTGCGCGCGGCCACCAAGATCTTCGCCAAGCACGGCTTCTCGGGTGGGCGCATTGAAGAGATCTCCAAGGCTGCGAAGTCGTTCGATCGCATGATCTACTACTACTTCGGCAGCAAGGAGGCGCTCTACATCGAGGTGCTCGAAGAGATGTACCGCCGCTTCAACGAGGCAGAGGCCACGCTGAAACTCAGTGGCGACCAGCCGGTGGAATCGCTCACGGCGGTGATCAGCTTCATGTGGGGTTTCTACCAGCGCAACCCCGAATTCATCACCCTGCTCAACGACGAAAACCTGCACCGCGGCAAGCACATCGCCAAGTCGCTGCGGGCACGCGACTACTCCTCGCCCGCGATCCAGATACTGGAACAGGTGCTGGCCAGCGGGGCGCGCAAGAAGCTGTTCCGCAGCGGGCTCTCGGCGCGCGATGTCTACCTGATGATCGCGGCGATGAACTACTTCTACTTGTCGAACCGTTTCACGCTGTCGGCCTTTCTGGGTGAGAAGCTCGACAGCGCCGAAGCTCAGGAACACTGGCAGCGCTTCGTGATCGACGCCGTGCTGAAGACCGTGAAGGCCTGAGCAGGACCATCCCCGCAGCGCTTCGCGCTACCCCCTCAAGGGGGCGGCACTGGCCGTCCGGCAAAGCCGGCCCGGCGGTGCCCTGGACAGCACATCTTCATACGTGGCGGCTGTCTCCTTCGTGGAATTTTTTCGTCCACGCGTTGCCACTGCCAAGCATTGAATGTAGTATTTACTACATCAATCCACGCATGCAATCAGGAGTAGCACACATGGCAGAGATAGCCGCCGGCGGTCCATCAGGCAAGGTCGTCATCCAGAACATCGGACTCTTGCTCTCGGGCGATATCGATCGCCCCATCCTGGATGCAGACACCATCGTGGTGCAGGACGGCCTCATCACGGCGGTGGGCAAGGCAGCCGACTGCGATACCGAAGGGGCAAATGTCACCATCGATGTGCGCCAGACCTGTGTGTGCCCGGGCCTGATCGACAGCCATGTGCACCCCGTGTTCGGCGACTGGACGCCGCGTCAGAACCAGGTCGGCTGGATCGACTCGACCATGAACGGCGGCGTGACCACCATGATCTCGGCCGGTGAGGTGCACCTGCCCGGCCGGCCCAAGGACATCGTGGGCCTCAAGGCCCTGGCCATCACCGCACAGCGGGCCTTCGACAACTTCCGCCCGGGTGGCGTGAAGGTGCTCGCCGGTGCACCCGTGATCGAAAAAGGCATGGTGGAGCAGGACTTCAAGGACCTGGCCGACGCCGGCGTGAAGCTGCTGGGCGAAGTGGGCCTGGGCTCGGTCAAGGCCGGGTACGAAGCGCAGCAAATGGTGGCCTGGGCGCGCAAGCACGGCATACAAAGCACCATCCACACCGGCGGGCCGTCCATCCCCGGCTCGGGCCTGATCGACAAGGACGTGGTGCTCGAAGCCGACGCCGACATCATCGGCCACATCAATGGCGGCCACACCGCGCTGCCCGAAGCCCATGTGTGCGAGCTCTGCGAAAAATCATCGCGCGCGATCGAGATCGTGCACAACGGCAACGAGAAGGTGGCCATCGCCGCCGCGCAGGCGGCCTTGCAACTGAAGTGCCCGCACCGGGTCATCCTGGGCACCGACGGGCCGGCAGGCTCGGGCGTGCAGCCTTTGGGCATGCTGCGCATGGTGGCGCTGCTGTCCAGCCTGGGCAACATCCCGCCCGAGCTGGTGTTCTGCTTCGCCACCGGCAACACCGCCCGCATCCGGGGCCTGAACTGCGGCCTGATCGAAGTGGGCCGCGCCGCCGACTTCGTGTTCATGGACAAGGCCCAGCATTCGGCCGGCAAAGGCCTGCTGGAAAGCGTGGCGCTCGGCGACATTCCCGGCGTGGGCATGGTGATGATCGACGGCATCGTGCGCTGCGGCCGTAGCCGCAACACGCCGCCGGCGACAGAGATTCCGGTTGTCCTGTAGACCCTAATCCGTCTGCATGACCTGCTGCCACCCGGGCAGGTTCAGCAGCTCCACTTCACCATAGTGCAGCTTCACCAGGCCCTGCGACTCAAGGTCGCGCAAGACCTTGTTGACCGTCTGCCGGGTCATGCCCAGGGTGGAGGCCAGCTGGTCCTGCGAGAGGTGCAGGCGCGTTCGCGGCGCGTCTTCCTTGAAACCGTAGCCATGGGCGACCAGCCAGAGCCGCTTGATCAGCCGGCTTCTGGCCGGCAACTGCGCGTCCAGCGGAATGAGCTGGTAGGCCCTGCGCAGCTTGCTCACGGCCAGACGGGCGATGTCGCGCCAGCACCCGACGTGCTGTTCCAGAAACGGCA
This sequence comes from Betaproteobacteria bacterium HGW-Betaproteobacteria-16, assembly GCA_002840835.1. GTDB lineage: Bacteria > Pseudomonadota > Gammaproteobacteria > Burkholderiales > Burkholderiaceae_C > Hydrogenophaga. The sequence goes on along the minus strand of PHCQ01000041.1, from coordinate 11,384 downwards.
GCAAGTCTGCACGGGCGACCGACAGCAACAGGGCCTGCTGCTCGACCACGGCCACGTGTGAGCGGGGCTCGCCGTCGATGAACGACATTTCGCCGAACCAGTGCGGGGGGTCCAGCGTGGCCAGCAGGGGCATGGCGCCCGACGCGTCGGGGTAGTAGGCCTGCACCTGGCCGCTGAGCACGCAATAGAGCGCGTGGTCGGTCGCGCCATGCTCGAACACCAGGCCACCAGCCGACACCTTGCGCAGGCGACCGTGCAGGAGCAGTGCGTCCTGCAGCACCGCGGGGCAGCTGGCGTACCAGGCGTTGCCGAGCAGGGTCGGTTTCCAGACGGCGTTCTGTTCAGAGCGGGATGCCGGGGTCATGGGGATCAAATGAACAAACTGTCGGCCAATTGATATTCAGGATGCAGGGCCGAGCCTACTATGCCGAGTCGGTGTACCCGTATGCAATCCTGGCGCGGCGGTGCGCCCGAACGGGTACCGATCCTGTGCCCGCTTTCTGCTTCCCATACTTCTCGATGGAACCACAATGAAAAAGATCTCCCTGGCGCTGTCCTTGATGGTCTGCGCCATCCATGCCTACATCCTCGCCATCGAGATGTTCTTCTGGAACAAACCGCTGGGCATGAAGACGTTCAACCTGGCGCCGGAGTTCGCCAACGCCACCGTGGTCATGGCGGCCAACCAGGGTTTGTACAACGGATTCCTGGCGGCAGGCATCCTCTGGGCTGTGATGTTCAAGCACAGGCAGAGTCTGGCCTTCGTGCTGGCCTGCGTGGCCGTGGCAGGCATGTACGGCGCCTACACCTCGACCGCCAAGGCCTTGTTCGTACAGACCGTGCCCGCTGTGCTGGCGCTGGTGGCGCTGTACCTTTCGTCTCGCTCGGCCACCGGGTCGGCGCGTACAGGGCTCGCCGCCCGTTGAGCGTTTACGGCATCGGCCTTGTCAACATGCCCTGAAAGGCCTGCGCGCCAGTTGCTTTGAAGCGCCAGTCGTGTTTCACGACAGCCGCCCGCGCAACCAGCCGGCGAGATCAGCCACCACCTCCGCACCCACCGGCGACACGGCCGTGAAATGAATGCAGGCGTGGATGGCGCCGGGGTAGTGGCGGTGCTCGGTGGCCACGCCCGATTGTTCGATGCGTTGCGCCAGCGCATGGCCTTCGTCGCGCAGCGGGTCGTGGCCCATGGTGGCGACCCAGGTGGGCGGCAGGCTGGCCAGTGAGCCTGCGCTCAGCAGGGCGAAATCCGGGTGCCGCTTGAGTTCATCGCGGTCACCCAGGTAGCTGTTGATGAACCATTGCATGACACCAAGGGTGAGGAACTTGCCTTCGCCGTTCTCAGCCATTGAGGCACTGGGTTCCGTGTGGTGCTGCGCCACCGGGTAGATCAGGCCCAGGGCGCGCGGCGGCATGATCGCTCCGGCCGTGCGCAGGCACGCGACGGTGGCCAACTGGGCCCCCGCGCTGTCGCCCGCGACGGCGATGCGTGACGGATCGACGCGCATGGCGGGCGCATGCGTTGCCAGCCACCGCAGCACGCAGATCACATCGTCCACGGCGGCGGGAAACGGGTGCTCCGGCGCTAGCCGGTAGTCCACCGCCACCACCACCGCACCAACGTCGTGGCACAGCGTGCGGCACACCGCGTCGTGGGTTTCGAGGTCGCCGATCACGTAACCACCGCCATGCACATAGAACAGCGCGGGCAGTGCACCCGCGACATCGGGGTGGTAGATGCGCAGCTTGAGCGGTCCGCCAGGGCCGGGGATGTGCCGGTCTTCCGTGGCCACGGCCGGTGGCGGCAAGCCCAGGCCGGCAGCGAGGTCGCGGTAGATCTGGCGCCCGATCTCGGGCGGCAGCGACTCCATGGGCGGGTTGCCCTGCGCTGCAGCCTGCGCCAGAAAACCGGCGAGGGCGGGGTCCATGGGGGCGCGAGGAAGTGTGGTGGGGATGGACATGAGTTCTCCAGAATCAGATGGATCAGATGGGGGTGGCCAAGGCGGCGCCTTGCAGAAACCACTTCTGCAACAGCGCGTTGAAAACCGCGGGTTGTTCCAGCTGGGGGGTGTGTCCACACTCCTGCAGCCGCACCAGTTCGGAACCGCTGCACAGGCTGTGCGCCGCGATGGCGTGAGCGATCGGCAGCACCACATCCTGTTCACCATGAACGATCCGTGTGGGCATGCTCAGGTTGCCCAGGATCTGATGGGAGCGCGCCCACACCTCCCGGCGCTGCCCACTCAATGTGGTCATGCCGCGAAGCAGTTTCAGGAAGTGAGCGGAGGCGCCCGGCCTGTGCACGTTGCGCTCGATGGCGGTGCGCACCTGCGGCGTGATCGCATCGGGTCGAAGCACGATGGCCTTGATCTGTTGTGCCACCGCCATGGGACCGGGCCTGTTCATCAGCTCCCCCAGCCAGGGCAGCGTCATCAGCTTGAAGGCGCCGAACACCTCGGCGCCCAGGGACGCCGAGTTGCACAGCACCAGCGATGCGGCACGGGCCGGCATCTGGTCGGCCATGCGCAGGGACATGGCCGCCCCCAGCGAATTGCCCACCAGGTGCACCTGATCGACTCCCAGTTGGTCCAGCAGCTGCCAGGCCACGCGAGCCTGCCCGTCCAGGCTCATGGCGCTGGCCAGCTCATCCGACAGACCATGCCCGGGCATGTCCCAGGCGATCAGACGCAGGGACTGGCCCAGGGCGTCGAACTGCCGGTGCCAGAACTCCAGCGATTCGCCAATGCCGTGGGTCATCAGCACCGCAGGTCCGGACCCTCCGCTGTCCCGGTAGCGAATCCTGGCGCCGTCGATCTGCACGAAGGGGTCGTTCATCTTCGTTCCTTTCTTCAGAACGGAATGGTGGTCTTGATCCAGAACTGGGTGCCCTCGGTGCGCGCACGCACGTCGAACTCCTTGGCCAGTTTGGCGGTGATGAACCAGCCCTTGCCGCCGTCGTACTTCAGGTTCGGGCCGATCGAGTAGGCCCGTCCCTTGGAGCCCGGCAAAGACTGCCCATTCAGCTTGTCGTCGGAGAGCTGCTGGTAGACGTTGCCGCCCACGCCCACCACCCAGCCGTTGCCCAGTCCCCAGCCCAGGGCGTAGTCAATGTTCAGCTCATTGCCCGAACGGTAGCCGGTGTCCTTGTTGGTGCGGTTCAGGCTCAGGCCGATCTTGGCATCGGCGTTCAGGCCGTTCGGATCGATCCAGGAAACCAGGTACAGAGGCTGGAGCGACGCGTAGTTGCGGCCGATATTGACCGAGCGTGCCGCGTCGTAGCTGCCCACCGGCAGCACCAGGTCCAGCGCTGCCACGCTGTGCAGTTGCGGCGAATGGTGCCAGGCCACACCGGTGCCCACGGTCACGTCGCCCAGCCCTGTGCGCGAAGACGACTGACCCGCAGCGCTGACCTTGACGTTGACCAGCGGCAGGATGGTGTGGGCCACCAGCTGACCGCCCAGCGCGGGCTTGTCCGTCACCCAGGCGATGCGGGTGGCGGCCGCCACGGCATTCACCTTGAAGCCAGGCACCGGGATGGCATTGCCCTGTGCGTCATTGAGCCGATCGGCGCTGTAGACGTTGACGTACTCCAGCACATAGACGCCCGGCGGCGGCGCGGCGCCCGCCAGGTGGTTCTCTGCCCCGATGGGGTAGGTCGATCCGCCCCCTTCGGTGGCGAACGATGCCGAGGCGGCGGTGAGCAAGGCGGCAGCGCCGATGAGCAGCTGGGTTTTTTTCATGAAGTCTCCTCTTGTGGTTGAAAAAGGTGGTGATGGATCAGGGGGTAGGGGCAATCAGTGGCGGCGCCTGTATCCACACAGGGGCCGCGATCTTCCAGTGGCCGTTGCGCCATGTGACGGGCAGGCTGGCACGGTTGGGGGCATGGGCCTGTGCCTGGCCCACGTGAAAGGGCATGCCCAGGAACGAGAGTTCGGTGGCCGGCATGTCGCGCAAGGCCTGGGCGAATGTCGTGCGGGTGATGGGTCCCTGGATCTGGCGCGCCACGCGCACGAAGACCTGTGCAGAGACGTAACCCCCTTGCGCCAGCGCGCTCAGCGGCAACCCGCCCTGGCGCATGACGCGCTTCCAGTCCAGCATGGCCAGCGAGGCGCTCTGCCAGGGTTCAAACTCCGCCATCGCGTACACGCGCGCCTGCGGCGAGCGGATGGCCTTGGCCACCTGGTCGGTGTAGGCCGGTGTGAGAAAGATCCAGTCGATGTCGCCCATGCCCTGCTTCTGTGCGGCTTCCAGCCACTGCAGCACGGCGGGTTCGTGCCCGGTGAAGATCACGGCGCTGCAGCGGCGGGCGAGGCGATCCCGAACAGCGTTGGCAAAGTCGACGTCCGGCGGCAGGAAGGCCACATCGACCAGCGCTGTCTTCAAAGGGGCTTTCAGACGATCCAGCGAGCGCCGGTAGCCGGCACCCATGCCGGGCAAGTCCAGAATGCTCACGCAGACTTGCTGGTGCTTGAGGTTGTCGACCGCGAAGGCGATGGCGTTTTCCACGGCCAGGTAAGGCCCGTTGTTCATGGGCACGATGTGCGACGAAGAAAAACATTCCGGTGCCACGGATGCGCCCTGCAGCGACATCAGCCCGGCTTGCGCGTAGGTGGCGGCATTCACCGGGCAGTCGAACAGGCCCGAGCCGCCCACCAGCGCCACCACGTCCGGATCGGCCACCAGTCTTCTGGCGGCGCTGGCCGCCGTTTGCGGGTTCGCGCCTTCGTCCAGCGACACGTATTCGATGCGGCGCCCGTTCACGCCACCGGCAGCGTTGATGGCGTCAAAGTAGCGCGCGGCCGCCCGGGACGATTCCGGGAAGCCGGCCTGCCCGCCAAGCGCGCTGACGGCACCCACGCGTATGGGTCGTTCGATGCCCTGGGTCCAGGCCGCCGATGCGGCCGCGGCCATCAAGGCAGCGAGCGTCAGAGCGCGCCAGTGTGATGCTGTCGTGCGCATGGTGGTTTCGGTCGCTCAGACTCAGATGTAGGTCGAGGCCAGCCCGCCATCCACCGGCAGGTTGATGCCGCTGACCCAGCGCGATGCATCGCTGCACAGGAAGGCGATCACCGGTGCCACCTCATCGCTGAAAGCAGGGCGCTTCATGCGGTGGGCGTCTTTCTCCACGCGCTCGTTGCCCAGCATCTGCACGAAGTCACCCAGGATGGGCGTGAACACCGGGCCGGGGGCCACGCAGTTCATGCGAATGCCGCGCTCCAGGAAATGCTTCTGCGACTGGGTGTAGGTCCAGACGATCAGCGCTTCCTTGAAATACTGGTAGCAGGTCTCTTGCGGCACCGGGTGTTTCGCGAGCCAGGCGGCGCCGGCCTCGAAGCTGGCGGTGGCGCCCAGTTCGCGGTGCAGCTCCAGCCGGGCCGGCCATTCGGCGCCCAGGATGGACGAAATGTTGACCACCGAGCCGCCTTCGCCCATGCGCTCCATCACGCGCTGCGTGAAGTGGCGCAGGCCCAGGTAGTTGACCTTGCCCACCAGCTCGGCGGGCGCCGTGCCGGGCACGCCAGCGATGTTGGCCAGCGCATCGATGTGCGCAGGCAACTGGGCCATGGCGGCGTCGATGGCGGCCGGGTCGCCCAGGTCGATCTTGACGAAGCCGTCCAGCGTGAGCATGGGGTCGTTGCGGTCCACGCCGATCACGCGCGCGCCCTGCAGGCGGGCGAGTTTGGCGAAGTCGGAACCGATGCCGGAGCCGCAGCCCGTGACGACGATGGTTTTTCCTTGGAGGTTCATGGAGCAGTCCTTTCTTGAGGGGTGGAAACAGAAGGAGAAACGTGAGGCCGGGCGAAGAGCCGTGACAGGTAAGGGCTCATCGCTCCCCACAGTCCTTGCGGCAGGAACAGCGCACAGCCGGCGGCGGCCGCGCCCAGGCCAGCGAGGTACCAGGCGCCGAAGTCGCCCATGAATTCCTGCAGCGCAAACAGCAGCAGGGCGCCGATGTAAGGGCCGGGCCCGCTGCGCAGGCCGCCCACTAGCACCATGAACAGCATCAGCACCGACCACTGCACGCCGAAGTTCGTGCGCGGCAGAAAGGTGATGGCGCTGGCCAGCCAGGCCACACCGGCCAGGGCCGCGCCGAACGCCGCCAGCACGTAGATCGCCTGGCGGGTGCGTAGCACGCGCACGCCCAGCGAGGCGGCGGCCTCGTCGTCGTCACCAATGGCCCTGGCGGCGGTGCCCACATGGCTGCGCAGCAGTGCAAACATGGCCAGCGCCATTCCGGCCAGTGCGGTCAGAGCGAACCAGTAACCAATGCTGCGGCGCAGCTCCGGCTCCACCGCGTTGAGCGCGATCAGCGAGGTCCCGGTTTCGCCCTGGATCAGCGGGTCCAGCATCACCAGAATGCGGATCACCTCGGCCACCACCCAGGTGCCGATGGCGAACTCGCCATGCTTCAGGCGCAGCACGTAGAACGACAGCAGCCAGGCCAGCAGCGCCGCGCCCAGCGCGCCGGCCAGCAGCGCCGGGTAGGCCGGCAAGCCGCCGTCCACCAGGCGCAGCGCCAGGTAGCCGCCCAGGCCGAAGAACGCTTGTTGGCCCACCGACACCAGGCCCGCGTAACCGGCCATCAGGTTCCAGGTGGTGGCCAGCAGCATGTAGATGAGAAGCGTGGTGAGCTTGTCCACCACCGAGGCGCCTGCGAAGGCCGGCACACAGGCCAGCAGCAGCACGGCGGCGAACGCCAGTCCGATGTGTTTGGAAGTGTTCATTCGACTACCCTCCGCGCTGCGCACTGCGGGGCTGAGCGCCTTCGGAACGGCCGGGCGGCGCTCATGCCTGCACCGCCTTTCGTGCACGCGGGTGGCGCCAGGCGGGCAGCGCGGGGCGGCCCAGCTGGTGGCGGTGCTGGCGCCACAGGCGCGCGCCCAGCACGGCCAGGAACAGCAGGTGCCCCGCGAGCTGAAAGCCCTGCGGCGCCCACAGCGCGCCCAGGCTCTGCGCCACACCCAGCAGTACGCCGCCCAGCAGCGTGCCCCACAGCGAACCGATGCCGCCAATCACCACCGCCTCAAAAGCCTGGATCAACAGGGTGGGGCCGCCATAAGGTTCTACTGTGGCCTGCATGGCCAGCGCTGCACCGGCTAGGCCGGCCAGCGCCACCGCAATGGCGGCGGCTGCCCGGTGCACGCGCCGCGCGTCCACACCGCACAGCGCAGCGGCCTCAGGGTCGCTGGCGGCGGCGCGGATGGCGCGGCCCAGCGCCGTGTGGCTGAGCAGCAGTTGCAGCGCGCCCAGCACCAGCACCGCCATCACGAAGACGATCACCGGCAACTGGCCCACGATGATGCCGCCAGGCAGTTCCCAACTGGCCCAGGCCAGGTCGCCCAGCGCGCTGCCCAGCGAGCGGGCCTCCGAACCCACCGCGCCGTACAGCGCGTTCTGCAGCACCGCGCCCAGGCCAAAGGTGACCAGCAGCGGCAGCAGGATGCCTGCGCGCAGCGTGCGTGCGAACAACCAGCGCTGCAGCACGATGCCCACCACCGCCATCACCGGCAGCATCAGCGCCAGCGCCAGCCAGGGCGACAGGCCAAACCGTTCGGTGAGCGCGATCACGCCAAAGGCGCCCACGATGGCCAGGTCACCGTGCGCAAGGTTGATGATGCGCATCACGCCAAACATCAGGGACAGGCCGGCCGCGAGGATGGCGTAGAAGCCTCCCAGCAGCAGACCCTGGATCAGGGCTTCGGTCATGGGTGTGTCTCCGTGGCTCGCTCGGCTTCAACGCCGAAATACGCCGCCGTGACGGCTTCGCGGGTGAGGGATTCGGCAGGGCCTTGCAGCACGATGCGGCCCTCGCGCAGGCACAGCACGCGGTCGGCAAAGGCCATGGCACGCGACAGGTCCTGCTCCACCAGCAGCAGGCTGGTGCGGCCGGCCTCGCGCAGGTGGGCGAGGTTGCGGTAGACCTCTTCCACCGCCAGCGGCGACAGGCCCAGCGACACCTCGTCGAGCAGCAGCACGTCGGGGTTGGTCATGAGCGCGCGGCCAATCGCTGCGGCCTGGCGCTGACCACCGGAGAGCGCGCCGGCGGGCCGGTCGATGATGGGTGGCAGCGCAGGCAGCGCCTCCAGCACACGCGGCAGCGTCCAGTCACCGGGGCGGCCGTTGTCGCCGGCCACGCGCAGGTTCTCGCGCACGCTCATGTCGTCAAACAGCCGCCGGCCTTCGGGCACCATGGCCAGGCCGCTGCGCACACGCTGGTGGGCCAGCAGCGCGGTGATGTCGGTGCCATCCAGCAGCACCTTGCCCGCCGTGCTGGGGTGCACGCCCGCCAGGCAGCGGAGCAGCGTGGTCTTGCCCGCGCCGTTGGCGCCGATCAGGGCCACCACCTCACCGCGTGCGATGGAAAAATCCAGGTCGCGAACCGCAACAAGCTGGCCATGCGCCGCGCGCAGACCTTGTACTTGCAGCAGGTCCGAGCTCATGCGGGTGCCCCTCCCAGGTAAGCGCTCATCACACGCGGGTCGGCCATCACCTCGCTGGGCGTGCCTTCGGCCAGCACGGCCCCGGCGTCCATGCACACCAGGCGGTCGATCACGCGCAGCAGCGCATGCAGCACATGCTCGATCCAGACGATGGTCAGGCCGTCGTCGCGCAGCGTACCGATGAGGTCCACGAGTTGGTGCAGCTCGCCTTCGGTGAGCCCGCCGCCGATCTCGTCGAGCAGCAAAACCTGGGGCTGGGTGGCCAGGGTGCGCGCAAGTTCCAGGCGCTTGCGATCCAGCAGACCCAGCGTGGCGGTGGGCCGAGTAGACAGCGCGCCCAGGCCCACGCGGTCCAGCGCCTGCTGCGCCTGCTTCAGCGCCGCCGCACCGCGCATGCCCGCGCCGTGTTGTGCGGCCACCAGCGTGTTCTCCAGCACCGACATGCCCAGGAACGGCCGCGGCACCTGGTGCGTGCGCGCAATGCCGTGGCGGCAGCGCGTGGCTGCGGGCCAGGCGCTGATGTCCTGGCCTTCAAAGTGCACCTGGCCTTCGCTGGCCGGCAAGGTGCCCGCGAGCACACCAAACAGTGTGGTCTTGCCTGCACCATTGGGGCCCACCACACCCAACGCTTCACCGCGCCGGATGGCAATGTCCACGCCATGCAGCACAGGCAGGCTGCCAAAGCGCTTGACGATGCGCGTGCCACTCAAGAGATCCATGATGACCTTCAGTCGAAGAATGGAAAGAGAAGAGAAAAATGCCCGCGCGGCCCCATACCATCCCTCAGATCTCCGCGCGGGCGGAAAAACAGTTGAGCGCAGATGTCTCAACCCAGGGCGCCGTGGAACTGGCTTTGCCAGGCCACCAGCGCCGCCCCCTGGGGGGAAGCGCCGTTAGGCGCATCGGGGGGGAGTCATCCACCCATCGCGTAAGCACTCATCTTTGCCGTCGTCGGCACACGCGGGTTGTCCACGTTGGAAACGATCTCGACATCAAACTTCGCCTTCGAGCCCGGCTTGGCGCGCACCCACTGCACACCGACCACACCGGTGGGGGTGCAGTTGGGCACTGGGCCAGCGGTGAAGTCCACCAGGCCCACAGCGGTTTCGGTTTTCAGCTTGGCCAGCGACTGGGCCAGCGCCCCGCGGTCCTTGGGGTTGGGGCAGGCGCGCACGGCGGCCAGCGCGGCGTCAAACAGCGAGGCGGTGGCGCCCAGTTGCTGGTTCCATGCCTTGCCGCTGGCCTTTTCATAGCTGTCGGCCAGTTGTGCACATGACAGGCCAGTGGCCGGCGACTGGAACGGAAAGCTGCGGTGCCAGTAGGCCCCGGCGTGCAGGCCATGGCCCAGCCCACCCAGTGCTTCCAGCTCGGCGGCGAACAGACCGGCCTTGGCCAGTTGCATGATCTTCACCTGCTTGGCCAGGCCGCGCTGTGCCGCCTGGCGCCAGAACACGGCGAAGTCGGGTGGGAAGGGGAAGGTGTTGATGATCTCCACGCCTTCTTTCCTGAACATCGCGATCTGTGCCGAGAAGTCGGCCACGCCGTTCTGGTACGGGCCGGCATCGAACACCTTGAAGCCGGCTTTCTCCAACTGCGGGATCAGCAGGCCGCGGATCGCGTTGCCATCGGCGTCGGCCGGCAGCAGCATGCCCACCTTCTTGTTGGTTTCGATCAGGTTCCACTGATCGGCATACAGCTTGGCGAAATTGCCCACGCCGAACGAGAAGTGGTACGTCCACTTGAACGGCGAAGGCTCGCCGGGCTTGGCACCGCGACCGAAGTAGAAGGCCTCCCACGGCGAGGTGGTCGACAGCGCCGGAATGCCCGCCGCCTCGCAGGCGTCGGCCACCGGGTTCACCGTCTCGGGCGTGGAGGTGGAGAGCACCAGGTCCACCCGGTCGCTGTTGATCAGCTCCTTGGCCACCTGCGCGGCGCGCACCGGGTTGGACTGCGTGTCCTTGTGGATGAACTCCAGCTTGAGCCGCTTGCCGCCGGCGTCGATGGCGCCAGCCGTGTGCTTGCGCACCAGGTCCAGCACATGGCCGTCGCCTTCACCAAAAATGCCCAGCGGGCCAGACGTGGGGCTGACCACGCCAATGCGCAGCGTGTCGCTCTGGGCGCGCGCCAGCATGGGGATTGCGGCGCCGGCGGCGGTGAGCACACCGGCGCGAAGTACATCGCGGCGGCCGAGGTGGTTGTGTGTGTTGTTCATGTTTGTCTCCTAGTTTTTGGCAAAGGTGCGAATCAGGGTTCACGACGCCGGAGCGCAGTGCCTGGTCCAGGAACCCGGCGGAACCGGCTTTGCCGGGCCGCAGCGGGTTGCCCCCTGGGGGGTAGCGCGAAGCGCTGCGGGGGGTTTAAAAAGGAAATGCTGGCGGGGCGTCCTTCACCGTGATCCACTGCCACTGCGTGTACTCGTCGATGTCGGCCGGGCCACCCACGCTGCCGCCGTTGCCACCGATGCCGGGGCCACCGAAGGGGTTGGTGCACTCGTCGCAGACGGTCTGGTCGTTGATGTGGACCATGCCCGCGCGCAGGCGCTGGCCAATCGCCATGGCGCGGCCAATCGAAGGGCTGATCACGGCAGCGGCCAGGCCACCCTGGCTGGTGTTGGCCAGTTGCACGGCTTCGTCGTCGGTGCTGAAGGTGACCAGGTTGACCACCGGGCCAAACGGCTCTTCGTCGAAGGAGCGGATGCCGGGCTTCACACCCGAGAGCACGGTGGGCTTGTAGCAAAGGCCCTCGTAGGTACCGCCGGCTTCAAGCACGGCGCCCTGCTTGATGCTGTCCTGAATCACGTCGTCGAAGTGCTTCAGCTGCTTGGCGTCGATCATCGGGCCCAGTGCCACCTGGCCGCTGGCGCCGTCGCCCACCGGCAGGTGCGTGGCCTTGCCGACCATGCGCGCCTTGAAGCCTTCGGCGATGGACTCGTGCACCAGGATG
>PHCQ01000216.1 GCA_002840835.1 Betaproteobacteria bacterium HGW-Betaproteobacteria-16 | reverse complement strand
AAGTCTACTACGGAATCCGGCAACAGATATCGGGGGCTGCGTTGTACGCTGAAGTCTTCGCGAATCGCAGTTGCCGAAATGTCGAGTGCAGTAATGCGTTGAATCATGATACGTCCTGCTGTCTTCTCTGCCAGCTCGGCTGGCTGGTCGGCATATCGCTCGCGTAACAGCGACTGCAAGGCCGGGCGAAGGGCTTCCGTGATATGGATGTTCGGCCGTTCGACCAGTATCAGGTGGCACAGTTCAGGGATTTCATCCCAACGGTGCCAGCTGTCGAACTCGATGAAAGCATCGCTACCCATGATCAGGCAGAGTGCCGCTTCGTTTCCCAGTTCTGCCCGCAGTGAAAGCAGGGTGTCTATCGTGTAGGATGCGCCGGCTCTCAACAATTCGCGGTCGTCCAGCGTAAAGCGGGGGTTGCCGGCTATCGCCAGTCTGACCATTTCACAGCGGTCAGTAGCCGATGTTTGCGGTGTCTGCCTGTGTGGCGGATTGGCGGAGGGAATGAAACGTACCTCATCCAGCTTCAGCGCATCTGCCAGTTGTTCTGCCATGCGCAGATGTCCGTAGTGGACCGGGTCGAAGGTACCGCCCAGCAGACCGACCAACCGCCGGCCGGTCCGGGTTTGGTCAGCTGCGGACTTCGCCATTGCCCAGCACGATATATTTGAGCGAGGTCAGGCCTTCCAGGCCGACCGGGCCGCGGGCGTGCAGTTTGTCGGTGGAGATGCCGATCTCGGCACCCAGGCCATATTCAAAGCCATCGGCAAAACGCGTTGAGGCATTCACCATGACACTGCTGGAATCGACCTCGCGCAGGAACTGCCGTGCCCTGGTGTAGTTTTCGGTGACGATGGCTTCGGTATGCTGCGAGGAGTACTGGTTGATGTGGGCAATCGCTTCATCGACGCCGCTCACCACCTTGCAGGAGATGATGGCGTCCAGATATTCGGTGTAGTAGTCCTCGTCAGTCGCGGCCTTGGCGGCTGACACCAGCGCGCGCGTCTCCTCACAACCGCGAATCTCGACCGCATGCGAAGTCAGCATTTTCGCCAGTTCTGGTAACGCGACTGCCGCAATGCTGCGTGCAACCAGCAGGGACTCTGCCGTATTGCAGGTGCCAAGACGCTGGGTTTTGGAGTTCTCGACGATGCGCAGGGCTTTTTCCAGGTCG
>PHCQ01000215.1 GCA_002840835.1 Betaproteobacteria bacterium HGW-Betaproteobacteria-16 | reverse complement strand
CAGAATGCGGTTGTTCTCATCCAGCCGCACCAGGTCGGCCACCGTTCCCAGCGCCACAATATCCAGCAAGCCGGTCAGATTGGGCTCAGCCCTGTTTTCAAAAGCGCCGCGACTACGCAATTCCGCGCGCAAAGCCAGCATGGCATAAAACACCACGCCGACCCCAGCCAGATGCTTGCTGGGGAAATCACAGCCATGCTGGTTCGGATTGATCATGCAGGCCGCTGCCGGCATGCGTTCACCCGGCAGGTGGTGATCAGTGATCAACACCTGCATGCCCAGCGCGTTGGCGGCATCAACGCCTTCCACGCTGGCGATACCGTTATCGACGGTAATGATGACGTCTGGCTTGCGCGTAGCCGCCAGCGCGACGATTTCCGGCGTCAGGCCATAGCCATACTCGAAACGGTTGGGCACCAAAAAGTCCACCTGCCCGCCCATACTGCGCAAACCGCGGACCGCAACTGCCGTCGCCGTCGCGCCATCGGCATCATAATCGCCGACCACCAGCAGACGCTTGTTGTCGGCTATGGCATCCGCCAGCAGTTGCGCCATGCGCTGGTTGTGAGTCAGGCGATCCGGTGGAATCAGACCAGCCAGTGAAACATCCAGCTGATCGGGCGACCGGATGCCACGAGCGGCCAGTATCCTCGCCAGCGTCCTCGGCAGACCGGATGCCAGCAAGCAGTCCATGGCCTCCTCATCGAATTCACGGGTAACAACGGTCGTCATTCATGCCTCAAAGTAGGTGTTCAATGGGAGGCGCTTGCGCCAGAATTTCAGAAGGTCACGCCGATGCAAAGTCGCGTTCAACATCTTGCCGTTAACGGCAAAACTCAGCTGCAGGCATCGCAACTTTCCTCGCCCGAGCGCATCCGCTGCGGGCCGGAACCAGTTTTCATCGATACTTGCGGATTCCTCCAGCTGCACCCAGGTTTGCGAATGACTGTCTATGGCGGAAAAGTCGTCTGGCAAATCGGTATATTCGATTTTCCCCAACCGGCCCAATCCTCTCAACAATGGCATGGTGCCATAAGCCCGGATCGACATCGCAGCTCCCTTTTGCGGCTGCTTGCCGCCGCCCCAGAACCACAAGCTGTTACATGTAGCATGCCCCATACTTTCCCTGCACTGATTGACAGGATGGGAATGCAGCAACATCTGGATCTCATTGCCCAGT
>PHCQ01000040.1 GCA_002840835.1 Betaproteobacteria bacterium HGW-Betaproteobacteria-16 | reverse complement strand
ACGTCCGGTTCTTAGGGGGCGGCGGCGCAGCAATGCGCCGCTGCTACCCGACGGTGTGCAAGGATGAAGGGATCAGCAAGCCAGCCCCACCACACCTGCAGGCATGAGACAGGCAAGCGCAGCGCGCAGGCCGGGGGCTTGCCCTCGGCCGGAGGCGTCAGGGATCGAAGCCGCATGGCCGCGACCCGGCACGGGGCGCGGGGCGCAGCCCGCAGAGCCCGACGGCGGTACGCCGGGACGCACTGTGGACAAAGAAGACACAGCCATCTGCCGCAGCACGGCCAAAAGAAGCACCAAACCAAATACCGCGCGCCACGACTTCAACCGCACATCGGAATGGCCATCACTAGCCGTCATCAGTATTTGATGTACTCCCCTGCCCACCAAGACGATTCAAGTTGCCAAGCCTGTATGCGCTTACCCTCTTTCAACCAGGGAACTGATTGTTGTAATCGCTTTTGTGAACGAAAGCCGTCTTGGTCCTATCATTGACCATATTCGCTTCAGATCGACCGCTATGGCCACCTCGAACCTCACGCCTTCCACCGCAGCTGTCCCCGCACCTACGACCTTCAAGCCCATTCGTTCGCAGCGCGCGTTCGAGGAGATCGCCGACCAGATACGAACTGAACTGGCCCAAGGGCGTCTGGGCGTGGGTAGCCGCTTGCCTTCTGAACGCACGCTGGCAGAACAGTTCGGTGTATCTCGCAACACCTTGCGTGAAGCACTCCGATCGCTAGAGCATGCCGGGCTCATCAGGCTGCAGAAGGGCGCTACCGGCGGCGCTTTCATCACCGAGAGCAACGGTCATGTCATTGGTACCGGTCTGCTTGACATGTATCACCTTGGCGCGATCCCGCCCGCGAAATTGACCGAGGCCCGAATATGGCTCGAGTCCATCATTGTTCGCGAGGCTTGCCTGCGAGCCACTGCGAAGGACCTTGAGAAGCTTCACGCCAATGTCCGCGACGCCGAGGCCGCCATCGCAGATGGCGACTTCCATCGCCGTGCTGAAATCCATCTTGAGTTTCACCGCATCCTTGCACGAATGACCGGCAATCCCATCATGGAGATCGTGATGGATGGTGTTCTCACGGTTCTCCGTCATTACGTGCTCTCGATTGGCGACTACGAAAACGCGTTCGTTTTGCCCTCACGGAAGCGCTTCTTGAAGCTCATGGAAGCGCGCGATGTGGATGGCGCGATTGCAGAGATGGAGGCCAGTCTTAAGAAGCTACAGCGCAGCTACCTATCACAGGCGCGCAACCAATCGTCCTTGGGAATGGCGGTTGATTCGGGCAAATAGCGTACGGCTCATGTTGACCGCCAGTCCGCCACATCTTCCGGCGAGGCGCGAGCAGTCCTGAAGCCATTGGCGGCATGCGATTCGTCGGCATAGCCGAATGAGATTCCACACACCACAAGCCGGTCGTCGCCAAGTCCGAAGAACTCGCGCACTCGCGCCGGTCGGGATGCCAGTGCTGCCTGTGCAATGCTGGCCACGCCCAGGCTGCGTGCTGCCAACAGGAAGTTGGCGACATACCCACCGCAGTCCACAGCCCCATAGACGCCCAATGCGGCGTCGGTGGTGACCATGGCCACATGCGGAGCTCCAAAAAGACGGAAGTTCTCTCGAGCCTGTTGTGCTGAGGCCTCCCGATCTCCGCGAGCGATCCCCACGCAGTCGTAGAGTTGCAGGGCGCAATCCAGGCGCCGCTGGCGGTAGACACTCCGGTACTCGGCAGGCCAGGCGAAATCCGGCCCCACCTCGTCTTCGGTCTTGGGTGACAACATCGCCTCCCGGAAGCGCTCTGTGCCAGCACCTTCGGTGATGTGCACTCGCCAGGGCTGCGAGTTGCACCAGGACGCGGTGCGCTGCGCGATATAGAGCAATTTCATCTGCAATGCCCTAGGTACTGGCACTGGCAGAAATCCGCGGCAACTATGACGCCCCGCAGTCAGGCGGTCCAGGGCTGCGTGGTCGTTGGACCAGGGGATTTCAAAGCTTGGTTCCATGTCGAGTCTCCAGATATGTCGGATGGAATGCAGTGGCTTGGTCTTGCCAACTCGCCGGCAAAAAGTATAATGGTTGAACCATTGATCTGGAGATTAGCATGTTTGATCAGCAACGCATCGACGCCTTGCCCGTTCACCGCCCGCCAACAGCAACGGCCGCACCAGTGCTTCAGGGCCTGAAAGTAGTGGACTTCACTCACTTTGTCGCGGGGCCCCTGGCCACGATGACGCTCGGCGACTTCGGCGCTGACGTTGTCAAGATCGAGGCCCCTCTGCGAGGCGACGACTTTCGTCACTACCCCACCGTGGACCCTGAAATTCCCGCACAGGGCGGCCCGTTCCTCTGGACGAATCGAAACAAAAAGAGCTTGGCCATTGACCTCAAGAGCGAGGCGGGCCTGCAGGTGGTGAAGGATCTGATCGCTCAGGCCGACGTCGTGGTGGAGAACTTCTCTTCCGGCGTGATGGAACGCTTCGGCCTCGACCCCGAGACCTGCTCGCGAATCAATCCACGACTTATCTACTGTTCTGTCTCCGCGTACGGACGTGAGGGACCATACGCCGACCGCCTGGGATTTGACCCGATCGTGCAAGCAGAGAGCGGTTTCATTTCCATGAACGGCTATGCCGACAGACAGGGCGTGCGCACCGGCGCCGCCGTGATGGACACCGCCACTGCCATGACCGCCACGAATGCCATCCTGCTGGCCCTGCTGGCCCGGGCAAAGGACGGTGTCGGCCAACGTGTTGAGGTGGCACTGCTCGACACAGCGATTCTGATGACAGGCTTCGGTGCCATGCAGCATCTGACTACTGGCTATGAACCCAGACGCAATGGCAACGTGAGCCCGGACACCTGTCCGTCAGGTGTGTTCATGGCGCAGGACAAACCGTTCTACATCAATTGCGGCAACGACAAGATCTACCAACGCCTCTTCGAGCAAGTGCTAGAACGGCCCGATCTCGCACATGACGCCGTACTGTCGCAGCGCGTCAACCGCTTGCGCGAGCGCGAGCGCCTCTTCAAGGTCATGGATGAAACATTCTCTGCCCAGCCCTGGAGTCACTGGGCCCCCAAATTGCGTGCGGCCAACGTGCCACACGGACAAGTAAAGACCCTGAGCGAAGCGCTGGCCTCTGATGAGGTGCGTTCGCGCGATCTGGTCACGCGGATACCACACCCGGTCAAGGGCTGGATTCCCAACATTGCGTCGCCCATCAGGATGTCGCGCACACCCCCGGTGGCCCCTCAGGCGGCGCCAGCCGTTGGCGCCCACAGCGACGAGGTGCTGCGCGATGTACTGGGCTATGGCGAAGAACGCATCGCCGCGCTGCGAGAGGCCGGCGCTTTCGGTGTCGTCGAAGGGGTATCCGCATGACGCGTCGGGTCGCCCTCATCGGCGCGAGCGCGATTCCCGTAGGTCGCCATCAGACGGCAGACGACGCAGCCGTGCAAACGCTCGAACATGAAATCATGGCGCGCCTGGTCGCCGAAGCCGTGCGCGATGCCGGCGTGAACAAGGAGGATATCCAGAGCCTGATATTCACACTGCCGCGACCTTACACGCGGCAGAAGTACTTCCACACGTTCCTCATTGGTCAACTGGGACTGTCCTGCCGTGGCAGTGTGATGGAGGTGATGGGCAACGGAATGACCGCCGCGCTCGCCTTCGACAAGGCCTGCGACGAGATCCTGCTGGGCCGCACGGATGTGGCCCTCGCCTTGGGCATCAATATGGAAAGCGCCGTATCGGCTGCTGAACACATGATGAGCAGCATGCGTACTACAGGCGACGTGGACTTCCACACCTCGGCCGGTTTCACACCCATCGCCTGGTATGCGATGGATGCCACGCGCTACATGCATGAACACGGGGCCACGCGCGAACAACTCGGTGCCGTGGCAGTGAAGAACCGCCACCACGCCTCGTTGAACCCCCTGGCACAGTACCGGAAACCCATCACGCTCGACGAAGTGGTGGCGCAGCGGCCCATCGTGGAGCCGCTTGGTCTGTACGATGTGCCGCCGCGAGGCGATGGCGCAGCCTGTCTAGTGCTTGCCAGTGAAGACGTGGCCAAGGCCACTGGGCGGCCTTACGCACTCGTGCGAGGACGAGGCTTCTTCCACGACGGCTCTCACCAGATCAGCGATGTGCCTAACGACATGATCGCCTTCAAATCTGCGGCACAGGCCTCGCACGACGCATATGGGCAGGCGGGCATCAATGCCTCCGACCTTGACCTGGCAGAGCTCTACGCGCCCTGCACCATCGTCGAAGTGCTGGTGAGCGAGGCCATCGGTCTTGTCGCCAAGGGCCAGGGCGCGCGCGCCGCCTTCGAGGGAGAGACGCGCCTGGGTGGCCGGATTCCCGTGTCCACCTCGGGCGGCCTCACTTCGCGAGGTCACCCCGCCTACGTCACCTCGCTCTACAACTATGTCGAGCTGGCAGACCAACTGCGCGGTCGCGCAGGCGAACGTCAGGTCAAAGATGCACGTTGGGGCCTATCGACTGGAGAGCTCGGCAATTACAACGCTGCCCTGGTTCATGTGTTGGAGGCCGTGCGATGAGCCACACCACCCGACTCGAGAACATCCCCGTGGCAGGCACCCGCTCCTACCCGCCTCGCCACTCGAACTTCACTGCTGTGTTCTGGCAAGGGCTGAAGCAAGGAATCTGGCAGACCACACGCTGCGGCGCCTGCGGCCACGCCACCTTTCCGCCCAAACCCGTCTGCCCGCATTGCTGGTCCGCCGATATGTCATGGGCTCCGCTGGGCTCGCGCGGACATCTCTATTCCTGGACGCGCATTCACGCCGCACCTGCCATCTTCGCGACCGAGTCGCCGTACGCCGTAGGGATCGTCGACCTTGATGAGGGTCTGCGCCTGGCCTGCCGCCTGCTGGAAAACGAAAACACCATCTGGACGCCGGGTATGCCCGTCGAGATGGTGGTGCTGAGCTACGAAGACGGCCCACTGTTCGCCGCCCGACCCATCTGACCCCAACCCGAGGAAACACAACATGTCACTGATCAACACCAACGGATTGACCGAAGAGCAAAACATGATGCGCGAAGGCGTGCTGGATTTGCTCTCGCGCCACCTGCCTTGGGAGCGTGTGCGCAAAATGGACGAAGCGCGCGAGTTCCCGCATGAGGCCTACAACGCTCTTGCCGATGCCGGCTACCTGGGCATCTTCTACCCCGAAGAACTCGGTGGCATGGGCGCGAGCTACAAGGACATCGCCGTCTTCATGGAAACGCTGGGCTACTACTACACCGGCATCGCACAAGGCGTCACTACCACAGCCATCTATGCCGGCATGCACGTAGCCAAGTTCGGAACGCCAGAGATGAAGAAGGACATCGTGCCGAAGATCATCGCTGGCAAAGTCAAGCTCGCATTGGCCATGTCTGAGCCGGGCACTGGCTCCGATGTCGCAGGTATCAAGACCTCTGCCGTGCGCGATGGGGACGACTACGTCATCAATGGCAGCAAGGTATGGATCACCTGCGCGCACGTGGCCGACTATCTCGTGGCCATTGTCAAGACAGACAAACAGGCTCGCCACAGTGGCATCAGCACCATCCTCGTACCAACCAATGCACCAGGCGTGACCATCCGTCCGCTGTCCATGCTGGGCCGTCGCACAACCCACGCCAATGAAGTGTTCTTCGACAACGTTCGTGTTCCTGCGGCCAACCTGTTCGGGGGCGAGGGCCAAGCATGGAAGAACATCATGGCCGCCCTGGGCCTCGAGCGCATGGGCCTGGCCGCCATCTCGGCCGGTCACTGCTTCAAGATCACCGAGTACGCCCGCGACTACGCACGCGAGCGTATCCAGTTTGGCCAGCCGATTTCCCAGTTCCAGGTCATCCAGCACAAGCTGGCTGACATGATGATCATGGCCGAAACAGCACGCCAGTCGGTCTATCGCGTGGCCGAGCTGCTCGATGGTGGTCACCGGGTCGTTCAGGAAGCATCCATCGCCAAAATTGTCTGTACCGAGAACAACTTCAAGTGCGCTGACATCGGTATGCAGATCCTGGGTGGCGCGGGCTATTCGAACGAGTACGACATGCAGATGTTCTTCCGCGACTCGCGTGTGGGTCCTATCGGTGGAGGCACCAACGAGATCCAGCGCAACATCATTGCCAAGCAGATGGATCTCTGATCAGGAAGGGCCTTCGGGCCCTGCCTCAATAAGAAAACCGGGCTCGAGGCCCGGTTTCGTTTCTTTGAGCGTAGGTTCGACTCAGGCTGTAGCGGTGGCCGGCACGGGGCGGCATCGGTACATGTTGGAGATGACCATGGAATGCACGGTCTCGTCGCGTTGATTCTTAACGATGCGCTCGCAGGTCACGATGCCCTTTGTTCCGCTGCTGGTGAGCTTCTTCTCTACTGGCGTGATCAGTGCGTGGATGGTGTCGCCCGCTTTCACCGGCAAGTGCATGCGCCACTGGTCCAGACCTGTCATGGCAATGATGGTGCCGTCGTTGATGCCGCTGAGGCACTGCAGTCCACCCACAATGGCCAGCACCAGCGGACCGTGAGCGATCGGTTCGCCGTAGGACTGCGTTTTGCAGAACTCGTGGTCGATGTGGGGGGCATTGTGGTCGCCGGAGAGGCAGGCGAAGTTGACGATGTCCGTCAGCGTCACCGTGCGACGCGACGTGACAATGACATGACCGATCTCGAAATCTTCGAAATACATGCCACGTGGACGGTAGCTGGGGTGGTGGCTCATGACTTTCCTTCAATGGGGGGCGTCAGCAGCGCGATCAGGTCACGCGCATTGCTCACTTGTTCGAGTGCAAGACAGGCGTCCGCGAAGCGACGGGCGCGCTCGCTACCAAGAACCGGCCGCGACAGCACCAAGAATTTCTCAATGACATCGTCTTCTGACAGGGGCGCCTGCGGCGAGCCACGCGGCGCGGACATGGCTTGCGAGGTGGCTTGACCGTTGGCACCCGTCACGCGCACCTCGCACTGGTGATAGTGGGTCAGCGCCGGGTCCGGTCGGACCTCGATTCGCCTCATGGCGTACTGGACATCCGCCCGCTGAAGCTGTTGTTCCAGGTCGATGCTGTGTTCTGGCAGGATGACGTCGGCGCCGCTGGCGGCCAGTGCAATGCAGAACTGCAGATGAAAGCGTGCGTCGTTCGAGGAGTTCGGCAGGCGATCCTTGGCCACAACATCGGCGACATAGGGCGCCACCCGGACCTCAATCCGGCTTTCATCAAGCGTGGGACCGGATTGACGAATCAGCCGACGCATCGCGTCAACTGGAGCATGCAGATAGCCACAGCAGGCATGTAGCTTTCGGCGAGGTTCTGACAGGGCCCAGCGGCCCTCCCATGCCCCGGCATCCCACTGGCCCGCGTTCGAAACCGTAGAAAAGTATCCGGTCTTGCTGTCCAGGATCTCGGTCGGGCCGGTCATTCCGGCACGGGCGTACCATGCCGCCGTTGCTCCTGTATCCGCGGGTTGCGCACCAAAGAGCATAGGCTTGACCGTGCCACCGCTACCGAAAATCACCTCCGCTGGGCACCAGCCTGCCAATGCAGCTGCGATCGCCATGGCGGACTGGGTCTGCTCGCCGTCCAGATCGAGCATGCAGGCTGCGGCCGCGGCAACACCGATGGATGACGGGATGCCAACTGGTACCAGAGCCATATCCGTGTAGCGCTTGAGCGAGGGGTAGACGGCGCCATACACTCGCGTTGTCACTTCGATCCCGCGAACAATCGCCTCCTGTGTGCGCACGCCCGTTGCCCCCAGGGTTTCCGCAAGCGCCAAGGTCGCCGCGACGGTGCCGATGCTGGCGTGGCCGCCGATGAGGTCGTTGAGCTCGAGCACATCACCGAGGTAGCCGTTTACGCGCATTGCGCCTCGCCATCCTCGGCGATGGGGGGTCCCCACAACGGTCGCACTACATTCGCCGGGTATCTCTGACTCACAAGCCAGCGCAAGAGTGGCCTCTTGCGTCCTTGTGCCAGCCAGCATACAGCCGACAGTGTCCAGCAGGCACAGACGCGCCTGGAGCCGGACGTCATCCGGGATTGTCTGCATCGTCATGGCACTGGCGTGTCGTGCCAGATCAGCCAAGGCGGATGGGGAAGCAGAGCGAGTGTTCATGCGCGGCCTTTCCTGCTTTGTTGCTCGGGCCTCATTCCTTCTCGATCCCGGCCTGCTCGGCGACCTCGCTGTACTTTGCGAAGTCCTTGCGCATTTCGGCGGCGTAGGCCTGGGGAGAAAGGACGGTTGCCTCCATGCCGAGCCTGGCATACAGCGCCTGGATTTCCGGCGACTTCGCAGCCAGCGCAATTTCCTTGTGCAGACGATCGATGATGGGCGCCGGCGTCCCGGCTGGGGCCAGAATGCCAAGCCATCCGTTGAATGCGAAGTCTTTGAAGCCAAGCTCCTGCATGGTGGGGACGTCCGGCAGGGACGGCGTGCGGTTTGAGCCGAGGACCGCCAGTGCCCGCATGCGCTTGGCCTCCAGCATCGGGGTGGCGGCGCCGAGTGCGTCAGGGTTGACGCTCAAACGCCCTCCGAGCAGGTCGGCAGCCGCCTGAGCTGGCCCCCTGAAGGGAACACCAAGCAGATCGATGCCCGCCTCATGGTTGACCGCTTCCATCGCGATGCGGTACAGCCCGGCCGAGTTTCCATACGTCAGCGTCTTCGGCGACTTCTTGGCTGCGTCGATCAGATCCTGCAGCTTCATATAGGGCGACTCATTCTGCACGGTGAGCAACAGCGGTGTGTTGGCCATCGTCGCCACAGCGGTGAAGTCCTTGAACAGATCAAACGGCACGTGCTTCGCAATGATGTGGGGCACCACCGTGGACGATACGGTGCCGACCGCCAGCGTGTAGCCGTCTGGCGTGCTGCGCGCCACGGCCTGCATGCCAATGCCACCACTGGCGCCGGGCCGGTTCTCAACCACCACGGGTTGGCCCAGCGGCTCGGCAATCTTCTGCGCGATGGCCCGCGCCGTCACGTCCGAGCTGGATCCTGGTGTGAAGGGCACGATCAGCTTGATCGGCTGGCGAGGATAGGCCGCATCTTGCGCGTGCAGCAATGGTGTCGTTGCGACCAGAACCGCCATGGCGAGTTTGGCGAGTGGCATGGATGTGTCTCCTGTTTCGGTTGGGGGAAAGGGTAGTCCGGCATCGAATCCGGGCAGGGTGATGGCCAGGCTATGGCATGGCCACCGCGCGGATCAGACGTGTTTCCTGCGCAGTGATCAGGTGGCCGGAGGCGGCCAGGTAAGCGGGGAAGTCCGGGTGCGTGTCGCGCGCCAGGCAGCGGCGCTCGTAGTCCGCGAGATCTTCGTAAGCCCAGAGATGGATGAACTGGTTCTGCGGGCCCACCACGCTGGTCCAGAAGCCCAGCGGATGGCCCAGGGTGTCTATCAGGATAGGCATTGCCAGCCGATTGAACACCTCAACGAACTCGGGCATCTTGCGCAGGGCGATGGTGTAGACGCGGTGGTCAACCAGGGCCTTGCTTGGTGTATGAATCGTGCTCATCACGCCTCCACAACCTGATCCACCACCGACTGGAGTGAAGTCTCTCCGGATGCGATGTGGCGTGCCGTGATGTAGGCAAAGGTCATGTTAGGCCCGTGCGTGATACCCGCGCCTGGGTAGTTGCCCCCCATCATGCTGGCCCGGTCGTTGCCGACCGCATACAGCCCTTCAACAACCGTCCCATCGCGTCGCAGAACGGCGCCCTCCACACTGGTTTGGAGGCCATCGAAGGTGCCCAGGTCGCCCACGAGCAATTTGATGGCGTAGAACGGTCCACTGCCCATTGGCGCAACGCAGGGGTTTGGCTTGTTGTCCGGGTCTGCAAGGTAGCGGTTGAAACTGTTGCCTCCGCGATCAAAGGCCGGATCTTCGCCTTTGACTGCGTGCTGGTTGTAGGCCCGCACCGTGTCTTCAAGGCCTTGCGGATCAATGCCCGCCTTGCTCGCCAGTTCCCACAACGTCTTGCCTTCCAGCAGGTAACCATTGCGCAAGAAGGGTGTGATCGGCATCGGCGCAGGCTTGACGTAGCCAAGGCCGTAACTGGCCAGTGCGCGCTTGTCGCAAACCAGCCACATGGCCGTTTCGGGCAGTGTTTCGCAGGCCTCGATCATGGCCGCGCCCACGTCGTGATAGGAGTTGGATTCGTTGGTGAAGCGCTTGCCTGTGGACAGCACGCCGATCACGCCAGGCTTGTAGCGATCCAACAGGTGCGGGAACACGCCTGTTTCCCCCTTGCCAAAGTCCACACGCGTCACCGGCATCCAGGCGGCAGGCTGGGGGAATCGGATGTCCACGTGCCCCCCCGCCGACTCGGCCATGCGACAACCGTCGCCGGTGTTGCTGACAGGCGTGGGTGACAGATGTTGATGCCCGCGCTGCAGGTGCGGATAGGCTTCGCCAATGCGTTTCTTGTCGTGCGGAAAGCCTCCACAGGCTAGAACGACGCCTTTGCTGGCTCCGATGTGCCGCTCGACACCATCGGTCTCGATGACCACTCCATTGGCGCGATCACCGACCATGGCTATGCGTGCTACCGGTGTCGAGGTGACGATCGGGATGCCCAGGTCGAGAGCGGACTTGGCCAAGCGTGCTGCCAGGGCATTGCCGCTGGTCACCTGGACTGCGCGTCGGTAGAGCACAAGCTCTTTCACATGGTTGAGCAATCGCCTTGCCACATACAGCGCAGAGCGCAGCGACTTCGTTGCTCGAAAGAAGTGCTTGAGGTCGGCGTTCGAAGAGTTGAACATCATCCCAATGAAGGTGATGCTCTTCAGCGGTGGCTTGAGACGGTCCATGTCCTTGCCCAATCCACGGATGTCGTAGGCCTGGGCAAGGATGGAGCGCCCCACGTCAGCACCGCCGGGCGCAGTGGGATGGTAGTCAGGGTAGAGCGTTGGCACGAACTTCATACTGGTCTCACGCTCAAGGAAGTCCACCATTTGGGGACCATGAGCAATGAACGCCTCAACTGATTCGCTGTCGTAGAAGCGGCCAGTTTCGCTCTGCAGGAATTCCCGCACAGACTGCACCGAATCACCAGGGTTCTGCGCGCGCCCATGATGCGTCAGCGGCACCCACAGTACACCACCCGACAGCGCGGTGGTGCCTCCAAACACAGGCTCCTTCTCGATCACCACCACGTCAAGGCCAAGCTTGCGGGCCGTGATGGCGCAGGTGAGACCCGCCGCCCCTGAGCCGACAACGACCAAATCGTATTGAGTCTTCATGCCACGCGTTCCATCTCAGTCGGCTTTGATGTTGTGTTTGGTGATCACTTCGCGCCAGCTGGCATGCTCGCGCTGCATCACGCTGGCGAGCTCAGCCGGGCTCGACATGCGAGGAACGGCACCCGTCGGCAGCAACCGCTTGGCCAGCTCTTCGCTTGACATCACCTGACGCATGGCAGCATTGATCTTGTTGATCACGGCATCGGGAGTGCCTGCTGGCGCGAGCAGGCCGAACCAGACTTCGGCCACGAAATCAGGCACCACACTATTGATCGTGGGCACTCCCGGCACAACAGGCGACGGCTCTGCAGATGCCACGCCCAGCATCTTGAGGTTGCCCTGTTGCACTTGCCCCAGCATGACTGACGATGGCGTGGTCAACAACATCTGTACCTCACCGGTGCGCGCAGCCATCGTGGTTGCCGCTTCGCCGCGGTAAGGTATGTGATCCAGCTTCAGACCGGTCATCGCCCCGAGGCGGGCTGTCGCCAGATGCCCGTACGAGGCCGTTCCCGCCGAGGCGTACTGCAGGCCCATGGGTGCCTGTTTGGCGTACTTGAGGAAGTCGGCAAGGTTCGTAGCAGGCACAGCCTTGTTGGTCACCAGCACCATTGGCACGGAGGTCACTTGCGCAACGGGCTTGAAATCTTTGAGTGCGTCATACCCCGTTTTGTCATTGAGCAGCGGGGCAATGATCACGCCATTGTTTGGGTACAGCAGCGTGTGGCCATCAGCCTGCGCTCGCGCTACGAATTGCGCAGCAATGGCGCCTGAGGCGCCGGGCTTGTTGTCGACAATGACGGGCTGGCCCAGTAGTTTGGCCAGGCCGTCCTGGAACATGCGCACCTGGTTGTCACTGGTTCCCCCTGCTGGGTAAGGAACCACGATGGTGATGGGACGCGTGGGATAGGCGTCTTGTGCAAAAGCAGCCACACCGGCCGAGAGCGCTGCAGCTGCAGCAAAAATCTTGATCGCTTTCATGTCTATGTCTCCTTGGTTGAACTGGGTCCCTGAAGTCTCAAATATTTGTCAATGGTTGATCCAATGATAGTATAGTTGCGAAAATCCACAACCACAAGCGGCTGCTTTTCGCGACTCACCGACGAGCGGCACCTACACCAGCAAACATGCGTGATTCCGCGACGGCCTCCCGCCACTACGTCACGCCACCTGCTTCCGCGTTTGAGTTGGTTGTGACCGGGGCCATCCCCGCCGCTACCCTCGTGGATCTTCTGCTGCGCCCCCAGGGTTCCAGCGGTGCACTCGCTGGGACACTCGTGGTCTTTCTGTTTCTGCATTACAGGCATATCAACAGGGGAGTTCAGCGCACGTCGCTGCTGCTGGCTTTCGCCCTACTGCTCCTGCTTCCCGGGTTGGATCAGCCCTGGCAGACCATGGAGCAAGGGGTGCGTATCGGAGGTCTGGTTGCATCGCTGCTCGTCTCGGTGAATCTTCTGTCCCGCGCTGCGGGGCGCGTGCAACATGTGCGCGAAGTGCTGCAGACGCTGTACCAGACACCCAGCCGCTCGCGCTACTTCCGCTTGAGCGTGGCTAGCCAGTTTTTTGGCGGGCTGCTCGGCCTCGCCGGCATTGCCATGATGATGGAGACTGCGGCGAGCCAGAATGATGCGGAAGCTAGTGAGCAGCTGTCTTCCTTCTGCGCTATCGCACGCGGCTATTCCGCACTGAGCCTATGGAGTCCGCTCTACAGCAACATGAGCATCGTGCTCGGCCTGTACCCGGGCGCAAGCTGGGCGGGCATGCTACCTATGGCTCTCGGCGTCACGGCGCTTTTCATTGCGGTGGGCACCGCAATGAACCGTTTGGCACGGGGCGCCAAAAGCTCCGCGATCGATGCCCGGCATGTGCCGGCACGCGAACTCATGCAATTGGGCGCTCCCTTGGGGGCGGCGATGCTTGCCTTCATGGCGCTGCTGGTAGTACTGAGCCTCTGGCTGCATTGGCCCATCACCGCCGTGATCATCATGATCACGCCGCTTGGCGCCTGGCTCATCAATGCCTGCATCGGCCAACACGGCGCGAAAGGCCTGAATGCGGGCATCCGGATGCTTTGCTCAGACATGGCGGGTTTCCGCAACATGTCCAGTGAGGTGATGATGTTCCTAGCGTCCGGATGTGCGGGAACTGTGATCGCTGGTTCCATCCCCGATGCGTGGACCAGTCAGGTCGGCGCCTGGGTGTCCGGCTCGCCCATATTGGCCTGCTTCGCGCTGTCGGCCCTGATCGTCTTGCTGTGCGCGGCGGCCATCCACCCCATGCTCTGCGCCGTTATCGTGGGCAGCAGTCTCGACCCCATCACACTGGGCTTGCCCCTACCGGTGCACTTGACAGCCCTGCTGGTCGGTTGGGGCCTTGCGATCACCATCACGCCCTTCTCGGTGCTGAG
Organism: Betaproteobacteria bacterium HGW-Betaproteobacteria-16; assembly: GCA_002840835.1. Lineage (GTDB taxonomy): Bacteria > Pseudomonadota > Gammaproteobacteria > Burkholderiales > Burkholderiaceae_C > Hydrogenophaga. Next base: position 30,280 of record PHCQ01000040.1, on the reverse strand, counting down.
CCTGATGGCCAGTCGCTGGTCTGGCGTGCCTGTGCTCACCATCAGTCTGCGCGCGAACGGTTGGTTCGTTACGCTGGCGCTGCTGGTGTCTTCCGTCCTGCTGGGCGCACTGGCGTCCTTCACTGGTCAATGAAAGATACACACCCATGAACAACACCAATTCAAGCCGCAGCGGACCACTTTGCGGGGTCCGTGTAGTTGAGTTCGCAGGCCTTGGCCCGGCGCCATTCGCCTGCATGCTGCTCGCCGACTTGGGCGCCGACGTGGTGCGCATCGACCGGCCCGAAGCGCCACCCATTGACGCTCACAACATCGTCAACCGTGGCCGCCGCACGATTGCCTTGGATTTGAAAGTGGCTAAAGACACAACGCAGGCGCTTGAGTTGATCCGGCGTGCGGATCTTTTGGTCGAGGGTTTCCGTCCGGGCGTAATGGAACGCCTGGGTCTCGGGCCAGCGACCACACATGCGATCAACCCTCGTTTGGTCTACGGGCGAATGACCGGCTGGGGGCAGGAAGGCCCGCTGGCCCATGCAGCGGGACACGACATCAACTACATCGCTTTGGCAGGGGCGCTGTCGCTGATTGGAGCGCCAGGTGGCGCGCCTGTCCCACCACTGAATCTGGTCGGTGACTACGGAGGCGGCAGCCTCTACCTCGTGATGGGCCTGCTGGCCGCATTGCTGCATGCCCGTGCAACGGGCCAAGGCCAGGTGGTGGACGCCGCCATCTGCGACGGTGTGCTTTCACTGCTGAGCAACAACCACACCCACCGCATGCAGGGTCGCCTGCGTGATCCGCGGGGTAGCAACATGCTCGACGGTGGTGCACCCTACTACACGACCTACGAAACGGCTGATGGCCGGTACGTGGCGATCGGGCCCATCGAGCCCAAGTTCTTCCGGGCGCTGTGCCATGAACTTGAGCTGCCCGATTCCTTCGCCAGCCTGCAGAACGATCAAACGCGCTGGCCAGAACTGCAGGCCGCCATTGCTGGTGCATTGCGCCGTCACTCCTTGGCTCACTGGTGCGAGCGGCTCGAAGGCACCGACGTTTGCTTCGCCCCAGTGCTGACCCCACCCGAGGCTGCCCGACACCCCCACATCGTGGCGAGACAAAGCTTTGTTCATGTTGATGGCATCGAGCACATCGCTCCAGCGCCACGCTTTTCAGCTACACAGGGCTGTATCGGACGAAGTCCTTCCGCTGCACCGGTGTCGACACAGGATGTACTAAGCGACTGGCAAGTGGCCTGAGCGGCGCCATGTCCATCACTACCACTCACGAAACCCTGCTGGACCTGCTGGAGCAAAAACGCTCAAGCAACCACCACAAGGTCGCCTTGCGCTACTTCTTCATGCTGGAAGCGCTGGGACACCCGATTCCTGCTGCACAAAGGCGCTACTGCGGAGCAGCCATGCGCCGCTGCAGGCCCCGCGATCTGGAGCGAATCCAAAGCGCCGCAAGAGACTGGGCCTCATTCGTGAATGGTGCGATGCCACGTATTATCCCGTCGATCCCCCTCGATGAGCTTGTGGAGCATGTGCTGAACATCCTGGGTAACCACTCAGCAGATTGCCGCCGTCATCGACATCCTGTTTGCACAGAATCAAGAGGCCGGGCTCCTTCCGCACCAACAGAGCCTTGATCGCTTGCCCACGGGCTGCAGTTGAAGCTCCTAGGTTTTTTTCATTCAGGCTTGTGCGCTCTGCACCGGTGCCTAACGGTGAGCGCTGGAATCGGCATTTCGTCAATCTCGGCTCTGAAACCTTGGTTCGCGCTTTTCCAGAAATGCCCGTACACCCTCGTCGAAACTGGGCCGATCCGCGAGCTCCATCTGTCGCTCACGCTCGAATACTATCTGCTGGGCAAAGGTATTGACCTCGGAGTTCCGGTACAGCTCGCGCACTTCCTGCACCGCGTGCGCGGGCAAGCGTGCGAGCTTTTGCGCAATGTGCAGGCCCTGTGCTGAAAGCCCTTCGTCATCCACACACGCCCAGATCAGGCCCCACTGAGCAGCCTCTTGCGCAGAAAGACGGTTGCCCATCAATGTGAGGCCCATGGCACGCGCACGGCCCACCGCACGTGGCAGCAACCAGCTAGCACCGGCGTCAGGTATCAGACCCAGCGCCGGGGTAAACGGCAGGTAGAAGAACGCGGAGCGCGCAGCGATGACCACGTCGGCAGCGAGTGCAAGACCTGTCCCTCCACCTGCGGCTGCGCCGTTGACAGCGCAGACAACTGGCACAGGAAGCGAGCGCAGACCGCTCACCAGAGGGTTGCCACCTTGCGACAGCAAATTCCCTACGATTTGGCCTGCGCTGCTGCACGGATCGCCCATTGCGGATGGATCGAATGCCGACAGATCCGCCCCGACACAAAATGCCTTGCCAGCCCCCGTAATGAGCAGCGCGCGAACCTCAGAATCGTCGTGTACACGCTCCAGTGCCTTCAAGCAACCAGCCATCAGCTCGGGGGAGAGCGGATTCATGCGCGGCGCGTCGTTCAAGGTCAGGGTAGCGATGCCCTCGGTCACATCGAAGAGCACATGGGAAGTGGTCATTTCGACAGCTTTCTAGAGACACCGGTGAATTGTTCAGGGAAGTGGAGACGCACGATCTCGCCATCCAGCTTCAATGCATGGCACCCTCCCAGCGGCGAGTTTCGGCGTCCCGGTTGATCGGCATCGGTCACGTCATCCGCACCCCGCCAGAGCATCTGGAACGCTGTCGTCGCCATCGGCGGCAACAACTCTGTCATGTGTGTACAGCCAAGTTCACCACGAAACAAGCGCTTTACCGTCAACGTAAATCCTGGCTGGATGCGCTGCCCAATGAGCTGGCGGTAGCGATCGGTGATCGCACCGCACACTGCGTGCGGCCCCTCCACTGTGTGCGCCACCACGTCGTGAATCAGTCGGTCACTGTCGACCGTGATGCACACGGTCATGTGGTGAATCGGCTCACCCGCTTGCACCGTTTTTTCCCGCATCGCCAAGGGCGTGGGCTTGGTGTCGATGAGCGTCCCGACGATATCGAAGAGACCGTCGTCGCGCTCAAAACCTTCGCACGTGATGCGCCGCAGGTGCACCGTGCGACGTAATGGGTTGGTCTGCATGGCACCGTTCATGTCAGCATCCACCGGTCTGGAAAACCACACCGGAGGCAATCAGCGCCTTGATCTCGGTCTCGCTGAGGTCAAGCTCGCTCAGGATGGATGCGCTATCGCACCCGATCACCGGTGCGGCCGGCGGCAAGGCACAGGGTGTGCGGTCAAATCGAGGGGCAGGAGCGGGCTGCACAACCCCATCCTGCTCCACAAAGGTGCCGCGCGCCCGGTTGTGCGGGTGCGCTGGTGCCTCTGACATGCTCAACACCGGCGCCACACAGGCATCGCTGCCTTCGAGCACTTCGCACCACTCGTCGCGGCCCTTGCGTAGGAAGAGCCCGGAAAGCTTCTTCTTCAACGCAGGCCATTCGGCGCGTTCCCATTGCTGTGCAAAGTGGGGATCATTGACTCCGCACTTCTCAAGCAGCAATCGATAAAACTGCGGCTCGATGGCTCCAACGGAGAGGTAGCGCCCATCCGCGCAGCGATAGTTGCCATAGAAATGTGCCGAACCGTCAAGAAAGTTGCTCTCACGCTCTTCGCGCCAGAACCCTTTGGCCTTCAATCCGTACAGCGCCGCCATCAGCACCGCCGCGCCATCAGTGATGGCGGCATCAACCACCTGTCCCTGGCCCGAGCGTTGCGCCTCGTAGAGCGCGGCCACGACGCCAAGCGCCAACAGCATGCCACCTCCGCCATAGTCACCCACAAGGTTCAGCGGCACTGCTGGTACTCGATCGACCGGGCCCATGGCGTGCACTGCGCCCGAGAGCGAGATGTAGTTGAGATCGTGACCTGCTGCCTGCGCCAACGGTCCAGTCTGCCCCCATCCTGTCATGCGGCCGTAGATGAGTTTCGGGTTTCGCGCCATACATTCCTTTGGGCCGACACCTAGCTTCTCGGTCACTCCGGGGCGAAATCCCTCGATCAAAATGTCTGCAGTGGAGACCAACTGGAGGACGGTTTCCACGGCACGGGGATCTTTCATGTTTAGCGCAATGGAACGGCGACCCCGATCGACCACGCTGTCATTGCGCATCAGCGCCTCCAGTGCACTACCTCTCCCGGTGGAGGGAATGCGGTCCACACGGATCACATCTGCACCCATGTCGGCCAGCATCATTCCGGCGAAGGGGCCTGGTCCTATCCCAGCCAGTTCAATCACGGTCACGCCTTGCAATGGTCCACTCATGAAGGGGCTCCCACAGGGCAGCGGTGGAAATCTGTCTGGATCACTTGTTTCATATCGCTCCTCACATTCGCTTTGCGACCTCTTCGAGCATCACTTCAGTGGCCCCTCCACCAATGGTGAGAATCCGTGAGTCGCGTGCCATGCGCTCGACCGGGGTGCCGATCATGTAGCCCGTGCCGCCATGCAGCTGCAGGCAGGTGTGCACCACCTCCTGCAATGTCTCAGCCGAATATGCCTTGAGCATCGACACTTCGCGCACGATGTCTTTGCCCTCGTCGATCATCTGTGCGCACTGGTAGGTGAGCGAGCGCACCGCAGCAGTCTTCGAGGCCATCCATGCGAGTTTGTTGCGCACCACCTGCTGGTCCCAGAGCGACTTGCCGAAGGCTTGGCGCTGCTTCACGTATTCCACCGTGAGTTCAATGGCTCGCGATGCCGTGCCTGAGCTGAGCGCGCCGATTACCAGCCGCTCGTTTTGAAACGTGCTCATGATGTAGTAGAAGCCCTTGCCCTCCTCGCCCAGCAACGCGTCGTGTGGCACGTGCAAGTCTTCCAGGTAGAGCTCGGCGGTGTCGGACGAACGCCAGCCATGCTTCTCGAGCTTGCGGGCAATCTTCAGGCCCGGATTGCCCTTCTCCACGATGAACAGCGAAATGCCTTTGCTTCCCTTGGCATGCGGGTCGGTACGGGCTGCGACGATGTAGATGTCGCCGAAGACAGCGTTGGTGATGAACATCTTCGATCCATTGATCACCCAGCCGCCATCGGTCTGTACTGCACGCGTCTTGATGCCTGCCACGTCGGAGCCCGCGTGCGCCTCGGTCACACAAATCACGCCTACCTTTTCTCCGGCACAGGCTGCCGGCAGGTAGCGCTGCTTTTGCTCGTGTGTGCCACGGTGCGCGATGTGTGAGAGCGACATGTCACTGTGCACCGTGAGCGCGGAAGCCACACCGCCGTAAGTGGAGCGAGACAGTTCCTCGCCCAGCACCAGTGAGGACAGCGCGCCCAGGCCGCCGCCACCGTACTCCACCGGGTGTCGCATCCCCAGGAAGCCCATGCTCCCCAGGTCGCGAAAGACGTGGCGAGGGATCTCGCCACTCAACTCCCAAGCGTCCCCGTTGGGAACGATCACCTCTTCCACATAGCGGCGCAGTTGCTCACGCACCATGCGAAGGTCTTCGTCGACGATGTCGGGCTCACTGAAATACGGCAATGTCATGGACAAGTCTCCAGGTAATTTATTGATCATTATAGTCCGACTCGTCGGGTTATTAAAGGCCTGACAAGAATGGCTTAATCACGATCTCAGCGGGTACACTCACGCCTCGCCAGGGTCGCCTCAGCGGCCTATGAAAGGGAACCCCCACATGCCACGCGTGCGATCAGATGACTATGACACCAAGAGCCAGTCCATCATGGACAGCGCCGCCGCACTGTTTTCGAAGGTTGGTTACCCGAACGCGAAGATGCAGGACATCGCCCAGTCCTGTGGCGCCACCAAGTCCATGCTGTACCACTACTTCCCCACCAAGGACGATCTGCTCAGTGCGATGCTGACGGAACATCTGGAGAAGGTGATCGCCAGCGTCGATGAGGCGGTGTCGAGTGCCAAGCCAGTTCAGGAGCGTTTTGCGATCTTCATTCATACTTATGCGCAGAAGTCCGCACAGTCGCGCAGACGACACGTCATTGCGATGAACGATGTGAAGTTCCTGCCCAAGGCGATGCAGGCACCGTTGCGCCAGCTCGAGAGAACCGTCACCGACCAGGTAGCGGATCTGCTGCGCGAACTGAATCCTGGCCTGCAGGACCACATCTACAAGCCCTACACGATGATGCTGATCGGTATGCTCAACTGGACCGACTACTGGTATAAGCCAAACGGCCCGATGAAATCCGACGAGCTATGCAACCGCATCACGCGCCTGTTCCTACACGGTTTCATGGCGGAGAAGAGAGCCTAGGCGAGCGAGTGGCTTACTTCTTCATCTGGTCGTAGTCGATTACAACCTTCCAGCGACCGTTCTGGAGCTGCGAGAGGCGTGCCTCGTTGGAGGCGAGGTGGTTGGTGGGCGACCAGCTCATCGCGGGCATCCCGAACATGTCGCTCGGGATTGTGAGCGACTCAAGAGTCTTGGCCAGTGCGTCGGTACTGACGTTTGGTCCGGTCTTCTGCAGTGCGATAACGAGACGATCGATGATGACGTAGCCGTAGGTCGAAAACACGGTGGGTGCTTCGTTATAGGTGGTCTTGTATTTGTTAGCCCAAAAACGCAGCGGTTGTGCAGTGTCATCTTCGTAGGGAACCTGCGCCATCATCGTCGAGTAAAGGCCATCCATGGCCTTGCCACCCAGGCGCGGGATCAAGTCGGTGTAGGCACCCACCGAGGTGAGAAAAGTCGGGTTGTATCCCAGCTTTTGGGCTTCGGAAATGGCTCCGACCGTCTCACGAATCACTGTGCCAAGCACCACAAAGTCGCAGTTCGCGGCGCGCAGACGCGCCACTTGCGAGGAGAAATCGGTAGCGCCACGCTTGTAGGTAGTTCGCTCGGTGAGCTCCACGTTGATGGTTTTGAGACCAATCTCTGCGCCCTTCATCACCTCCTGGCCGTAGTCATCGTCCTGGTACAAAGTGCATGCCTTGGTGGCGTTCTTCTCCTTGAACAAGCGGGGTGTGGCGCGGGTCATCTGCTCGATGTAGGACGATACGAATGCGAACTTCAGCCTATCCACAGGTTCGTACATGTCCTTCGCTAGCGCCATCGGGAAGAAATTCATGATGTCCTTCTGCGACAGCGTGTTCATAGCCGCGTTGGCACTCGCCGCGCCCAGCATGCCGACCATGATGAACACCTTGTCCTGGTTTACCAGCTTCTGTGCCGCGAGCACCGCGCGCTTGGGGTCGTAGCCGTTGTCTTCCACGCGCAGCACTAGCTTGCGGCCATGCACGCCGCCCTGCTCGTTGACCTCGGCGATGCGCAGGTTCATACCGTTGCGCAGGTCCTTGCCGTAGCCCGCGAGCGGGCCAGAGAGATCGAGAATGGTGCCGATGAGCAGTTGATCCTTGCTCACGCCCTGTTGCTGGGCTAGTGTTGGCAAGGCCAGAGCTGCCAGGGCCACAGAGGCGGCGAGTCGGGTCAGCTTGCGGTGTTTCATATCTTGTCTCCTGCTATTGGTTGGTCGGTCAGATCGGGTTGTAGCGGCCGTTCGCTGCGGCCATGTCACGCAGCGCCTGTGGCGCCTCGAACCGCTGGCCGTGTCGACGGGCCAGGTAGTCACATTCCTCCACAAAACGGGCAGCGCCCACCATGTCGATGAGACTGATGGCGCCGCCGAAAACGGCGGGGAAGCCCCAGCCCAGCAGCGAACCGACATCCGCGTCGCGCGTGCTCACGATGCCTTCGGCCACACAGCGCGCGGCTTCGAGCGATTGCGAGTACATCAGGCGCTTGCGCACGTTGTCCAGGTCCGGCTGCTCGGCCGCCAACGGGAAGCGCTGCGCCAGCCCCGGCCAGATTTTCTTGCCCCCCTCGGCCGGGTGGTCGTAGAAGCCCTTGCCGGTCTTGCGGCCCGGGCGGCCCAGCTCTTCCACCATGGCGACCAGCACCTCATCCTGTGGCTGCTCGCGGTAGGCATCACCCTGGTCGATGCGGCCCTGCTTCATCGCCTTGTGTAGCAGCTCGACCGAGAACTCGTCGATTAGCGCCAGCGGTGGCATGGGCATGCCGGCCAGGCGCCCGGCGTTCTCGATCAGGTGCGGGTTCACGCCCTCGGCCAGCATGGTCATGGCCTCGAACGGGTACATGCCGAAGGCGCGGTTGGCGTAGAAGGCGGGGCAGTCGTTGACAACGATGGGTGTCTTGCGGATGCTCTTGACGAAGTCCATCGCGTGCGCCACGGCGTCCTCGCCGGTCTTCTCGCCGCGGATCACTTCCACCAACGGCATCTTCTCGACCGGCGAGAAGAAGTGCAGGCCGACGAACTGCGCCGGGCGCGACGAGACCTCGGCCAGACCCGTGATCGGCAGCGTCGAGGTGTTGGTCGCGAAGATGGCTTCAGCGTCCATGGCGGCTTCGGCGCGGCAGGTCACGTCGGCCTTCACCACGCGGTCCTCGAACACTGCCTCGATCACGATACCGCAGCCCGCGAGTTCGACCATGTCGCTCGTGGTCTTCACGCGCGCCAGGGTCTGGTCGCGCTGCGCAGCGTCCATGCGGCCTTTGGCCACCATGCCGTCGAGGATCTTCGCGCCGTAGGCTTTGCCCTTCTCGGCCGCCTCTGCGCTCACGTCCAGCAACACGGTCTCCAGCCCCGCCATCGAGCACACATGGGCCAGGCCCGCACCCATCATGCCGGCGCCGAGCACAGCCACTTTGCCGAACTTGCGCGTCGGCACGTCCTTGGGCCGGCCGGCCAGCCGGTTCGCATCGCCCATCGCGTAGAAGAGCGTGCGGATCATGTTCTTGGTTTCGGGCGACGTGGCCAGGCGGGCGAACTGGCGCTGCTCGATCTTCAGGCCGGTGTCGATGTCGACCTGGCAGCCGTCGTACACGCAGGCCAGGATGGCCTCGGGCGCCGGGTACAGCGCCTGCGTCTTGCCGAGCAGGTGGCCCGAGACACCGAAGAATACCTGCGTGGGGCCTGGCGACTGCGGCGTGCCACCAGGGAACTTGAAGCCCTTGGCGTCCCACGGTTTCACCGTGGCCTGCGCGCCCTCCGCAAGCAACCACTGCTTCGCGCGCGCCAGCAACTCGCCTGCGGGCACGACATCGTCGACGATGCCGGCTTCGAGTGCCTTCTGCGGCCCGACCTTGCGGCCCTCCAGCAAATAGGGCAACGCGGCCTTGATGCCGATCATGCGCGGCAGGCGCTGCGTGCCGCCTGCAGCCGGCAGCAGGCCCAACGTCACCTCGGGCACGCCGAGCTGCAGCTTCGGGTCGTCCGCCGCGATGCGCCGGTGGCAAGCCAGGCAGACTTCCAGACCGCCGCCCAGCGCCGCTCCATTGATGGCGGCCACAAAGGGCTTGCCCGACTTCTCGATGCGACGAAGCGTTCCGCTCAGCGGCCCGGTGATGTCCATGGACTGCTGCGCGCTCGAAATGGTGCGGATGAACTCCAGATCACCGCCCGCCAGGAACTCGGGCCTCGCGGACGTGACGATCACGCCCCGCACCGCAGTGTCCGCCACCGCGCGGTTCACCGCCTCGTCGAAGGCTGCGATCGATGCCGTGTTCAGCACGTTCATCGGACGGTCCGCCACGTTCCACGTCAGGGTCGCGATACCGTCCGCGTCGACCGTGTAATCCACCATTGTTTCGCTCCAGTTGCTTGTTGTTGCGGCGCTCAGACGCGCTCGATGACCATGACGGAACCCATGCCGCCGCCCACGCACATCGTGACCACGCCGGTGCTCAGATTGCGCTGCTCCAGCTCGTCGAGCAGGATGCCGAGCAACATGCCGCCGGTGGCCCCTAGCGGGTGGCCCATGGCGATGGCACCGCCGTTGACGTTGACGCGGTCGTGCGGCACGCCGAGCACCTCCATGAAGCGCAGCACGACGGAGGCGAAGGCCTCGTTGCACTCGAACAGATCAACGTCGCGCGGATTCATGCCTGCGCGCTTGAGCGCGGCCAACGCGGCTGGCGCGGGGCCGGTGAGCATGATGGTGGGCTCGGTGGACACAGTGCCGAAGGCGCGCACGCGGGCGCGCGGCTTCAGGCCCTGAGCGACCGCCGCCTCCTTGGTGCCGATAAGCACGGCCGACGCACCGTCCACGATGCCCGATGAATTGCCCGCGTGGTGGATGTGCTCGATGCCGCCGAGCTGCGGGTAGCGGTGCAGCGCCATCGCGTCGAATCCCATCTTTTCGCCCTGCGCGGTAAACGAGGGTTCGAGCTTGGCCAGCGTCTCCATCGTGGTGTCGCCACGCACATGCTCGTCGCGGTCCAGGATCACCAGGCCATTGAGGTCGCGCACCGGCACCACGGACTTCGCGAAGCGCCCTTCGCTCCAGGCGGTGGCGGCGCGGCGCTGGCTCTCAACGGCGTAGGCGTCCACATCATGGCGGCTGTAGCCGAAGAGCGTGGAGATCAGGTCGGCCGAGATGCCTTGCGGCACGATGCGGTTGGGAATGGTGAGCTGCGGGTCGGTGATCCACGGACCACCGGAGGTAAACATGGGCACGCGCGACATGCTATCCACTCCACCGCCGATGACCAGTTCGGCCTGGCCCGACTTCACCAGCGCGGACGCGAAGTTGCAGGCCTCCAGGCCCGAGCCGCAGAAGCGGTTTATCTGGATGCCCGGCACCGCCTGATCGTAGCCGGCGGCGAACACGGCGCTCTTGGCGATGTCGCCACCCTGCTCCTGCGCTGGCTCGACGCAGCCGAGGATCACGTCGTTGACCTGCGAAGTGTCCAGGCCGTGCCGGTCGCGCAGCGCGCTCAGCAGGCCACCGGCCAGGCGCACCGAAGGCACCTCGTGCAGACCGCCGTTGGCGCGGCCACGGCCGCGCGGGGTGCGCACGGCTTCAAGAATGTAGGCTTCCGTCATATTGAAATGGATGGTTGGGAATGGGGTCGCGTTCAGCGCCCCTGAAACACGGGTTTGCGCCGCTGCTGGAAGGCGCTGATGCCCTCCTTCAGGTCGGCGGTGGAAAACACCTGGGCGAGCTGCTGGCCTTCGTGGGCGAACATGGCGTCGAAGTCGCCGCCCTGCAGCAGAATTTCTTTCGACAGGCGCAGCGCCTGCGTCGGGCCGGTGGCGATGGCTTGCACGATCTTGTCGACCTCGGCGGCGAGTTCACCGCGCGCCACCGAGCGGTTAATCAGACCCAGACGTGCCGCTTCAGCGCCACTGAGCAGGCGGCCGGTGTAGATGAGCTCGGTCGCCAGCGGGTGGCCCAAGCGGCTCAGCAGGAAGTGGTGGGTACCGCTGTCGGGCACCATGCCGATGTGGCGGAACGGGCTGCCAAACAGCGCGTCGTCCTCGGCGATGCAGAGGTCGCAGCAGAGCGCTAGGCCGAAGCCGAAACCCAGCGCCGGGCCGGTGACGGCAGATATGGTGGGCACGGGCAGTTCGCGCAGGCGCTTGCAGAACGGGCCCACCACCTCGGCAATCATCGCCATGGGGTCGTCAGCGGCAGGATTGATGGAACAGATGTCCCAGCCAGCGGAAAATACCGGGCCGGCGCCCTGGATCACGAGACAGCGCGCGCCGCCGGCGAGTGCCTCGTCCAGCAGCGCGCCCAAGCGCTGCACATCTGCCGTACGGAAGGTGTTCTTGGGTTGCGCAAGGTCCAACACCAGGGTGGCAATGGCGCCTTCGGTGCGCAGGGAGACGCCTGGGGGGCGGGAAATTTCAGTGTCGGTTGGCATGCCCGCTACTCTGCCAGCGCAGGTGCTCCGGAATATCGTCGTCTCGGACGATTCCGCTTTACAAGTCCCTTGCGATCAGCTCTTTCATGATCTCGTTCGTGCCACCATAGATGCGCTGTGCACGCGCGTCCACATAGGCGCGCGCGATGGGGTACTCGGCCATGAAGCCGTAGCCGCCGTGCAGCTGCACGCAGGCATCGACCACCTTGCCCTGCAGGTCGGTGGTCCAGTACTTGGCCATGGACGCTGCCTGCGCGTCGAGTTCACCGCGCAGATGCAGCGCCAGGCAGTGGTCGACAAACGTGCGGCCGATCTGGATCTCGGTCTTGAGCTCGGCCAGCACGAAGCGGGTGTTCTGGAAATCGGCCACCGCTTGACCAAAGGCCCTACGCTCGCGCACATACGCCAGCGTCCACTGGTAGGCCGCCCTGGCGGCGGCGATGGCCGAGATTGCAATTTGCAGGCGCTCCCACGGCAGCTCGCGCATGAGGTAGACGAAGCCCAGGTTCTCCTCGCCCAGCAGGCTTTCGGCCGGCACCCGCACGTTCTCGAAGAACAGCTCGCCGGTGTCCTGCGACTTGAGGCCCATCTTCTTCAGCGGCTGGCCCTTGCGCACACCGGCCAAGGTCGTGTCCACCACCAGCAGGCTTACGCCTTTGGCGCCGGCGGCCGGGTCGGTCTTGGCCACCACGATCACCATATCGCACACCGTGGCGTTGGAGATGAAGGTCTTGGAACCGTTGAGCACGTACACGTCGCCATCGCGCACCGCGCTCGTGCGCACGGCCTTCACGTCGGAGCCGGTGCCGGGCTCGGTCATCGCCAGCGCGCCTATGGCCTCGCCCGTGACCATGCACGGCAACCAGCGCTTCTGCAGGTGCTCACCCGCGAAATGCAGCAGGTAGTTCGTGACGATCTCCGAGTGCATGGTGAGCGACAGGCCGAAGTTGCTGTACGGCGCGGCTTCCTCCAGCAACACGGCGGAGTACAGCAGGTCGGCACCCGGGCCGCCAAAGGCCTCGGGCACGGTGGGGCACAGCAAGCCTGCCGCGCCCGCGGCATTGAAGAAGCTGTGCTCGAAGCCACCGCGCGCTTCCCAGCGCTCCAGGTGGGGCGCCACCTCGGCCTGCAGGAAACGGCGCACCGTATCGCGGAAGAGCTCGTGCTCGGGCTGGAAGATCTCGCGTTGTATCATGGAAAGGAGCCTTGTGGAAAACCTTGTAGACCGGGGTGCGCCGGTTCAGGCGAGCCAGCCCGCGCGCCGGGCGACCTGCACAGCCTCCATGCGGTTGCGGGTGTCGAGTTTCACGTTGATATTGCGCAGGTGCGTGCGGATCGTGGTCTCGGCGACGAACATGCGCTCGCCGATCTGGTCGTTGGACAAACCTTCGGCCACAAGGCGCAGCACCTGCAGTTCCTTCCTGGTCAGCGCGTCGATGGCGCTGGACGGCGACGTCGCACCTGCCACGGCGGGCGGTGCCATGGGCGCCACGGGTGCGCGCAGCAGGCGGTCCAGGAAAGTGATCGGCGCGCCGCCGCCGGCATCGAGCAGGTCGGTCGGTCCGCTGCGCAGTTCCTGCAACATTGCCAGCAGCAGCGGCCCTTCTACCAGGAAGGCGCGCACATAACCTTCGGCCGCGCCGAAGCACACCGCCTTGGCCAGCACGCGCATGGCGCGGTTGCGCTCACCGAGCTTGTACAAGGCCTGCGCGAGCACCAGGCGCAGCGTCATGGCGCGACGTTCGCGCTGGGCGCGCTCGGCGGCGTCCACCTCGGCGCGCAGCTCGGCCACCACATCGGCGGCGTGACCGGCCTGCACCGCCCAGCGCGCGTGCGCCAGTGCCAGCGTCTCGACCTCGTTGGCCCGCAGCGAAGAACGACTCACGCGCGCCCACAGCGCCTTGTCGCCGCAGTGGTCGATCTCGGCGCGCGCGCGACCCAGACGCCCTTCGACCACCAGCATGCGCACGCGCTCCAGCCGCGCGCCAGCCACCACGCGCGGCAGGCCGTCGCGATGCCCGAGGTGTTCCAGCTCGGCGAGCAACTGCAGCGCATGGTCGGCGTCGCCCTGGTCCTGCACGATGCGCGCCATCACCACGTGAGCCAGGATCAACTGGTCCGGAATTCCGACGTGGCGAATCAGCGGGATGTAGACCGCGAGCAGGCGCTCGGCCTGGTCGAGCTGGTCGGCTTCGAACAGCGCCTCGGCCAGCAATACGCCGGCCATCGCGTTGCCGTTGGTGGTGCGCGCGGCGTCGTGCGTGCCGGCGTTGACCGCCAGCCGCAGGCGCGCCAGCGCTTTGCGCAAGCGGCCCTGCGTGAGGTCCACCGCCGCCTCGGCGGCTTCGGACAATGTGAAGTTGAAGCTGCTGCGGTGCTCGGGCTGGCGGCTGCGCGCGGCGTCAGCGTAGCGCAGCGCCTCGTGGTAGCGGCCCGCGATCATCGCCAGGTTGGCCAGGATGATTTCGAGGAAGCCGCGCACGAAGCTCACGTGGCTGGGCAATGCGCCGAGCAACGCCGAAGCCAGCTCGGTCGCCTCGTCGGTGCGGTCGGTCAGCACCATGAGGAGCGGCTTCATCGCGAGGCGGTGTGCTTTCACCTCCTCGGTCGGGTCGGCGCGCTGCTCCAGCCGTTCCAGCAGCGGCGCGGCCGCCAGCGGGCCGCGCGCGAAACACACGGCCCAGGCGTGCACCACTTGCAACATGGGATGTTCATCGAGCATGCCACGCTCCAGCAGCGGGTCTAGCCAGCGCGAGAGCAGGCGCATGCGGCCCTGGTCGAGCAGCGCCTGTGCATGCTGGTTGAGCAGCGGCAGCGCGGTGCGCACATCGCCCGCGGCCAGCGCGTGCTCGATGGCGGGCACCTGCCGGCCCTGGCCGAGGAACCAGCGCGCCGCGGCGCGGTGCAGGCCAGGCACTTCGTCGGGGTACTGCCGCAGCAACTGCGCGCGCAGGAACTCGGCGAACATGCCGTGGTAGCGGTAGCCGCTGCCCTCGGGCTGCAGTGGAATCAAAAACAGGTGCGCCTGCTCCAGCGAGCGCAGCATGTCGGCGCTGTCCTCGCGTCCACAGATCAGGTTGCACAACGAAGCCTTGAGCACGGTCAGCACGCTGGAGCGCAGCAGGAAGCCGCGCACGTCCTCGGTCTGCTGCGCGAGCACGTCTTCCACCAGGTAGTCCACCACGGCGGCGTTGGAACCAGTGAAGCCGGCGATGAACTGACCCGGGTGGTTGCGGTGTTCGAGCGAGACCGAGGCCAGCCACAGCGCCGCCGCCCAGCCCTCGGTGCTGCGGTGCAGCCGCACGATGTCCTCGCTCTCCAGCACCAGGCCCCGGCGCTCACGCAGAAAACCCTCGGCTTCGCTGACCGAGAAGCGCAACTGAGCCGGGTCGATCTCCAGCAAGCGGCCACGCGCGCGCAGCCGGCCCAAGCTCAGCTCGGGCGCGCCGCGCGAACCCACGATGAGCTGGGCGCCTCGCGGCAGCTGGTCGATGAGTTCGTTGACCAGGCCCAGCGCCACCGGGTTCTGCAGCGCCTCGAAGTCGTCGAGGAACAGCGCGAACGGCGCCGGGTGCGCCGCCACGTGGTCGATCACCGAGAATGCCAACTCCTCCAGATTGCCCACCGTCGCGCCGCGTGAGCGCGCGAGACCCGGTACCAGGGACTCGAGCGCGGCGGCTAGCACGGTGAGGAAGCGGCCCACGTCGTTGTCGGCGCGGTCCAGCGTGAGCCAAGCGGTGGGCAGGCCAGCTTCCTCGAAGCGGTTGCACACCTGCAGCATCACCGTCGTCTTGCCAAAGCCGGCGGGCGCGCGCAGCAACACCAGCCGCGCCGAACCGGCGCTGAAAATTTTCTCGCACACGTCTGCGCGCGCGATCTCGAACGCGGTGGGCAGCGGCGGGTTGAGCTTGGACGCCAGCGGCGAGGCGCGCGCGGCTTCGTTCACCGCATGGGTGGCCGTGCTCACCAGTCTCAACCTTGCGCGCTCGTTGTTCATGTCATGACGTCCTTGCGTACATCGTAACGACGCAGGCGCCGCCTAGGCCCAGGTTGTGTTGCAGAGCGACCTTTGCGCCGTCCACCTGGCGCGCGCCGGCCTGCCCCCGCAGCTGCCACACCAGCTCGGCGCACTGCGCCAACCCGGTGGCACCCAGTGGGTGACCCTTGGACAGCAGGCCGCCGGACGGGTTGGTGACCACGCGCCCGCCGTACGTGTTGTCGCCGTCCAGGATGAACTTCTCGGCCTCGCCTTCGGGCGCCAGGCCGAGCGCCTCGTAGGTGATGAGCTCGTTGCTAGTGAAGCAGTCGTGCAGTTCGACCACCGGCACATCACCCGGCCCGATGCCAGACTGTTCGTACACGCGCTGCGCCGCGCGGCGCGTCATGTCGAAGCCGACCAGCTTGCGCATGTCGTTCTCGTCGAAGCTGCTGTTGCCGTCGGTCACGAGCGCCTGCCCCGCGATGACCACGCGGCGGTTGAGCCCGTGCTTCTTCGCGAAGGCCTCGGAGCACAGGACGGCCGCAGCACCGCCGCAGCTCGGCGGGCAGCACTGTAGACGGGTCAAAGGGTCGAACACCGCCGGCGAAGCCAGCACTTCGCCCAGCGTGAGCGGTGTGCGGAAAATCGCATTCGGGTTGTCCGCCGCGTGGCGACGTGCCTTCACCGCAATGCGCGCGAAGGTGTCGGCACGGGTGCCATAGAGCTGCATGTGCATACGCCCTGCACCGCCGAACAGCTGCGCGGCGATCGGTGCGACATCATCGCGGCCCTGCGTCTGCGCCATCACGTCGAGCAGGCGCTGCGAGGGGTCGGGGCGGTCGGTGAACTGAGCCGCGATCGCGCCGCGCTGCATCTGCTCGAAACCGACCACCAGCACGCATTCGGCCTCGCCACTGGCGATGGCCTGGCGACCGAGCCAGAGCGCGGTGGAGCCGGTGGCGCAGTTGTTGTTGACGTTGACGATGGGAATGCCGGTGAGGCCCACGTGGTACGCGGCCGCCTGGCCTGAGCAGGAATCGCCATAGACGAAACCCGCATAGACCTGGTCGACCGACTGGTAGTCCATCCCTGCGTCGGCCAGCGCGGCCTTGATGGCCGACGCGCCGAGCAAGGGATAGGGGTCGCTCGCGCCGGGCTTGGTGAACGGCACCATGCCCACGCCCGCAACATGCACTTTTCGGCTCATGAGAAATCGCGTCCCGGGGTTACTTCATCTGCGTGTAGTCGTACACCACCTTCCACCGGCCGTCCTGGATCTGCGACAGGCGCGAGGCGCTCGAGGCCAGGTGGTTGGTGGGGGAGAACGACATCGGCGGGTTGCCGAACAGATCGCCGGGGATGTTGTTCATGCCCTCCATCGCTTTGACAAAAGCATCGGTCGTGAGCGCGGGGCCGGCCTTCTGCGCGGCGCGGGCGAACAGGTCGATCATGGTGTAGCCATAGGTGGAGAAGGTCGTCGGCGCTTCGTTGAAACGCGTCTGGTATTTGTTGGCCCAGAAGCGCAGCGGCTGCGAGGCGTCATCCAGGTAGGGATGCGCCGCGGTGGTGGCGGCGTAGAAGCCGTCCATGCCCTTGCCACCCAGGCGCGGGATCAGGTCGGTGTAGGCGGAGGACGTGGCGACGAACACCGGGTTGAACTGCAGCTTGCGCGCCTCGGCGATGGTGCCCACCGATTCGCGGATCAGCGTGCCCATGACGATGAAGTCGCAACCCGCGGCCTTCAGGCGTGCTACCTGCGAGGAAAAGTCGGTGGCCCCACGCTTGAAGCTGGCTTTCTCCTCCAGCTTGGCGTTCACGGACTGCAAGCCCGCCTCGGCGCCCTTGAGCACCTCGGCGCCGAAGTCGTCGTCCTGGTAGATCGCGCAGGCCTTCTTCGCGCCCTTCTCGCGGTACAGCTTGGGCACCACGGCCGCCATCTGGTCGAAGTAGGAGGCAATCAACGCGTACTTGTACTTGTGCAACGGTTCGTACATGTCGCGCGAGAGCGAAAGCGGAAACAGGCTCAGCACGTTCTTGGAGAACATGATGGGCATGGCCGCGTTCGCGTGCGCGGTGCCGAAGGTGCTGACGATCGCGAACACCTTGTCCTGGTTGACCAGCTTCTGCGCGGCCAGCACGGTGCGCTTGGGGTCGTAGCCGGCGTCCTCCACCAGCAGCGTGATCTTGCGGCCGTGCACGCCGCCCTGCTCGTTGATCTCGGCCACGCGCAGCTGCATGCCGTTGCGGATGTCCTTGCCGTATCCCGCGAGCGGCCCGGAGAGGTCGGGAATGGTGGCGATGCGAATCTCGTCCTTGCTCACGCCGAGGGTCTGCGCCGAGGCCGCGCCACAGAACGCCAGCAGAGCGGCGGCAACGAGGGTGAAGGTCTTATTCGATCTCATGGAACAGGTCCTTTCGGGTGGGAATGGGTCAGCGGTACATGGCTTCGATCTGCTCGGCGTACTTGGTGTGCACCAGCTTGCGCTTGAGCTTCATCGTCGGCGTGAGTTCTTCGTCTTCCGCGCCCAGGCGGGTTTCGAGCAGGAAGAACTTCTTGATCTGTTCGACGCGGGCGAACTTGGCGTTGACCTTGTCGAGCTCGCCCTGGATCAGCGCCCGCACCTCGGGCGAGCGCGTCAGGCTGGCGTAGTTGCTGAACGGCACGTCGTGGTCCTGTGCGAACTTCTCGACGTTCTCTTGTTCGATCATCACGATGGCCGTGAGGTAGGCGCGCCGGTCGCCAATGACCACGGCGTCCGTCACGTAGGGCGAGAACTTGAGCTCGTTCTCCCATTCACTCGGCGTGATGTTCTTGCCGCCGGCCGTGATGATGATGTCCTTCATGCGGTCGGTGATGCGGAAGTAGCCGCCCTCTTCCGCCACGCCCACGTCACCGGTGTGCAGCCAACCGTCGGCGTCGATGGTCTCTGCCGTCTTCTCGGGCTGGTTCAGGTAACCCATGAACACGTTGGCGCCGCGCACCAGCAGTTCGCCGGTGTTCGGGTCCACGCGCACCTCGTTGTAGGGCGCGGCGCGGCCGATGCTGCCCGGGCGCATGGCGTGCGCCGGCATGATGGTGGAGATGCCACCCGCCTCGGTCTGGCCCCAGGCCTCCAGCATGGGCACGCCCAGCGCGAGGTACCAGCGGATCAGGCCGGGCGAGATCGGCGCCGCACCGGTGATGAGGAAACGGCAGCGGTGGATGCCGATGAAACGCCGCACGTGGTCCAGCGACGCGACACCCGCCAACCGGTACTTCAGCCGCAGCCACGGCCCCACGGGCCGACCCGCCAGCACGGCGGCCGCCACCTCGTGGCCGACGCCGATGGCCCAGGCATAGAGGGCCTGCTGCACGCGCCCGGCTTCCTGCACCGAGATGGTCACGGCCGAATAGAACTTTTCCCACAGCCGGGGCACGCCGCCGAACACGGTGGGCGCGATCTCTCGCACGTTCTCGGGCACCGTGTCGGGGTTCTCGACGAAGTTCATGCGCGTGCCGCTGTAGAACGAGGCGTAGAGCCCGATCACGCGCTCGGCGACGTGGCACAGCGGCAGGAAACACATGCGCTCGTCGTCCTCGTTCTGCGGCTGCACGCTGTCCAGCCCGCGCACCGTGGCCAACAGGCTGGCGTGCGAATGCATGGCGCCCTTGGGCCGGCCGGTGGTGCCGGAGGTGTAGATGAGGATGGCCAGGTCGCTGGCCTGGCGCGCACCCGCCAGCTGCGCAAAGGCGTCTGGCTGTGCGGCATTCAGGGCGGCACCGCGGCGGCGCAGTTCGTCCAGCGTGATCACGCCCGGGTCGCTGAAGTGCTCCAGGCCCTTGGGATCGATGATCACGATGCAGGTCAGGCGAGGCAGTTGTGCGCGCGCCTCGAGGGCTTTGTCCAACTGCTCTTCGTCTTCCACGAACAGCACCGTGGTGGACGAGTCTTCGCAGAGGTAACGCACCTGCCCGGCCGCGTCGGTCGGGTAGATGCCGTTGGAGACACCGCCGGCGCTGAGCACCGCGAGGTCGCACCAGACCCACTCGACGCGTGTGTTGGAGAGGATGGACGCGGTGTCGCCCGGGCGCAGGCCGAGATTCACCAACCCCAGGGTGATCTCGCGCACGGTGTCGCCGACATCGCACCAGCGCCATTCGCGCCAGATGCCCAGCGTCTTCTGCCGCATGAGCACGCTGTCGGCGCGGCGCGCGACGCCGTGCCAGAACATGGCCTGGATGGTGTTGCCGGGAAGGGGCTCGCGCTGGCGCGGCCGCAGGGATTCGAGGTTCCAGAGTTGGGCCATGGTGTCTACCGCCAGTTCTTCTTTTTCTTCCAGCGCCGCTCGCCCCGGGCGCCAGTCTCTTTCATGCCGAGGTAGAACTCCTTGATGTCGTCCTTCTCGCGCAGGTTCTCGCAGGTGTCGTCCATGACGATGCGGCCGTTCTCCAGAACGAAGCCGTGGTCCGCCACGTTCAGCGCCATGTTCGCGTTCTGCTCGACCAGCAGGATGGTGGTGCCGCGCTCGCGGTTGATGCGCACCACGATCTCGAAGATGTCCTTGGTGAGCTTCGGGCTCAAGCCCAGGCTGGGCTCGTCGAGCAGGATGAGCTTGGGGCCGGCGAGAATGGCGCGCGCGATGGCCAGCATCTGCTGCTGGCCGCCGGAGAGCAGGCCCGCGTCCTGGCTGGCCCGGTCCTTCAGGATCGGGAAATAGGCGAACACGGTTTCCATGTCGCGCGCCACGCCATCGCGGTCTTTGCGTGTGTACGCGCCCATCAGCAGGTTGTCGCGCACCGAGAGCAACGGGAACACCTCGCGCCCCTCGGGCACATGCACCAGGCCACGGCGCACCACATGCGTCGGGTCGGCCGAGGTGATGTCTTCGCCCTCGAACGTGATGCTGCCCTTGCGCGGGTCGATGATGCCGCTGATGGTCTTGAGGATGGTGGTTTTGCCCGCACCGTTCGAACCCAGCACGGTCACGATGCGGCCGGCGTGCACGCTCAGGCTCACGCCGCGCACGGCCTTCACGGGACCGTAGCCGCTCTCGATGTTGCTCAGTGTCAGCACGGCGGCGCTCATACCTGCGCCTCCACCGGCCGGCGCAGCGATGCCACGTCGTCCACGCTGCCGAGGTAGGCCTCGATCACCGCCGGGTGCGACTGCACCTCGGCCGGTGTGCCCACCGCGATCACCTCGCCCTGGTTCATCGCGAGCACCCGGTCGGACACGCGCGAGACCAGACCCATGTCGTGCTCGACCATCAGCACCGTGATGCCGAGGTCGCGCACGATGTCCTGGATCCAGAAGGCCATGTCGCCGGTCTCCTCCACGTTCAGGCCCGACGAGGGTTCGTCGAGCAGCAGCAACTTCGGCGACATGCACAGCGCTCGCGCCAGCTCGACCACCTTGCGCACGCCATAGGGCAGGCCCGCCACCAGCGCGTCGCGGTGGTGCTGCAGGTCCAGCATCTCGATCACCTCCTCCACCTTGGCGCGTGTCTCGCGCTCGGCTGCGCGCACGCCGGGGCCGAACAGCGCCTCGCGCCAGAAAGACGTGCGGCGGCGGATGTGGCGACCGATCAGCAGGTTCTGCAGCACGGTGGCGTGCTCGAACAGCTCGATGTTCTGGAACGTGCGCGCGATGCCCAGCGACGCCACCTCGTGCGGTGGCACGCTGGCCAGCGCATGGCCATCGAACTCGATCGAGCCCGAGGTGGGGTTGTAGATGCGGCTGATGAGGTTGAACACCGTCGTCTTGCCGGCGCCGTTGGGGCCGATCAGCGTGAACACCTCGCCACGCCGCACGTCGAAGCTCACCTGATTGACCGCCAGCACGCCGCCGAAGCGCACGCTGAGGTCCCGGGCCGACAAGAGAACCGATGGCCCTGAGCTGGTCGAATGGGTCATTTCAAGCGGTCCGATTTCTGGAAGCTCTTCTGGCGCTTGAACATGCCGCGCCGGTAGAACGGGTACAGCTCCAGCCAGGTGCGGATCTTCAGCCAGCGGCCGTGGATGCCCATGGGCTCGAACATCACGAAGGAGATCAGCACCAGGCCGTAGACCACGGCCTGCAACCCCGTGGCCTGGCCAATCGCCGGCGGCAGCAAGTCCTTGCCCAGCGCGATGACTTGCGGCATGCCGATGAGAAACACCGCGCCGAAGAACGCGCCGTGCACCGAGCCCAGGCCACCGATCACCACCATCAGCAGGAGGTCGATGGACTGCACCAGGTTGAACTGGTCGGGCGAGATGAAGGTCATCTTGTGCGCGTACAGCGCGCCACCCAGTCCCGCGAGCCCGGCCGAGATCGCGAACGACAGCGACTTGTAGCGCGCCAGGTGGATGCCCATGCTCTGCGCCGAGACCTCGGAATCGCGGATGGCGACGAAGGCGCGGCCGGTGGGCGCACGCAGCAGGTTGAGCACGGCCAGCGTGCTGACCACCATGCAGACCAGGCAGACGAAGTAGAACGAGCGGTCCGAGTCAAGCGACCAGCCGAACAGCGTCATGGGCTTGACGCTCTGGCCCGCGCTGCCGCCGGTCACCGACTCCCAGCGCGCCAGCACCTCTTCGACGATGAAGCCGAACGACAGCGTGGCGATGCCCAGGTACATGCCCTTCACACGCAGCGCGGGCAGGCCCACCACCACGCCCACCGCCGCCGACAGCGCCATGGAACAAGCTAGCGACACCGGAAACGGCCAGCCGCGCGCTGCCAGCAAGGCCTCAGTGTACGCACCCACGCCCATGAAGGCAGCGTGCCCGATAGAGAACTGCCCGGTGAAGCCAGCCAGCAACATCAGGCCGACGGCTACGATAGCGTAGATGAATATGAAGGTGAGCTGTGCAAGCCAGTAATCTGGCAGCAGCCAGGGCGCGGCCAGCAACGCCACGAACAGCAGGCCGTACCAGAAGCGCTGTCGATCATGACGCAGCAGGTCGATGTCCTGGTCGTAGGAAGTTTTGAAAACGAAACGCATGTGAACTGCCTCAGACTTTCTTGCGAGCACGATCGCCAAACAACCCGGTCGGGCGCACGGCGAGCATCAACAGCACCACCACGTAGGGCATCACGTCCTTGAAGCCTTCGGGCAGCAAGAAGCCCGAGAGCGCTTCCACCACACCGATGATCAGACCGCCAACGATGGCCCCGGGCAGGCTGCTGAAGCCGCCGATGATCGCGGCGGGAAACGCCTTCAGGCCTATGAAACCCATGTTCACGTGCACGAAAGTGATGGGCGCGAGCAGGATGCCAGCGACCGCCGCCACCGCCGCCGCCAGCGCCCACACCAGGCCGTTGAGCCGCTGCACAGGGATGCCCATGTAGTACGCAGCCAGCTGATTCTGCGACGAGGCCTGCATCGCGATGCCGACCCGCGTGAAGCGGAACAGCAGCCACAGCGCGGCGCACAGCGCGGCGGTGGCGCCGATGATGACGATCTGCTCACTCGCCAGCACCAGACCACCCATGCCGATGACCTCGCCCTTGTAGGGCGCTTCCAGCGCATGCGTGTCGGTGCCGATGCCCGGGATCATGGTGACACCGCCGCGGGCCACATAACCCACGCCGATGGTGAGCATCACGATGGAGAACGCTGGCTGGCCGAGCACCGGGCGGATCACCGCGCGCTCCACGCCCAGTCCCACCAGCGCCATCGCGGCCACCGCCGCCGCCGCCGCGAGCCAGAACGGCATGCCCAGCGGGCCCATGCAGGCCAGACAGATGAAGGCGCCGAGCATCATGAGTTCACCCTGGGCGAAGTTCACGGTTTCGGTGGCCTTGTAGATCAGGACGAAGCCCAGCGCGATCAGGCCATACACGCACCCCAGTGCGATGCCCGCCACGATGATTTGAAGGATCAGCAACACGGTCTCCGTCGGTGGCCCTTCGGTGCTTTGCACGTGGGGCATTTTTGTGGGCCCTGCGCGTGCAGTGCGCGGGGAGCTACAGCGATGGTAGGAAGTCCTATGTTCTGGAATATCGTCCTATCCGACGAATCCACCTGCCGACATGCGACGACCAAAAAAAAAGAGCCGACGCAAATGCGTGCGGCTCGATGCACTCGAGGCCGGCGAAGCTGCGCGCCCCGCCGTTCAAAGGTTCCTATTCCACCGTCTTGTACGTGGCGGCGGCCGGGTCGGCCTTGAGCAGGAACAGCTTGGGTGCGGCCAGATGATTGGTCGCAGTAAAGCTGATAGGTGTCATCGCGCCAGTATCGAGATTGGTCACCTTGGCCAGCTCAGCATTGGTGCAATCCCATGTGAGTGCCTTGCCACACCGGCCCATGGCATCAAACAGCGCGCGGGTTGCAGAATAGCCTGTGAAGGAATAGCGGTTGGTCCTTGCCAGCTCTTCGGGCGAAAGGTGCTTGGCTAACTTGTCCATAAAGCCCTTTGCCTGCGGTGAACTCTCAAGGTACACATAGTCCACGGTGTAGACGTTCTCGCCAGCCGATCCCATCAACTTGGCACTGGCGGGCACGCGTGACACGTAGGTCACGCCAACCGGGATCTTGTGCCCTATGCGTTCGAGTTCCTTGACCATGGCCACGTTTTCACCGAGCACGCCACCCGCCATCAGAGCCTCGGCACCGGCCTGTCTGACCTTGAGGATCTCTGACGAAAAATCGGTTTGTCCCTTCTTGTAGATCTGTGTCGAAACGACTTCCAGCTTCTTGGCCTTGGCCGCCCGATCAAAGCCGGCTCGCACGTTCTCGCCATAGTCGTCGTCCTGCGAGATCAGAGCCCATTTTTTGCCTGGATATCGATCGGCCATCTTGGCGACGAGCTCGTCCACCGCATCCGTCATGTCGTAGCCGACTGCAAAAACGTTCTTGATCGCCGGCTTGTACAAACCTTCGTAAGTGGTGATCGGTGCCATGGCCGGAATGCCCGATTGCATGATCAGCGGCATTGCTGCCTGCGCCTGCGCGGTACCGGACACCGAGGTGAGCGCGAACACCTTGTCGCTGTTGATCAACTTGCGCACGCCCTGGATGGTGCGTGAAGGCACATAGCCGTCGTCCTCAGAAATCAAGCGAACCTTTCGGCCATTGATGCCGCCTGCTGCATTCACCTCGGCGATCGCAACCTTCACACCCAAGTTGTGCGCCACCCCTAGCAGAGCGGGTGGCCCTGTCAGGGGCAGGATGTCACCGACGACGATCTCCGTGTCCGTGACGCCTTGCTGGGCTGCGGCGGACAGGCAGAGGCCTGCGGCCAGCAGACCGATGGCGAGTTGATTGAGTTTCAGTTTCATGGTGTCTCCTTGTGGTTGGGTGGGTAGCCGGGGTGAAAACGAAGTCAGTAGCGCAGCGGCCAGAACACCCAGGTGTGGCGGATGTCATGCCAGATACCGCGAAGGCCGCGCGGATCGAAGCGCAGGAAGCCAATGATGGCCAGGCCATAGAGCACGCTCTTGACCTCATGTGCACTTGTGGTCATCACGTCCTGCAGGCGTCCGCCGAGCAGTTGTACGAACGAGCTGAACACCTCAGGCAGCGTGACGATGAAGATGGTGCCCAGCACCGCGCCTAGGACCGAGCCGAGTCCGCCCACGATGATGATGGCCAAGGCCTCTATGGACAGCAGAAAGGGGAATCCCTCAACGCTGACGATGCTCATGTATATGCCCATGAGCGCGCCCGCGATGCCGGTGAGCGCGGCGCTGATGAGAAATGCGAGCAGCTTGTAGCGCACCAGGCTCACACCCATGGTGCGCGCTGCGATGTCGTTGTCTCGCAGAGCTACCAGAGCACGCCCGAAGGACGAGCGCCGCAGGTTGAGTGTGACCAGCACGGCGAGCATGCACATGACCATGCAGAACCAGTAGAACGCGCGGTCACTGGAGAGATCGAAGCCCAACATGCTGGGGCGCGGCACCATGATCCCGCGGCCTGCTCCAGTGAACGTGCCGCCAGCCAAAATGGCCGCACTCACGATGTGGCTGAAAGCCAGCGTCGTGATCGCCAGATACAGACCATGAAGGCGCAGCGAAGGAATGCCCACCAGCAGGCCGAAGAACGCCGGCACCACCGCCGACAACACCAGAGCGAGCTCTGGGGGCAGGCCTATGCGCGTGACGCCGATCGCATAGGCGTAGGCGCCCAACATCAGAAAGCCCACATGCCCCAAAGAGATCAACCCGGCAAAGCCTGTGAGCACCGTCAGGCCAAGCACACCCACTACTGTGAACAGAATGATGGTCAGGTACGACAATGCCAGGTTGCCCAGCAGGAACGGGGCTGCGACCAGGATCACGATCAACGCCGCAACCCATGCCTTTACCGCAGGTGAGTCCGTAAGAACGATCAACCCGCTGTAGTTCTCTTTGAAATATCCGCTTCGCATCAGACTCTCTCGATTCGTTTTTCACCAAACAGCCCGTAGGGCCGCACCATGAGGACCACCAGAATCAACGTGAAGCCGGCGACGTCCTTGAGCGTGCTTGACAAGTAGCCACCCACCAGGTTCTCGAACACACCGATGATCAAACCGCTCACACCTGACCCGAGCACCGAGTCGAAGCCACCCAGCACGGTGGCGGGGAAAGCTTTGAGGCCGAGCTCAAACACCGTCGGTGTAAGGCCATAGATCACTGCGAAAAGCGCTCCGGCCAGCCCCGCCAGACCAGAGGCCGACGCCCATGCGACCGCTTGCACCCGCGCGGTGGACACACCCATCAGCCGTGCGGTTTTCTCGTCGGCGGCCACCGCCCGCATGGCTACACCGAAACGGCTGTGCCCAAGGAAGTACCAAAATCCCGCCACCGCGAGCAACAGCGCGCCGAGCACACCGAGCTGGCTTACGCGCAGGCCGATATCGCCTATCTGTACGATGTCGTCCGCCCCGGCCACCTCGAACTTGTGAGGGGATGCGCCCCAGACGATGGTGACCACCGAGCGCAGCACAACCGCCAGACCCACCGTCACCAGAACGACCGAGAGCACTGGCTCGCCGAGCATGGGTCGCATGATCAAGCGCTCGCAAACAAGCCCCAATACCGCGCCGATCACCACCGCCAACAACACGGTCAGCAAGCTGCCGGTCCCCAGTGTCGTGGCCAGAGCCCAGGTTGAGTAGGCACTGAGCATGCCCATCTCGCCCTGTGCGAAATTGACGATACCCGTGGCCTTGTAGATGACGGCAAAGCCCATGGCCACAAGGCCATAGATGGCACCGACCGCCAGACCAGAGACCACCAGTTCAATGAAGTAACCCATCACGATCCTCCGTAAATGATCTCGAGCTCTCGCGCGAATTTTTTGTTGATCAGGCCACGTCGGACCTTCTGAGTCGCAGTGAGCTCACCGTCGTCGTGATCCAGCTCCTTTTCCAGGAGCACGAACTTGCGAACGTTCTCCACTCGAGCGAAGCGTGAGTTCACGTCATCGATCACCCCCTGGATCAGTTCGATCACCTCGGGCATCTGAGTCAGCGACTTGTAGGTTGTGTACTGCAGGTCGCGTTCACCAGCCCAGCGGCCGACGGTATCGAAGTCGATCTGGACAAGGCCGCCGAGGAACTTCTTCCCTTCGCCCACCACGATCGCCTCGCGCACGAAGGGGCTGTCCTTCATGGCGTTCTCGATTTCGGAGGGAGCGATGTTCTTCCCGCCACTCGTGATGATGATGGCCTTCTTGCGGTCCACCACCGCGATCTCCCCATCACCGCGCTGCTCGACAATGTCGCCAGTGGCGATCCAGCCGTCTGGCGAGAGAATGTCAGCGGTTCCCTTGTCGTCAAACAGGTAGCCCTTGAAAACGCCGGGCGAGCGCACGAAGACTTCGCCGTCGTCCGCGATGCGCCACTCCACGCCTTCCATGGCAGGTCCGCAGCTGCCCGAGATGAACGGCCGTCCCGGCAGTTGCACGAAGGCCAGGCCGCCGGCCTCCGTCAGACCGTAGCCTTGCCCCACCGGTAGCCCGATGATGTCGAAGAACTTAAGGGTTTCAGGCGAAACCGACGCGCCGCCACACATGCGGGTGTGCGTACGGTTCAAGCCCATGTGGCGCTGCATGTTGCGAAACAGTAGCAAATACCAGAAGCCAAATTCCAGTCGGTCGCCCACAGCCGTGAGCCTGCCCTGAGCTGCGCGCCGATCAGACAGCACCCGCCCGCGCCTCATGCCCAAGCGGTACAGCCAACGCTGCACGCGCCCGCTGTCCTTCATGCGGAACTCGAAGCCTTGTTGCAGCTTTTCCCAGATGCGCGGCACGCCCAGGAAGAAGGTGGGACCGATCTCACGAATGTTGGAGGCCACGGTGTCCACCGATTCCGCGAAATTGACGCAGCCACCTGAAATCAGGTGCTGTACAGTGGAATAGGTGCGCTCGGCCACGTGGCACAGCGGCAGATAGCACACCGACTCGAACGCCTTGCCCGTCATCTGACGCGCCACCATATAGGCATAGGCGCCGTAGACGAAGTTGCGGTGCGTGAGCATCGCGCCCTTCGGTGGCCCGGTGGTGCCCGAGGTATAGACAAGGATGTTCACATCGTCCGGCACCAGCGCATCAATTTGCGCATCGAGCCGGCGTTCCGCCTCGGGGTCTTCGGCCACCAACTGGTCACCCAGCGCGAGCAGGTGCTCGAAGCCGTGCGGCTGGCCGGGCTCGTAATGGCGCAGGCCCTTCATATCCACGCAGAAGATATGTTGGAGGTGTGGCAGCCCGTTGCCATTTCGTTCGGCGTCGAGGACCTTGTCGGTCTGCTCCTGATCGCCCGTGATCGCCAGCTTGGCTTGGCAGTGGCTGGCGATGTACTGCACTTCGGCCCATGGATTGGTTGGGTAGATACCCACCACTTGCACGCCGATCATCTGCGCGCCGAGGTCGGCGTAAAACCACTCGGGTATGTCTTCGGCCGCAATGATGATACGGTCGCCGCGGCGCAGGCCCAAGTGGGTCAGGCCGTGCGCTACACGACGCGCAGTGCGGTAGTAATCAAGCCAGGTTCGGCCCTGCCAGATGCCATGTATCTTCTCGCGCAAGGCAATTTGTGCACCGCGTTCATTGGCTTGCAGACGCAGCAAAGCGGGCATCGTGACCTCGCCTTGGATCAGTTGTGCGTGATCAAGCATGCTCAGCCTCCGAGCCCAGGTAGGCACGCATGACCACGGGATTCGCGGTCACTTCGGCTGGGGTACCTTCGGCAATCAGCATGCCAAAGTCCAGGACGTAGACGCGGTCTGACAGGTCCATCACAACCTGCATGTCGTGCTCGATCATCAGCACGGCTACACCGAACTCGTCGCGGATGTCGAGCGTGAAGCGACCGATGTCTTCTTTTTCTTCGCGGTTCATGCCAGCCACGATTTCGTCCAGCAGAAGCAGGCTGGGCTCGCAAGCGAGCGCGCGCCCGAGCTCTACACGCTTTTGCTGGCCATAGGCCAGTTGGGACACCGGCTTGTCCCGCAATTCTTCGATCTCCAAAAATTCAATGATCTCCTCGACCTTGCGACGCGCCGCAATTTCCTCACGCCGTGGGCGGCCCCAGAACATCAGCGCTTCCAGCACCGTGTAGTTGAAATGCACATGGCGACCGGTGAGCAGGTTTTCCACCACCGTGCCGTGCTTGAACAGCGCCAGGTTCTGAAAGGTGCGGCCAATGCCGGCGCGCGCGAAGTCGGCTGACTTCAGCCGCGCGGTGTCCTCACCTTTGAAGAAAACCTGCCCCGCGCTCAGGTCGAGAACGCCGCTGATGAGGTTGAAGGTGGTTGTCTTGCCGGCGCCGTTGGGGCCGATCAGGCTGACAATTTCCCCCGGCATGACGCGCAGGCTCACGTTATTGACCGCAGTGACACCACCAAATTTCTTTGTTGCACCGCGCACGTCGAGAATGGGTTCGTTCATGACAGCCACCTCTTGCGGCGCTTGTAGTGTTTGACATCGCGCATGTTGGTGCGGCCTTGCTGGGCGCTCAGGCCCAGGTAGAACTCGCGCACATCGGCGTTGCGGCGAAGCGCATCGCAGGTGCCGTCCAGCACCACGCGGCCGTTTTCCATGATGTAGGCGTAGTCCGCAATCGCTAGCGCGCGGCTCGCGTTCTGCTCCACCAACAAGATCGTCAAGCCGTTCTTCTCGCGCAGCATCTCGATCGCCGAGAAGATCTCGGACACGATCAGTGGCGCCAAGCCAAGCGAAGGCTCATCGAGCGCAAGCACCTTGGGCCGACTCATGAGCGCACGCCCGATGGCCACCATCTGTTGCTCGCCACCGGAGAGATACCCCGCAATCACGTCGCGCTTCTCAGCCAGACGCGGGAACAGGCGGAACACGTTCTGACGCTCTTCGTCCAGCGACTGTCGGCTCTGCAGGTGCGCGCCCACGACGAGGTTCTCGTCAACCGTGAGCGTGGCGAACAGGCGACGACCTTCTGGTACCTGGACCAGTCCCTGACGCACGATGTCAGGCGCGAGCGCCTTCTCCACGTTTCGGCCAAAGAGCTGGATCGATCCTTTCTCAATTTCTCCGTCTTCTGCATCGAGCACGGCCGAGATCGCTTTGAGCACAGTGGACTTGCCAGCGCCATTCGAACCCAGCAAAGCCACAATCTGGCCAGCCTGAACTTCGAGCGAAACGTCGCGCACTGCCTCGATGGCGCCGCCATAGACGATCTGGATGTTGTGAACCGCC
>PHCQ01000214.1 GCA_002840835.1 Betaproteobacteria bacterium HGW-Betaproteobacteria-16 | reverse complement strand
TGATGGCAGTTATCACGTCCCTAATCTGTATCCGTCCAATGGCGCGCCGGATTCACTCTATTCCGTGCGTTTCCGCGATCCTGTCAACGGCAGAATCTATGGCATGCCGGTGCCGCAAGATCCAGATCCGGCGCATAACGGTACCGTCGTCAATGGCGAGATTACCGAAATACATCTGAACCCTGGTGATGCTGTGGTTGAACAGAATCTGCCACTTGACCCTTCCGGTGTGATTTACAACGCGGTTACGCGAGTGCCGGTATCCGGTGCGCGCGCGACGCTCCTGTTTGGTGGTACAGCGGTGCCCGGAGCTTGTCTGGTAGGTGGCCAGAACGAGCACGATACCGGCATCAACGGCATGTATCAGTTCCTTCTGGCCGTGCCCCTGCCGGCAGGCTGTCCGGGTGATGGCGTGTATACCATTCAGGTCAAGCAACCGGCCGGGTATTTGCCGCCAGCCTCGAACATTATTCCACCGACCAGTGGCCCGCATACACCAGTAGGTCTGCCCGGCGGAGTTGAAGCAATTCAGGCCCAGGCCGGACCGCCAACCGGTTCGAATCCGACCGTTTATTACTTTTCCTTCAATCTGGTCGTGGGAGCCGCCGGTGTCGGTGTGGTGCATAACCACATTCCGCTCGATCCGGCGCCGGTCGACGCTTTCTTTGTCAGCAAGACCGGCAACAAGACCATTGTGGAGTTGGGCGATACGCTGATGTATACGGTGCAGGCCCGGCTGCTGGATGGCCTGGCACTGGCATCGGCGCAACTGGTGGACAATCTGCCGGCTGGCTTCCGCTATATTCCGGGGTCTGCCACCATCGCCAAGGGCAGCGCTGCGGCTGTGGCGCTGGCAGATCCTGCCGGCAGTCCGGGCCCGCGCCTGACGTTCGAGATCGGCGCCTTTGACAGCAACAATCCGGTGGTCGTGACCTACCGTGTACGGGCCGGCGTCGGTGCCTTGCAAGGGGACGGCATCAACCGGGTTCAGGGCAGGTCCGGCACGATTCAGTCGAATATCGCAAGATACAAGGTGAAGGTTACCGGCGGCGTATTCACCGATCTCGCCTGTGTTGCAGGCAAGGTATTCGTCGATTGCAACGGCAACCAAATCCAGGATGCAGAGGAAGTCGGCGTTCCGGGCGTGCGTATCTACATGGAAGACGGCACCTACTTCATCTCCGATGTCGAG
>PHCQ01000213.1 GCA_002840835.1 Betaproteobacteria bacterium HGW-Betaproteobacteria-16 | reverse complement strand
CCAAATTCTGCGTGGCGTTCATTCTCTGCCCTCAGTCCGTATGTTCTGCAGATAGTTGCGCAGGATGTCGTGGTAGTGCGGATCCGGCATCAGGAAGGCATCGTGGCCGTGGGCGGCCGTCACTTCGGCATAGCTGACGGCGCATTCGTTATCCAGCAGCGCCTTCATGATCTCGCGCGAACGGGTCGGCGAGAAACGCCAGTCGCTGGTGAAGGATACGACCAGGAATTTTGCCTTGACTCCGGCCAGCGCGGCAGAGAGATTGCCACCATGCTCCAGTGCCGGGTCGAAATAATCCAGTGCTCGCGTCATGCGTAGATAGGTGTTGGCGTCGAACGCCTCGGCGAACTTGTCGCCCTGGTAGCGCAGGTAGGACTCCATTTCGAATTCCACGCCAAAACCATACTTGATCTCGCCATCACGCAGCTTGCGGCCGAACTTGGCACCCATGGCGTCATCGGACAGATAGGTGATGTGGCCCAGCATGCGGGCGATACGCAGGCCGCGGCGCGGCACGGTGTTGTGTTCGTAATAGTGACCGTCGTAAAACTCGGGGTCGGTCATGATGGCCTGACGCGCGACCTCGTTGAATGCCATGTTCTGTGCTGTCAGGTTAGGTGCGGAAGCGATGACCAGCGCATGACGCACGCGGTCCGGATAGCTCATGGTCCATTGCAGGGCCTGCATGCCGCCGAGGCTGCCGCCGATGACCGCCGCCAGTTGGTCTATGCCCAGATGATTGACCAATCTGGCTTGCGATTCCACCCAGTCTTCGACCGTGACTACCGGGAAATCAGCGCCCCACGGCTTGCCGGTGGCCGGATTGATGCTGGAAGGTCCGCTGCTGCCATGGCAGCCGCCCAGATTGTTGAGGCCGATGACGAAGAACCGGTTGGTATCGAGCGGGCGGCCGGGCCCTATC
Organism: Betaproteobacteria bacterium HGW-Betaproteobacteria-16; assembly: GCA_002840835.1. Taxonomy (GTDB): domain Bacteria; phylum Pseudomonadota; class Gammaproteobacteria; order Burkholderiales; family Burkholderiaceae_C; genus Hydrogenophaga. Next base: position 276 of record PHCQ01000213.1, on the reverse strand, counting down.
AGGTTATCCCACCAACCCGGATATTTGTCGGTCTCGGCGTATTTGCCGGCCACATGATGGTTGCCGGAAAGCGCATGGCAGATCATGACGGCATTGGATCTGTCCGCGTTGAGCGTGCCGTAGGTTTCGTAGGTCAGGTCGTAGGCAGGCAGTACCTCGCCGCTTTTCAGCTTGAGCGGCTCGGAAAAATGGGCGGTTTGCGCAGTGACGATGCCAACAGATGATGTTTCAGACATGGCGGGATTATACTACGGCTTATGATTGCGAATACCTCAG
>PHCQ01000212.1 GCA_002840835.1 Betaproteobacteria bacterium HGW-Betaproteobacteria-16 | reverse complement strand
ATGCCCGAGCTGGATGCCGATGCCCTTGTCGTTCGGGCCCTTGTCGTAGAACGGGTCCGACAGGTGCACCCAGCTCGCCTGCGCCACGGCCAGCGGACCGGGCACGCCGGCGCTCTTTTCAGCGCCCGGGTCTTTGCCAATCATCTGCTGGTATTCGATCTCTTCGGCGGTCAGGCCGGCCGAGGAACCACCGACCGACGCGGCATCGGTGGCCAGCTCCCAGATGCCGAGGAAGCAGAACAGCAGCAGCAGCGAGACCACCGCTGCGCGGGCATTGAGGCTGATGCGTTTCATGTCATGCCTTGCTGATGGCGAAGCTCTTGGCGTAAGCGGCTGCTTTCGCCGGATCGAACTCCTTGCCCATGATCTGGTGCTTCATGTAGGTCGGGCCGGCCTTGAACTCCTGTCCCAGGTCCTTCATGTGCTTGCGCGCGTCGGTGATCAGGAACACCTTCTCGGCGATCGCCTTGTAGTCGACATCGCCCTTCACGTAGCCCCAGCGCTGCATCTGCGTGAGCATCCACACCGCCATGCTCTGCCAGGGCATGGGATCGAAGTCGGCGCGGTCGGGCACCTTCTGGATCTTGCCCAGGCCGTCGGCGTAGGTGCCGGTGAGCACCTGCCTGACCACGATCTCGGGCTGGTTCAGGTACTGCGAAGGCGCGATCACCTTGGCGATGAGTTCGCGGTTTTTCGGCTGGCGCGCCATGGCGGCGGCCGTGAGCACGGCGCGGTAGAGCGCGGCGAAGGTGTTGGGGTTCTTCTGGATGAACTCGGTGGTGGTGCCGAAGGCGCAGCAGGGGTGGCCGTGCCACAGGTCCTTGGTGAGCGTGTGCAGGTAGCCCACCTCTTCGTAGACGGCGCGCTGGTTGAACGGATCGGGGCCGAGGAAGCCGTCGATGTTGCCGGCGCGCAGGTTGGCCACCATCTCGGGCGGCGCGATCACGCGCAGCTGCACGTCGGTGTCGGGGTTGATGCCGTGCTCGGCCAGGAAGTAGCGCAGCAGGAAGTTGTGCATCGAGTAGTCGAACGGGATGCCGAACTTCATGCCCTTCCAGTTCTTCGGATCGCGGTTGTCCTTGTGCCGGATCGACATCGTGATGGCCTGGCCATTGATGTTCTGGATCGTCGCCACGTTGGTGGGCACGGCGTTGGAGCCCAGGCCCATGCTCATGGCCAGCGGCATGGGGCTGAGGAAGTGCGA
>PHCQ01000211.1 GCA_002840835.1 Betaproteobacteria bacterium HGW-Betaproteobacteria-16 | reverse complement strand
AGGGTACTTGAAATGGCTAAGGAAAAATTCCAGCGGACCAAACCGCACGTAAACGTTGGCACCATTGGTCACGTTGACCACGGCAAGACCACCTTGACCGCGGCGATCACCACCATTTTGTCGAAAAAATTTGGCGGTGCGGCCAAGAAATACGACGAGATTGACAGCTCGCCCGAAGAGAAGGCGCGCGGCATCACCATCAACACCGCGCACGTCGAGTACGAGACCGAAAAGCGTCACTACGCGCACGTCGACTGCCCGGGCCACGCCGACTACATCAAGAACATGATTACCGGTGCCGCGCAGATGGACGGCGCCATCCTGGTCGTGTCCTCCGCTGACGGCCCCATGCCGCAGACCCGCGAGCACATCCTGCTTGCGCGTCAGGTTGGCGTGCCCTACATCATCGTCTACATGAACAAGGCCGACATGGTCGACGACGCCGAACTGCTCGAGCTTGTCGAGATGGAAATTCGCGAACTGCTCAGCAAGTACGACTTTCCCGGCGACGACACCCCCATCATTATCGGTTCGGCCCTCAAGGCCCTCGAAGGCGACCAGAGCGACATTGGCGAGCCCAGCATCCTCAAGCTGGCGGAAGCCCTCGACTCCTACATCCCCGAGCCCGAGCGCGCCGTTGATCGTCCCTTCCTGATGCCGGTCGAAGACGTCTTCTCCATCTCCGGTCGCGGCACCGTCGTCACCGGTCGTGTCGAGCGCGGCGTCGTCAAGGTGGGCGAGGAAATCGAGATCGTCGGCATCGTCCCCACCGTCAAGACCACCTGTACCGGCGTCGAGATGTTCAGGAAGCTGCTCGACCAGGGTCAGGCGGGCGACAACGTCGGCGTCCTCCTGCGCGGTACCAAGCGTGAAGAAGTCCAGCGCGGCCAGGTTCTGGCCAAGCCCGGCTCGATCAAGCCGCACACCAAGTTTTCCGCCGAGATTTACGTACTGTCCAAAGACGAGGGTGGCCGTCATACCCCCTTCTTCAATGGTTACCGTCCGCAGTTCTACTTCCGCACCACCGACGTCACTGGCAGCATTGAGTTGCCGGCAGGGACCGAGATGGTGATGCCTGGCGACAACGTCAGCATCAAGGTGTCGCTGATTCAGCCGATCGCCATGGACGAAGGTCTGCGTTTCGCCATCCGCGAAGGCGGCCGCACCGTCGGTGCAGGCGTCGTGGCCAAGATCGAAGAATAAG
>PHCQ01000039.1 GCA_002840835.1 Betaproteobacteria bacterium HGW-Betaproteobacteria-16 | reverse complement strand
CACCCTGCGCGCCGACATCGACTACGGCACGTCCGAAGCCAAGACCACCTACGGCATCATCGGTGTCAAGGTCTGGGTCTACAAGGGCGACACCCTGGGCCGCAATGATGCGCCCGTGGCTGCCGAGCCGCGTGTGGAAGAAGAGCGTCGTCCGCGCGGTCCGCGCCGTGAGCGTCCGGCAGGTCCTCCTGCCCGCGCTGCGGTTCGCCGCCCTGGCGCCAATGCCGCCCCGGCCGATGGCAGCGACAAGCCTGCTGTTGCCACCGACGGCGCAGAAACCAAACCCGCCGTTAAGCGCGTTCGCAAAGACGCACCCGCACCTGCAGCTGCGGACGGCAAAGGAGAATAAACATGTTGCAACCTGCTCGTCGCAAGTACCGTAAAGAGCAAAAAGGCCGCAACACGGGCGTCGCCACCAGCGGCGCCACCGTGGCCTTTGGCGATTTCGGTCTGAAATCCACCGACCGTGGCCGCCTCACGGCCCGCCAGATCGAGGCCGCGCGCCGTGCGATCTCCCGTCACGTCAAACGTGGCGGCCGCATCTGGATCCGCGTGTTCCCGGACAAGCCGATTTCGAACAAGCCCGCCGAAGTCCGTATGGGCAACGGCAAGGGTTCAGTCGAGTACTACGTGGCTGAAATCCAGCCCGGCAAGGTGCTCTACGAGATCGTTGGCGTGCCCGAACAACTGGCCCGTGAAGCTTTCACCCTGGCTGCGGCCAAACTCCCCCTGCGCACCACTTTCGTGACGCGCATGCTGGGCCAGTGATTCAGGAGAACTCAAGATGAAAACTGCTGAATTGCGCAAAAAAGATGTTGCCGGCCTCGAGGCCGAGGTGAAGTCGCTGCAGAAGGCCCATTTCGGCCTGCGCATGCAAAAAGCCACGCAACAACTGAACAACACCGCCACGCTGGGCGAGACGCGTCGCGCCATCGCCCGCGCCAAGACCATCCTGGCCGAGCAGCAGCGTGCTGCGGCAGCCGGCAAATAAGGAGCGAAACCATGACGGAAGCTAAAACATCCCTCAAGCGCACCTTGGTGGGCAAGGTGGTCAGCGACAAGCGTGCCAAGACCGTGACGGTTCTGGTGGAGCGCCGCGTCAAGCACGAGCTCTACGACAAGATCGTGGCCAAGTCGAGCAAGTACCACGCGCACGACGAAAAGGGCGAGTACAAGATGGGCGACTTGATCGAGATCACCGAAAGCCGTCCGCTGTCGAAGACCAAGAACTGGGTGGCCAGCCGCCTGGTGCAAAAAGCAGCGCTGGTGTAATCCAGACCAGGGCTTGTTGCGCTGGCCTCAGCGCGATACCGAAAAGCGACCGACAATCTCGGTCGCTTTTTCTTTTTCCTGGCCTGATTTCATCGGGCCGTTCCCACGGCCGCCGAAGGCCACCACCATGAGGAGCATTGAATGATTCAAGTAGGCGACAAGATCCCGGCGACCACGCTGATGGAGTACAGCGAAGTGGAAGGCAACGGCTGCAGCATTGGCCCTAACCCGGTCGAGACCCAGGCTGCCAGCGCAGGCAAGACGATTGCGGTGTTTGGCCTGCCGGGGGCATTCACGCCCACCTGTTCGGCCAAACACGTGCCAGGCTACGTTGTTGCGTTTGATGAACTGAAAGCAGCGGGCGTGGATGAAGTCTGGTGCCTGAGTGTCAACGACGCCTTCGTCATGGGTGCCTGGGCGCGTGACCAGAAGACCGGTGAGAAGGTCCGCATGCTGGCCGATGGCAGTGCTGATTTCGCGAAGGCCACAGGCCTGACGCTGGACCTGACCGGCAAAGGCATGGGATTGCGCAGCAACCGCTATTCCATGCTGGTTCGCGATGGCGTGGTCAAGTCGCTGAACATCGAGGCACCGGGCAAATTCGAAGTGAGCGACGCCGCCACTTTGCTGGCTCAGGCCAAGGCGCTCTGACGCCCAGCAAGTCGGCCTGGCTCTGGGCGACCAGAGACAGGTCGTCTTGACCTGTGCCAGCACCGTACAAGCTACAGGTCGACCTTGAGGTAATGTGCCCCCGCGATGGGGTTGTGGTAATAGGGCGCCACCTCGTAGAACCCTGCTTCCTGGTACAGCGCACGGGCCGTCTCCATGTCGCTGAGCGTGTCGAGCAGCATGGTGTTGTAGCCCGCCAGGCGGGCGCGCGAAATGATCTCTTCCACCAGCAGCCGGCCGAGTCCGAAGCCGCGAAAAGCGCGTCGCACAAAAAGCCGCTTCATTTCGCACGCATTGAGGTGGTCGCTGTGCACCAGGGCGCGCAGACCGCAGCAACCGGCAGGCATGCCATCCACAAACGCCAACACCAGCGCACCCGAGGGTTCCGCGTATTCGCCGGGCAGCCCTTGCAGTTCGGCGTCGAAGCCCTGAAAGCAGAGGTCGATTCCCAGATCTGCCTGGTAGTCGATGAACAGGGCGCGGGCCGCTTCGATATCGTCGGAAGACAGTGCCTGCTTCAGGCTGAGTTGGGGAGTCGCGTTCACAGTCGAAAGTGGAGGCTTGCGCAGCGGGAATGCAGTCTACCCCACGGGGCATCTCACAACAAAGGGGGGCGATTTCAGAATGCCCCCAGTCCAACCAGCCAGTTCACCGCCACGCCGCAGCAGACCAGGATCACCAGCGCGAGCAGTCGGGTGCCTGCGGTGTCCTTTGCTGCAGGGAACGCTTGATCAACGACCTTGTCACCCAGGATCATGGGCCGCACCAGACCTTGCTTCTTGACGAGCTTGTAAAACGAGATGGCCAGCAGGTGCAAGGCCACCAGACCAAGGATGAGGTATTTGCCGATGTTCTTGTGGTAATTGGTCGCGGCCAGCACCGTGTCGCCAGAGACGAATCTCACCAGAGGGCCGAAGAACGCGATCTCGTCGTCGCTGAACAGACCCGACCCCACTTGTGCCAGCAGAACTGCGAGCAGCGCGAAAACCGAAAGCGCACCCAAGGGGGTGTGGCCGACCCGATGTGCTGGCGCGGAGCGCCCCTGAAGGTAGGCCATCAAGGCGCCGGGTCCATACAGAAAGTTGGCAAAGCGGGACCAGTGGCCGCCCATGAAGCCCCACACCAGCCGAAACAGCAGCAGCGTCAAGACGGTGTAGCCCAGACGCAGATGCCAGTTCATCCAGTTCCCTCCCACGCTGCCACTGACCACCAGACCGACGACGCAAGCGGCGAGCAACCAATGAAAAAGGCGGGTCGGAAGGTCCCAGACACGGATGGAATGCATGTTCAGGGGCCGCCGGCTGCGGCCATTCAGAGGAACACGGTCAAGAAGATACACAGAAAAGTCTCCCCGTGGAACTTTAAAGTGAAAATGGGAATCCCGGCCCATGGGGTACCAGACTCCAGAAAACCTCCACCCACGATCAGGAGAAACCATGAAAGCCTTCGCTTCCATTGCAGCCGCAGCCCTCATCACGTCGCTGTCAGCACCCGCTCTTGCGCAATTCCAGAAACCAGAAGATGCAGTGAAATACCGAAAGGCCGCCCTCACGGTCATGGGTACCCATTTTGGGCGCATCGGCGCCATGGCCAATGGCAGGGTGCCATTCGATGCAGCAGCGGCGGCCAACAGCGCGGCCATCGTGCAAACCATGAGTGCCCTCCCCTGGGAGGGGTTTGTGGCGGGCACAGACAAGGGAGAGACGCGCGCGTTGCCTGAAATCTGGACCGAACAGGCAGAATTCAAAAAGGGCGCGGAGAAGTTGCAGGCAGAAACTGCCAAGCTTTCGGCCGCCGCCAAGACCGGAGACCTTGACGCCGTGAAGGCAGCCTTCGGAGCGGTGGGGCAATCGTGCAAGGCTTGTCACGACGCCTACCGGAAGGACTGATCGCCTGAAAGCACCGGCTCATCGCCGGCACACTGCATCCATGAAAAAGCCGGACCCGCAAGGGCCCGGCTTTTTCATGGGGGTGACAAAACCCTATTCAGGTTTGCGCCAGCAACTTTTCGATGAGCTGGTGCAGTGCAGCGAAGTCAGGCTCGCCCACATAGCGTTTGACGATGCGGCCCTGGCGGTCAACCAGGAAGGTGGTTGGGGTAAGCCTGACATCGCCCCATGCGCTGGCGATCTCGCCCGTGTTGTCAATGGCGACCTTGAAAGGCAGTTGGCGTGTCTGCGCAAAATTCAGCACCCAGGCCGGAGGGTCGTAGTCCATGGCCACCGCGACGGTTTCAAATCCCTGCCCCTGGTACTTGTTGTAAGTGGACACCAGCGAAGGCATCTCCTTGACGCACGTGACACAGGTGGTTGCCCAGAAATTCACCAGCATGACCTTGCCCTTGAGGGCGTCGGTGGTGGTGGATGAACCATCGAGCAGCACAAAAGTGGAGGCGGGCGCGGCTTCCTTGCCTGCGCAGCCGGCCAGTGCCAGCATGGCTGCGACGCCCATGCCGGCAAGAAGACGCAGGGTGGCGCGTCGACGGGATTCAAGAAAGGAAGGCAAAGGCATAGGAGCGTTCATGTGTCCGGGGGCAAGCAGTCACGGGACCGCTTGCCGAAGATGCTACGTGCCGCCGCTGTTCTGAGGGCGGTTTTGTCTGTTGAGTGCGAAGCGCGGGCAAAGTTCTGGGGCAGGTGGGGAAACCCCCACGACTGTACGCAAAAAATCGCACGAACCACTCTCCGGTCATCTGAGCCTGGCGCGCGCTTCCTTGAGCCGTGCATCCAGGTAGGCGCCGTAAAAATCGGGCAGACCGATGCCCACCAGCCGCTCAGCCACCTCCCGACCCTGGGCATCAAAAAACAGCACCGTCGGGGTGAAGCGTGCCTTCCATGCACGCGCCTGATCGGCCGGCGAAACGAGTTCGCCTTCGAAATTCTGCAGGTTGCGCCGTTTGTCGAGCACATCGATCTGCACGGCTTCGATCTCACCCGCCCTGAGCATGGGCAGAAGGTAGTTGTTGCGCACCACCTCGCAGTAGGGGCAGCCGTCGAGCGTGGTCATCACCACCAGCGGTTGTCCTCTGCCTGCGGCCCCGCTGGCAGCTGTCTTCAGTGAAGAGGGCAGGGGCAATGCCGATGCCTTTGGCCTGGACTCGTTGGGCGTGGCTGTGGCTGTGGTCATGGTGGAGATGGAAGACAGGTGGGTCGAAAGGGCAGCGGCGTTCGTCAGTGTGGACTGCGGTCAGATGGCGCCCTGCCGACGGAGTTCCGCGCACCGCGCTTCAGACGCTCCCAGCCAGTCGGAAAGCACCTCGTCGGTGTGCTGGCCCAGCATCGGCGGCGGCAGGTCGGAGCGCACCGGTGTGCCGCTGAGCTTCATCGGACTGGCGACAAGGTCCACCGCGTCGGCCAGGGGGTGGGTCCAGCGGTGCACCATGTCGCGGGACACCACATGTTCGTCGGCGAACACCTCGGCCAGGTTGTTGATGGGTCCACACGGCACCTTGGCCGCTTCCAGCGCCGCGAGCCAGTCGGCCTTGCTTCTTTTCTTCAGGATGGCTTCCAGAAGCGGCACCAGTTCTCTCCGGTTGCGTACCCGGTTCTGATTGCGCGCAAAACGATCGTCCGAAGCCAGATCGGCGCGCCCCGCCACTTCGCAGAACTTGACAAACTGGCTGTCGTTGCCCACCGCCAGGATGATGTACTGGGCCTGCCCGCTGGCGTCGGGTGCGACCTCGAACACCTGGTAGGGCACGATGTTGGCATGGGCGTTGCCCGCGCGGCCGGGCACCTTGCCGTCGGCTTTGCCGCGCACGAGATAGTTGGCGCCGAGGTTGGCGAGCATGGCAACCTGAGTGTCGAGCAGAGCCATGTCGATGTGCTGCCCCTGGCCCGTGCGCTCGGCGTGCCGCAAGGCGGCCTGGATCGCCACCGTGGCGTACAGGCCGGTGAACAGGTCGGCCACGGCCACGCCCACTTTCTGTGGCCCGCCGCCCGGCAGATCGTCGCGCTCGCCGGTCACGCTCATCAGACCACCCATGGCCTGGATGGCGAAGTCGTAGCCAGCGCGGTCCTTGTAGGGACCGGTCTGTCCGAAGCCGGTGATGGAGCAGTAGACGAGGCCGGGGTTGATGGCACTCAATGAGGCGTAGTCGAGCCCGTAGCGAGCCATGTCGCCCACCTTGTAGTTTTCGACGAACACATGCGCGTGTCGCACCAGGTCCCGTATCAGGGCCTGACCTTCGGGTCTGGCGATGTCGCAGGTGATGGAGCGCTTGTTGCGGTTGGCGCCCAGGTAGTAGGCTGCCTCGGCGGTGTCTGTGCCATCGCGACCTCGCAAGAAGGGCGGGCCCCAGCCGCGGGTGTCGTCGCCACCGGCATGACTGGGTCCGGGCGGGCGCTCGACCTTGACCACATCGGCGCCAAGATCGGCAAGGGTCTGGGTACACCACGGGCCAGCGAGGACGCGCGACAAATCGAGTATGCGGATACCATCCAGAGCGTTCATCCCCCGATTGTGCTTGAGGTGGCTCCACTTGGCTGTCGCACTTGCCGAGTCGTGTGCCCCTCGAATTCCCGTGCCCCATGCATTCCAGATCCGTTGGTCCGGTCCGTTTCGCCCGCGCGCTTGCCAGCGCGCTACTTGTCTTGCCTGGTCTGCTGACGCTCAGCGCCTGCAGCCCTGCGCACAACTGGCGTGACCTGCAGCTCGCCGGCACGCCACTGCAGGCGCTCATGCCGTGCAAGCCTGAAGCGGCAGAGCGCACCGTGCCGCTGGCCGGGGTGCCGACCCTGATGCACATGCACAGTTGCGAGGCAGGCGAGCAGACTTTCGCGGTGGCATGGGCAGACGCTGCTGCAGAGACGCGCGTGCCTGAAATTCTGACGGGATGGCGCGCGGGATCACTCGCCGCCATCCGGGTGGACCCGGCCACCGCAGACAATGTGACTGCCGAGTGGCCAGTGACGGTGCCAGGCGCACAACAATTGCGGGGCCTGCAGGCCGCGGGACAAGACGGCCAAGGCAAGACCACGCAGGTTCGCGCGGCGTACTTTTCGAAGGGCACGCTGGTGTTTCAGGCTGCGGTCTACGGGCCGGCACTCCCGGAAGAAGTGCTCACCACGTTCTTCGAAGGGCTGAGACTGCCATGAGGCCGGAAAACGTGATGCCGGTGCCTGGGAGCAGGCCGGGGCCCGAGAGGCAAACCCCGGGTGCCTCGGCGCCTGTGCCGGCACCGAACCCTGGCGAACCGCTCGCACCGAGCGCCGCCGTCATCGTGTTTCTGGCCTTTGCGCTGGCCTATTTTCTGTCGGCACTGGTCCGTGCCATCACTGCCACACTGTCGCCCACGCTCAGCGTCGAACTCTCGCTCAACGCCAGCGACCTCGGATTGCTGGCGGGCGGCTACTTTTTTGGCTTTGCGCTGACCCAGTTGCCGTTGGGCAGCTGGCTGGACCGGCACGGACCGCGCAAGGTGATCCTCGCCTTTCTCACGGTGGCGGTACTGGGTTGTGTGGCGTTTGCAATGGCCAGCAGCTTCACGGGTTTGCTGGCTGCGCGCGTGCTCACCGGTATGGGTGTCAGTGCCTGCCTCATGGCACCGCTGACCGGTTACCGCCGCTGGCTGAAACCGGCCACCCAGCTGCGCGCCAACTCCTGGATGCTGATGACCGGTTCGCTGGGCATGGTGGCGGCGACCTTGCCGGTGCAGTGGCTCATGCCCCTGACGGGTTGGCGCGGCCTGTTCTGGGCCTTGGCTGCCTTGATCGCGCTGTCCATGGTGGCCATTGCCGCCACCGTGCCGGCGTGGCGCACACCGGATTCCGCACCCGGCTCAGCCGGGGCATCAGCTGTTTCGTCATCGAAGGGCTATGGCCTGATCTGGCGCCATCCGTACTTTCGCCAGATGTTGCCGATCGGCTTCGTCAACTACGGCGGCATGGTGGCGGTACAAACCCTCTGGGCGGGTCCGTGGATGGTGAACGTGGCCGGCTATTCGGCCCAGCAGGCGGCGGCCGGTCTGTTCGGCATCAATCTGTCCATGTTGACGGCATTCTGGTTGTGGGGATTGATCAACCCCCGGCTGGCACGGCGAGGTCTGGCGCCGGAGCGCCTGATCGCCTGGGGACTGCCACTGAGCTTCGCGGTGCTGGTGTCCATCGTCTGGCTGGGCGAGAACGCGGGGTGGCTGCTGTGGGCCCTGTTCTGCGTCAGCAGCACCTTCGTGGCGCTGTCGCAGCCCGCCGTGGCACTGGCTTTGCCCGCAGAAGCGGCCGGGCGCGCGCTCTCGGCCTACAACCTCGCGATCTTTGCCGGTGTTTTCGTGGTGCAGTGGGGCATCGGTCTGCTGATCGAAGCGCTGGCGCTGTTGGGCTGGAGCGAGTCGGCCCAGTACCGCGGCGCCGTGGCGATCTTTGGTCTGTGCGGTGTGCTCGCTTACCTGAGCTTTTGGCGTGCCTACAGGCAACGCACGCACGCCTGACCGTGCACGCCATGGTTTTCCGGACGATCCTGGCCTTGCAGTCGGCCATTTCTGATGTTGCTTCAGTGCGGAAATACCGGTCTGGCGTGCACGCCCTTGCCCTAAACTCACGCCCATGAACGGCATCTTTATCATTGCCCACGCGCCGCTGGCCTCGGCCTTGCGCCAGTGCGTGCTGCATGTGTTCCCGGACGCGGCCGATGCCGTGTCCGCGCTCGATGTCCAACCCAACATGCCACCCGAAGAAACGCTGGCGCAGGCGCGCGCCATGATGCGCCAGTCCAGCACACCGCAAGCCCTGGTCGTGACCGACGTTTTTGGTGCCACGCCCTGCAACGTGGCGCAGAAGCTGGTCGACGGTGTGCGCTCCAAACTCATTGCAGGCGTGAACCTGCCCATGCTGCTGCGCACGGTGTCGTACCGGCACGAGTCGCTGGACGCACTGGTCTCCCGTGCAATGATTGGCGCCACCCAGGGCGTGATACAGGTGGCCGTGACCGCACCCCAGAACCAGGCCCGACGAGCCTCCCATGATCAAGACCACCGTGACCATCAGCAATAAGCTGGGGCTGCATGCACGCGCCTCGGCCAAACTCACCAAACTCGCAGGCAGCTTCGCCAGTGAAGTCTGGATGTCGCGCGGCGATCGCCGCGTCAACGCCAAGAGCATCATGGGGGTCATGATGCTGGCGGCCGGCATGGGCAGCACGGTCGAAGTCGAGACCACCGGACCCGACGAACAGGTGGCCATGAACGCGCTGCTCGCGCTCATCAACGACAGGTTCGGCGAAGGAGAGTGAGCTTGATCGCGCCGATCCTTCCCGAAGGCGCCACCCACGCCACCCAGCCGGCGCAACGCCGAAGCCGCATGTCGTGCGCTTGCTGCTCCTCTGCGGAGGCCAGCCGATGACATTTGTCGTGCATGGACTCGCGGTGTCGCGCGGCGTCGCCATCGGGCGCGCGGTGATTGTCTCGTCCAGTCGGCTCGACGTGGCGCACTACTTCGTGCCGGCCGACCAGGGCCTGGCCGAAATCGAACGCCTGCGGGCCGCGCGCAACGCCGTGGCCGAAGAAATCGGGCGGGTACAGCAGGGCCTTCACGAACTGGGGTCGAACGATGCCCATCCCGAACTGGCTGCCCTGCTCGACGTGCACCTGATGCTGCTGCAGGACGAACAGCTGATCAGCGGCGTCAAGCACTGGATTCTGGAACGTCACTACAACGCCGAGTGGGCGCTCACCGCACAGCTGGAGATCATTGCGCGCCAGTTCGACGAGATGGAAGACCCGTACCTGCGTGAGCGCAAGGCCGATCTCGAACAGGTGGTGGAACGCATGCTGCGGGTGATGCGCGGGGTGGCGTCACCGGTGGTGGCCTCGCCGGCGAAAGGGGCAGGTCAGCAGACCCCGATGGACGCGGCGGACGACGTTCCGCTGGTGCTGATCGCGCACGACCTGTCCCCCGCCGACATGCTGCAGTTCAAGCAAAGCGTGTTTGCCGGTTTTGTGACCGATGTGGGTGGCAAGACCAGCCATACCGCCATCGTGGCCCGCAGCATGGACATCCCCGCCGTGGTTGGGGCTCGCTCGGCCAGTCACGTGATCCGGCAGGACGACTGGATCATCATCGATGGCGACGCAGGCGTCGTGGTGGTGGACCCGTCGCCCGTGCTGCTGGCGGAGTACGGTGCCAAACAGCGCCAGGGCGAGGTCGAGCGTGAGCGGCTGTCCCGCCTGAAGAACACGCCCGCGATCACGCTGGATGGCCAAAAAATCGAGCTGCTGGCCAATATCGAACAACCCGAAGACGCCGTGGGCGCCCTCAAGGCCGGCGCGGTGGGCGTGGGCCTGTTCCGCAGCGAGTTCCTGTTCATGGGGCGCGATGGCAAGCTGCCCGACGAAGAGGAACAGTACCAGGCCTACCGGCGCGCGGCCGAGGGCATGCAGGGGTTGCCCGTGACCATCCGGACTGTGGACGTGGGCGCTGACAAGCCGCTGGATCGAACCGCGCGCGCTGGCGACGATCATCTCAATCCGGCGCTGGGGCTGCGGGCCATCCGCTGGAGCCTGGCCGAGCCCGCCATGTTCCTGGTGCAGTTGCGCGCCATCCTTCGCGCGGCTGCGCACGGCTCGGTCAACCTGCTGATCCCCATGCTCGCGCATGCCGGCGAGATCCGGCAGACCCTCGCCTTGGTGAACAAGGCCCGCCAACAGCTGGACGCCCGCGGCGTGGTGTTTGGCCCGGTGCGCCTGGGCGCCATGATCGAGGTACCCGCCGCAGCGCTCACCGTGCCGCTTTTCCTGCGCCATTTCGACTTCCTGTCCATCGGCACCAACGACCTGATCCAGTACACACTGGCCATCGACCGGGCCGACGAATCGGTCTCGCACCTCTACGACCCGGTGCATCCGGCCGTGTTGCAACTCATCGCCAATACCATTGCGCAGTGCCAGGCCCTGGGCAAGGGGGTGAGCGTGTGTGGCGAGATGGCGGGCGATGTCACCATGACGCGTCTGCTGCTGGGCCTGGGCCTGCGCAGCTTCTCCATGCATCCATCGCAGATCCTGGCGGTCAAGCAGCAGATCCTGCGTTGCGACACCGCCCGACTGCAGGCCTGGGCGCAAAGCGTGCTGACTGCCGACGATCCCGCCGCCTTGATGACCGACTGACCGTGCGGGTCGCCCTGGTGTGGTGCTCCGAAGCGGACAAGGTCTGAGCCGCCTTCGGCTGCACGCCGTTTCAGGCCGGTGCCGGACGACCCTTGAACGTTGCCACCACGGCGGCGGCCATGATCATCACCGCACCCAGCGCCACGGAAGCACTGGGCGTTTCCTCCCGCATCCACAACAGCGTGAGCGTCGACAGCAGCGGGGTCAGAAAACTCAGCACTCCGATCTGCCGTGCGTCACCCCGCTTGAGCGCAGCATCCCACAGGAAGAACGCGCCTCCCAGTGGTCCCAGGCCCAGCAAGGCAATCAGTAAGCCGTCGCGCGCCGACAGCGTGGTGGCGGGTTCCAGCCAGACATGGCACAGCAGCGACAGCAAACCCGATGTCAGCGCGAAGCTGCCGATGGCGGCGGTGGGAAATCGCCGCACGCGCTGGGTCATCAGCGAATAGCTGGCCCAGATGAATGCCGAACCCAGCGCCGGCACATAGCCCCACGCCCATACCGCACTTGCACTGGCGTCTGCGCGCCCACCCAGAATGGCCAGCACAGCACCGGCGAAACCCGCCAAGGCCGCGAGCACGTGCCGCGCTGTGAGGGACACGCCCGGCAGAAACAACGGCGCCATCACCACGATGCCCAGTGGCCAGAGGTAGTTGACCAGATTGGCCTGCACCGGCGGCGCGTGGCGCAGCGCGATGAACAGCAGGAAGTGGAAGCCGAACAGCCCGTAGACACCGAGCGCCAGCGTGGACGCAGGCACCCGCCACTGCCGCCAGTCGAAGCGCGAGAGCGGCAGTGCAATCACGCTGCCCACCAGCAAGGCCAACCCGGTCAGCAAGAACGGCGGCACGTGCGAGAGCGAAACTCCAAGCGCGGCGAGCGAGGCCCAGAGAGCAATGGCACCGAGCGCCAGCAGGTTGGCGGTCATGGCTGCAGCCTGACATTCAGCGCCGGGTTTTGATCAATGACAAGACTGGGCAATGGACACATGCTGGATACTCTGCAGGGTATTAAATCTTGCATAGGAAATCACTTGAGCACCTTCAATCACAGCGACCTGATGCGCGACATCAACGAGAGCCTGGCCCCGTTCCGCAAGGCCCAGCCCAACGCGATGGCGGGCTTTGGCCAGTTGGCCAAAGCGGCCATCACAGACGGCCAACTCAGCGCCAAGCACAAGGAGCTGATTGCCCTGTCAATTGCGGTCACACAGCGTTGTTCGGGCTGCATCGGCTTTCACGTCAAGGCGCTGGTGCAATTGGGTTGCACCCGTCCCGAACTGGAGGAAATGCTGGCGGTGTGCGTGTACATGGGTGGTGGTCCCGCGCTGATGTACGCCGCAGAAGTGATCGCGGCCTGGGAAAAGCTCAGCCCCAAGGCCTGAGGACCCAGGTGCATCACGGCTGTGTAAGGATGGTCTGATCGCAGGGAATCACTCATCCCCTCAGCATAGAGGCCGCATCATCGACAGACGCGGGTGGATCATCGAGATCCGTGGGTCTTGCGCGTCAGTGGTCGGCCTGCTTGCGCAAGGCGGCGGTGAGTGCTGATGGCGAGCGGTAGCCTGTGCGCCGCGCCACCTCGGCTACGGGCAGGCCCTGGCTTTTGAAATGGCGTGCCTCGGCCAGCCGCAATTCGCGCAGCCATGCCATGGGACTTCTTCCCAGGTCTTCGCGGCAGCGGGCGGTGAACTGTGCGGTGCTCAGGTGCACACGCGACGCCAGGTCGCCCACCTGCAGGGCCTCATGACCGTGGGCCTGTGCCCATGCGGTTAGCGCGGCCCAGTCGATGGCGCGCCGGGACCGCCGCACTGCGACGGGCGGCGTCCAGGCTTCCAGGAGAAGGCTGGGGCCCAGCAACCGGGCGCGGGGCAGGGCGCTGTCGCAGGCCGCCGCGAGGTAACTGGCCAGGAGCGTCAGCGCGCGAGGTTCGGGTTTCGCGTTGGCGCGTTGCCAGCGGGCATCGCGGGAGTCCAGCACCAGGCAGCGGGCCGAGCCGGTGGCTTCAAAGTCGTGGCGGTCCCAGGGGGCGATCACGACACCGTCACCGGCCGCGATGCGCTGGCCGCGGCCGTTCACTTCCAGTTCCAGCACGCCATCCAGTCCGAGCAGGATCTGGAAGTGTTCGTGCGCGTGGCTACCGTGTGAGGCGCCATAGCACCTGACCGATAGGGAATCGGCCAGACGGTGCATGGTCAGACCTTGTTGGCGTTCAGCACGCCGTGCGCCTGCTGGTCGGCGTGGTAACTGCTTCGCACCATCGCGCCCACGGCCGCGTGGGTGAAGCCCATCTCGTAGGCCTTGGCCTCGAACATCTTGAACGTGTCCGGGTGCACGTACCGGCGCACGGGCAGGTGGTGGCCGCTGGGAGACAGGTATTGACCGATGGTGAGCATGTCGATGCCATGCGCGCGCATGTCCTGCATCACCTGCAGGATTTCTTCGTCCGTTTCGCCCAGACCCACCATCAGGCCGCTCTTGGTGGGCACGTGCGGGAACAAGGCCTTGAACTTCTTGAGCAGGTTCAGACTGAAGGCGTAGTCCGAGCCCGGGCGTGCTTCCTTGTAGAGTCGCGGTGCGGTTTCCAGGTTGTGGTTCATCACGTCCGGCGGTGCGGCCTTCAGGATCTCCAGCGCGCGGTCATCACGGCCGCGGAAATCAGGCACCAGCACCTCGATCTGTGTGCTGGGTGAAAGCTCGCGGATTTTGCGGATGCACTCGACGAAATGGCCAGCACCGCCATCGCGCAGGTCGTCGCGGTCGACGCTGGTGATCACCACGTACTTGAGCTTGAGCGCGGCAATCGTCTTCGCCAGGTTCTCGGGCTCGTTCACGTCCAGCGGGTCCGGGCGGCCGTGGCCCACGTCGCAGAACGGGCAGCGACGCGTGCATTTGTCGCCCATGATCATGAACGTGGCCGTGCCCTTGCCGAAACACTCGCCGATGTTGGGGCAGCTCGCTTCCTCGCACACGGTGACCAGCTTGTTGGCGCGCAGGATGTCCTTGATTTCATAGAAGCGCGTGCTGGGGCTGCCCGCCTTCACGCGAATCCACTCCGGCTTCTTCAGCGTCTCGGCGGGCACGATCTTGATCGGAATGCGCGCGGTTTTGGCCTGGCTCTTCTGTTTGGCGGTGGCGTCGTAGGTCGCGGCTGGCTGGGCTTCGCGAACGGTGTCGGACACCACGGTGTGGTCGGTGCGGGTCATGGCAGAAGCGCCGGTGGCGCTGGTTGGATCAAGGGGCAAGGGTGGCGGTGAGCTTCTGGCTCAGCACCAGCGCCGCTTCGTCCCAGGAAACGGCAACCCCGATTGTAGAAAGGTCCACGGTCTTCAGGCCGGCATACCCGCAGGGGTTGATGCGGTCGAAGGGCTGCAGGTCCATGGCCACGTTCAGCGCCACGCCGTGGTAGGTGCAATGGCGGCTCACCTTGATGCCCAGGGCAGCAATCTTTCCCAGACCGGTGAAGTCGGGCTCGCCACCGGTTTCGCCCGGCAGCCTTTTCTGTGGCCGCTGCGGCAGCAGGGCATGGCTGGCCGGATCGTCCGGTCGCACATAGATGCCGGGCGCCCCCGCCACGCGATGGCCGGTCACGCCGAAATGATCGAGCGTGCGGATCACAGCCTCTTCGACCCGGTACACGTATTCCTTGACGTAGTAGCCCGCGCGCTGAAGGTCGATCAGTGGATACGCGACCACCTGTCCCGGCCCGTGGTAGGTCACCTGCCCGCCGCGATTGGTTTTCACCACCGGAATGTCGCCGGGGAACAGCAGGTGGTCTTCGCGGCCAGCCAGGCCTTGCGTGAACACCGAAGGGTGTTCGCAGACCCAGAGTTCATCGGCTGTTTCAGGCGCGCGCTGCAGGGTGAAGGCCTGCATGGCCTCAAAGGTGGGCAGGTAGTCTGCGAGGCCGAGGTGGCGGGTGGTCAGCATGCGCTACCCAGGGACTTGAAGTATCACGACGGAACGATCTGGTAAGAACCGCGCAGGTTCCTAGAGCACATACTTGGCCAGCGGGTGCGTGGTGAGCGTGCGGTACAGCTCGTCGAGTTGTTCGCGGCTCGTCACCAGCACCGTCAATGTCAGGCCCAGGTAATTGCCGGCTTTGCTGGGTCGTTGTTCGACCGTGCCTTCATCGAACGCGGGCTCGAACGCCCGCGCAATGTGCACCATCGCAGTCAGAAACTCGGGTGTGTTCGCGCCCATCACCTTGATGGGGAAGCGCACGGGGTACTCAATGAGCGACTGTTCGGGCGGGATATCGCGGGGTTGTTGCATGGGAGATCCTCAGATGCATTGCGCGGCCTTGGCGCGCTGGTAACCTGCGTACAGGCGTGCGTATACCGGTCCCGGGCGACCCCGGGTGGAGCCGTTGCCCACCGGCACGCCGTCAAGCGTGGTGATGGGCAGCACTTCCTTGGTGGCCGACGACAGCAGAAGCTCATCGGCATCGAGCACCTCTTCGCGTGAAATGCGCCGCAGCTGATAGGGGATGCCTTCCTCGCGGCAGATCTCCTCTATCAGCGAAAACCGGATGCCTTCGAGCACCAGGTTGTCTTTGGGAGGGCCCATGACCACGCCGTCTTTCACCACCCAGACGTTGCTGGCGGCGGCTTCGCTCAGATAGCCATCGCGGTACATCACGGTTTCAACCGCACCTGCATCGGCGCTGATCTGGCGGGCCAACACCGAGCCCAGCAGGCTGGTGCTCTTGATGTGCGCCTTTTGCCAGCGGAAGTCGTCGGCACTCACGCACGCCACGCCTTGTTCTCGCTGCGCAGGCGAAGCCAGCTTCATTTCGCTGGCCATCACGAACACGGTGGGACTCAAACCGGAGGGCATCACATGGTCGCGCGGCGCCACCCCGCGCGTGACCTGGATGTAGATGATCTGATTGACCGAGGTGCCGGCCTCACACAGTGACTGAATCAGCTTTCTCGCGATGGCCAGCCACAATGCGCTGCTCAGCGGGTTCGGGATGCGCAGTTCCGCCAGCGAGCGCTCCAGGCGGGCCATGTGCTGGTCAAAGCGGAAGATGCGGCCCTCATAAGCCGGCAGCACCTCGTAGACGCCGTCACCAAAGATGAAGCCCCGGTCCAGCACGCTGACCTTGGCATCGCAGAGGCGGGAATAGGCCCCGTTCAGATAGCACAAGCTGTCAGGCAGGGCAGGAGACATGGAATCGCTGGGAAGGCTCATGCACCGATTATCGGACGGCATCTGTGCGCTGGTGCGCACTCAGCAGGTGCCCTTGACGGCATGCTGGGGTTTCTACGTATAATGAGCGGCTTTGCGAAGATGTTCACATTTGTAACCCGCCTGTAATTCGCCATGACCACAATGCCTAGGGCACAAAAAGCCCGGCCTGGGGCGAAAGACAGCGAAGGTCGCGAATGGGAAGATGGGTCGCAAGAAGAAGATTTCAAGCCCCTGACACGTGAACAAGCGCGTCAGTGGCGGGCCAGGCAGCCGGCAGTATCCCTGTGGCGATTGGTCGGCTTGCAGTTGCTGGTAGGGCTGGCAGCGGGCGCGGTGGCTGGGTTGCTCACGCAATCGGCACCGGTCGGTTGGTCGGTCCTTTACGGTGCGGCTTCGGTGGTGGTTCCTTCGGCCTTGATGGTCTATGGCATCACGTCGAGCGCGATTGCCCGACTGTTGTCGGGGTTCGCGCAAGCTGCGTTTGCCGGCTTTCTGCTTTGGGAAGGTGTCAAGATTCTGTTGGCGGTCGGCATGTTGTGGTCGGCCCCGATGGTGGTGCCGGACCTCAGTTGGGTGGGTCTTTTGATCGGCCTGGTGTTGGCTCTCAAGGTGTACTGGTTTGGGCTCTGGGTCCAGACCGGGCGTTCAAACGATAAATAACGGTTGATTGGCGCGAACGAACATGGCTACTGAAGGAATTGGTCCTACCCCAGGCGAGTACATCCGTCATCACTTGGTCCACCTGAGCAACAAGAAGCAGGAATCCATCGTTGATTTCTCCGTCATCAACATCGACTCGGTGGTGGTGAACGTGATTCTGGGTGCGCTGGTGTGCTTCGTTCTGTGGTTGGCCGCGCGCAAGTCCACCGCGGGTGTGCCGGGCCGCTTCCAGGCTGCGGTCGAAATTCTGGTTGAACTGGTCGACACCCAGGCCAAGGCTGTCATCCACAACGCCACCAGTCGCAAGGTGATTGCACCGCTGGCCCTCACCGTGTTCTGCTGGATTTTCATGATGAACTTCATGGACCTGCTGCCGGTGGATCTGCTGCCCTCCATCTGGCACGTTGCCGGTCCCGCCATGGGCTACCCTGACTACCTGCGCGTCGTGCCCACCGCCGACCTTTCCACCACGCTGGGGCTTTCCGTCTCAGTGTTGCTGCTGTGCCTTTACTACAACGTGAAGATCAAGGGCCTGGGCGGCTGGGCGCATGAGTTGGTGAGCGCGCCGTTTGGTACCAGCAAGAACCCGATCTGGGCTTTGCTGCTGGGGGTGGTCAACTTCCTGATGCAAATGATTGAGTTCGTTGCCAAGACGGTGTCGCACGGCATGCGGTTGTTCGGCAACATGTTTGCGGGTGAACTGGTGTTCATGCTGATCGCGCTGCTGGGTGGCTATGCCGCGCTGTCGCTCAGCGGGGGTCTGTTCTTCGTCGGGCACATTCTCGCCGGTACGGTGTGGGCCATCTTCCACATTCTGGTCATCACCTTGCAGGCGTTCATTTTCATGATGCTGGCCCTGATCTACCTGGGGCAGGCGCATGACGCGCACTGACGCGGCCTGACTGCCGCCGTCGTTCTGGTTTTTGCTTTCGTTTCGGTTTTTCTTTCTCAACTTACTTCCACCTCATAGGAGTCATCATGGAAAACGTTCTGGGTCTTGTCGCACTGGCTTGCGGTCTCATCGTCGGTCTGGGCGCCATTGGCGCATCCATCGGCATCGCGCTGATGGGCGGCAAATTTCTGGAATCGTCTGCCCGTCAGCCTGAGCTGATGAACGACCTGCAGACCAAGATGTTCATTCTGGCCGGTCTGATCGACGCCGCCTTCCTGATCGGCGTGGCCATCGCGCTGCTGTTCGCCTTCGCCAACCCCTTCACGCTGTAATCGGGTTTGCTGACCCGCAGGGCGGCAGTGGTCTGCTCCGGTGAAGGCCTTGTGCTTTCACCGCGATCACCCGGCCTGGAGTCAGCAAGTGCGTCACCACTCTTGTCAACACACAGAAAGGCGTTGCGATGAATATCAATGCAACCCTCTTTGCGCAGGCCATCGTTTTCGCGATTCTGGTGCTCTTCACGATGAAATTCGTGTGGCCCCCAATCGCCAAGGCACTTGATGAGCGTGCGTTGAAGATTTCCGAAGGTCTGGCCGCGTCCGAGAAAGCCAAAGCCGAACTGGCCGTGGCCAACAAACGGGTGGAAGAAGAGCTGAGCCAGTCGCGCAACGAATCCGCGACGCGCCTGGCCGATGCCGAGCGCCGCGCCCAGACCGTGATCGAAGAGGCCAAGGCCCGAGCCACCGATGAAGCCGCCAAGATCGTGGCGGCCGCCCATCAGGAAGCTCAGGCCCAGGTGCTCAAGGCGCGTGAGGCCTTGCGCGAAGAAGTTGCTGCACTGGCCGTCAAAGGCGCAGAGCAGATCCTCAAGCGCGAAGTCAACGCTGGTGTTCACGCCGAATTGCTGGGTCGTTTGAAGACCGAGCTCTGATCGGTTCCATCGCACCCCGCATCCATCCTCGCAGGCATACACAGGTAGACCATGGCTGAAATCGCAACCATCGCCCGACCCTACGCGGAGGCGCTGTTCAAGGCGGCTGGCTCAGACGCCGCTGGCGTTGGCGTCTGGCTCGACGAACTGGCCGCTGTTGCTTCCAACGAGCAGCTGCGCCAGTTCGCTGACAACCCCAACGTCACCGCCGACCAGGTGTATGGCGTTGTCACGGGTGTGCTCAAGAGTGCCCTGCCCACGATGGCGCAGAACTTTCTGCGCGCCGTCATCGACAACGGCCGTCTGACTGTGTTGCCCGAAATCGCCGAACAGTTCAGGGTGCTCAAGAACGCCCAGCTGGGGGCTTTTGACGCGACCGTGTTCAGTGCGTTCGACATCGACGCTGCCGGGCTGGCTGATCTGTCCGGCGTGCTTGAAAAGCGCTTTGGTCGCAAGCTCAACCTGCAGGTCCAGCTGCAGCCCGATCTGATCGGTGGCGTTCGCGTGGTGGTCGGTGACGAGGTGCTCGACACCTCCGTCAAAGCCCGGCTGGAACAAATGAAGATGGCCCTGACAGCCTGACGGCTGCTTCGCTGGGTCCGCCTGCTTACCAATTAACGAAAGAAGGAAAGAGTCATGCAACTCAATCCCGCCGAAATCTCTGAATTGATCAAGTCCCGCATCGAGGGGCTGGGCGCAGCGAGCGATGTGCGCAACCAGGGTACCGTGGTCTCGGTGACCGACGGTATCGTTCGTGTGCACGGCCTGTCGGACGTGATGCAGGGGGAAATGCTGGAGTTTCCGGCCAACAAGGATGGTGTGCCATCGTTCGGCCTGGCGCTGAACCTGGAGCGCGACTCTGTTGGCGCCGTGATTCTGGGCGAGTACGAACACATCTCCGAAGGCGACACCGTCAAGTGCACGGGCCGTATTCTGGAAGTGCCGGTCGGCCCCGAGCTGATTGGCCGCGTGGTGAACGCCCTGGGCGCACCGATCGACGGCAAGGGCCCGATCAACGCCAAGATGACTGACGTGATCGAGAAGGTTGCGCCTGGCGTGATTGCACGTAAATCGGTGGACCAGCCGGTGCAGACCGGTCTGAAGTCGATCGACTCGATGGTGCCCGTCGGCCGTGGCCAGCGCGAGCTGATCATCGGTGACCGCCAGACCGGTAAGACGGCGGTGGCGATCGACGCGATCATCAACCAGAAGGGTCAGAACATGACCTGCGTTTATGTCGCGATTGGCCAGAAGGCCTCGTCGATCAAGAACGTGGTGCGTGCCCTGGAGCAGGCCGGCGCGATGGACTACACCATCGTCGTGGCCGCTTCGGCTTCTGAATCTGCCGCCATGCAGTACCTGTCGGCCTACTCCGGCTGCACCATGGGCGAGTACTTCCGCGACCGCGGCCAGGACGCCCTGATCGTGTACGACGACCTGTCCAAGCAGGCCGTGGCCTACCGTCAGGTGTCGCTGCTGCTGCGCCGCCCGCCAGGCCGCGAAGCCTACCCCGGTGACGTGTTCTATCTGCACAGCCGTCTGCTCGAGCGCGCTGCCCGTGTGAACGCCGACTACGTTGAAGCCTTCACCAAAGGTGAAGTCAAGGGCAAGACCGGTTCCCTGACCGCACTGCCCATCATCGAAACGCAGGCCGGCGACGTGTCCGCCTTCGTGCCGACCAACGTGATCTCGATCACAGACGGCCAGATCTTCCTGGAAACCAACCTGTTCAACGCCGGTATCCGCCCCGCCATCAACGCCGGTATCTCGGTGTCGCGTGTGGGTGGTGCTGCCCAGACCAACCTGATCAAGGGTCTGTCTGGTGGTATCCGTACCGACCTGGCGCAGTACCGTGAACTGGCCGCTTTTGCACAGTTCGCTTCCGACCTCGACGAAGCCACCCGCAAGCAGCTCGACCGCGGTGCCCGTGTGACCGAATTGCTGAAGCAGGCGCAATACAGCCCCCTGTCGATTGGTCTGATGGCATCGACACTGTTCGCTGTGAACAAGGGTTACCTCGACGACATCGAGGTCAAGAAGGTGCTTTCATTTGAAAACGGCATGCACGCTTTCTTGAAAGACAAGCACGCGGACATGCTGGCGACGATGGAGAAGAACGGCGCGAAGTGGGATGTCAAGCCTGCAAAGGCAGATGACAGCGACGCAAAGAAGGCATTCAAGAAAGAGTGCCAGGACGCAGAAGCACAACTGGCTGCAGCCATCGCCGACTTCAAGAAAACCGGCACCTACTGATCCGGCCCATTGACTTCTTAAAGGAAACACAATGGCAGCAGGCAAGGAAATACGCGGCAAGATCAAATCGGTGGAGAACACCAAGAAGATCACCAAAGCCATGGAAATGGTCGCCGCCTCCAAGATGCGCAAGGCGCAGGATCGCATGCGTGCGGCCCGGCCTTACGCCGAAAAAGTGCGCCAGATCACGGGTAACCTGAGCCGTGCGAACCCTGAGTACACACACCCCTTCATGCAGACCAACGACGCCAAGGTCGCTGGTTTCGTGGTGGTCACGACCGACAAGGGTCTGTGCGGCGGCTTGAATACCAACGTGCTGCGTGCCGTGACGACCCAGCTCAAGGAACTGCAAGCCCAGGGCCAGACCGCTGAGGTCGTTGCCATTGGCAACAAGGGTCTGGGATTCATGAACCGCATCGGCGCCAAGGTGGTGTCCAGCGTCATCAGCCTGGGCGACACGCCGCATCTGGACAAGCTGATCGGTCCGGTCAAGACTTTGCTCGATGCGTACACCGAAGGCCGTGTGAACGCCGTCTATGTCTGCTACACCAAGTTCATCAACACGATGAAGCAGGAGTCCGTGATTGAGCAGCTGCTGCCGCTCAACGCTGGCTCGCTGCAGGACAACGCCGGCGGCCGCGACTGGGATTACGTGTACGAGCCCGACGCGCCAGCCGTGATCGACGAGTTGCTGCTGCGCTACGTGGAAGCCCAGGTCTACCAGGCCGTGGCGGAAAACATGGCGTCCGAGCAGTCTGCGCGCATGGTGGCCATGAAGGCCGCCACCGACAACGCCGGCAGCGTCATCAGCGAACTCAAGCTGGTCTACAACAAGACCCGTCAGGCAGCGATCACGAAAGAACTTTCGGAAATCGTCGCTGGCGCCGCAGCGGTCTGAAGCAGCCGTTCAACAGAATTCTGAGAAATTAAAAGGTATCCATCATGTCTCAAGTGCAAGGCAAGATCGTTCAGTGCATCGGCGCCGTCGTGGACGTGGAGTTTCCACGCAGCGACATGCCGCGTATTTACGACGCCCTGAAAATGGAAGGCTCCGCCCTGACGCTGGAAGTCCAGCAACAGCTGGGCGACGGTGTGGTGCGCACCATTGCGTTGGGTTCGTCCGACGGCTTGCGCCGCGGCATGCTGGTGACGAACACCCACGCCAACATCACCGTGCCAGTGGGCAAGGCCACCTTGGGCCGCATCATGGACGTGCTGGGCGCACCCATCGATGAGCGTGGCCCGGTTGATCAGAGCCTGACCGCTCCCATCCACCGCAAGGCACCTGCGTATGACGAGCTTTCGCCTTCGCAGGAACTGCTGGAAACCGGCATCAAGGTGATCGACCTGATCTGCCCGTTCGCCAAGGGCGGCAAGGTGGGCCTGTTCGGTGGTGCCGGCGTGGGCAAGACCGTGAACATGATGGAACTCATCAACAATATCGCCAAGGCCCACAGCGGTCTGTCGGTGTTTGCCGGTGTGGGTGAGCGCACTCGTGAAGGCAACGACTTCTATCACGAGATGGCCGACTCCGGTGTGGTGAACCTGGAGAATCTGGGCGAGTCCAAAGTGGCCATGGTTTACGGCCAGATGAATGAGCCCCCAGGCAACCGTCTGCGTGTGGCCCTGACCGGCCTGACCATCGCTGAGTCGTTCCGCGACGAAGGCCGTGACGTGCTGTTCTTCGTGGACAACATCTACCGTTACACACTGGCCGGTACCGAAGTGTCCGCACTGCTGGGCCGCATGCCTTCCGCCGTGGGTTATCAGCCCACGCTGGCCGAAGAAATGGGCCGTCTGCAAGAGCGCATCACCTCCACCAAGGTCGGCTCGATCACCTCCATCCAGGCCGTGTACGTGCCTGCCGATGACTTGACCGACCCATCGCCTGCCACCACCTTCGCCCACCTGGATTCCACCGTGGTGCTGAGCCGTGACATCGCATCGCTGGGTATCTATCCCGCCGTGGACCCGCTGGACTCCACCAGCCGTCAGCTCGACCCGCTGGTCGTGGGCCAGGAGCACTACGAAACCGCCCGCGCCGTGCAGAATACCCTGCAGCGCTACAAGGAACTGCGCGACATCATCGCCATTCTGGGCATGGACGAACTGGCACCGGAAGACAAGCTGGCCGTGGCCCGCGCACGCAAGATCCAGCGCTTCCTGTCGCAGCCGTTCCACGTGGCCGAGGTGTTCACGGGCTCGCCTGGCAAATACGTCACGCTGGCTGAAACCATTCGCGGCTTCAAGATGATCACCGCTGGCGAATGTGATCACCTGCCGGAGCAGTCTTTCTACATGGTCGGAACGATCGACGAAGCCTTCGAAAAGGCCAAAAAGGTGGCGTAAAGCGGCGCACCGGGGCGTCTGGCGTTGTTGCCGTGCTCACCGTACCGTTAGTACGGTTGCGCGCGACGCCTAGCCAGCCACCCCGCTGCTTGCTTTCCACTCACCTTTTTTATTGGAGTACATATGAGCACCATCCGCGTCGATGTGGTCAGCGCCGAAGCTTCCATTTTTTCCGGCGAGGCCAAGTTTGTGGCATTACCCGGTGAAGCGGGCGAGCTTGGCATTCTGCCCGGGCACATTCCGCTCATCACCCGCATCAAGCCCGGTGCCGTGCGCATTGAAAAAGCCGATGGCGGCGAAGAGTTCGTGTTTGTGGCGGGTGGCATTCTTGAGGTGCAGCCGCATCACATCACGGTGCTGTCCGACACCGCCATTCGCGGTAAGGACCTTGACGAAGCCAAGGCCACCGATGCGCGCAAGCAGGCCGAAGAGGCTTTGAAGAACGCCAAGAGCGACATCGATCTGGCCAAGGCCACTTCCGAACTGGCGGTCATGGCCGCACAGATTGCCGCATTGCGCAAGTACAGACAGAAAAAGTGAGCCCTGCGTACGCATGGAAAGTCAGAAGACCGGCCGTTCGCCGGTCTTTTTTTGTCCGTTTGTCCGCAGTCGAGGCAGTCAGGCACGCGGGCATGCAGACGCTCTCATCATATGCATAGACATTCCTGTGCCCGACATATGGCTGCATCAATTGCCCTCATAGCGACTGCCAGTGCTGAGGCTTCAGTCTTGCTGTGACAATGGTGTCTTCGAATTCACTTCGTGCAGCTACTGACGGGCTGCAACACTGGGAAAGCGCCGGGCCGGAGCAAGCATGACATCGATCTTTGAGAACCCCGAACTCGCGCCCGAAGAGGTGGCGGCGCGCATGCTGGTGACGCCATCTGCGCTGGACGACCTCACGCTGGCCGACGCCATGAAAGTGGTGGGCTACATGCGACCCAAACGCATCAAGGCCGGCACCGTGTTCATTCGTGAAGGTGAAGTCCAGCAGAACGACTACATGCTGCTGGTACTGGAAGGCGACATTGCCGTGGAAAACGACCTGCCTGGTCTGCAAGAAAGTGTCGTGGTCAACATCATTGGTCCGGGTCACCTGATCGGTGAAATGGGTGTGCTGGACGGCGCACCCCGCTCGGCCACCTGCACGGCCACCACCGATATTGCAGCGGCCGTGCTGTCGCGCACTGCGCTCATGCGCCTGATGAAAGACCAGCCCCGGGTGGGGGCCAAGTTGCTGCTGGCGATCTCCAAGCGCATGGCGGACCGGTTGCGGGAAACCACGCGCAAGCTCAAGACGTTTGCACAGATGAACAAGGCACTCCAACAGGAGTTGCAGGTGGTGATGAACAGCCGGACCAAGATCGGCCGGCGCGGGCCACCGTAGTGGACCCGCGCCTCAAACCCGGACGACGCAGTCGGACAACTGATTGGGTCGAACGACGCTGGCAGCAGCGTCCGGTTTGACCGGAAAATGGGCGACCAGACAAGCCGAAACTTCCGACAGGGCAGAGGTCAGGCCATCCTCGAAGGCGCCTTTTCGAAGCTGCTCACCCAGGCGAGCCACCATGTCGTTCCACGCATTGGCGGGCACGCGACGCGCGAGCCCACGATCGGCCACGATTTCAATGGTGTGCTCTGCCAGCAGCAGGTAGATGAGCACACCGTTGTTGTCTTCGGTGTCCCAGATGCCCAAACGCCCGAACCATTCAAGCGCCCGCTCCCGCACCACCTGAGGCAGTGGGGTGTCAGGCGTAATGCGCCACAGATCTGCCGTGGGCAGCGCCGCTTCCACGCACAGACGAATCTCCCCTGTGTGGCGCTGCTCGCTGGCCGTGACCCGCTGAGTCAGCCGATCCGCCATATCGTCGGGCACCACCCGCCGGGCGTCTGATGCATCGAACCACCGGTGCTTGATTACCCGAAGCAACTTGTTCATGGTGCCTGCCCGATCACCAGCTGCCGGAGGCGCCGCCGCCGCCGAAATTGCCGCCACCGCCAGAGCTGAAGCCGCCACCGCCGCGCCCGCCGCCAAAGCCGCCGCCGAACCCACCGCCGTGTCCGCCCCAGCCCCCGCCACGCCCTCCACGGCCACCCCCGGAACTGGCCTGAGCGGGAAGGTGCTGAAGAAACAGGGCCGCCAGCATGCCCAGCAGCCCGGCACCTGCCGCAATCCAGAACACCGAGGTCAGCAACCATGCCAGGCCGCCGGATCCGAAGCCGGTCAGCAAGGTGCCGATCTTGTTACCGAAGATGCTGCGCAACACGGCCGACACGATGGGCACAGCAAACACCATGAAGATCAGCAGGTCCATCCATTGCGAACCGGCAGCCTGCTTTTTTGCTTGAGGCAGCGGCAGCTCTTCACCGGCAATGCGGGCGAGGATGTGGTCAACGCCCGCCTCAATGCCGCCAGCAAAATCTCCGTTGCGAAACGCAGGTGTGACCACCTGATCGATGATGCGACTGGCCATCAGATCGGGTATGGCGCCTTCCAGCGACTTGGCGGTTGCGATGCGCAGACGCCTGTCGTTCTTGGCAATCACGAACAGCACGCCGTCGCCGACGTCTTTGCGGCCGATTTTCCAGGCATCACCCAGCCGCTGGGTGTAGTCGGAAATGTCTTCAGGCGCGGTGGTGTCCACCATCAGCACCACGACCTGTGAGCCCCTGGCCTGCTCGAAGGCCTCCAGCTTGCTTTCAATGGTTGCGAGACTGGTGGCATCCAGCGTTCCAGTCTGGTCCATGATGCGGGCGCGCAAGTCGGGCACCGGCTGCACGCCCTGCGCCAGGGCCATGAGGGCAGCAAACCCCAGCACAAGACCCACGAGACAATGACGTGCCCACCACATGCCGGACGCCCAGAAAAAGCTCATTGCTTGTTGAAGTCCACCGTCGGCGGCGATGAAATCGCCGCTTCGTTCTGCACCTGGAAATTCGCCTTGGGCTGGTAACCAAAAACCATGGCCGTCAGGTTGGTCGGAAAGCTGCGGGCCAGCACGTTGTAGGCCTGGATGGCTTCGATGTAGCGGTTGCGCGCCACGGTGATGCGGTTCTCTGTGCCTTCGAGTTGCACGCGCAAATCGCTGAAGCCCTGGTTGGCCTTCAGGTTGGGGTACTGTTCGACCACCACCATGAGCCGACTCAGTGCACTCGACACCTCGCCCTGTGCCGCCTGAAACTGCTGCATGGCAGCGGGGTTGTTCAACATCTCCGGCGTCATCTGGATCGAGGTGGCCTTGGAACGGGCCTCGATCACCCGGGTGAGGGTCTCCTGTTCGAAGTTGGCCTCGCCTTTGACGGTGGCCACGATGTTGGGAATCAGGTCCGCCCTGCGCTGGTACTGGTTCAATACCTCGGCCCAAGCCGACTGACTCTGTTCGTCCAGCTTCTGAAAGTCGTTGTAGCCACAGCCACTCAGGCTCACAGCCAGAAAAAGGGCTGTTGCCCAGACGCCAATTGAACGGACAGACGTGCGCATGAAACCTCCCCGGCCCGATGGCCTCAATGAACAAACAATCCGTGTGTGTGAAACTTGGCGTACGACTGGCAGCACGTGCAAAGTGCACACAGGAACAACTGGCACCATTGTCTGGCAATGGCCCTCAGGCTGCAGAATACACCGCATGCGCAAACCGAAAATGCCCCCAGGTACCGCGGACGACACCGAAACCGCCTTCTACGACGCCCTCCAGCACGCCGACATCGACCGACTCATGGCCTGCTGGGCAGACGACGACGAAATCGTATGTGTGCAGCCCGGCGGACCCCGCGTGGTCGGCCATGCGGCCATTCGCGCGACGTTCGACGCCATGTTCGCCAACGGGGCCGTGCTCGCACATCCTGAAAAAGTCCGCCGTCTGGATGCGGGGCCTTTCAGTGTGCACAGCGTGGTGGAACGGGTGGAAGTCATGGGAGACGATGGGCCGCAGCACGCCTGGGTGGTCGCCACCAACGTCTACGCCAAGACTGCGCAGGGCTGGCGTCTCGTTGCGCATCACGCCAGCCCGGGGTCGCGCACCGAGCCACTTGAAGTCACGACCGCAAAACCATTGCTGCATTGAACATGCAGGGCATGTCCTCAGACGAAGAGCGCTTTCTGGCTGAAAGCTTTGCAGACCCGACATGGCGCTACAGTCCGCCATGGTGGCTGCCGGGCGGGCACGCCCAGACCATCTGGGCTGCGCGCTGCGCCCGGAGCCACGGCGGAACCCGCCCCGAATGGACCCGCGAACGCTGGACCACACCGGATGGCGATTTCATCGATGTGGACCAGAGCCGCCACCCGGTAAGGGTAGACGCACCATTGCTGGTGCTGTTTCATGGACTGGAGGGCTCATCGGCCAGCCAGTACGCTGTGGCATTCGCCGACTTCGCCTCGACGCGAGGCATCGCCTGTGCGGTGCCTCATTTCCGGGGCTGCTCGGGCGAGCTCAACCACGCTCCCCGCGCGTACCACTCCGGCGATCATGCCGAGGTGGACTGGATACTGAACCGCTTTGTCGCAGCGAATCCCCGGCGTTCCATTCTGGCGGCGGGGGTGTCGCTGGGTGGCAATGCCTTGTTGCGTTGGGCAGGCGAAAAGGGCAGCACGGTGCCCACACAGGTGAAGGCCGTGGCGGCCGTCTGTTCGCCACTGGATCTGGCTGCTGGCGGACATGCCATCGGCAAGGGGTTCAACCGCTGGGTCTACACCCGCATGTTTCTGGCCTCCATGGTGCCCAAGGCGTTGAAGAAGCTGGAACAACACCCGGGGCTGTTTGATCGCGCGGCATTGATGGCGGCTCGCGATCTGTATGCATTCGACAATATCTTCACCGCGCCACTGCACGGCTTCAAGAACACCGACGACTACTGGGCGCGGGCATCGGCCAAGCCTCTGCTGCGCGACATTCGGATACCAGCGCTGGCGCTCAACGCGCGCAACGATCCGTTCGTGCCGGCGGAGTCGCTTCCCAAAAAGGACGAGGTGAGCCACAGTGTCTGCTTGTGGCAACCTGAGCAGGGCGGGCACGTCGGCTTTCCGGTGCCAGCGGCAGGGTGGCTGGGGCTTCCCGGCCACGTGCGTGCCATGCCGGAAGCCGTCGGCCAATGGTTGATGAAACACCTATGAGCCAGGAGCAACGCCCCATGGACGAGATCGTCAAGGCCGCCATGGCCAAATGGCCCAACGTGCCCCATTGTTATGGCTGGCTGGGCCTGGACGCGCGGGGCCAGTGGTACATGCGTGACGACCGCATCCAGGCCATGGGCCCTTTCGCGGCGATTCCCGGTGAAGACGTAGCGGCCAGCAAAGGCTCGCTGCTCAGGCACGACAAGCTGGTGGACTTCATCCACCGCAACTACGCGGCCGACGACAGTGGCAATTGGTTTTTCCAGAACGGGCCGCAGCGGGTGTATGTGGAACTGGAAGCGGCACCCTTTGTCTGGCGCCTGAGTGCCGATGGCAGCGTGCACGCGCATACCGGGGAAGCGGCGCAGGTGCAGAACGTGCTGGTCGATGAAGCGGGCCACCTCTACCTGGCCACCGATGTGGGCTTCGGTCTGGTGCATACCGCCGACATGCTGCTGGCGGCCGATCACGTTGAAGCAGGCCGCTGGCAGCCCGAGCTGGTGCGTGCGGTCGATCTGCCGAGGCGCTTTGGATTTGAACCGAGCCCTCAGCGCAGGGCCCAGAGCCAGGCCTGACGCCAGCCGCTGCGCTGATCATCGACCCAGAACGGGGTGGGTCCAGAGGCACCAAAGAAAAAGGCCCGCGATGGCGGGCCTTCGATACAGGGGCGGAGCCGTATTGGTGCGTTACTGCACGGTGGCCAGCATGTACTGCACGGCGGCCTGGATCTCTGCGTCAGAAGCGGCGGAGCCGCCCTTGGGAGGCATGGCGCCCTTGCCCTTGATCACGCTGGCGGTGAGGCCGTCAACGCCAAGGCCCAGACGGGCCGACCAGGCGGCCTTGTCACCCAGCTTGGGCGCACCAGCCACGCCAGCAGCGTGGCAAACCGTGCAGGCCTGCTTGTAGAGCGCTTCGCCGGCACCTGCCGCCACAGTGGCTGATGCAGGTGCAGCTGCCGGAGCGGCTGCTGCTGCCGGGGCTGCTGCCTCCTCGGCGGCGGGGGCGGCAGCCGGTGCTTCAGGGGCTGCGGCAGCAGCTGTGGGCTCGGCCGCAGCTGCGTCTTCAGCCGCAGGGGCTTGAGGCTCCGTAAAACTGGCACCCCCGGCATTGGCAATGTGAACCACGGCGCGGCCGATCTCGAGGTCGCTGAAGGCGCCACCACCCTGGGCACCCATGGCACCCTTGCCTTTGAGCACGGAGTTCAGCAGCGCTTCATAGCCAGTGCCGATGCGCGCGGCCCAGGCGCCGGCGTCGCCGAACTTGGGCGCTCCGGCCACACCGGCTTCGTGACAGGCGGCGCACTGTGCCTTGTAGACCGCATCGCCAGCCTGGAGAGGGCGGTTCGCATCCCGCAGTTCAACAGAACCGACGGGCTGGATGCGCTGGGCAATCGCCAACTCCATGTCGACCGCACCCGCAGCCGGCTTTTCGCCCGAGGTGACGAAATACACCAGGCCGATGATGATGAAAATGGGAGCCACGAAAGCGAAGAACGACGTCCACAGCAACTGTGCGGGCGTCTTGATCGGGCCGGTGTGAGATTCGTGCGCGTGGTCGCTCATGGTTTCCTCAAGGGTGGCGATTCGGGGCCTGGATGGTGCTTCGGTCGGCCGGAGCCGCTTTCGGCGAACAGCCCTCGATTATAGCGGCCGGCCCTTCGCGAGCCTTGCCGCAAACCCTCGCCTGATAGAATCGGTCGGGTTGCGGCTGTAGCTCAGTGGATAGAGTATTGGCCTCCGAAGCCAAGGGTCGTGGGTTCGATCCCCGCCAGCCGCACCATATCTGCCGTGGTTGAATGCTCCCATTGCAGAATTGGTCCAAACGATGTGCCGAAGGCCAAACAGTTTTGGATATTCCGGACGCCAACTGGCGTCGAAGATGAAAGTCATGCTGCTCATGGGGGCCTTGACAGGGCAAATATGCCGTTGGCGGGGTTCAGGTGTGAAGTGCCGCTGCCGATGCGGACAACCCCAGCAACCGGATCGCCTTGTCGAATGACGCCTGGGGTTGCAGCACATCGAAGTGCACCACCTGCATCCCGGCTCGCTCGCCACCATCAGCGTTGCGCTTCTGATCGTCCACGAACACACAGGCGCTGGCGGGCAGTCCCAGCGCTTTGGTCACGGCCGCGTAGGCGCGCGGGTCGGGTTTGAGGATGCCGGTGTAGGTGGCGTCCACGATCACGTCGAATTGCTGTAGCAAGGGCAGGCGGCGGCGGAAGTCGGCGCCGTAGAACAGGTCCAGCTCGTTGGAGAGAATCGCCAGGTGCTTGCCTGCGGCCTTGGCTGCCCGGATGGTCGCAATGGCTTCGGGACGAATCACGGCGTCCACGTCGGCGCCGCGTGCACGCTGTACGAAGGTCTCCATCGCGTCCCACTCTTCGCCGACCAGGCGGCCCACCTCGCGGGTGCGCGCCATCCAGTAGTCGCGCTCGCTCAGCTTGTCGGCCTGCATGGCCTGCCAGAGCGGGTCAGTGGCGGGTTCGAACGGACCCTTCCAGGTGAGCGTGCCGGGGGCGAGGCCCAGCGCCTGCTCGGTCAGCGGGTGGGTCTCAAACAGCATGCGGCTGATGACGCCACCGAAATCGAGCACCAGGGCCTGTGCGCCAGAACGGGCGCTCATGCGGCCCTCCTTTCCTCGGCCATGTCCACCACCCCCGGTGGCACCCGGCCTGCGGCCACCCAGGCATCGAACACCTGTAGCGCGGCTTGGGCGAATGCCTCGTCGTTGATGTGGGCGTCCACCGGTTTGAACACGGTATCGGGCGAGACCACGTGGGTCATTTCGTCCACAAAGGCCTGCAGGCCCTCAGGGTCGTGCAGGGCTTCGCCGGGGCGGTCCCACTGCTCCACGCCGCCCGTGGGCAGCAGCAGGCAGGTGGGGCCGGTGGCTTCGCCCAGGCGGTCACCAATGGCGCGCGCCACGCTGCGGCGCATGTCGTGGTCCACGCAGACCGAGGCGATCAGGCGGTTGTGGTCGTGCACGGCACGGCCGGCGAAGCGCTCGGGGCAGCGCGTCCAGGCGGCGAAGTCCACCATGTCGGTGGCGCCGGGTGCCACGATCTGCGGCACACCAGCCCGGCCCGCCCCCAGCAGGCGCTCGCTGCCCGCGCTCACGCAGCTGCCGGCGAGATCGTTCACCAGTTCCTGCAGGCTGAAGTCCATCACCGCCGCGAAGTAGCCGCGCCGCGCCAGGTCTTCGAATGCGCGGCCGCCCATGCCGGTGGTGTGGAACACCGCCAGTTCGTAGCCACGCGCTTCGAGCGCGGGCTTGAGCTTCTTCATGTAGCTCAGCGCGCTGCTGCCGAGCGAGGTCATGCCCACCACGGGGCGGGGATCGACCTCGACCGCATGGGCCTGGCAAGCGCCCACCACCGCGCCCGCGGCCTGGCTCAGCGCGGCCTTGCACAGGCGGTTCAGGCCGTAAAGACCACCGGCCCACAGCCGCATGATCAGGTCGGGCGGGATGCGGTCGGGGGGAATCAGGGGCGAGTACGCAATGGTGGACAGCACCACCTTGGGGCAGCCCAGCGGCAGCGCGTTGGCCACGTCCAGCGCCAGGTCGGTGCCCATGGTGCCGCCCAGGGCCAGCAGGCCGTCAAAGCGCCCTTCGACGAACCACTGCGTCGCGATCAGTGACGCGCCGGTGGCCATGAGCTTCATGGAGGTGTTTTCATCGCCCGTTTCCATCACCTGCTGCAGCGTCACCCCAGCGGCGGCCGCCACTTCGGTGTTCAGGATGTCGGGCGTGAACCCGCCCCGGCCCAGCACGCCCACGTCCATCACCAGGGCCGTGCCGCCGCAGTGCTCGACGGACTCGCGCAGGAAAGCCATCTCGTCACTCTTGGTGTCCACCGTGCCAATCAACAGGATGACCGGTGCCCGGCCAGCGTGGGTCGATTTCACAGGCGTACCTCCGTGCTGCGCACTGCGGTGCTGAGCAGCTTCGGGCGGCCGTGCGCTGCTCACAACGTGGCCTCCACCGCAGCGAACGCGGCCTCCAGCGTGTCACACAGGTAGTCCATCTCGGCCTGCGAGATCACCAGCGGGGGCGAGAGGATGAGGTTGGGGCCGGAGATGCGCACCATCAGGCCGCGCAGGTAGGCCTCCTTGGCCACGCGCGCCGGGATGTCGCTGCTGCGCGGCATGGGGGTTCGCGTCGCCTTGTCGTCCACCATCTCGATGCCCAGCATCAGGCCGACGCCGCGCACGTTGCCGACGAAGCTGCAGGTCTGCTCCAGCCGGCGCAGGCGCTCCTGCATCACCGCGCCGACGCGCCCGGCGTTGCCCGGCACATCCAGCGCCTCGATCTGCTCCAGTGTGGCAAGTGCCGCAGCGGCGCCCACCGGGTGGGCGCTGTAGGTGTAGCCGTGGCCCACCGCGGCCTGGCCGGTCTTGTCGTCATTGAAGACCTGCGACACCTTGGCCGAGATGGCGGTGGCGCCCAGCGGCACATAGCCCGAGCTGATGCCCTTGGCCAGGCACCACAGGTCGGCGTTCACGCCCCACAGGCGGGTGCCGAACAAATGGCCGGTGCGGCCGAAGCCGGTGACCACCTCGTCGGCAATCAGCAGCACGCCGTGTTTGTCGCAGATCTTGCGCACCAGCGGCCAGTAGTTGGCCGGCGGCACGATCACGCCACCCGCGCCCTGCACCGGCTCGGCGATGAAGGCGGCCACGGTGTCCGGCCCCTGGAACACGATCTCTCGCTCCAGCAGCTCGGCGCAGATCTCGCCCAGCTCCAGCGGGTCGTTGGTGAAGGGGTTGCGGTACAGCCATGGCGTGTCGATGTGGAAGCAGCCGGGCAGCAGCGGCTCGTAGGCGCGGCGGAAGTTGGTGTTGCCGTTGACGCTCATGCCACCGAAGTGCACGCCGTGGTAACCCTGGCGCAGGCTGATGAACTTGAATCGGTCCTTCTCGCCGCGCAGCTTGTGGTACTGGCGCGCCAGCTTGAGTGCGGTCTCCACCGCGTCGGAGCCGCCGCTGGAGAACATCACACTGGCCACACCGTCGGGTTCCATCAGCTTGACCAGGCGGGCGGAGAGTTCGATCGCGCGCGGGTGCGAGGTACCGCGGAAGGTGTTGTAGAAGGGCAGCTCGTCGAGCTGGGCCACGATGGCATCGCGCACCGCGGTGGCGCTGTGCCCGAGGTTGCTGGCCCAGAGACCACCCACGCCGTCGAGCATCTTGTGCCCATCCACGTCCCAGATCCAGCAGCCCTCGCCGCGCGCGACGATGTCGGGCGGGCTCTTCTTCATCGCGGCCGGATGAGCCATCGGGTGCCACTGGTACTGACCGTTGTCTGCCTTGAGTTGTTCGATGTTGCTCACGTGTGTCCCCTTGTTCAGAATGGCTGACCGACGGTGATGGTCTTGACCTCGGTGTAATGGGTGATGCCCTCGGCACCCTGCTCCTGTCCGATGCCGCTTTCCTTGTGGCCCCCAAAGGGCAGCTCGGGCTGCGAAACGCCGAAGTGGTTGATGCCGACCATGCCGGCTTCGATGGCTTCGCCCAGGCGGTGCGCGGCGTACAGGTCGCGCGTGAAGGCGTAGGCGCCCAGCGCGTAGGGCAAGGCGTTGGCCTGTGCAATGGCATCGTCGAGTTTGTCGAAGGGCTGTATCACGGCGATCGGCCCGAACGGCTCCTGTTGCATCAAACGGCTGGTGGGAGGTGCCTCGGCGAACACCGTGGGCTCGAAGAAAAAGCCCGGGCGCTCGACGCGGTGACCACCGGTGAGCAGGCGCGCGCCCTGGCCCACGGCGTCGTCCACAAAGCGCTCCATGTCTTCGATGCGGCGCGCGTGCGAGAGCGGCCCCATCTGGGTGGCGGCGTCCAGGCCGGAACCCAGCTGCAGCTTCTGCGCCGCAGCGGCGAAGCGCTCGCTGAAGCTCGCAAGCTGCGCGCGCGGCACGTAAAAGCGGATGGGTGAAGCGCAGACCTGGCCTGCGTTGCGGTACTTGGCCGTGACCGACTGCTTGAGCACAAAGTCCAACCCAGCGCCTTCGCACATGTCTTCGCACACGATCGCCGGGGCGTGGCCGCCGAGCTCACCGGTGAAGCGCTTGACGTGGCGCGCGGCCTGCTCACCCAGCAGCTTGCCCACGGCCACCGAGCCGGTGACAGAGACCTTGGCGATCTCCGGCCGTTCGATCAGGAACGACGAGACCAGCGCCGGGTCGCCCCACACGAGGTTGATCGCGTCGGGCGGCACGCCGGCGTCGAGAAAACAGTGCACCAGCAACATGCAGCTGGCCGGTGTTTCTTCGGCCGGCTTGATGACCACACTGCAGCCCGCGGCCAGCGCGCTGCCGAGCTTGCGGCTGGGCAGGTTGACCGGGAAGTTCCAGGGCGTGAACGCCGCCACCGGGCCCACCGGCACGCGGCTCACGGTGTGCGAGAGGATGCCGTCCACGCGCGGGGCAACCGCACGGCCGTACAGGCGCTTGGCCTCCTCGGCCTGGAAATCGATGATGTCGGCCGAGAGCGTCACCTCGCGCTTCGCTTCGGCGAGCGGCTTGCCCTGCTCCAGCGTGAGCACGGTGGCGATCTCGTCGGCGCGCTGGCGCAGCAGTTCGGCCGCGCGGCGAAGGATGACGTAGCGGTCGTGCGGGCGCACGCGACGCCATTGTTCGAAGCCGCGCCGTGCCGATTCGGCGGCGGCAGCGAGTTCGCCGGGGCCGGCCAGCGGCAGCCGGGCGAGCACGCTCTGATCGGCCGGGTTGATCACGGGGCGCTCACCGCCCGATGCGGTGGACAGCCAATGACCGGCCACATGGAGTGAGAGGGAAGGGTATTCGGCAGTCATGGAGCGCAGTGTGTTGGTCATGCCCTGCGGGGCGTGATCAGAAATGCGCAAAACCGCCTTTCGGGTTTACCCTGAACGCCCTCTCCGGGCCCGGTTCAGGGTCTCCGACGGGAGAGCAGCTCGCCCGCCTGATCGCGCGAGGCCATCCGCTGCAACTCCGACCCCATCTCGATACCGGTCCGGTAGCCAGGACGCTTGAGGCGAGAGGCGTATTCACCCGGCGCGCTAACGACGTTCTTTTCTCATCCGAGTAACCCACGTCGGCGAGCTGCCACCTGAACAGTCCTCCACGTAAATTGCTGTCGGAGGACTGCTTGCGGCACAGGTCCCCGTCGCCTTGCGATGTGGCACCAGCGCCAATGTCGATGAACTGCACCGACCGCGCCCAGTTGGGTGCATCGGGTTCTCGGTCGCTTCGCATAGGGAAAAACCCGGGCCTCATCTTGCGCAAGTTTGATACGCCGTTTGGCGGTGCGTCCATAGCATCCGTTCACCCCTGGCTCGCGGGCCACAGGTATGGATCAGCCCAACACAATTCCGAGGACCCACCACATGAAACGCGTACTTCTTTCCCTGGCGTGCAGTGCGGCATGCCTGACCGCACCCGCCATTGCGCAGGCCGAAACCAGCTTCAATCTGGGCGTCGTGTCCCTCTACAAATCCAACGGTCTGGACCAGGACAACCCTGACGGAAAACAGGTTCGCCCTGCGCTCCAGGGCGGTGTGGACACCAGTTTCGAGAACGGCTTCTACCTGGGCAACTGGAACTCCACGGGCAAGTTCGGCGATGCCCGGGTGGAGATCGATCTGTACGGAGGCCACCGGGGCCAGGTGACCGAAGCGATCTCCTACGACGTCGGCGTGATCAGCTTCATCTACCCCGGCAGCGGCGGGGGCTGGAACGGTAGCGAGGCCTATGGCAGCCTGAGCTATGGCCCGCTGACAGTCAAGTATGCGCGCGGTGTGAGCGGCGTGATCAAGAAGTTCGGGCGCCTGAGCCTGAGCGTCACACAACCGATCAACGAGGCATGGCAGTTGCAGGCCACGCTGGGCATGCGCAACGAGACGGCCGGTGATTTCGGTGACTACAGCCTGGGTGTGACCCGGGATTTTGGCAACGGCCTTTCGGCGGGCGCCACGTTCTCCGGCGCCACGAAAAAATCCCAGCTGGGCGGGGCGGGTGACAACCGTCTCGTGCTGAGTCTGGTCAAGGGCTTCTGATTTCCCTCACGAACATCCCCTTCAGGAGCCTTGCATGCAAACAGCTGCCTCTTCCATTTCGTCCGCGAGCCATCCACCGGACGCTGACCATTCCCTGCGCGCCGGGCGCCTGGGGGTGATCGGCATCGTCTTCTTCGTCATCGCCGCCGCTGCGCCGCTGGTAGGCATGACCGGCGCACTGCCTGCGGCGATCGTGCTGGGCAACGGCGCGGCCGCACCCGGTGCCTACCTGCTGGCGGGCCTGACCCTGCTGCTCTTCAGCGTGGGCTATGCCGCCATGAGCCACCAGGTCACCAACTCCGGTGCCTTCTTTGCCTACATCGGTCGTGGGCTGGGATTGCACTTGGGCGTCGGCTCGGCCTTCACCTCGCTCATCGCCTACCTGGCGATCCACCTCTCGCTGTTCGGCTTCTTCGGCGGGCTGATGGCCGAACAGGTGGGGATGCTGCCCTGGTGGGGCTGGTCGTGCGTGGCCTGGGTGGCGGTAACCTGGCTCTCGCTGCGCAGCGTGGACGTGGGCGCTGGGGTTCTCGGTGTCCTGTTGAGCCTGGAACTTCTCTCGCTGGTGATCACCGCGGTAGCGATCTTCATCAAAGGGGGCCCTGAGGGGGTGGACTTCGCGGCTTCGTTCAACCCCTCGAACATCCTGGCCGGCGGCCTGGCGGGATCGGCCGGCATCGCACTGGCCTTCGCCTTCGCGTCCTTCATCGGCTTCGAGGCCACGGCCATCTACGGGGAAGAATCGGTGAACCCCAAGCGAACCGTGCCAGTGGCGACCTACGTTGCGGTCCTGCTGATCACGCTGGTGTTCGCCTTCACGGCGTTTGCGATCGTCACCGGACTCGGTGCCGGGACGGCGGTGGACAAGGTGGTGGAGCTCTCGTCCGTTGACGGTACACCGCTGGTCAACCCGGCGAACGTGCTGTTCACCCTGGCCACCCAGTACGTGGGCGGCTGGCTCGCGAGCGTGATGCAGGTGCTGGTGCTCTCCAGCCTGTTCGCCGGCCTGCTGGCGTTCCAGAACTCGGCCAGTCGCTACCTGTTTGCGTTGGGTCGCGGTGGCACCCTGCCTGCCGCGCTGAGTCATGTGAACGCTCGCGGAGCCCCCTCGGCCGGTTCCATCACCACCTCGGTCATCACAGCCTTGGTGATTGCCTTGTTTGCCCTCAATGGACTGGATCCGGTGCTCAACATGTTCTTCTGGTTCAGCGGCCTGGCGGTGGTGTCCATCCTGCTGATCGAGATCCTGGTGTGCGTGGCGGTGATCGCGTACTTCCGTCGTGAACCCGGCGATGCCAATGTTTTCCAGACCCTGGTCGCACCCGTGCTGGCCATCGTCGGTCTGACTGTGGGCCTGTATCTGCTGATGTCGCGCTTCGGCCTGCTGACCGGCGCCGTGGCCGAGGGCGTGGATCCGACCACGACGGCCTGGGGCCTGAGCGGGCTGGGCTGGTTCATGCTGCTGCTGCCATTCGCGGTCCTCGTGGTCGGCTACTTCTTCGCGATCGCTCGCCACAAGGAAGACAAAGAGCTGATCCAGGACGTGATCTCCTGACGATCGCCTGGACACGCCGCCTTTGCCGGGGAAGTTCTGGCTGGCTGTTTGGATGGAAATCTGCAATGAATGAAACTGAATTGATGGAGAGACGGCGCAGCCTTCTCGGGCCGAACGTGTCCACCTTCTACAAGCGACCGGTCCACATCGTGAAGGGCGAAGATGTGTGGCTGTGGGATGCGGACGGCCGTCGTTACCTCGACTGCTACAACAACGTGCCCCACGTCGGCCACTGCAACCCGCGGGTGGTGGAGGCCATCTGTTCGCAGAGCGCGCAGCTCAACGTGCACAGCCGCTACCTGCACGAGAACCTGGTGAACTACGCCGAGAAGCTGACGTCCACGTACGGCGGCGAACTCACCAACGCCTTGCTGACCTGCACCGGCTCCGAGGCCAACGACATCGCCCTGCGCATGGCCGAAGCCATGACCGGCAAGCGCGGTGTGATCGCCACCGATGCCACCTACCATGGCAACACCAGCCTGGTCAGCCAACTGTCGACCGGCAATGCGCCGGCCTACGGTTACGGGCTGGGCCAGTACGTGCGCCATGTCGAGGCGCCCGACAGCCTGCGCATCGACGATCCCCAGGGGCTGCGGTTTGCCGCGAAGGTGCAGGAGCAGATCGCCGAGCATGAGCGCTCGGGCATCGGCTTCGCGGCGCTGATCGTGTGCCCGCTGTTCCTCAACGAAGGTTTTCCCGACCAGGCGCCCGGCTGGCTGCGCCCAACCGAAAAAGTGGTTCGCGAGGCTGGCGGCTTCCTGATCTGCGACGAGGTGCAATCGGGCTTTGCCCGCAGCGGCAGCCATTTCTGGGCGCACCAGAAGCAGGGTGTGACGCCCGACGTGGTGACCATGGGAAAACCCATGGGCAACGGCTACCCGGTCGCGGGCCTGGTCACGCGGCCCGAGGTGATGGAGCGCTTCCGCGGCTCCTACCGCTACTTCAACACCTTTGGTGGCAACCCGGTGGCCTGCGCCGCCGCGATGGCTGTGCTGGAAGAGATCGAGCAACGCAAGCTGCAGGCGAATGCCGCCAGGATCGGTGCTCTGGCCGCGAAGGCGCTGACCGAACTGTCCAGAAAGTACGGCGTCATCGGCGACGTGCGACAGAGCGGCATGGTGTTCGGCGTCGAGTTCCTCAAGGACAAGCACACGCTGGAGCCCGCCTCGGGTTTCGCTGATCAGGTGGTGGAGGCGATGCGCGAGCGCGGCGTGCTGCTGTCCAGGCTGGGACGGCACAAGAACACCCTCAAGATCCGTCCGCCGATGACCTTTTCAGAAGAACACCTGGGCCTGCTGGTGCAGACGCTGGACGATGTGCTGGCCGAACTGGCGCCGCAGTCATGACGGATCTCGCCACAACGGCGGCCACCCGGTGGGGCCTCGGGCATGCGCGCCTGCAATTCGTGGCTGGCCGGGAGAACCAGGTCTTCCGGGTCTGCGACGCATCGGGTGAATACGCC
Source organism: Betaproteobacteria bacterium HGW-Betaproteobacteria-16 (assembly GCA_002840835.1). GTDB lineage: Bacteria > Pseudomonadota > Gammaproteobacteria > Burkholderiales > Burkholderiaceae_C > Hydrogenophaga. The sequence continues at coordinate 5,484 of PHCQ01000039.1, read as the reverse complement.
CTGCGCCTCAAGCGTCCCGGCTACCGGACCCGCATCGAGATCGAGTCGGAGCTGCAGTGGATGGCGGCGCTTGATCAGGCCGGCATTCTGGTGCCGCGACCGGTGCCTTCGCTCAAGGGGCAGTTGCTCGAACAGGTGGACGGCCATCTGGTGGACCTGTTGACCTGGATGCCCGGCCAGACTTTGGGCACGCTGCTGACGGCGTGCTCTGAAGCCAACGCGCAAGTGCTGTTCCAGCACCTGGGGCGGCACATGGCGTTGTTCCACGCCGCGTCCGATGCATGGGTCAAGCCCGACGGATTTTCGCGGGTCGCCTGGGATGCTGAAGGCCTGCTGGGTGAGGCGCCGCTCTGGGGACGCTTCTGGGAACATCCGGCGCTGTCTGCCGAAGACAAGGCTTTGTTGGTGGACTTCAGGACCAGGGCCGCGCAAGACCTGCGCCAGAGGGACGGTGGCCTCGACCGCGGGTTGATCCATGCCGATCTCGTTCGAGAGAATGTGCTGGTCAGCGAAGGGCGGATGGGAATGCTGGACTTCGACGATGGGGGATGGGGCTATCGGGTGTTCGATCTGGCCACCACCCTGCTCAAATTCCTGGATGTGGCGACCTTCGGCAAATTGAAGGACGCGCTGCTGCGCGGCTACCTGAGCGTCAGGACCATTGACACGGACGCGCTCGACCTTTTCCTGGCGTTGCGCGCAGTGACCTACGTCGGATGGATCGTCCCGAGGCTGGGTGAAGAAGATGCGCCCGAGCGCAGCCGCCGGTACCTGGCGACCGCTCGGAGGGCCTGTCTGCACTACCTCCGTGGCGGCGTCGCAGACCACCGGCCTCCTGGGCTGTCTGCCTAGAGCAGCCTCTCGCCGGGCGAACACCGCCCCAGCCATCAGGTGGCGCACATGCCGATTGCAGCGAATGCCCGCTGAAGCCTAGCCGCGCACGCGCAGGATGCCCGCGAAGTAGGCGGCCAGTTCATTGCGCGCCTGCAGCGGCAGGATGTGGCCCACGTACTGATCCGGGCGCACGATGACCACGCAGCCGGCGGCCCGGTCGATGCCGCGCATCGCGAAGATGTCTTCGCCCCGCTTCAGGTCGGCACAGAAGACCTTTTCGTAGTCGCACAGCCCGAACCGGCCCACGTGCGGGCGCAGCAGCGTGGGCATGGTGGCATGGTCCAGCTCGCGAAAACCTTGCTGGAACACGGCGCGGGTGTCGATGACGGCATCCATGTCCTCGCCCGGTGCGGTGTGGCGACGCAGCGGCGACGCTGCATCGTGCTCAAGCCAGTCGCACAGCGAGGCGGTCGCTCCGCCTGGCGCACCCGTGTCGCTTGCCGGCGCAAAAACGAACAGACGGAAGCGGGCGTCCGCCTCGATGGTGTGGCCCAACTGCATGGGCCTGGCGTCGGCCAGTCGGACCACGGGTGCGGAGTGGAAGCGTTTGCCGATGTCGAAACCGGGCGCGAGATGCTGATGGGTCGGCGTGCCGGTCAGGGAGCCGGGCTCGTACTGGATCGTCAGGCCGCAGGTGAAGGGCAGGTTGTTGACGAACTCGCGGGCCACGCGGGGCAGGCCGTTGACGGTGTCGTTGTCTTCCCGGGCGCCCACCACGCGGGCCCACTTGTGATCGAATTCCACCAGGCCCTGGGCCGCTGCGCGCCGCTCTCCGGAATAGCTGTGCAGCAGGGCAGGGTCGGCGCGACCGGTGAGCACCGAGATGAGTTTCCATCCCAGGTTGAAGGTGTCACCCATCGACACGTTCATGCCCTGGCCGGCCTTGGGGCTGTGCGTGTGACAGGCGTCGCCGGCCAGCATCACGCGGGGCGTGCGGGTGGCCACCTCGGCCGGGGGCACGTCGTCGAACTTGTCGGTCAGCCGGTGACCGATCTCGTAGATCGACCACCAGACCACGTCCTTCACGTCGAGCTTGAAGGGCTGAAAGATGCGCTGCGCCTTGGCGATGATGTCGTCCGCGTTCATGCCCCTGTCTGCAGCGCGTTCGTGCGCACCCAGTTGGTCGAGTTCGACATACAGACGCACCAGATGCCCGCCTTCACGCGGCAAGACCATGAGAATGCCTTCGTCCTGCGAGCGCACGAAGGACTTCTTGCGCCAGTCGGGAAAATCGGTGACGGCCAGCAGGTCGATCACGCCCCAGGCCTGGTGCGCCGCATCGCCGTGCAGCGCCCCGCCGATGGCACTGCGCACATTGGAGCGTGCGCCATCACAGCCAATCACGTAGTTGGCCCGCACTGTTTCGGTTTGCCCCTCGCGACCGGGCGCGGTGTGCTCCAGGGTGACGGTGATGGGGTACTCGGCGACGTTGGGGTCGATCGAAAGGGTAGCCACCTTCAGGCCGTAATCCGGCGCCAACCGGGTGGGCGAGTTTTGCATCACATGGAGAAACAGGTCGTGCACCCGGGCCTGGTTGATCAGCACATGCGGCATTTCGGAAACGCCATCGGGCACGTCCTGCACGCGGGCGACGCGGGACAGGGAGGCGCTGTCACCGGGCGACCAGAAGGTGGTCTCGTTGATCCACACCGATTCGCGCAAGACCTTTTCGGCAAAGCCGAAGGCCTGGAACATTTCCATGGTGCGCACGCTGATGCCATCGGCCTGTCCCTTCTCCATCGGACCCTGTTTCGGCTCCACCAGCATGGTGCGGATTTGCGGCACCTTGGCCAGCTGGGCGGCCAGGCACAGGCCCGCAGGGCCGGAGCCGGCGATCAACACATCCACCACCGGTGGCAGGGGGTCGCCCGCGCGGCGGTGACCGTTTGCTGCCGGCAGGACATCGGGATCGCCAGGATGGAAGCCGTTGAGGTGGTATTGCATGCGGACTCCTAGGAACAACTGCTGCTCAGAAATTAATAAGTGTACATATCATATGTTCACATACTTAGAATCGTCAAGCTCATCAGACAAGGGCGCGTCGTGCGCCTGTTTGCATCAACGGAGGCGGGGATGGACACAAGGGCGATGGCCGGTCATTTGATCCGGCGGCTGCACCAGCAGTCGACACAGGTTTTTCAGGCGCAGATGGCGGCAGCGGGTTTTGACATGACCTCGGTGCAGTTCGCTGCGCTCGATGCCATCGCGCAGCAGCCCGGCATTGACCAGGCCAGTCTGGCCGCGACCATCAGTTTTGACCGCGCCACGATAGGCGGGGTGATCGAACGCCTGGAGAACAAGGGTCTGGTGCGCCGCGAGATCAGCGCGCAGGATCGCCGGGCACGCCAACTGCACCTCACGCGCGAGGGCAAGCAGTTGCTGAGCGCATGCCGGCCGGTGGTCGAGGCATTGCAGGCCGACATCCTCAAACCCCTGTCACGCGCTGAAGAGGCTGCCTTCATCGCGCTGGCGCAAAAGGCGCTCGGACTGGGTTGAGGTCGGGATCGCGGCCGGCGTTTTTCCTGCGTTGCCTCAGGAGATGCCGTTTGCTTTCATTGAAAGGCTCCGGAAAGCTACTGCCATGAATACCATCTCCATCCCCATCACGTCCGCATGGCCGGTGTTTCTTCAGGGCCTGGCACTGAGCTTCGGGTTGATCGTGGCCATTGGCGCCCAGAATGCATTCGTCTTGCGCCAAGGCTTGCGCAAAGAGCATGTGGGCAGCGTGGTGCTGTTCTGTGGCGTGACCGATGCGGTGCTGATTGCGGCCGGTGTCTTCGGCATGGCCCAGGCCCTGGGTGATCGGCCCCAGCTGGCACGGGTGTTGGCACTGGCGGGCGCCCTGTTTCTGGCCTGGTACGGCTGGAAGGCGCTGCTCAGGGTTCGCCACACGGGTCGCCTGCAGGCGGCGCCCGGTGGTGACGCCCTGCCTCGTGGTGCGGTGTTGGCTCAGGCGGCCGCTTTCACCTTGCTCAACCCGCACGTCTACCTGGACACGGTGTTGCTCGTGGGTAGCATCGGTGCGCAACAGCCCGGCATGCTGCAAGGCTGGTTCGTGGCGGGGGCCAGCGTCGCGAGCATGGCGTGGTTCACCCTCCTGGGATTTGGCGCCCGCTGGCTGGCCCCCTGGTTTGCCCGACCGCGGGCATGGCAGGTGCTGGATGGTCTCATCGGCGTGACGATGTGGGTGCTCTCGGTGCTGCTGATTCGCCATGCAGTGCTTGGGGCCTGAGGCGACCTGGCGCAGACGGCCACATCCTGGGCCTCTATCGGGTCTCCATCCCTACAAGGCCCGCATCGGGATAGCGCGCCCCGGCCACAACCTTCGGGTCGAACAGCAGATCCAGTTGCGCGATCTCTCCAGGCGTGAGCACGATGTCGGCTGCGCTCACGTTGCTCTCCAGATGGGCGATCCGGCGGGTGCCGGGAATCGGTATCACATGCGGATGCTTGTTGAGCATCCAGGCCAGGGCAACCTGTGCATTGCTCAGATGGCGCTCGGCAGCGAATGCCGCCAGCGACGCCACCAGACGCTGGTTCGCGGCCTGTGCCTCGCCCACAAACCGCGGGTTGTGTTTGCGGAAATCGTTGTCTGCCAACTGGCTCACGTCAAGGGTGCCGGTGAGGAAGGCGCGGCCCAGCGGGCTGTAGGCCACAAACGCCGTCCCCAGCTCCGCGCAGGCCGCCAGCGTGCCAGCCTCAGGATCGCGGCTCCACATCGAATACTCGCTTTGCACGGCCGCAATCGGCGCGACGGCATGGGCTCGACGCAGCGATTCCACGGACACCTCCGACAGGCCAATGGCACCGACTTTGCCCGAGGTCACCAGGTCACCCATGACGCCCACCACTTCCTCGATGGGAACGGCCGGATCGCGGCGGTGGCAGTAATAGAGATCGATGCGATCCACACCCAGCCGGCGCAGAGAAGCCTCGCAGGCTTCTCGAATGTAGGTGGGGGAGTTGTCGATGCGCCGCTCGTACTGGCCGGTCGCCCGCACGATGCCGAACTTCGTCGCGATCACCATTTGCTGACGGCGCGCCGATCCGCCTTGCGCAATGAAACGACCCAGCAGCGACTCGTTGTGCCCAAGGCCGTAAGTGTCTGCGGTGTCAAAGTACGTGATCCCGAGCGCCAGCGCTTTCTCCAGTGTTTGCAGCGAGTCGGCATCGTTGGTCTCGCCATAGAACTCGCTCATGCCCATGCAACCCAGGCCCAGGGACGATGTGAGTGGGCCAGCGGCGCCCAGTCTGCGTTGTTTCATGGCTGCCTTTCGACGCGTGGTTGAACCGTTCTTGGTGCCACTTTATACGGACAGTGCTGTCTCGTGATGACAGAAGGATGCGCATGCCACCGGGGCCAACCCCAGCCGTCGGCCTATCAAAGAAAAAGCCCGGCGGCCTTTGCGGGCCGCCGGGCTTGAGGCGCTTTCGCCAGACCTCGATCAGTTGATCGGGTACTCGTTGCCGTTGACGTTCAGGCTGCCATCGCGGCGAGCCTGGGCCAGTTCGGCGCGCACTTCTGCGCGGGTCTTGCCCTGGGCGGTCACTTCGGTGGGGTACAGATCGGGGTTGATCTGCTTGGCCGTC
>PHCQ01000038.1 GCA_002840835.1 Betaproteobacteria bacterium HGW-Betaproteobacteria-16 | reverse complement strand
GCGGAGGCAAGATTTGAACTTGCGACCTTTGGGTTATGAGCCCAACGAGCTACCAGGCTGCTCCACTCCGCGTCAAGCCTTGTATTCTATCACGCTTTGTCGGCGTCTTCAGCTGCGGTGGTGTCTTCTGCACGATCAACCAGTTCAACCAGCGCCATGGGTGCATTGTCACCCACGCGGAAACCCATTTTCAAGATGCGGGTGTAGCCACCTGGACGCGCCTTGAAGCGTGGGCCCAGTTCGTTGAACAGTTTCACGACCACATCGCGGTCGCGCAGGCGGTCAAAGGCCAAGCGACGGTTGGCGACGGTGGGCACCTTGGCCAGGGTGATCATGGGTTCGACCACGCGGCGAAGTTCTTTGGCTTTCGGCACCGTGGTCTTGATGGCTTCGTGCGTGAGCAGCGAATTCATCATGTTGCGCAGCATGGCGAGGCGGTGCTCGCTGGTGCGGTTGAGTTTACGAAGTCCGTGTCCGTGACGCATTTGAGATTTCCTTTCGATGTTTTGCCCCCAGCCGTATCAGGTACTGGGGGTTCGTCAGACAGTTGAGTGTCTTCAGTGCTTGTCGAGACCGGCCGGCGGCCAGTTTTCGAGCTTCATACCCAAGGTGAGCCCGCGCGAAGCAAGCACTTCCTTGATTTCGTTGAGCGACTTCCGACCCAGGTTGGGGGTCTTGAGCAGCTCGTTTTCGGTGCGCTGGATCAGGTCACCGATGTAGTAGATGTTCTCTGCCTTGAGGCAGTTGGCCGAACGCACCGTGAGTTCGAGCTCGTCGACAGGACGAAGCAGGATCGGGTCGAACTGCTGCGAGCTGCGCTGTGCGGGCTGGTCGAACGCTGAGAGTTCGACACCTTCGAGCTGCGCGAACACGGCCAGTTGTTCCACCAGGATCTTGGCGGAGGCACGCACGGCTTCTTCAGGACCGATGGACCCATTGGTCTCGATTTCGAGCACCAGCTTGTCCAGGTCGGTGCGCTGCTCCACACGAGCGCTTTCCACCGTGTAGCTCACGCGCTTCACGGGGGAGAACGAGGCGTCGAGCACGATACGACCAATGGAACGCGACTGTTCGTCGTTGCGGCGCAGGCTGCCTGGCACGTAGCCCCGGCCCTTTTCAACCTTGATCTGCATGTCGAGCTTGGCGCCGGCAGACAGCGTGGCAATCACGTGGCCGGGATTGACGATCTCGACATCGTGTGGGGTCTGGATGTCTGCAGCGGTGACCAGGCCTTCGCCGTCCTTGCGCAGGCTCAGAGTGACTTCGTCGCGGTTGTGGAGCTTGAACACCACCCCCTTGAGGTTGAGCAGCATGTTGACGACGTCTTCCTGAACGCCATCAATGGAAGAGTACTCGTGCACCACGCCTGCGATGGTCACCTCGGTTGGCGCGTGGCCCACCATGGAAGAAAGCAGCACCCGGCGCAGGGCATTGCCCAGCGTGTGGCCGTACCCGCGCTCGAAAGGCTCGAGCGTGACTTTGGCACGATTGGTCGAGAGTTGCTCGACGTTGATGGTTTTGGGCTTCAGCAGATTGTTCAGCATTCAAACTTCCTTCAGTACCCTCGGCTCGTTACACCGATAAGGCAGACGGAGCATGGCCCGACCGCACTTGCGTGCATGTCGGGAACGAAATTAACGGGAATACAGTTCGACGATCAACGACTCGTTGATGTCAGCCGCGAACTCGTCACGATCAGGCGACTTCTTGAACACGCCTTCGGCCTTGTCCACAGCCACATCGACCCATGCAGGGAAGCCGATTTGCTTGGCCAGTTCGAGGGCTTCAATCACGCGAGCCTGCTTCTTCGACTTCTCGCGCACCGCGACCACGTCGCCGGCTTTGACCGAGTAAGAAGGAATGTTCACGGACTTGCCGTTCACGGTGATTGCCTTGTGAGAGACGATCTGGCGAGCTTCGGCACGGGTGGACGCGAAGCCCATGCGGAAGACGACGTTGTCAAGACGGGCTTCCAGCAGGAACAGCAGGTTCGCGCCGGTGTTGCCACGGCGGCGATCGGCTTCGGCGAAGTAGCGGCGGAACTGGCGCTCCAGCACGCCATAGGTGCGCTTGACCTTCTGCTTTTCGCGCAATTGAACGCCGAAGTCAGAGGTGCGCTGACCGGAAGTGCGGCCGTGCTGACCGGGCTTGGAATCGAATTTGGCCTTGTCGCTGATCGAACGGCGCGCGCTCTTGAGCAACAGGTCGGCGCCTTCACGGCGGGATAGTTTGGCCTTGGGGCCGAGGTAACGTGCCACGTTGTGTTCCTTGTTTGTCTGCCGCAACCCACATCAGATCGATGTCATTGCGGGAGCCATTCCCGGGCGGGATCTGGCAGTGGGCTTAGTAAAAATGCCACCGCAGGAAACTGCGGTGGCTCGCAAAAAGAAAAGCCTTTGATTCTACCCTGAACGGGCGAATCTCAGATACGGCGACGCTTTTGGGGGCGGCAGCCGTTGTGCGGCACAGGGGTCACATCAGAGATGGAGTTGATGCGAATGCCCAGGGCGCCGAGTGCGCGAACCGAAGACTCACGACCTGGACCGGGGCCCTTGATCTCGACGTCGAGGTTCTTGATGCCCTGCTCGATTGCTGCGCGGCCAGCCACCTCTGAAGCCACCTGGGCGGCAAAAGGCGTGGACTTGCGCGAGCCTTTGAAGCCCTGACCACCAGACGAAGCCCATGAAAGCGCATTGCCTTGACGGTCGGTGATGGTGATGATGGTGTTGTTGAACGATGCGTGCACGTGTGCAATACCGTCAGCAATGTTCTTGCGGACTTTTTTGCGAACGCGGGCGGATGCGTTGCTGGAGGGTGACTTAGCCATAGGAATCCTTCAAACCAATTATTTCTTCAGCGACTGGGCGGCCTTGCGGGGACCCTTGCGCGTGCGGGCATTGGTCTTCGTGCGCTGGCCACGCATGGGCAGACCACGGCGGTGACGGAAACCACGGTAGCAACCGATGTCCATCAAACGCTTGATGTTCATCGTGGTTTCACGGCGCAGGTCACCCTCGATCGTGAACACACCGACCTGATCGCGAACTTTTTCCAGTTCTGCGTCGCTCAGATCTTTGATCTTCTTGGTGTAGTCAATACCGCAGGCCTCGCAAATCTTCCGAGCGCGGGTGCGACCAATGCCAAAAATTGCCGTCAAGCCGATTTCGGCGTGCTTGTGCGGCGGAATGTTGATGCCTGCAATACGAGCCATGATTTACCTCTGAACTTACCAATCAGCCTTGACGCTGTTTGTGACGCGGATCGGTGCAGATGACCCGCACGATGCCGTGACGCTTGATGATTTTACAGTTGCGGCACATTTTCTTGACCGAAGCTGAAACTCTCATAGTTTTCTCCTAAATATTCCAAATACACCCAACAACCGACTGACTACTTTGTCCTGAAAACGATTCTTGCCCGGGTCAGGTCGTAGGGCGTGAGCTCCACTTTGACCTTGTCTCCGGGAAGAATCCGGATGTAGTGCATCCGCATCTTTCCAGAAATGTGCCCAAGAACAACGTGTCCGTTTTCGAGTTTGACTCTGAACGTTGCATTGGGAAGGTTTTCAACCACCTCTCCCTGCATCTCGATCACGTCTTCCCGGGACATTTACCTCAGCCAGAAGTTTTGAAATTTGCCTTCTTGAGCAGCGATTCGTATTGCTGCGACATCATGTAGTTCTGAACCTGGGCCATAAAATCCATCGTGACCACCACAATGATCAGCAGTGAGGTTCCACCGAAGTAGAACGGCACGTTGTATTTCAGGATCAGGAATTCCGGGAGCAGGCAGACGGTGGTGATGTAAATGGCACCTGCCAGCGTCAGCCTGAGCAAAATCTTGTCGATGTAGCGCGCGGTTTGATCACCTGGGCGAATACCCGGGATGAAGGCACCACTCTTCTTCAGGTTGTCGGCCGTCTCGCGGCTGTTGAACTGAAGCGCCGTGTAGAAAAAGCAGAAGAAGACGATGGCGGCGGCATACAGCGCGACGTAGATCGGCTGACCGGGGGACAGGGCCGAAGCAATGTCACGCAACCAGCGTGTCGAATCACCTGTGCTGATCCAGCTCACCAGGGTGGTGGGCAGCAGGATGATGCTCGAAGCGAAAATGGGCGGAATCACGCCAGCCATGTTCAGCTTCAAGGGCAGGTGGGACGACTGGCCCCCATAGACTTTGTTGCCCACTTGGCGCCGGGCGTAGTTCACGAGAATCTTGCGCTGGCCGCGTTCGACGAACACCACAAAATACGTCACCAGAATCACCAGAGCGATGATGAACAGGGCGATCAGGATATTCATCGCGCCGGTACGCACCAGTTCCAGCAAGCCACCAATGGCGCTTGGCAAACCGGACACGATGCTGGCGAAGATCAGCAGCGAAATACCGTTACCCAGTCCACGCTCGGTGATTTGTTCGCCGAGCCACATCAGGAACATCGTGCCAGCCACCAGGCTCACCACAGCGGTCAGGCGAAAGCCCATGCCCGGATCGATCACCAAGCCCTGTTGACCTTCCAGCGCCAAGGCAATGCCCATGGACTGAAAGATGGCCAGCGCGAGCGTACCGTAGCGGGTGTACTGGGTAATCTTGCGACGACCCGCCTCACCTTCTTTTTTCAGCTGCTCAAAAGTGGGCACCACGTAGGTCATCAACTGCATGATGATCGACGCCGAGATGTACGGCATGATCCCCAAGGCAAAGACCGCAAAACGCGACAAGGAGCCACCCGAGAACATGTTGAACAGGTTCAAGATGCCGCCTTGCTGCCCCTGGAACAGCTGCTGGAGCTGGTCAGGATCGATCCCCGGCACGGGAATGTGCGAGCCGATGCGATAGACAACCAAAGCCAGCAACAGGAACACAAGCCGGCGACGGAGGTCGCCGAACTTGCCTGTTTTGGCCAGAGAGGTGGGTCCAGTTGCCACAGAATGCCTTCAGCGTTTCTGTTTAAGCCAGCGAGCCGCCAGCCGCTTCAATGGCCAGCTTGGCCGCTGCGGTGGCTGCGATGTTCTTCAACGTGACCGCACGTGCAATCTCGCCAGTCTTGATGACTTTCACGCGCTTGGCCATGTGAGGCACCAGGCCCGCTTGCTTGAGCACGAGCATGTCCACTTCGGCGGCTTCGAGAGCATTGAGGTCCGCCAGCGTCACTTCGGCATTGAACTGCAGTTGCGCAGACTTGAAGCCACGCTTGGGCAAGCGGCGCTGCAGCGGCATCTGACCGCCTTCAAAGCCGACCTTGTGATAGCCACCCGCGCGGGATTTCTGACCCTTGTGACCGCGACCGGCGGTTTTGCCCAGACCCGAGCCGATACCACGACCGACACGGCGCTTGGCATGCTTGGCGCCTTCAGAAGGCTTGATTGTGTTGAGTTCCATGTCTTGCGACTCCGGTTCAGAGTACCTTGACCAGGTAAGCGATCTTGTTGATCATGCCGCGCACGGCGGGCGTGTCCTGCAGCTCGCTGATGCTGTTGACCTTGCGCAGGCCGAGGCCCCGCACGGTGTCACGGTGAGATTGCTTGGTACCAATGGGGCTGCGCACCAGTTGGACCTTGACGGTGGTTTGTGTGGTCATGATCGTTCCAATCAGCCCAGAATGTCTTCGACCGACTTGCCGCGCTTGGCAGCCACGTCGGCAGGCGTGGTCGAGTTCTTCAGTGCGTCCAGCGTGGCGCGCACCAGGTTGTAGGGATTGCTCGAGCCGTGGCTCTTGGCGACGACATCGGTGATGCCCAGCACTTCGAACACCGCACGCATAGGGCCGCCAGCAATGATGCCGGTACCCTTGGAGGCGGGCAGCATCATGACGTTGGAGGCGCCGTGCTCGCCGTGCACGCTGTGGTGCAACGAGCCATTCTTGAGCGACACCTTGATCATGTTGCGGCGGGCCTGCTCCATGGCTTTCTGCACGGCAACCGGCACTTCACGCGCCTTGCCCTTGCCCATGCCCACGCGGCCATCGCCGTCACCGACCACGGTCAGCGCTGCGAAACCGAGAATGCGACCGCCCTTGACCACCTTGGTCACGCGGTTGATCGCGATCATCTTTTCGCGCAAACCGTCGTCGTTCGCTTCGTTCTTGATGTTTGCCGTAAATTTAGCCATTGTGTGTATTCCGTTTGATCAGAACTGCAGGCCAGCTTCACGAGCCGCGTCTGCAAGGGCTTTCACCCGGCCATGGTAGGCAAAACCGGAACGGTCGAACGCCACCTTTTCGATACCTGCAGCTTTCGCCTTTTCAGCGATGCGCTTGCCAATCAATGCCGCTGCCGTGACGTTGCCACCCTTGCCGGCGCCACCGATTTGTGCACGCACTTCGGCTTCTGCCGTGGAGGCGGTGGCCAGCACTTTGCTGCCGTCGTCGGAGATGACGCTGGCATAGATGTGCAGGTTGGTGCGGTTCACGGTCAGGCGAACGGCGCTCTGCTGCGCAATGCGGATGCGCGTTTGGCGGGCGCGGCGGAGACGTTGCTCTTTTTTGGTCAACATGATCCTGATCCTTATTTCTTCTTGGTTTCCTTGATCACGACCTTTTCATCCGCATAGCGGATGCCCTTGCCCTTGTAAGGCTCGGGGGGGCGCACAGCGCGCACCTCGGAAGCGATCTGGCCCACGCGCTGACGATCCGCACCCTTGATCAGGATTTCGGTCGGCGTCGGGGTTTCCACCTTGATTCCGGCAGGCATGTCCATCACCACGGGGTGGGAGTAACCAACCGTCAGGTTGAGCTTGGTGCCTTGAGCCTGGGCCTTGTAACCCACACCCAGCAGCGACAGCTTCTTCTCGAAGCCCTTGCTCACACCATTGACCATGTTGTTCACCAGCTGACGCATGGTGCCCGACATGGCATTGGCTTCGCGAGAGTCGTTCACCGGGGTGAACGACAGCGAGCCAGCGTTGTTTTCGATCTTGACCAAGGCGTTTTCAGCCAACGCCAGGGCACCCAGGGCGCCCTTGACATTGACGAGACCGTCCTTGACAGCCACTTCCACCCCAGCAGGGACGGTAACCGGCAATTTTCCAATACGTGACATTCAGTTGCTCCTCAATGCCCGCATCAGGCGACGTAACACAGGACTTCGCCACCGACACCGGTAGCGCGCGCCTTGCGATCGGTCATCACACCCTGGGGCGTGGTGACGATGGCCACACCCAGACCGTTCTGGACCTGGGGAATGGCGTTGCGACCGCGGTAGACACGCAGGCCGGGACGGCTGACGCGCTCAATGCGTTCGATGACCGGACGGCCGGCGTAGTACTTGAGAGCGATCTCAAGTTCGTTCTTGCCGTCGGCGCTCTTGACCTGGAAGCCATCGATATAGCCCTCGTCCTTCAGGACCTGGGCGATAGCGGCCTTGACCTTGGAAGCCGGCATCGTCACGACAGCCTTCTCGACCATCTGTGCATTGCGGATGCGGGTCAACATGTCGGCGATAGGATCACTCATGCTCATTTGTGGTTCTCCTAGGGCTTACCAGCTGGCTTTGGTGATACCGGGGATTTCACCGGCAAAGGCCATTTCGCGAACCTTGGCACGTGCCAGGCCGAATTGGGCGAAAGTGCCACGCGGACGACCCGTGATCTCGCAGCGGTTGCGCTGACGTGTCGGGTTGGCGTTGCGGGGCAGCTTTTGCAGACCCAGACGGGCCGCATCGCGCTCTTCATCGCTCTTCTTGGCGTCGTTGGCAGTTGCCTTCAACTCGGTGTATTTCTTGGCAAACTTGGCGGCGAGCTTTTCGCGCTTGAGTTCACGTTGGAGAAGTGCTTGTTTAGCCACGCGCCACCTCAGTTCTTGAACGGGAAACGGAAACCGGCCAGCAGCGCTTTGCACTCTGCATCGTTCTTGGCGGTTGTCGTGATGCTGATGTTGAGGCCGCGCAAGGCATCCACCTTGTCGTACTCGATCTCAGGGAAAATGATCTGCTCTTTGACGCCGATGTTGTAGTTGCCACGGCCGTCAAATGCCTTGCCCGAAATACCACGGAAGTCGCGCACCCGGGGCAAGGCCACGGTGACGAAACGGTCCAGGAATTCGTACATGCGGGCACCACGCAGGGTGACCATGCAGCCAATGGGCTGCTGCTCACGGATCTTGAAACCCGCGATGGCCTTGCGCGCCTTGGTCACCACTGGCTTCTGGCCAGCGATCTTGGTCAGGTCGCCCACGGCGCTGTCCATGACCTTCTTGTCGGCAACCGCCTCGCTCACACCCATGTTGAGCGTGATCTTGGTGATACGCGGCACTTCCATGACCGACTTGTAGCCAAACTTTTCAACCAGGCTCGGCGCAACGGTGTCGCGGTAGATGTCTTGCAAACGTGTCATGCTCATGCCACCTTGATTTCTTCGCCGCTGGACTTGAAGACGCGCACTTTTTTGCCGTCGGCCAGGAGCTTGATGCCCACGCGATCTGCTTTGCCCGTGGCGCCATTGAAAATGGCCACATTGGACTGATGGATCGGCATGGTCTTCTCGATGATGCCGCCGGTGATGCCCTTCATGGGGTTCGGCTTGGCATGCTTCTTCACGATGTTCACACCCTCGACGACCAGCTTGCTGTCGTCGGCGCGGAGCACCACCTTGCCGCGCTTGCCTTTGTCGCGGCCGGCAATCACGATGACTTCATCGCCACTACGAATCTTGTTCATGATGATTCCTCAGAGAACCTCGGGAGCCAGCGAAACGATCTTCATGAACTTTTCGGTGCGCAGCTCGCGCGTGACCGGTCCGAAGATGCGGGTGCCGATAGGCTCCAGCTTGGCATTGAGCAACACCGCAGCGTTGCCATCGAATTTGATCAGGGCGCCATCAGGACGGCGAATGCCCTTGGCAGTGCGAACCACCACAGCGCTGTAAACCTCGCCCTTTTTGACGCGGCCACGCGGAGCGGCTTCTTTGATGGAGACCTTGATGACGTCGCCGACGCTGGCGTAGCGACGCTTGGAGCCGCCGAGCACCTTGATGCACATCACGGACTTGGCACCCGTGTTGTCGGCAACATCGAGTCGAGATTGCGTTTGGATCATTTGATTTAAGTCCCAACTTGAATCCTCCCCGCCACCACGGCCGGGAGTGATCAGTCTTGGGCCCGTCGTTGCCAGCCACAGCGTCCTGCTTGACACAGAACCCGCTGCAACCTGCTTCGGTGGGCAGAAAGCCTCGCCTTTTCAAGCGAAGCCGCAAATTATGGCACGGGATTCTTCCGTCGTCAACAAACCGCTATCAATTTGGCTCGAAAATCAGCGAGTGATGGCGGCATAGACCCAGAAATTCTTCAAGTTCGGTCGATGCACAACCTTCTTCTCGCAGAATGGCCGCCACCCCGGGCGCCATCGCCGCCGCAGCTGTGGCATTCAGAAAAAGCACCCGCCAACGCCGGGCCAGCACATCTTCCACGGTCTGCGCATATTCATGGCGGACCGCGAATCTCACCATGGCTTCGGTCAACCCCATACCCAGCTGGATGTCGGCACCTGGACATTCCACCACACGATCAGCCTCGGTTCCATACAGGTGCAGGCCAGGCGCGGCACAGATGGGCGACGTAGCGGCGCCCGGGCCAGGCGCCCCGAGCATGGTGTGGCGCTCCGTCAAGCCGCCCGGCTTCCTTGGCAGGAAGCCTTCGTCGAAACAACGATCCAGCACGTCCTCGGCCATCGCCCGGTAGGTGGTCCATTTCCCACCCGTCACGGTGATGAGTCCATTGGCGTCGGCAATGATGGTGTGCTCGCGCGACAGGGTCTTGGTGGACCCCTCCGCATGCTGAGGCGGGGCGACAAGGGGGCGCAAGCCGACCCAGACGCTTCGCACATCCTCCCGGCGCACAGGGCGACTGAGCGCGCGGCTGGCCTCCGACAGAATGAAGTCCAGCTCTTCAGCGAAGGCCTGCGGCTCGCGAGGCAGGTCTTGCCGGGGCGTGTCGGTGGTGCCCAACACCACCTTGCCCAGCCACGGCACGGCAAACAGCACACGCCCATCAGGCGTCTTGGGGACCAGCAAGGCGGTTTCGCCGCCCAGAAACTCGCGATCGACCACCACATGAACGCCCTGGCTGGGGCTGACCATGCGCTGAGGCGGCGCCTGCGGGATCTGGCCGTGGGTGGCGGCTCGCAGTTCATCGACCCAGACACCGGTGGCGTTCACCACGCACTGGGCCGCAATGCTGCGAGACGTTCCGTCGAAGTGGTCGCACACATCGACTTCAAAACGAGGGCCTGTGGACTCAGCCTGTCGGCGAATGCCAGTGACCTTGGCGTAGTTCAGCACGACAGCGCCTGCGGCCTCGGCCGTGCGGGCAAGGGCCAGTGCCAGGCGAGCGTCGTCGAACTGGCCGTCCCAGTATTTCACGCCGCCGCGCAGGTGGCGGGCGTTGACGCCGGGCAGAGCGGCGAGCGTGCTTGCAGCATCTAGAAATTCGGTCCGACCCAGGCCGGCTGCACCGGCGAGCAGGTCGTAGAGCTTGAGGCCGATGCCGTAGAAAGGGGTCTGCCACCACTGGTAGGACGGCATGACAAATGGCAGGGGCTGCGCCAGGTGGGGCGCCATGCGAAGCACGGTGCCGCGTTCGGCCAGCGCCTCGCGCACCAGCGAGAGATTGCCTTGGGCAAGGTAGCGCACCCCGCCATGGAGCAGCTTGGTCGAGCGGGACGATGTGCCGCCTGCAAAGTCGTGCGACTCCAGCAAGACCACGGAAAATCCACGCAGTGCCGCATCCAGAGCCACGCCGAGCCCGGTGGCGCCACCGCCGACGACCACCAGGTCGCAGACGGGCTGTCGGGACAGCGATTCAAGCAGTTCTGCGCGTTTCATGAAATCGGTGTTTGGCCCCTCATGCCAGTCAGGCACAAGGGGCGGGTTGCTACAGGTTCAGGAGCGCAGAATCAGCGCACCTTGCCATTCTTCCATGCGTTAAGCAGTTGGTCGTAGGCGATGGTTTCTCCCTTCGGCTTTTCATTGGCCAGCTTCTTCCAGGGCGCAGCCTTGTCGCTGAGGTACTTGTTGGGATCACCCTTTGGATTGAGCTTGGGAGCGCAACGCTCCATGCCGGCGCGCTCCAGGCGGGCCATCACCTGGTCCATCTGCTCGGCCAGGTTGTCCATGGCCGCCTGAGGCGTCTTCTCGCCGGTGACCGCCTCGGCCACGTTCTGCCACCAGAGCTGGGCCAGGCGTGGGTAGTCGGGCACGTTGGTACCGGTGGGCGTCCATGCCACACGGGCCGGGCTGCGGTAGAACTCCACCAGGCCACCGAGCTTGGGTGCCATGTCGGTCATGGCCTTGGACTGGATGTCGGACTCGCGAATGGGGGTAAGGCCCACGATGGTCTTCTTCAGCGAGGTGGTCTTGGCGGTCACGAACTGGGCGTAGAGCCAGGCGGCGGCGGTTTTGTTCTCGTCGTGCTTCTCGAAGAAGGTCCACGAGCCCACGTCCTGGTAGCCGTTCTGCATGCCCTGCTTCCAGTACGGACCGTTCGGGCCGGGGGCCATGCGCCACTTGGGCGTGCCGTCAGAGTTGACCACCGGCAGGCCGGGCTTGGTCATGTCGGCGGTGAAGGCGGTGTACCAGAAGATCTGCTGCGCGATCTGTCCTTGTGCAGGCACGGGACCGGCCTCGCCGAAGGTCATGCCGGTGGCTTCCTTGGGCGCGTACTTCTTCATCCAGTCGATGTACTTGGTCAGCGCGTACACGGCAGCCGGCGAGTTGGTGGCACCGCCGCGCGACACCGAAGCGCCCTGCGGGTGGCAGCCATCGGCCGATGCGCGGATGCCCCATTCGTCGACCGGCTTGCCGTTGGGGATGCCCACATCGGCGGTGCCGGCCATCGACAGCCACGCGTCGGTGAAACGCCAACCCAGCGAGGGGTCCTTCTTGCCGTAGTCCATGTGGCCATAGATCGGCTTGCCGTCGATGGTCTTCACGTCTTCGCTGAAGAAAGCGGCGATGTCCTCGTAGGCGCTCCAGTTCAGGGGCACACCCAGGTCGTAGCCGTACTTGGCCTTGAACTTGTCCTTGAGGTCTTGACGCGCAAACAGGTCGGCGCGGAACCAGTACAGGTTGGCGAACTGCTGGGTGGGCAACTGGTAGAGCTTGCCGTCGGGTCCGGTGGTGAAGCTGGTGCCGATGAAATCCTTGAGGTCCAGACCCGGGTTGGTCCACTCCTTGCCCTTGCCGGCCATGTAGTCGGTCAGGTTCATGATCTTGCCGTAGCGGTAGTGGGTACCGATCAGGTCGGAATCGCTGATCCAGCCGTCGTAGATGGACTTGCCGGACTGCATGGAGGTCTGCAGCTTCTCGACCACGTCGCCTTCCTGGATCAGATCGTGTTTGACCTTGATGCCGGTGATTTCCTCGAACGCCTTGGCCAGGGTCTTGCTCTCGTACTCGTGCGTGGTGATGGTCTCGGAGACCACTGAAATCTCTTTCACGCCCTTGGCCTGCAGCTTCTTGGCGGCGTCGATGAACCACTTCATCTCGGCGGCCTGCTGGTCCTTGCTCAGCGTGGAGGGCTGGAACTCGCTGTCGATCCAGCGTTTGGCGGCGGCTTCGTCGGCCCAGGCCGCCTGGGAACCCAGGGCCAGCATCGCTGCCAGCGCCAGGGTGGTGTGTCGCAATTTCATGTTGTCTCCTCTTTCGATGTGCTTCCCCGGTGGTTGACACGGAATGGCTCGGCCCCGGGGAAGCAATGGGCCGAATTCGCGAAAGAAAGAAGTGGCGTTGGCAGGCATCAGCCCTTGCGCATGACCAGCACCATCCACACCGCCGCAATGCCCAGGGCGATCCAGATGCTGGGTTCCTGTTCCAGCGAGAACCACTGCGCCATCCAGCCGGACATGCCCACAAATGCGAGGTGAATGTAGGCAGAGCCCAGCAAACCGATGAACAACCGGTCACCGCGAGTGGTGACCATGGGCAGAAAACCCTTGCGCTCGATCGTGGGCGACTTGATTTCCCACACGGTCATGCCGATCAGCATGAGCACGATGCAGGTAAAAAATATGGCTACCGGTGTGGTCCACACCATCCAGTCAAACATCAGACTTCTCCAAAGGAATCAGCCAAAGCGACAACAGACGAGCGCCGAGGCTCCAATCAAAGGCCACCGTGGAACCGGCTTTGCCGGGCCACGGGTGGCGCCCCCTTGAGGGGGAGGCGCCGCAGGCGCATCGGGGGTGGGTCATACACGCCCCATGGCGAAGCCTTTTGCGATGTAGTGCCGCACGAACCAGATCACGATCGCGCCGGGCACGATGGTGAGCACGCCGGCGGCAGCCAGCGTCGCCCAGTCCATGCCACTGGCGCTCACCGTTCGGGTCATGGTGGCGACGATGGGTTTGGCATTGACGCTGGTGAGGGTGCGCGCCAGCAGCAGTTCCACCCAGCTGAACATGAAGCAGAAGAACGCGGCCACACCCACACCGGCCTTGATCAGCGGCAGGAAGATGGTGAAGAAGAAGCGCGGGAAGCTGTAGCCGTCGACGTACGCGGTCTCGTCGATCTCGCGCGGGATGCCGCTCATGAAGCCTTCCAGAATCCAAACCGCCAGCGGCACGTTGAACAGCAGGTGCGCCATGGCCACGGCGATGTGCGTGTCCATCAGGCCCATGGTGGTGTAAAGCTGAAAGAACGGCAGCAGGAACACCGCGGGCGGCGTCATACGGTTGGTGAGCAGCCAGAAGAACACGTGCTTGTCGCCCAGGAAGCGGTAGCGCGAGAACGCGTAGGCGGCTGGCAGTGCCACGGTGAGCGAGATCACCGTGTTGATGCCGACGTAGATCAGACTGTTGATGTAGCCCGAGTACCAGGACGGGTCGGTAAAGATGGTCTGGTAGTTGGCCCAGGTGAACTCGGCCGGCCAGAGGGTGAAGGCCGAGAGAATCTCCTGGTTGGTCTTGAAGCTCATGTTGACCATCCAGTAGATGGGCAGCAGGGCGAAGATCAGGTAGGCGAAGAGAAACAGGGTGCGTTTCCTGAAGCGGCGCTCAACCATGGAAGCACTCCTTCCTGATGGCGTGAAGATCAGTCATGCGCGTGCTCCTTCTGGGTCGTGCCCAGGCTTTGCATCCAGTTGTAGAGCACGAAGCAGAACAGCAGGATGATGAAGAAATAGATGAGGGAGAAAGCTGCGGCGGGACCCACGTCGAACTGGCCGACTGCCTTGGTGGTGAGGTACTGCGAGAGGAAGGTGGTGGCGTTGCCGGGGCCGCCGCCGGTGAGCACGAAGGGCTCGGTGTAGATCATGAAGCTGTCCATGAAGCGCAGCAGCACCGCGATCATGAGCACGCCGCGCATCTTGGGCAGCTGGATGTAGCGGAACACCGCCCACTTGCTGGCGCCGTCGATGCTGGCGGCCTGGTAGTAAGCATCCGGGATGCTGCGCAGGCCGGCGAAGGCGAGCAGGGCCACCAGGGGTGTCCAGTGCCAGACGTCCATGGCCAGTACCGTCCACCAGGCGTGCGAAGCGTTGCCGGTGTAGCTGTAGTTGAAGCCGGCCTGTTGCAGGTAGTAGCCCAGCAGGCCAATGTCGGCACGGCCGAAGATCTGCCAGATGGTGCCCACCACGTTCCACGGGATCAGCAGCGACAGTGCCACCAGCACCAGCACCGCAGACGATTTCCAGCCCTGTGCCGGCATCGACAACGCCAGCGCAATGCCCAGCGGAATCTCCACCAGCAGCACCGCGAGCGAGAACTGGATCTGGCGCCACAGGGCCTGGTGCAGGTCCTGGTCGCGCATCACGGCGGTGAACCATTCGGTGCCGACGAAGATGCGGCGGTCGGGCGAGAGGATGTCTTGCACCGAGTAGTTGACGACCGTCATCAGCGGCAGGATGGCGGAAAACGCCACGCAGATGATGACGGGCAGCACCAGAAACCAGGCCTTCTGGTTCACGGGTTTGGTGGTGGTGCTCATTCGGTGGCCTCCGCGCTGCGCAATGAGGCGCGATCGGGGCAAGATGGGTCTAGAGGGGCGTTCATGAAACCAGTGCCTCGTTCTGATAGAAGCAGGTGTGGTCGCCCAGCACCTGCAGGTGGACGGTGTCGCCGGGTGATGGCGCTGCGGCTTCGGGCGAAAGCCGGGATTTCAGGTGGTGTTCACCCACCTGGCTGGTGACCATCAGATAGGTACCGATGTCCTGCACCCTCTGGACCTTGGCAGGCAAGGTGCCAGCTTCGCCGGCGACGGACAGCGCCAGGTACTCCGGGCGAATGCCCAGGGTGAGCGGCCCGGCGGGCAGCGCGCGCCCGGCGGACACGTCCAGGGTCTGGTTCAGCACCTGCAGTTTTCCGGCGTCGTGCTGGACGGGCAGGAAGTTCATGCCGGGCGAGCCGATGAAGTGCCCCACGAAGGTGTGCGCAGGACGCTCGAACAGCGCTTCGGCCGGACCCACCTGCACGGCGCGGCCGCGCGTCATCACCACCACTTCGTCGGCAAAGGTGAGTGCCTCCACCTGGTCATGCGTGACGTAGATGAGCGTGAGCTTGAGTTCGTGGTGGATCTGCTTGAGCTTGCGGCGCAGCTGCCACTTCAGGTGCGGGTCGATCACGGTCAACGGTTCGTCGAACAGCACGGCCGACACGTCCGAACGCACCAAGCCACGACCGAGCGAGATCTTCTGTTTCTGGTCGGCACTCAGACCGGCGGCGCGCATGTCGAGCTGGTGGCTCATTTCCAGCATCTCGGCGATGCGCCCCACGCGTTGCTCGATCTCGGCTGCTGGCACCTTGCGGTTCTTCAGCGGAAAGGCCAGGTTCTGCGCCACGGTCATGGTGTCGTAGATCACCGGAAACTGGAACACTTGGGCGATGTTGCGCTGCTGCGGGCTCAGCCGGGTGACGTCGCGACCATCAAATTTCACTGAGCCCTGCGACGGTTGCAGCAGGCCCGACATGATGTTGAGCATGGTGGTCTTGCCGCAGCCGGAAGGGCCGAGCAAGGCGTAGGCGCCGCCGTCCTCGAAGGTCATCTTCAGGGGCAGCAGGGCGTAGTCTTCGTCCCGCTGGGGGTTTGCCTTGTAGGCGTGTGCAAGGTCGAGTTCGATGCGGGCCATCAAGCGGCCTTTCCGGGTCGTGCCGGGGCCCGCACCAGCGGGCCGGCGGCGTCAAAGACAAACAGGCTCTCGGGATTTAGGTAGAGCGTGATCGGGTCGCCCAGCGGGCAGTCGTGCACACCGGTGAGCTGTGCCACGAGTTCGCCCACGGCCGTGTGCACGTGTACGAAGGTGTCAGAGCCGGCGATTTCGGCCAGCTCCACGCGCCCGGGCAGCGGCACATCGCCTGGCCTCGTCTCCACCCGCAGGCCGCCAGCGCGCACGCCCAGAGTGAGCTGGCGCGGCGCATCGGCCGGCAACACCAGGGGCCACACCGCGTCACCGCCCACCCGCACACCACCGGCCACCACTTCGGCGGCCATGAGGTTCATGGGTGGATCGCTGAAGGCGCGCGCCACGCGAATGCTCTTTGGCGAATGAAAGACCTCGGCGGTGGGGCCGTACTGCAGGAGTTCGCCGGCGTCCATCACCGCCGTATAACCACCGAGCAGCAAAGCCTCGCCGGGTTCGGTGGTGGCGTAGACGACCGTGGAATCTCCGGTAGAGAAAAGCTGGGTCAGCTCTTCGCGCAGTTCTTCGCGCAGCTTGTAGTCCAGATTCACCAGGGGTTCGTCGAACAGCATCAGCGGCGCGCCCTTGGCCAGCGCGCGCGCCAGCGCCACGCGCTGCTGCTGGCCGCCGGAGAGTTCGGCCGGCAGGCGGTCGAGGAACATTTCGATGTGCAGGCGCGCGGCCAGTTCGCGCACCTTGCGGTCGGTGTCGCGGTCACCGCGCAACCGCATGGGCGAGGCGATGTTCTGCGCCACCGTCATGGACGGGTAGTTGACGAACTGTTGGTAAACCATGGCCACGTTGCGTTGGCGCACGGGCACCTTGGTCACATCGACGCCGTCGGCCATCACGCGGCCGGTGCTGGCCACGTCCAGGCCAGCCATGATGCGCATCAGGCTGGTCTTGCCGGCCTGCGTGGCACCCAGCAGCACGGTGACGGCGCCCGGCACCAGCGTGAGGCTTTGGGGGTAGAGGTGGACGGAAGGCCCCACGGTCTTGCCCACTTGCTCCAGAGAAAGCTGCATTCGAATCCCGTTGTGAAAAAACGCACATCCAGAACCGGCGTGCTGTTTCGTTTCAGCGATTCTATTGTTCGTTTATGTTCTTTTTTATTCGGTATTTACCCTGATCCGGTCGATTTTGTTTTCCGTTATGTTCGGGCTGTCGTCTTTTTTCCGTCCACCGAATGAACCTGAATCCGCGCCACACGCAGCTGCTTGAAGAGGTGCGCGCCAGCGGGCCGCAAACCATTGAGGCCCTGGCCGAGCGCTTTGGCGTGACGCTGCAGACCGTGCGGCGCGACGTACAGCGCCTGGCCGAGGCCGGGCTGCTGTCGCGCTTCCACGGGGGCGTGCGGCTGCCCGGCTCCACCACCGAGAACATCGCCTACCGTCAGCGACAGCGCATGTCGTCGGACGCCAAATCCCGCATCGCCCGGGCCGTGGCCCAGCGGGTGCCCAACGGTTGCTCGCTGATCATGAACATCGGCACCACCATCGAGGCGGTGGCTCATGAACTGCGCCACCATCGCGGCCTGCGGGTGATCACCAACAACCTGCACATCGCTTCGCTGATGAGCACGCACCCGGACTGCGAGGTGATCGTGGCCGGCGGCCAGGTGCGCAGCGCTGATCAGGGCATCGTGGGCGAAGCCACGGTGGATTTCATGCGCCAGTTCAAGGTCGACATCGGCCTGATCGGCATCAGCGGCATCGAGGGCGACGGCACGCTGCGCGACTTCGACTACCGTGAGGTGAAGGTGGCGCGCACCATCGTTGAACAATCACGCGAAGTGTGGCTGGCTGCGGACCACAGCAAGTTCAACCGTCCCGCCATGGTGGAGCTGGCGCGGCTGGACGACATCGATGTGCTGTTCACCGACCAACCGCCTCCGGCCCCGTTCGATGAGCTCATGGCGCTGGGCAATGTGGAATGTGTGCTGTGCGGCGCAGACCCCGAAGCACCTTGACCTCTTTTTTTGAGTACCGAGATGACCTACCTGTTGGCCCTGGACCAGGGCACCTCCAGCTCCCGCAGCATCGTGTTCGACCGCGAAGGCCGCGTCGTGACCATGGCGCAGCGCGAGTTCCCGCAGATCTACCCCCAGCCCGGCTGGGTGGAACACAACCCGCTGGACCTCTGGCAAACACAACTGGCCACGGCCCGCGAAGCCCTGAAACAGGCGGGCCTGCGCGCAGACCAGATCCACGCCGTGGGCATCACCAACCAGCGTGAAACCACCCTGGTGTGGAACCGCAAGACGGGGGAGCCGGTGTACAACGCCATCGTCTGGCAGGACCGGCGTGCCGAAGGCACTTGCGCGGCGCTGCGCGATCAAGGCCTGACCGACACCGTGCTGCAGAAAACCGGCCTGCGCATCGACGCCTATTTTTCTGGCACCAAGCTGAAGTGGATCCTGGACAACGTGCCGGGCGCCCGCGCGCAGGCCGAACGCGGCGAACTGGCCTTCGGCACCGTGGACAGCTGGCTGATCTGGCAGCTCACGGGTGGAGCGCGCCATGTCACCGACATCAGCAACGCCTCGCGCACCATGCTGTTCAACGTGCACTCGCGCGAGTGGGACGAAGACCTGATGGCGGCGCTGGAAGTACCGGCCAGCCTGATGCCCGAAGCACTGCCATCGAGCGCGCACTTCGGGCAGATGGATGCCCAGTGGCTGGGCGCGCCGCTGGAAATCGGCGGCGTTGGCGGCGACCAGCAAAGCGCGCTGTTCGGCCAGGCCTGCTTTTACGCCGGCATGGCCAAGAACACCTACGGCACTGGTTGCTTCATGCTCATGCACACCGGTGAGCGCTTCCAGATCAGCCAGAACGGCCTGATCACCACCGCCACCGCTCAGCCCCCGGGCAAGCCGCAGTACGCGCTGGAAGGCAGCGTGTTCATTGGCGGCGCGGTGGTGCAGTGGCTGCGCGACGGCCTGCGGGCCATCGAGTCCAGCAGCGAAGTGCAGGCACTGGCCGAGAGCGTGCCCGATGCAGGCGGCGTGGTGCTGGTGCCGGCCTTCACCGGTCTGGGTGCGCCCTACTGGCAGCCCGACACACGCGGCACCATCACCGGCCTCACGCGCGGCACCACCATGGCCCACATCGCGCGGGCGGCACTGGAGAGCATCGCCTTCCAGAGCGCCGCCCTGCTGGACGCCATGAGCCGCGACGCCGTGGCCGCTGGTGGCGTGCCGGTGAGCGAACTGCGGGTGGATGGCGGCGCCTGCGTGAACGATTTGTTGATGCAGTTCCAGGCCGACCTGCTGGGCATACCCGTGGTTCGGCCGGCGGTGATCGAGACCACCGCCCTGGGCGCGGCCTACCTGGCCGGCCTGCACACCGGGCTGTATGCCGGGCTGGAAGAGTTGTCGAACCAGTGGAAGGCCGAACGCACTTTTCACCCCACGCTGTCGCGGGAACGCGCGGCGGAGAAGATGGCGCAGTGGGAGCATGCTGTCCGGCAAACTGTGGCGGGGTAGAAAGGCTACCCCCCGCGCCGCCTTTGGCGTCACCCCCCTGGAAGGGGGGCGGCACCAGAGGCCTGGCAGAGCCAGTTCCTCGGTGCCTCTGGACAAATACATTTCGCGCCGGATACTTGCTCGACAAGCCCAATGCCACGGGCCCATTTGTCCTCCGGCGACAATGGCGGAATGAACACTCCTACCCACCCCACCATCACTTTCATCGGCGGCGGCAACATGGCGAGTGCCATTGTTGGCGGCCTGATTCGTCAGGGTCATCCCGTCAATGCGCTGCAGATCGTTGAGCCTTGGGACGAGCAGCGCGCGAAACTTGGTCAGCAGTTTCCTGGTGTCTCGGTGCTGCCGGCCGCCGGGCCTGCGTTGCGACCTTCGGATCTGGTGGTCTGGGCGGTCAAGCCGCAGACTTTCAAGGAGGCCGCCACCAACAGCCAGCCGCATTTGTCAGGCGCGCTGCACCTGAGCGTGGCGGCCGGTATCACCAGCGAGAGCATGGCAGGCTGGTTGCAGACGCAGCGAATCGTGCGCGCCATGCCGAACACCCCTGCCCTGGTGGGCCTGGGCATGACCGGGCTGTTTGCGCGGACTGGCGCCAGCGACGCTGACCGTGCGTTGGTTGAGACGGTGGTGAAGACCACGGGCGAGTTGGTCTGGGTGGATGCGGAAGTGCAGTTGGACGCGGTGACCGCGATTTCGGGCTCAGGCCCGGCCTATGTATTTTATTTTCTGGAAGCCATGCGCGACGCCGGGGCTCGCATGGGGTTGCCGCCCGAAGTGGCGTTGCAACTGGCGGTGGGCACTTTCGTGGGTGCATCCACGCTGGCCCAACGTTCGGAAGACCCGCCACAAACGCTGCGGGAGCGCGTGACCTCCAAGGGCGGCACCACCTACGCGGCGCTCACGTCGATGGAGGCAGCGGGCATCAAGGCCAAATTTGAAGAAGCGCTGTTCGCTGCGCAGAAGCGAGCCGAAGAACTCGGCCGCGAGTTCGGCAACTGATCCTCACGCGGCTCGCGGACGCAGTGTGCTCTGCTCCGCGGCTGTCCCCCGCCAAGGGCCTTGCCCTTGGTTCCTCCTTTATGCAGCTGCGCAGACCACACTGCATCCGCGAACAGGAATGGCGAGCGAGGACTGGAATGGGCCCGAAGCGGTCACTGCGGAAACGCTAGTCGAAACCATCCAAATGCTGCCATCGCTCCAAAAAGGCACGTGAGGAAACCCATGCATAGCGCATACGCCGTCGGTCGCTCCCTGGGGTCTAGCACACTGCCCCATTGGCGCAGGGGAACCTTATGACGCCAAAGCGTCGCCGCACCCAATGCAATGGCTGTCAGGATGACGAGCAAACTGTAGGACTTGATTCTGACCTTGTACGGTGCCAGAACTTCCAATTGGGCGACCAGCAATGCAACGCCGGCAGCGAAGCATGCAACACCCAATGAAACAGTTACGGCATGAAGCCAACCGCGTGAACGTTTTGCGTGAGTTGGAAGCATTGGGTGTGTGTCTGGTTCTGGCCGATCTGCGACATCGTAGCGCGCTCAAACCAGCCCGACCACCACCCCGACAAACACCGTGAACCCCAGCCAGTGGTTGAGTCGGAAGGCCTTGAAGCAGCCTTCGCGGGTGCGGTCCTTGATCAGTGTGAAATGCCAGGCCACCTGGGCCAGTGCCACCACCAGCATGGCGCTCCATACCCAGAGGTTGACCGTGCCCCAGAGCACGGCGGTCCAGATGCCCAGGAACACCAGGTAGCAGCCAATCACGACGGGCACATCCAGATCGCCCAGGGTGATGGCCGAGGTTTTCATGCCGATCTTGAGATCGTCGTCGCGGTCCACCATGGCGTATTCGGTGTCGTAGGCAATGACCCAAAACAGGTTGCCGAGCATCAACGCCCAGGCCATGGGGGGCACGCTGTGCCACACGCCCGACCAGAAGTCAGGCGACTGCCAAGCAGCGGCGAATGAAGAAAGCCCCCACAGCGGCCCACCGTTCACCGCCGCAAACGCCATGGGAATGCCAAAGCTGAACGCCACGCCCAGCACCGCCTGCGGCATGGAGACCAGACGCTTGGCATACGGGTAGACGATGGCCAGCACCAGCCCCAGGCCAGACCATGCGATGGTGGCCAGGTTGGTGGTGAGCACCAGCATAAACGCGGTGAACGCCAGCACCGCGCCTAACGTCAATGCTTCTTTCACCCCTATGCGCCCGCTGGTCACGGGCCGCTGGGCGGTGCGCTTCACATGCAGATCGAATTCACGGTCGGCCACGTCGTTGACACAACAACCCGCGCTGCGCATGAGGATGGTGCCCAGCACAAACACCAGCAGCAGGTGCACCCCGGGAAAACCATCCGCCGCTACCCACAAGGCCGATAGTGAAGGCCACAACAAAAGCAACCACCCCGCCGGCCGGTTCCAGCGGATGAGGTCGAGATAGAGAGACAACCGCGAAGGCGGGGGGACAATAGAAGCAACCATGACGGGAACATCAAGCTACAGAACGCAAACGACAGCGCGCAACAGAAGCGTCACAGGCACGTCTCCGGAGTGAAGGGCCTCATTCCAGAGATGCCGCGGAACTGGCTCCGCCAGGCCGCAGGCATCGCCCCCTTGAGGGGGTGACGCGCCGAAGGCGCGGCGCGGGGGTGGGCGTAATCCCTGCGCGGGGGTGGGTCAGTCCTCCAGGATCGAACGCAGCATCCACGCCGTCTGCTCGTGCACCGTCAACCGCTGGGTCAGCAGGTCGGCTGTGGGCTCGTCACCGGCCTTGTCGACCACGGCGAACAGCTCGCGCGCGGTTCGGGCGACCGCCTCGTGACCTTGCACCAGGATACGCACCATCTCCATCGCCTTCGGGGGCGAGGCCGGTGCGTCGGGCACGGAACTGAGCTTGCCGAACTGTGCATAACTGCCTGGCGCAGGGTGGCCCAGCGAGCGGATTCGCTCGGCGACCGGGTCCACCGCGTTCCACAGCTCGGTGTACTGCGCCATGAACATCGCGTGCAGCGAATTGAACATCGGGCCGGTCACGTTCCAGTGGAAGTTGTGCGTGGTCAGATACAGCGTGTAGGTGTCGGCCAGCAGCTTGGACAAGCCCTTGGCGATGGCAGCGCGGTCTTTTTCACCAATGCCGATGTTGATGGTGGGTGCGGCGACTTTGCCGGTGGATTTGGCCATGAAGAACTCCTGATAGAGGTTGAAAAAAAGCAGTCAAGAGAGGCGTTTGACGCCTGGCAGTTCGCAGGCGTAGATGGCGTTTCGCAGTTCGGCGATGGCCTCGTAGCGGGTGAAGCTGCGCCGCCAGGCCAGTACCACGCGGCGGGTGGGCGCTTCGCCCTTGAACGGCAGGTAGCGCACATAAGACGAGTCACCAAAATCCTGACCAGCGTTGGTCGCTCCGTCCAGCGCCGAGCCCGGCACCGACAGGCGAGGCACCAGGGTGATGCCCATGCCGGCGGCCACCATGTGCTTGATGGTTTCCAGCGAAGAGCCTTCAAAACTCTTGCGAATGCCCTCGGTGTCGTTGCTGAATCGGGCGAATTCGGGGCACACCTCCAGCACGTGGTCGCGGAAGCAATGGCCGGTACCCAGCAGCAGCATCGTTTCCTTCTTCAGCTCTTCGGAGGTGATGTGGCTCTGCCTGGCCAGCGGATGGGTGTGCGGCACGGCGGCCAGAAAAGGTTCGTCGTACAGCGGCGCGATGGCGAGGTTGGTGTCCGGGAAAGGCTCGGCCAGGATGGCGCAGTCGATCTCGCCCAGGCGAAGCTGCTCCAGCAGCTTGACGGTGAAATTCTCCTGCAGCATGAGGGGCATCTGCGGCGTGCGGTCGATCACCTGGCGCACCAGGTCGGGCAGAAGGTAGGGGCCAATGGTGTAGATCACGCCCAGCCGCAGCGGCCCGGCCAGGGGGTCCTTGCCGCGCTTGGCAATTTCCTTGATGGCGGCGGCCTGCTCCAGCACCGTCTGTGCCTGCCGCACGATCTCCTCGCCCAGCGGCGTGACCGCGATCTCATTGGCGTTGCGCTCGAACACCTTGAGTTCAAGCTCTTCTTCCAGTTTCTTGATGGCCACCGACAACGTGGGCTGCGACACGAAGCAAGCCTCGGCCGCTTTACCGAAGTGGCGCTCACGAGCCACGGCCACGATGTACTTGAGTTCGGTCAGCGTCATGGGCGCATTTTGCGCCATGAGTGAATAGCTGACAAAAGCCGCACCCCGGCAGTCTTCCTTGTCGACTCTTCTATACTTCGGCGCATGCCCCGGCCCGAACCCGGTGCCTCATCCACATTCACAAGGATTCCCCGCCCATGAACACCCTGACGTCCCTGCTGGCCTGCGCCAGCGCTGCCATGCTTCTGGTCGCCTGTGGCGGCGGCTCAAGCAGCAGTTCCAGTGACGACAGTGGTTCGGGGGCAACCCCGGGCGAAGCGGCCGACACCTACGTGGGCAACTGGCGCACCGAGTGCAAGGAAGACTACGCAGCCGGCGAAAACCCGGCCTTTCCTGACGGAAAGTCCCAGTTCACGGGTCTGGTGCTGGCAAAAACAGGTGCAACCGCACTGAACTTCGCCCAGAACACCGCCGAATACGAAACCCCGGACTGCAGCGGCGCACGCACTGCGCTGTTCACCAGCCGCGGTACGGTGACCCTTGACGGCACCAAGCGGACGGGCAATGTGGAGGTGGACAAAGCCACCTTCTCCACCACATCGGGTCCCGTCGTGATTGGTAAGGTTTTGCTCTGGGTGAACAACGGCCTGCTCTACAAGGGCACCCAGGCGCCACGTGACGCTCAGGGCTACCCCAATCAGGTCGAAGCGAACGAGCCCTGGTCGCCGATCTGATCGCAGTCGCCCCAGGAAAGACAGACAGCCCGCCCGACAAGGCGGGCTTTTTTGCGCCCTGCCCCTGCCCAGACCGCACCGATGCCGGCGCGGACTCTCAGGCCTTGAGGTACTCGCTGCGTGCGCCGAGCCAGCGGGCCACGTGCTTCTGCGCCGCATCAGGGTGCTCGGCCAGCATCACGGGCGCAGCCGAGCGCGCCCAGGCGAGCAAGTGGGTGTCGGTGGCGAGATCCGCAAAGCGCAGCAGCGCCGCCCCCGACTGACGCGCCCCCAGAAACTCCCCCGGGCCACGGATTTCAAGATCGCGCCGGGCGATCTCGAAACCGTCGTGGGTTTCTGCCATGGCGCGCAGACGCTCGCGGGCGGTCTCGCCCAGGCGGCCACCGTCTGGCGGTGTGTACATCAGCACACAGGCCGACGCCGCCGAGCCGCGCCCCACCCGGCCACGCAACTGGTGCAACTGGCTCAGACCGAAGCGCTCGGCATGTTCGATCACCATCAGCGAGGCGTTGGGCACGTCCACCCCCACCTCGATCACGGTGGTGGACACCAGCACGCCCATGTGCCCGCTGGTGAACAGCGACATCACGGCCTTTTTCTCTGCCACCGGCATGCGCGAATGCAGCAGCCCCACGGCAACAGCAGCCCCCCCCTGCCCCGCTGACGCGGCCCCCCCCCTCTCGGGCGCGCCCTCGGCGCCAGGAGGGGGGACGCACCCTTGGGCCGGCAAAGCCGCACCTTCGGGAGCCTTGGACACGGACTCCTCTCCCCGGAAAGGCACTGCAGGGCTGTTGAGCGCCGCAATGAGTTCGGCGTGCGTGGCGGTGGCGTTGGAGAGATCGATCGACTCACTTTCTTCAATCAGCGGACACACCCAGTACACCTGCCGGCCCTGAGCCACCTGCGCCCGGATGCGCTCGATCACCTCGGCGCGGCGGCTGTCGGACACGACCTTGGTGACGATGGGCGTGCGCCCCGGCGGCAACTCGTCGATGGTGGAGACATCCAGGTCGGCGTAGTAGCTCATGGCCAGGGTGCGCGGGATGGGTGTGGCGGTCATCATGAGCAGGTGAGGCTCCAACCCCGTCGCTTGCTCACTGCGTGTAGCCGCATCCCCCCTCAAGGGGGCGCGCCCCTGCGGCCCGGCGGAGCCGGTTCCGCCGTGGCCCTGGACGGCGTCCGGCGTCGTCTTCGCACGCAGTGCCAGCCGTTGCGCCACGCCAAACCGGTGCTGTTCGTCAATGATGGCCAGCGCCAGATTGCGGAACTGCACCTGCTCCTGAATGACCGCGTGGGTGCCGACCACCAGCGCGGCCTCGCCGCTGGCAATCAATGCCAACATTTCATTGCGCTGCTTCTTTTTCTGGCTGCCGGTGAGCCAGGCCACGCGCTTGCCCAGGGGGGCGAGCAGCGGCTCCAGCCAGCCGATCAGTTTGGTGAAATGCTGTTCGGCCAGGATTTCGGTGGGGGCCATCAGTGCACATTGCCAGCCGCCATCGATGGCCACCGCCGCAGACAATGCGGCCACCACGGTCTTGCCGGAGCCCACATCGCCCTGCAGCAGACGGTGCATGGGCACGGGGCGAGCCAGGTCGGTGGCAATTTCTTCGCACACCCGGCGCTGGGCGTGGGTCAAGGCGAACGGCAGCGCACTCAGCAACTGCTCGTGCAGGCCGCCGGGCCGGGTGGTCAACGCGGGTGCGCGAAAGGCATCGCGTTCGCGCTTGGCCATGAGTTGCGACAGCTGTTGCGCCAACAGCTCCTCGGCCTTGAGCCGCTGCCAGGCCGGGTGGCTGCGGTCTTCCAGCGCGGCCATCGAAACGTCCGGCCTGGGGTGGTGCAGGTAGAACAGCGCCTCGCGCAGCGAGGTCAAGGGCGCGCGCAATCCGCTCAAGCTCTGCTGCAGGCTCTGCAGAAGTGCTGGCGGCAGCGTCTCGCTCAGATCCGCGCGTTGCAACCCGCCGGCCACGGCCTTGCGCAGGTAGGCCTGGGGCAGTTGGGCGCTGGTGGGGTAGACCGGCGTCAAGGCATCGGGCAAGGCACCACCCGCAGCGTGAAACGCGGGATGCATCATGGTGCGGCCCATGAAGCCACCCCGGATTTCACCGCGCACCCGCACCCGGGCACCCACCGCCAGCGCTTTCTGGTGCGAGGGGTAGAAAGTGAAGAAGCGCAGCGTGCAGGTGTCGGACCCGTCGTCCAGTGTCACCAGCAATTGGCGGCGCGGGCGCAGTGTGATTTCGCTGTGGGTGACCGCGCCCTCCACCTGCACGGTGTCGCCTTCGCGCGCATCGGCCAGGCGCACAACGCGGGTTTCGTCCTCATAACGCAGCGGCAGGTGCAGCGCGAGATCGATGGCGCGCTCCAGGCCCAGCTTGCGCAGGGCTTTCTGGGGTGCGGACAGCGTGGGTGGAGCGGCTTTGCCTTCTACTTGGGCGGGCATGGGCGCATTGTGCCCGGCCTGCGATGAACACCATTGCCCCGCCCTGCACATGCACGGCGGCCATCGCCTAGCATTGCCAGCACAAACCATTTGCCCAACCTCATGGACGCCACTCATTTCTACGAACCCGCCCAGGGCCACGGCCTGCCGCACGACCCGTTCAATGCCATCGTCGGTCCACGCCCCATCGGCTGGATTTCCACACGCGGCGCAGACGGCGTGCTCAACCTGGCCCCCTACAGTTTTTTCAACGCCTTCAACTACGTGCCGCCCATCGTGGGCTTCTGCAGCATTGGCCACAAGGATTCGGTGCGCAACGTGGAGGCGACGGGCGAGTTTGTGTGGAACCTGGTGACCCGCCCGCTGGCCGAGCAAATGAACCAGACCTGCGCGCAGGTGCCGCCCGAAGTGGACGAATTTGCGCTGGCCGGGCTCACGCCGGTGGCCTCGCGCATGGTGGCCGCACCGCGCGTGCAGGAAAGCCCGGTGAGCTTTGAGTGCCGGTTGTCACAACTCGTGCGGCTGACGTCTGCGGCCGGCACGCCCATTGACAGCTGGCTGGTACTGGGTGAGGTGGTGGGCGTGCACATTGCCCGGCACCTGCTGAAGAACGGCGTCTACGACACGGCTGGTGCCGGCCACATCCTGCGCGGCGGCGGGCCTGCGGACTACTTCACCATCGGCCCGGAGCAGTTGTTCCACATGTACCGGCCGCGCTGAATGGCCCGCGCAGAACTGCGACAATCGGCGCCTTCTTTTCTTCACTTGGAACGGGCCTGTCCGGCCCTCAAGCTGCATGTCTTCACCCGCTTCTGCTGCGCGCACCTTCACAGTCGCCGATTTCGATTTCTCCCTGCCCGACCAGCTGATTGCGCAGCACCCCACTGCCGAGCGCAGTGCGTCCCGACTGCTCGACGGCCGCGTGCTCCCGCCCACAGACGGCATTTTTCGTGATCTGCCCCACCTGCTCAATCCCGGCGACCTGCTGGTGTTCAACGACACCCAGGTGGTGAAGGCAAGGCTGTTCGGCGAAAAGTCATCCGGCGGCAAGCTGGAACTGCTGATCGAGCGCGTGCTGCTGCCACACGAAGCCCTGGACGGTTCGGCACAGGAAGTGGTGGGCCACCTGCGCGTGAGCAAGAAGCCCCAACCCGGCGGCCGGCTGCACATGGCCGGCGGGCTGAAGGGCGGTGGCTTCGATGCGGAGTTCCTGGGCCGCTGGCCGGACGCACAAGGCCAGCTGTTCCGCCTGCGCCTGCAGGGGCCAGCCGGTGAAACGCCGTACGAGCTGATGGCTCGCCACGGCCATGTGCCATTGCCGCCCTACATCACCCACACCGACGACGCCGAAGACGAGCGCCGCTACCAGACCGTGTTTGCCCGTGTGCCGGGTGCGGTCGCCGCACCCACCGCCGCCCTGCACTTCGACGAGGGCGTGCTGGCTGCGCTGGGTGCACGCGGCGTGCAACGCGCGAACGTGACGCTGCACGTGGGCGCCGGCACGTTTGCGCCCATGAAGACCGAGCGCATCGAAGAACACGTGATGCACCACGAACGCTACGCGATCCCTCCCGAGACCGTGCAAGCGATCGCCGACTGCCGCGCACGCGGCGGGCGCGTGGTGGCCGTGGGTACCACCACCGTGCGCACGCTGGAGAGCTGGGCCCGCAGCGGCGACACCACCGGCGACACCAACATCTTCATCACGCCGGGTTTCGATTTCCGCGTGGTGGACCTGCTGGTGACCAATTTCCACCTGCCCAAGAGCACGCTGATGATGCTGGTGAGCGCCTTTGCCGGGTACGAGCCGGTGATGGCGCTGTACCGGCACGCGATTGCACAGCGCTACCGGTTCTTCAGCTATGGGGATGCGATGTTGCTGGAGCGATGGCCCTCAAGCCAAGTCTAGAAACACCCGGCCACCCTCCACTTTCACCGGCCACACCTGGATCGGTTCGGTGCAGGGCGCAAAGGTGGCGGCACCGGTGCGCAGGTCGAAGCGGCCCTGGTGGAACGGGCATTCGATTTCATGCCCTTCGATGAAACCTTCGCACAGACTGGCGTTGCCGTGGGTGCAGAGGTTGCTGGTGGCGAACACCTCGCCGTTCACAGAAAACAGCGCGATGTCGCGCCCGCCCGGCGCCACAGGAATGCCCGCACCATCAAACAGATCGGCCTCGGCGGCCACGTCGGTCCAGTTGCTCATGAGAGATGCTCCAAATTTTTACGCGACGCATCCGGCGCAAAATGTCTGATTCCAGGATGCGGTGGAACCGGCTCTGCCGGGCCACTCGCATCGCCCCCTTGAAGGGGGTGACGCGAAGCGGCGCGGGGGTGGGCCTATATCGGATAAATGATGGAGTTGGGGATCATCTCGCTGTCGTAGATGCACAACCGCTGCGCGAACTTCAGCCCGTTCGGGGTGCCGACCACGATGTCCAAATAGCGTCCGACGTTGAACACCGTGCTCGGTCCGTCCAGCTTGGTTCGGAACACGGCGTAGTTCGCCTCGCAGTGCAGTCGGCCCTCGGTATCGATCTGGCGCACCACCGGAGCGCCCACCACGTGGCGCTGGTAGTAGGGATCGTGGAACAGGGTTTCCTTGATGCCGTAGACGCGGTCGCGCAGCATGGCCTGGCTGTCGAAGGACAGCGTGGCCAGCGGGAAGCCGCGCTCGAAGTTCTCGCGCGGTTGCAGCTTGTAAATGCAGTCGGTGGTGAAGAAGCCGGGCCACAAGTCCCACTGGCCGCTGTCCACGGCGCACGCGTAGTCTGCGTACAGGGTGTGCAGCGCCTGGAAGGTGGCGAAGTCCACGGTGGGTGCAGCCTGGCTCATGGTGCGGCCTCCACCGGTGACGGAACTGCGTCGACGTCTGCCTCCATCACCTTGCGCCAGTATTCGTACATGCCACGGATCAGCGTCTCGGTCACCATGTGGTCGGTGTCGCCCACCTCGCGCCCGCCGAGTTCGGCCAGGGTGCGGTGCTGTGGTTTGCTCTCGAAGGCTTCCTGGGAAAACTCGATCACTTCGCCGTCGTCGGCGCTCACGAAGCCGGCTGGGCCGAACAGGTTGGCCTGGCGCAGTCGGCGCTGCGTCATTTCTTGGCTGTCGTCTTCAAAACCGAAGTGGGTCCAGACGAAGTCGAACGCGCCGGTGCCGTCGGGCTGGATGTGGCGGGTGGACACGCTGTTGACCTGCTGCTGAAAAATCACGCTGGGGAACAGGGTCATCATGACCGCTGAAGGCATTTCTTCCCCCATTCGCCACCAAGCCTCAGGCACGATGTCCAGGAAACGCGGGTCTTCCAGTTGCATGCTCTCCTTGAAACTGGACACTTGGGTGACCTGAGACGCCTGACCGCTGGCCTGCCCGGCGCTGCCGCGGGTGGAAACCATGGCGGCGTGTCGGTGGTGATCGTCCATCAGCAACTGGCTCTTGTTGTCGGCGCGCCAGAGGCCGAAGGTGACGAACCACGTGTGCAGCAGGCCCGGGTGGTAGGGGTCCTTGATGTTCTCCTGCATCAGCTTCCAGTTGCCCGGAATGCGCTGGCGGTTGTAACCCAGGATGCTGAGCTTTCGGCCGTTGAACAGGCGGTCGAAGTAGCTCAGGATCGCAGGCCCCATGAAGTCTTCGAGCGACTCCACGTCGTGGTCGAAGCTGGCAAAGACCACGCCGCCGCGCACCGCCACCTTCAGCTTGGTCAGGGAATGCTCCTTGGGATTGAAGTCGGCCGGCATGCCGCCGTTGACCTTGCCGTCTTGCCGCACGCCGCGCCGGAATGGCACGCCCTGCAGGTCACCGTTGGTGGCGTAGCTCCACTGGTGGTAGGGGCAGACGAACTCCTTCTTGTTGCCGTGGCGTTCGCGGCAGAAGCGCATGCCGCGATGGGCACAGACGTTTTCCACCACGTGCACGGTGCCGTCTTCGGCCCGGGTCATGATGACCGATCGCTCGCCGACCACCGTGCGTTTGAAGTCGCCAGCGTTCGGAATCTCGGCTTCCAGGCCCACATAACTCCAGTGGCCCTTGTAGAAAAAGCGCTCCAGTTCGCGTCTGTGCCGCTGTTCGTCGGTGTAGACGGCAAACGGGATGCGGCTGGTGCCGCCCAGTTCCCAGGACAAGGTGTCCGGGCCGGGCTGAGGGGCGGGGGGGCTCATGGCTGTCTCCTGTTTTCGTGGGGTCGCTGGTCATGATGGCAAGCTCTTCGCCATCCAGCAATGGAATTCAGGGAATACCCACTATTCATCAGTGAAATAATGGGTGCATGGACCTGGCCGACATGGATCTCAATCTGCTGGTGGTGTTTCACCACCTGCTGCGCGAACGGCGCGTGTCGCGCGTGGCCCAGACGCTGGGCCTGAGCCAGCCCGCCGTGAGCAACGCGCTGCGCCGCCTGCGCACCCTGCTGGGCGACGAGCTGTTTCTGCGCACCCCGGGCGGCATGGAACCCACGCCGTACGCGCAACAGCTGGCCATCCCGCTCTCTCAGGCGCTGGACACCTTGCGCGACGCGCTCAACGTGCGCGCCTCTTTCGACCCCACCACCAGCACCCGCTGCTTCACCGTGGCCATGAGCGACGTGGGCGAAACCTATTTTTTACCGGTGCTGATGGACGCGCTGGCACGGCATTCGCCGGGTGTGACGCTGCGCTGCGTCTCGGTGGCCGATGCCGCGTTGCGCGAAGACATGGCCCAGGGCCGGGTGGATCTGGCGCTGGGCTCGCTGCCGCAGCTTCAGGCCGGGTTCTTCCAGCAGGCGCTTTTTCGCCAGCCCTACCTGGCGCTGATGCGCCAGGGCCATCCACTGGCCAGACGCAAGCAGATCTCTCCCGCGCAATACCGGCAAGCGGGTCATGTGCGGGTGATCGCTGCCGGCACCGGCCATGGCCGGGTGGACCGTGCGCTGGACCAACTGGGCGTGACGCGCCAGGTGCAACTGACCGTGTCGCACTACGCCGCACTCGGCCATGTGCTGGGCAGCACGGACCTGCTGGCCACCGTACCTGAACGCTTTGCGCAACGCGTCACCGGCCCGTTCCAGCTGGTTACCCGGCCGCTGGCGCTGCCCTTGCCCACCAGCACCATTGCCCAGCTCTGGCACGCCCACCTGCACCGCGATCCCGGGCACCAGTGGCTGAGGGCGCTGGTGTCGCGCCATTTCGGCAGTGCGGCGGACTTTCCCGTGGAAGCAGCGGCATTGCCCCCATGAGCGCAGCAGGCCCGTTCAACGGTGCCCAGTCCCGCAGTGCGCAGCACGCCGGGCAGTCCCGTGAGCGCCGTATGTCACTTGGTAACATCTTCCTGTCCGCCCATTCGGGTATCGCGCCCCGTTGCAGCGAGAATCGCGGGCAGCCCATTTTCTGTAGACGCACCCTCTTGACCGCACCGTGATTGAAATCTGCACCCGCCTCGGCCTCGCCCTCGTCCTGTCCGTGACCCTCGCCGTGCTGCTGGCCTGGGGCTGGGACAGTTCCGATCCGCTGCCCATCGACAGCGACCGCATCGTCGAAGCGCCTGCGGCGCAAACACCGGCGCAGTAAGCCTCTCAGCGACGTCCGAAACGCGGTTCCTTGCGCGGGGACCTAATCGATGCCAGCGCAGTCACTCAAAGCCCGGACTCCCGGTTCCACAAGTCAACGGCTTTCTTGATCCAGCCACCCACCACACTCCGGCCGGTGGATCCGATGGCCACAACGCCGGGTTTTTCCTGCAGTCCCGGAGTGGCCGCTTGATCGCAGCGATCCAGCCGGACGCGGAACACGGCATGCAGAGGCACGGTCATTCCTTGTGCGTCCACGCTGGCCGGCAAGGTACCGCCATGCGGGCTGCCGAGAAACGCGTGGTCCAGATGCGACAGTGCCACGCGGTCCATAGAAGCCACCTGACATTTCACCGCTGAAAGCCGCCAGTCCTCAGGCATGAAGCTGGCCGCGTCCCCCACCTGGATCCGGGGCATCTCCGCATTGACTACATAGGCGTCGATCTTGATGGCACCGTCAGCCACCACCTGCACCAAGGGTTCACCCTGACGAACCCACACGCCTGGCTCAAGACCGGGCGACACCGTCATCACGCGTCCGCTGAGTCCTGATCTGACATCAAGCTGCTCACGCAGCGCCGCCAGGCCATTCAGTTCAGCCTTTGCCGCCGCCCACTGCTCACGCAATGCCGGGCCAAGTTTCATCAGATCGGCATTCAATGGCTGCTGCGCCAGTTTCCACTGCATTGCCTGCTCCCTGACTCTGGCAGCAGCCAGGCGCTGCTCAAGGTCCGGGGACGTCAGGGCAACCACGGTCTGCCCCTGGCTCACTGAATGGCCATACCGAGCGTCCAGCAATTTGATCTGGGCAGCCACTGGCGCGTACAGCCACTGGGACTGCTCTGCGCCCAGAACGGCCGGGGCACGAACCCCTCCCGGCCATGGCACACACAGCGCCAGCAGTCCCACCACCAGCACCGCGGTGCTGAGAACCGAAGACCGCGTCCACCGATGGCCTGATCGTCCCTGCCACCATTGTTTCAGCTCCCGGCTGACCGGCAGCAGCACAAACCAGGCGAGCTCCACAACCAGCAGCAGCAGGCCCAAGGCCTTGAAGAACAGGTGATAGACAAGAAAAGCGATACCCAGAAACAGCACCAGGCGATAGATCCAGGTCAGGTAGGCGAACAGAATGAGGAATCCTGTCGTTCCCCGGCTCAGATCCTCTGGCGCAGGATCGCGCCAGCCCAGCAACACCTGGCGCAGTTTCCACCGTCCAAGGGCAAACGAGCGCTCATGCAGGTTGGGGATACCGACGGCATCAGACAGCAGGTAGTAGCCATCGAACCTCATGAACGGGCTCAGATTGACCACGAGCGTCAGCACCCAGGTCGTGGTGGCCAGCATGAACACGCCAGCACGGGCAGGCCCATCTGGCAACCACATCCATGCCCATGTGGCCACCACAGCAAGCATCAGCTCCGTCGCCATACCGGCCGCGGCGATCTGCATGCGCGCCTTTCGCGACGGCAGCTTCCAGGCATCGGTCGTATCGGTATAGAGCACCGGCATCATGACCATGAAGGCCACGCCCATCTGCGGCACCCGGCACCCATGACGATGGGCCGCGAGCGCATGGCCCATTTCGTGAGCGAGCTTTGCAACACCCAGTGAGAGCAATATGCCCAGCACGGAAGTCCAGCCCGCGTATCCCACGAAGGTCCCCACGAAGGCGTCCCATTGAAACGACACGCCCACGAGCGCCGCAAGTCCCAAAAAGACCAGCAGCTTCCAGAACATGGGGTGGAAACACCACGCCATCCTGGGTGACAACCAGTTCAGCAGGGCAGTCGGCCGGAACAGCGGCACCCTGAAAAAGAGATAGTGCTTGAGCAACCACTGCAGCCTGCCCGTGCGGTGCATGGAACCTGCCCGCTGCAAACGGGCTGTGTGCTCGGGTCCATGCTGGTCGAGGAGAAAGTTCTGTTCCAGGAATCTGCTGAGCTCCTCAATGTCCTCCATGCCGATGTGCAGCGTTGTGCGCGAGCAGACATCAGCCACCACCGCTTTCGGCTCCCTCATGGACCAGCGAGAGAGAATTTCGAAAGCGGGCCAGCTGATCTCGTAAAAGCGATGCGCGACCGGATCGTGCAACACCCAGGAGGGCGCACCACCGGCATCTGCCGGCCCTGCGTGAAGCTGCAAGTCCTGCCTCAAAGGGGGCAAAATTGCGGGCGCTTTGGGCACCATGGGTCAGATTCCCAGCGTCTGGCGCAAGACGGTCAGTGGGCGCCTCAGCGCAAAGAACGACAGGGGCACCCAGTCACCTCGGATGCGAGCGGAACCTGTCGTACCAATGCGGGGAACCGGCCGGCCCTGATCAAAGTCGGCCTGTATCCGGTAAGTCCAGAGGCCCTCGCGATCCAGCTCCGCGCTGTAAGCGACCTGCTTGACCGTGGCGTCATAGGACGACAAAGGGCTGGCATTCGGGTACAGCGTGACCACCGTGCCTTCGGTCACGTCGAATCGCTCGCCCACAGGCAGGCGCACAACCAGTTCAACCTTGGCAGGGTCGGCCAGCAACAGGATCCGCTCTCCCTGAACCACGGTGCGCCCCAGCCACTGATCAGCGTCTGAGAACACCACCACACCGGCTCGCGGTGCACGGACCTGCACACGACCGAGCTGTTGCGTGAGGTAATCCAGTTCAATGGACTTTTCTTCCAGCACGCCGCGCCGAAGCGCCATCTCCAGGCGCCCCCTGTCATCGGTGACCGCGATCTGGGCAGACTGCCGGAACTCCTCTCGCGCAGCATCCAGAACCTTGCGAGCCACCTCATGGCGCGCCCTCAGGGCCGACTCGTCCAGCGTCAGCAGAGCTGCGTCGGCATCCACCGACTGGTTGGGCTTGACCAGAAGCCGGTCGATCACCCCATCCATCGGCGCCCGGACGAAGAACGGATCGTCCGGCAGAACTTCGGCGGGAATGATCACACTCTGGCGGATCGGAATGAACATGAGCACCAGCACGGCCACCCAGACCCAACGCCGATGGTGCTGCCACCAACGCCTCGGGCCTTCTGACTTCACGCGGCGGTTCTGCAGTTTGTTGGCCAGCGCCAGACCATAGTGCGTCCCGAGCTCCTGCACCACGGCCAGTTCATGGGCTTGCCACGGGGTCGCCCGGGCCAACAGCCATCCACCCAGCTGGTCCCCGTCGCTGGCAAGCAATGGCACCCACAGCACATGGGGTGGCAACCACTGCGTCCAGTCCTGAATCAGATCAGGGTGATCTTGTGCAACAACCTGCCGGGGCTGTGCCGATCCCCCGGATGTCTGCCCACTCAGGCGGCGGCACAGAGCGGAAACCCAGTGGGAGAACGGCGCATTGGCATCGGGTCTGGGCTGGCCGGATACCGCAGAAAGCCTCGCGGCGTCGGTGAATGCGCCTGTTTGACGCCAGAAGATCGACAGCTGGTACTCCAGCACCTGCCGACTCTCGTTGACCATGACGAAGCCGAGCGTTTCCAGATCGGATGCGCCTGCGGCGCGGCGAACCAGTTGAAGAACTTCGGCCAGCACCCGGCTGGCATCCGCCGCGGTGTTCACCGCACGCCGGGAAAGCTGGCCCAACCGCTCATGCCGGGCAACAGCCCTGCCGTCGAGCCTGTGACGACAGCCACCAGTTCGACCGACTGGCTGACGGGATCGACACGGGCGCCGATGCGTGCCACCTTCGCTTCGACGGTCTTGTCCAGGTCATCCAGTCGAACCTGAAACGGCGCACCAGCCTTGAGCCAAGAGAGCCAGCGGGAGGGAACGATCAGACGCACCTCGATGGCACGGGTGTCCACCAGGGAAAGCAGGGGTGTACCGGCGTTGACAAATTGATGATCCGATGCCAATCGCTGTACCACCCGCCCGGAGAACGGCGCGGATATCCGGCACTTGCCCAACGTGCTCTGGACCACCTGGACCTCGGCCGCCGTTTCGCGCGCCTTGGCCTGGGCCTGGTCTGCTTCCAGCTTGCCCACAGAGTCCAGTTCCGCCAGGCGCTGGACGGTGTCCATCTGGTGCCGGGCTCCGTCTCTGCTGGCCTTGGCCTTTTCGAGCTGTGCTTCCAGCGTGCGACAGTCAAAGGACACCAGGAGCGCCCCCGAACGAAAAGCGTCGCCGTCGCGCACGGCAATGCGCTCGATCCGGGCAGCCACCTCGCTGGAGACAACCAGTTCATTCAGCGCCGTCAGCTGAACCCGGATACGGCCGTCCTGATCGGTTCCGGCCGCGGACTGTGCCAGCAGAGACGGCGCCTGCGCCAAGAGGCAGCAGCCCACCAGCACACGGGCAACAAGGCGCAGACCAACATTCGCCATCAGCATCAGGACCCGCCTCCCAGCAGGCGAACCCACTTGGCATCGGTTTCGCGCAGGCCCTGCCTGAGCCCGGCAAGGTCACGACGCTCAAGCTCGGCAGGCAGAGGGTCCCAGCCGATCGTCGCCAGCAATTGGCCGTACGCCCCCTGCAACGATGCATAGCTGTGGTGATCGCGAAGCTCAGCGACCAGCGCACTGGCGGCCACCCGAACCTCCTGCAGACGGCCCTGCATGTTGGAGCGTGTGGCATTGCGGGTCTGCTCCAGGATCTGCCGTTCAACCTGGTTGAGCTCCTGGGCCAGTTCGTGCTGGCCCAGCAGACCACGGTAGTTCCGGTAGGCCACATGGCTCTGCGTGAGCACAGCCATGGACAGCGCCATGTGCTGGTGGCGCGCCAGCTCTTCCTGCGCCTTTGCAGCGCCCTTGATGGCAGGCGCATTGAGCACGTTCAGAAGATTCCAGCTCACCCGCAGTCCGGCGTCGCGCCAGCTCTTGTTCACCAGGAAGTCGTTGCTGTCGTGGTGAGCGCCGACCGAGAACTCGATGCCCGGCATCAGGCGGGCCATGGCCTTGCGCGTTTCCAGCACACCAATGCGTTCGTTGTAGCGCGCCTCCATCAATTCGGGGCGGTGCAGCAGGGCGGCCTCTTCCACCTGTTCCACCGTCATCGCCAGGCGATGGATCTGTCTGTCCTGCGGCACCACCACCTCGAAGGACACGCCGGGTTCCATGTTCATCAGCGACGCCAGCCGGGGGCGTGCCTGCGACAGCTCGTCGTTGACCGACTCCAGCTGCCGAATGATCTCCAGCAGCTGGCGCTGGTAACCCAGGGTCTCCATGGGCGACACCAGACGCTCTGCCTGGACCTTGCGGGAATCGACCAGCGCCTTGCGAGCATCCGAGATGATCTCCTGAAGGCGTTGCTCCATCATCTGCGCACCCGCCATCTGCCAGTAGGCCTGCCGAACCTGCTGCATCACCTGGTGCACGGTCTTTCGGCGCCGCTCCTGCGCCACGAGCAGGCGGTCTGCGTTTTGCTGGGACTGGTAGTAGCTCACGCCAAAGTCGAGCACGTTCCACGACAACCCAAGATCGATCGCTGTTCTCTGTCTCTCCGAAGAGATGGATGGCACGAGCGACTGCTCACCCGTGAAAAAGTCCTGGGAAGACGAGGCGAGATCGTTGTCGCGCGAGGTGTACCCGGCAGCCAGGGTCAGCCTGGGCAACAGATCGACCCGCGACAGATCAAACTGGCGCATGGCCAGTGCCTCTTCCATCAGCTTGACACGGGAGTCGAGGTTGTACTTCAGCGCCCTGGCCAGGGCCTCCTCCAGTGTGACCGGTCCGCTCAGCGGCTCCTGGTTCTGCACCAGGGCTACCCGTTGTTCGCGCAGCGATTGCTTGCGCTCTTCCATGGAGATGGGCTGGGTGCTGGTCGCACAACCCGCCAGCACTATCAGTGCACAAGCTGCTGCAAGTGGTCGCAAAAGGAGACGCTTGTGGGTCATGTATCGATCCTTGAGTTTGAAATTCATGATTGACTGCTTATTGGCATCCAGGCTCAGGATGCTGAAACAGGCGCCTGCAGGGCATTCACCAACGCATGCGCCTGTGATTCCAGGGCACCCCGGCCATGTGCAGACCACTGGGCCTGCAACGACAGCCATTGTGCAGAAGGCAACGGTTGACCGGCATCCTGCCCTGCATCGCCGCGCTCGTCTGCGCGACCGCTCTGGACCGCAAACTCCAGCATCAGGGTCCTGCGCTCACCCTGCCCATCCTGAACACTCAGTTCCAGACGCAACGTGCCGCTGAAGCCAGCCGGAGGCACACCGGAGAACTTGCCGGTCACCGGGTCAAAACGCAGCCATGACGGCAGCGGGCGGCCATCCGTCTGCCTCACCTCGATCAGCATGGAGGACCTTCGCATCAGGTCATCGCCCATCAGCGCCCCCAGCGGAACCGTGTATTCGACGGGTTGTCCAGCGCGCAATTCGACCGCATCCTGCCTGCCCACCATCGGCATGCCCATGGCCGCGGTACCGGCCACGTCGGTGGCCCCGAAAGGCGTCGACCAACGCTGGCCGTCACGCTCCCATCCTGCGCCAGACATGTCGCTCAGGCCCGTGGGGCCCAGCACCCCGGAGATGCCGACAGGCATCACCCCTGAGAGCGACGAAGCCGTGGCGCCATCGCCCCCGGCCCAGGTGGTGAGTGCGTCGGAAACGATCAATGGGGTCGGCGCCAGTACCGGCATGGGGACGCTCCCTCCACCGACGGGCAAAGGGGTCAAGGGAGGTGGCGCGGGGGCGACGAACGGAGCCGTGGGCACGGGACTCGCAGGTGCAGCAACCGGCGGCGCAGGCGCCGGTGCGGGCGCAGGGGCCGGCTCGGGAGCAGGCTCGACGACCGGCGCCACGGTGTGAAGCCCGGAGACGAC
Source organism: Betaproteobacteria bacterium HGW-Betaproteobacteria-16 (assembly GCA_002840835.1). Classification (GTDB taxonomy): domain Bacteria; phylum Pseudomonadota; class Gammaproteobacteria; order Burkholderiales; family Burkholderiaceae_C; genus Hydrogenophaga. The sequence continues at coordinate 6,001 of PHCQ01000038.1, read as the reverse complement.
ATCCACCGTCAGCGGATTGCCCGCCGCGTCCTGCACACCGCTGCCGGTCGCAACGAGCACCACACCCAGGTTTCCCTGCCCTTGAATACCAGACACCGTGATGACATAAGTCTGGGCGTCCGTGGCCTGAATACCGGTGATGGTTCCAGTCGCACCGCCGCTTGCATTGAGCTGGAAGTCGGCCAGGTCAAGACCGCTCACCGGCTCGGTCAGGCGCAGCACAAAGCTCACCGTCGAGGCATCGGAGACCGGGCTGCCTTGCAGCGAGAAGCTGGCACCCGAAGGCGCCAGGCTGTCGATGGCGTAGTTGTTGGAGTCGCTGGTGCCGCTACCGATGTTGCCCGCCCCATCCATCACCCCGGTGTGATCCAGGGTGACCAGGTTGGTAGCGTCCTGGGTGCTGGCTGTCGGCGTCAGGGTGGCCGTCCAGGTGATGCCGCCGTCGCCGCTGGAAAGACCACTCAGTGAACCGTTGGCCACCGCAAAGTCGCCGATGTCGAGACCGCTGACCGGCTCGTTGAAAGTGATCGTCACCGTGCTCGTTTCACCTGCAGCCAGCGCAGTATCGGCCACCACAATGCTGGCTGTCGGACGCAGGGTGTCGATGGCGTAGTTGTTGGAGTCGGTGGTGCCCGTGCCGGTGTTGCCAGCGGCATCTGCCACGCCGGTGTTGTCCAGGGTGATCAGATTGCTGGTGTCTTCGACGCTCGCGGTCGGTGTCAGGGTCGCCGTCCAGGTGATGCCGCCGTCACCGCTGGAAAGTCCGCTCAGCACACCATTGGCGACCGTGAAATCACCGATGGCGAGGCCGCTGACGGCTTCGTTGAAGGTGATCGTCACTGTGCTCGTTTCACCTGCAGCCAGCGCAGTATCGGCCACCACGATGCTGGCCGTGGGGCGCAGGCTATCGATGGCGTAGTTGTTGGAGTCGGTGGTGCCCGTGCCGGTGTTGCCTGCGGCATCCGCCACGCCGGTGTTGTCCAGCGTGATCAGGTTGCTCGTATCGGTGATGCCGGCCGTCGGCGTCAGGGTTGCCGTCCAGGTGATGCCGCCGTCACCGCTGGAAAGACCGCTCAGCACACCATTGGCGACCGTGAAATCACCGATGGCGAGGCCGCTGACAGCTTCATTGAAGGTGATCGTCACTGTGCTGGTTTCACCTGCAGCCAGCGCAGTGTCGGCCACCACAATGCTGGCGGTCGGACGCAGGGTGTCGATGGCGTAATTGTTGGAGTCGGTGGTGCCCGTGCCGGTGTTGCCAGCGGCGTCCGCCACGCCGGTGTTGTCCAGCGTGATCAGGTTGCTCGTATCGGTGATGCTGGCCGTCGGCGTCAGGGTTGCCGTCCAGGTGATGCCGCCGTCACCGCTGGAAAGACCACTCAGCACGCCATTGGCGACCGTGAAGTCACCAATGGCGAGGCCTGTGACGGCCTCGTTGAAGGTGATGGTGACGGTGGAGGTTTCCCCGACTGCGAGTGCCGTGTCGGCCACGACGATGCTGGCCGTGGGGCGCACACCATCAATCACGATGTCATTGTTTGCAGCGATGGAACCGGCTGTGCCAGGGGTGGGCAGGGTGAGGTTCGCGTCGATGAAGCTACCGCTCTGGATGGTGTCGCCATTGGCCACCAGCGCGGTGGTGCCGGTGAAGTCAAGGTCGGACGAGAGGTCGCCTTCCTGCACCGTGTAGCTGAAGTAGAGGGACGAACTGCCACTGCCTGCGAGGTAGGTGGCTGCGCGGTCGGTTGTGCCGGTTTCCAGCATCAGCTGGATGGTGCCGGTACTCAGGAACACGGCCTCGCTGAAGTTCACCACCATGACGATGGTGTCGCCAACCCTGTAGGTGCTGTCGCCCGAAATCGAGGACACGGAGCTGACCGTCGGGTTCACCGGGGCGGTCAGGGTGACTTCGTTGCCGGTGCCACCGATGTAGCTGGCGGTGAGCACCGTGCCATTGCCACCGGCAACGACGGTGGCGCCCTCGGCGAGGCCGCTGAAGCTGCCGGTCACGGCATCGGCCGCGTCGTTGACGATGATGATGTGGCTGTCGCCGCTGCCCGGCGAGTAGCCGTGCGTGGCGGACAAGGTGGCGCCGCTGACGTCAACCGCGCCATTGACGATGACCTGGTCATATTGCGTGCCCGCCGTGGTGCCATTGATCTCCACAGCCAGCGTACTGCCCGCGGCCATGGTGAGGTCACCGTTGACCGTCAGGGTGCCGGCCCCACCGTTGCCGGGTGAAAGCGTGCCGCCGTTGTTGACCGTGACGCTGCTGGAAATGCTGCCGCTGCCTCCCAGGGTGGCGCCGGACGACACTGTGGTGCTCGAGGTGGCGGACAAGGCGCCATTGACGAACAGGCTGCCAGCGACAACGCTGGTGGCGCCGGTGTAGCCGTCGGTGCCGCTGAGCGTCAGCGCGGCGGCGCCGGCCTTGCTCAGCCCGCCCGCGCCGCTGACGTTGCCGGACAAAGTGGCATTGGCCGAGGTGTTGACGGTGGCGGTGCCGCCGCTGAGGGTGACGGCGTTGTCAATGGTGGTGGCGCCCGTCACGGCCAGCGTGCTGCCGCTGGCCAGGATCAGCGTGCCGCTGCCGAGGTTGCTGTCGCTGGCAACGCTCAAGGCACCCGCGCTGACAGTGGTGGTGCCCGAATAGGTGTTGGCACCCGACAGCGTCAACGTGGAGGCGCCCGACTTGGTGAGGTTGTTGGCGCCGCTGATCACACCGGACAGTGTGGCAATGGCCGAGTTGCTCACCGTGGCGTTACCGGTCAGCGCAATGGCATTGTCGATGGTGGTGGCGCCCGTGATGGCGAGCGTGCTGCCGCCAGCGAGATTCACCGCGCCGCTGCCAATATTGGCGTCGCTGGCCACACTCAGGGTGCCCGCGCTGACCGTGGTGGTGCCCGAATAGGTGTTGGAGCCCGACAGCGTTAGCGTGGCGGCGCCAGCCTTTGTGAGGTTGTTGGCGCCGCTGATGATGCCGGACAGGGTGGCGTTGGCCGAGTTGCTGACGGTGGCGTTGCCGGTCAGGGCGATGGCATTGTCGATGGTGGTGGCGCCCGTGATGGCCAGCGTGCTGCCGCTGGCGAGATTCACTGCTCCGCTACCGAGATTGGCGTCGCTGGCGACAGACAAGGTGCCTGCACTGACGGTGGTGGTGCCCGAATAGGTGTTGCTGCCCGAAAGCGTCAGCGTGGAAGCGCCGGATTTGGTGAGGTTGCTGGCGCCACTGACGACGCCGGACAACGTGGCATCCGCCGAATTGCTGACCGTGGCATTGCCGCTGAGCGCGATGGTGTTGTCGATGGTGGTGGCGCCGGTGATGTCCAGCGTGGAGCCCGCCGCGAGCGTCACAGTGTTGCTGCCGAGGTTGCTGTCACTGGCCACCGACAGCGTGCCGGCCGACACCGTGGTGTTGCCTGAATACGTGTTGGTGCCGGTGAGCGTCATGGTGCCGCTGCCCTGCTTCACCAGGTTGCCGGTACCGGAAATCACGCCGGACACGGTGGTGGTGATGTTGTCGCCCCCGGCGCTCAGGGTATAGGCGCCGAGGTTGATGGTGGCACCGGCATTGTTGCTGAACAGGCTGCCTACGGTCTGGTCGGACAGCAGGGTGATGACGCTGTTGCCATTGGCGCGCAACTGGCTGCTGCTGGACACCGAGGCATCGCCATCCAGCCTGAGCGAGCCATAGTTCATCGCGATGGTGTTGCCGGTGTAGGTATTGCTGCCGGACAGCGTCAGCGCAAAGGTGGCGGCGCCAGTCTGGTTCACCGTCAGCCCGCCGGTGCCGCTGATGCTGCCAGAGAAGGTGGTGTCGGCGGTCTGGTTCGTGGTCAGCGTATTGGTGCCGAGCGTGATGGCGCCCGCCCCGGACAGATTGCCGATGGCCTCATTGCTGGAAAGTGCGAGCGTGGCACCTCCGGCGACCGAGACACTGCTGCTGTTGGAAATGGCACTGCCGCCGCTGACGTTCAAAGTGCCGGCAGACACCGTGGTCGCGCCCGAGTAGGTATTGGTTCCAGAAAAATTGAGTGCCCCTGCCCCGGCTTTGGTGAATGCACCGCTTCCTGCAATCACGCCGGAAATCGTGGCGGTATCGCCTGCCCCGTTGGTGAATGTCTGGGTGGTCGCAGCACCGAGCGTGAGGGTGCCACTGCCCAACGACATGCCGCTGGCGGCATCCATGTCAAACGTCAGACTCTCATTCAGGCTCACACTGTTGATGGTGAGCGCTGTGCTGGCGAGTGTGCTGTCAAACACAATGGTCTGGCTGCCAGTGGCATCGGCCGCGGCGATGGCCACCGCTTCGCTGAAGCTCACCCCGTTGCTCACGTTGATCGTGGCCGTGTCGGTGGTGTTGGTGACATAGATGGTGTCGCTGGTCACCGTCACGTCGGCTGTCGTGCTCGCCGTTCCGTCGCTCAGTGTGAAGCGCAGCGTGGCATCGCCCGCAGGCGTGTCACTGCGGTAAGTGATGCGCTGCGCCACATCGTTGACCAGGGCTGTCGTCGCCGTGGTGCCACTGCTGGTGAAGTTGATGGTCAGCGCGCCGCCGGTATTGGTGTAGGTGGCGAAGGTTTGGCCGCCTGATTGCAGATTGCTGCCACTGACGGTGAAGAGCGCGCCCGAGAGATCGAAACCGAGGGTGTCGCTGCCGACTGCCGTGCCCGGGCGTTGTACCGACAAGCTGGCGCCTGACCAATCACCGTTGCCGCCATTGAGCGCACCCAGCTCGGTGTCGCTCAGCGCGGCGTTGCCGCCGGCATCAAGCCCTACCGTGCTGCCGACACCGGCCCAGGCTACGCTGTCAAAGTTGAGGTTGCCGATGACAGGCGTGGTGTTAGGAGGAACAGCCTCCTCGAAATCCAGGTTGTCGACTTCGAGTATCAGGTGGGTGCCTGAGAAAGTGAAGCTGGTGATGTTCTGGAAGTCGGTATTTCCAGACAAGTCCAGATGCTGAATATTACCGCTCGAGCCGTTGGGGGCAAAGGGCCCCAGTATTCCACCTGAGCTGGTTGTCAGCGTGACGGAGGACGATGTGCCATAGGTTCCAAGGTCATAGATGAGGAAACTGATCCCTGCCAGGTTGAAGGCGCTGCCATCTACCGCAGAGATGGTGACACTGGATAGTCCTCCTATTCCATCCGGGTTGGCATTCGAAAAGTCAAACATCAGACCATTGTTAACGCCCGGACTGATACCACTATCCTCAATAGAAGTTTCGTAAGTGCCTGTACCCGTCAGCACATAGCGAATGCCGTCTAGATCAAAGGTATTGCTATTGAATACGGTTCCTGAAGCATCATCGTCGTAGTTCTCGTCTGCTGGGGCGGCGAGCAAGGCGTCATAGGCGGTGACTTGCAGAGGCTGGGATTCCACCTGGCCCGTGCGACTCTCAAGCACCCAATCGCCACCTTTGCTAGCTGCCCCCGTTGCGTCATCGGAGGCAGCCACATCGGCCTGAGTCAGGCGGGACAGCTCGCCAAGCAGCGTCGCGCCCTGTGTGCCTTCGCCGGTATCGCAACCATAAATAAGGATGTCGCCATCGCTTGCCAGTGCAGCGCCAATGGCATCCAGCGCCTGGCTGTGCTGGCCAACATTCTGAGCATTCAACCAGGTGTTCCCTAGCTCGAACGTGCCGTCGGAGCCGTGGCTCAGCAGATGGATGGCATCGACGCCTTCGCGGCCTTCCAGATAGTCCGCCATCTGCGCAAGGCCATCGCTCTGCCCATTCAGCATCACCACCTCGACGTCTTCGCGAATACCACCGATCAAAGTGTCAACATCCGGCAGGTTGTCCATCACGAACGCGACTTCCTGACGCGGTGCTGCCGAAGTCAATGTCTCGGGGATCTCTGAAGCCTCTTCATCGGCATCTTCAGGTGATGCCTCCAGGGAAGTCTCCGTGTCCTCAAGGTCAGACGCGTCATCGACCGTTGCTTCCGACACCGTGTGCTCATCGCCTGTCGGGGATGCATCGGGTGACGAATCACCGGAT